>CAVQNJ010000017.1:0-41094 GCA_963713845.1 uncultured Alphaproteobacteria bacterium
AGCTTGCAAAGGCCGGGCGCGAGCCGAACACGCGCGTAAAAGTGAACTAGAGGCGTTCGGCGGACTGGTCGACGTCGTAGATGATCGGCAATTGGCGCGGTCGCGCATCGCCCTAAACGAACGCGCCGCCGCAGCTTTCCCCATCTCTTTTGGCGGATCAGAAGTGCTCAGGCGTCTCAATCGCGCCAACAATTCTTTTTGATATTGGTCGTTGGCCGTGACCGAGGGACTTAAGTGCGCAGATGCGGCGCCGAGTATCGAGTATCAAGGAGAGCAACTGCCTCCAGGGAATTTGGCGGCCAATCTAAAAAGCCTGAGCGCAGGTCGCGCCGCCGGCGCGCGTGGCAGTAGTTCAACTCAAGCCTGGCGGAAAAATCGATTCATAGGGGCACAAAGGTTCCGCAGCGCGCGCCCTCCAGGCGATACAGGCCAGACGGATACGCGCCGATGGCGCCCGACCGCATTCGAAGGGACGACCAAGAGGCGGCCGGCACGTATTCATCTGGAGATAGATGAGATCAACCAGAACTGAAACATTTCCAGCGCAGGCGTCTATTCTCTCGCCACCGCCGTCGTCAGCAGCGCCTGCACTCTTTCGGTGAGCTCTTCGAGTGTGAAAGGCTTGCGCAATACGTCGATATTCGACGAGATTTGCAATGTCTCCAGAGAAGTGCCGGCGTATCCGGTAATCAGCAGGATCGGCATATCGGGATGCGTTATGCGTGCGGCTTCGGCCAACTGGCGTCCGTTCAGCCCTGGGAGGCCGACATCCGTGATCAAGAGATCGAATTGCGCGCCTGACTCCACTTTCTGCAATCCCGCGGTCCCGTCGCCGGCCTCAATGACGCTCAAACCCATTTCGCTGAGCCGATTGGCGATTTGAGAAAGCACCTCCGCCTGATCTTCAACGACCAACGCTCTGCGACCATATGTTGCTGTCGGCGTCAGGCTCTTCATAAGGGGGCGCGTCTCGTCGTCCGCCATGTGAGTCTGATGCGCGCGTCCCGGCAAGTAAATTCGTACGCTCGTCCCCTTCCCAAGCGTGCTGTCAATTCGGACAAAGCCGCCCGACTGCTTTACGAAGCCGAAAACCTGCGACAAGCCGAGGCCCGTTCCCTTACTTGCCTGCTTCGTCGTAAAGAATGGTTCGAACACACAACTCTTGACGTCGTTGGTCATGCCGGCGCCGTTGTCTGTCACGTCAAATTCCACGTAATTGCCCGGTTGCATATCGGGCTCAATTTGATCGGCGCTTAGTCTCCGATCCGCGGTCGCAATCCTGAGCGCGCCGCCTTCCGGCATCGCATCTCGCGCGTTGATTGCGAGATTGAGCAATGCGCTTTCAAGCTGAGACGGGTCACAGGTCACGTTCCACCGGGCGTCCTTGAGCCGGAGCTCAAGATCTATTTCGGGCCCCAAAGTCCGCCTCAGCATGTCTTCCATGCCGACAACGAGTTTGTCAGGCGCGACCACTCTCGGCACCAAAGTTTGCCGCAGGGAAAACGCAAGCATCCTGTCAATCAGACTGGAGGCGCTGTTCGACGCTTTCCGTATGGCGGCGACGGCCGGCATCGTATCATTGCCGCGCCCACGCGTGATTTGATGTTCGATTACGCCGAGGGAGCCAACAATGACCTGGAGCAGGTTATTGAAGTCATGCGCAATGCCGCCCGTCAATTGGCCAATCGCCTCCATTTTTTGCGCCTGGGCGAGACGGGCCTCGCTCTCGAGAAGCGCCGCGTTTGCCTGTTGTAGCTGCGCCGGCGAGGGCAGAGCCAGAAAATGGGGAAGCGCCCACCATAGTGCGGCCGCAGTAGCAATTGACGCGATCGCCGTCGCCATCTTGACGAGCGCCTGCAGTCCGTAAAGCGGCGACCACAGTGTCAGCAAGTCGAGCCAATGCGTTGCCCCGCAGAGCAGGATGAACGCGGCGAAGAGCCATAGCAAAGGTCTGAACACGAGGTCGTCGCGGCGTTTGCCAATGATGACGAGCACCAGGGGTATGGAGAAATACGCGAGCGCAATCGCGGTATCCGAGAGGGCATAAACCCAAATCAAGCCCGGTTCCCAGAGCAGACAAAATCCGTGCGGCTCAAGGCTGGAGGTATTGAAAAGCCACTCGCTCAGCGCAGACAACATGTAAAGCTCTCCCGTCGCCGTCGACATAGAGACGCGCCTTGCTTGGCCGAATTGATGTGTAATCACGCCCTAGACGACGCCGAGGGGAGATTGCAAGCGCTGCAGATTACATATGTCAAGTTTCACGCATCTGGCGCGTCGAAGGAATCATTTCGAAGGCGGCGGCGAACCGGCCGGATGGCGTTGGGAGCGAGTGGTAAATCCGCGGTCCCGCCCTATTTCACCTTCCGGGGTCACGGTTCGCCATGGACAGAGTATTTACAGCCCTCGCCTTCCTGATATGGGCGGCCGCGCTGATCGCCCTGTCCCTGTGGCTGTCCCGCTATGGTTCACTCGGGGCCGCTGTGACGGTCCTCATCTACAGCGCGGGCTATTTCCTATTTGCGTGGAGCATCGGCGGATCGGACTAGTTTCATCATAGCGTGAGCTTGACATTGGAGAGGCGGCGCGTCGACGCTCCGCCGTTTTGCGCTGCTTCTTAATCCTCACTATGGATTTAAAGGAATAGAATTCGATAATCTGGGGTTGAGAAAAATCTGACTGGCAAGCGTCATGTTGCCCGTCAAGTTCATTTTCAGATACGGTGCATAACTATATTGAACCTGACCCCATATGACAGCGATGTTGGGCTGTACGATTGTCGGCGGCAACTGCACGACCTGGCCGACTGGCAGCGCAGTCCCGTTGAGCGATTGACTCCAGGTAACTGTCGCCTTGCCGGTGGCGTCAGTCGAAACTTCAGAGACCGTTATGACGGCGTTCGCCGTTGAATAGGGCGCCAAGATCGCCGACGACGCATTCAAAATGTTTGTCACGGAAGCGGCGGTGACGCTCACATTTTGCGTGACGAGATCGGTTACGGTGCGGCTTGTGATGGTCACTTTGCGACTTATCGCAACGGCGTCTCCGATTTCGACGAGCCCGAGGAAAAGCAGGAGAGCGACAGGAAAGACGAGCGCAAATTCCGTCGCGGCAAATCCCGCCTGATCGCGCGCGAGGCTGCGCTTGATTGGCGCGTTGAGAGTTCTCATCAATATGGCTCGTTCTGGAATACGGCAGTCGCCATAAGAAGGCGTGATCCGTTTGCGAGATTTGAAAGTTTGAATAAGGGCACGAGGAATGTTGGCCATTGATACATGATCCTGAGAACGACGACGGACCCCGGGCCGCCCGTTTGATACTGCCAATTGTTCGTTACATTGCCTTGGCCGTTGTAGGTCAGGGTCGGAGCTGCCGTGTTCGCCGTCGTGAAGGAATTGGCGACCTGCATATCCACCATAATATTCCCGCAATTAAACAAGGCAGGGAGATTGTTGCAGACTTGCGTCGCAAACTGGCTTTGGGTGAGGCTCTGGTTTTGCGCCTGTCCCGTTAACACGAGACGTGACGCCTGCTGGACCGCGGTCTCGAGTTCCTGCTGGGCAAGGAACACAATTCCGACCTGGAACAGCGCAAGGACGATGCCGAAGAACGGCATTGCGATCATGCCGAACTCGACGGCGACCATTCCGCCGGCGTCTCGAGAGAAATGGTGCACCTTTCGCCGGTTCAAGCCGCGGATGAAACCACGTCGCTCATGGAGCGTCTCGGCATGTGACGGCGCGGATTTCCCGTGAGCAGAATCAACCATCGCGAGATCTCCCTGTTACCGTGTCAAGTGCGCCGTGGCTAAGGCTTGCTCAAACAAAGCGTTCATCGCCGCCGAAATATCCCCGTCCGTTTTGACCTCGAAAAAGAGGCCGGGGGAGGCGCAGTTTTGCATGTTTGCGCCAATTTGCGCCTGGAATGGAGAAATGTAGGTGTTGTACCAGGAGTTCGTCGGAAGTGGCAGATACGTCGTATACAGCACGGCGATACGAATGCCTCTGTTCTTGATTGTCGTGCACCAACTGTTGCTCATCTGCGACTGCTGACGACTTCCCCCGACCTTTTCGTCCTCGACTCCGTCGGTCACGAAGAACAACACCTCTTGTGGGGTGTCGCCGTTCGAATTCGTTCCCGTGCCTGGATTTGGCATGATCGTATTAACCCCGCTCATCGCGGCGTCATAATTGGTGTCGGCATCGCTGTTGTTGTTCGTGCTGGTCAGCCAGTTGTTCTTGTAGACCTGCAACATCGCGATGTTCGAGGCGGACGCCTGCACCGTGCTGAGGTTCGAACTGAGAGGTTGAATCGTGTTGAAGGCGACGTCGAAGGTATAAATCGCCATGCGATATTGCGCGTTATTCTGCGCCATCGTGCTTTGAGCTGTCGTCGTAAGATTCGAAACAGCGGCGGCGACGTTGTCGATGCGCAGCGTTACGCCAAGATTTCTGGCGAGTGCGTAATTATCTTCGCCGCCCGGATTGCCGAGTCCCTCGCCCGCCGTCGTCACTTGGTGGCAGGCGAAGGCGCATCCGCCTTGCGCAGATGTATTGGCGACCATCGTATTGATGCCGGCGGTCGTCGCGGCGATCGCCATGGATGGCGAGCTATCGAGCAGCATGTAAAAGTCGATGTTTGGCGCGGTCGTTGCGCTAGCGGTCGACGATCCGTGGAGAGCCGTCGTATATTGATGATACACTTTTGCGAAGGCGTTCTGCACGCTCGCCGAGTACGTAATCTGCGCCGTGCGAACGAGTTCGCTGTCCGTGACGCTGATGTTGAGATTGGCGGGATTGAAACTCAGTCCCTTGATCGTCGAAATCTGCGCGTTGAACATGTTTTGAGCGGCGGTCGCTGCAACCGAGCTCTGCTGGTTCATCATTTTTGGCGTGACCGCCGCGAGCGCCGCCGCGTCAGCCGCGGCGTTCAACTGATCCTTCATTCTCGCTGCGATCGAATAGTCCATCGCCATTCCCGCTGCGAAGAACATCGGGATCAAAACCAATCCAAATATCATTGCGGCGGCGCCGCGTTCGTCGTCGCAAAATCGCAGAAAACTTGGGATTGCAGGCGGGCTGCTCTCCGTTTGGCGCGCAGAGCGCGCGCGCTCGCGTCTCGAAAGGCCTCTTGACCAAAAGTGGGAGTCGAGCGTTCTCTCTTTGCCCTGTGCAAAGACAAACGATTTAAAATATCTGCTCACTTACGCCCCCTTTTACGCCGTAAGGATCCCTAACCTGCCCGGTCGATCCAAACGCGATAAGGGTTGATTGAAATCTCTGAACAAAACCTTGTCGCAGAAGGCGAAAAGACATTTCAGAAAAATATCTGGAAAATTGCGGTCTTCTAATTCTTAAACAAGAAATTTGCATTGTCTCGAATTGCGCAAGTTTCTGTAAAGGATCAACACGCGCGAGGATGGGCGTCCGTGGTTATGTCCTCGGGGTACGATTGACTTCGGCGACGCGACACTTGCTTTGCGCCGAGATCGCGAGCGCCCGCGGCGCGGAGACATTTCGAAACTTGACGTCAGAACGGCAAGCCCTCACGTTCGAGGGCTTGCCGGATTGCGCCTTACGATCGCGCCGTCCTGCCTTAATTTGGCAGGGCGAAGACGGTGAGGACGCCGCCGAGGGCGGTGTAGTTGGCGAGGGAGGCGTAATTGCCGACCGCGCCGAGGCCTTCGTTCGACTTTGAGAGGCCGGCCGCCAGGCCAATGCCCGCCCAGCCGCCGACGCCCGAGAGCACCGCGACATATTGCTTGCCGCCTGACTCATAGGTGATCACATTGCCGATGATCCCCGACGGCGTCTTGTATTTGTAGAGCTCCTTGCCGGTCTTCGTGTCGACCGCCTTCAGATAGCCCTCCAGCGTCCCATAGAAGGTCACGCCGCCGTCCGTCGACACCGCGCCGCCCCAGGCCGAGAACTGCTCCTTGTTCGACCACACGATCTTGCCGACCTTCGCGTCCCACGCAATGAAATTGCCCGTGTGGGTCGTGCCGTCGCCCAGAACCTTCCCCGCCGGGAACATCTCCAGCGTCGCCCCGACATAGGGCTGGCCCGCCGTGTAGGACACGCGGAACGGCTCATAGTCCATGCACACATGGTTCGTTGGAACAAGGAACAGCCCCGTCGCCGGATCGTACGACGCCGGCTGCTCGTCCTTCGACCCAAGCGCCGCCGGGCAGACGCCCTGCGTGTTCACGTCCTCGCCGTTCTGCTCCGTCGAATATTTCGACACCACAAGCGGACGCCCATAGGTCTTCGAGCTCTTGTCCTGATCGACCTTCGTCGCCCAGTTCACCGCCGGATCATATTTCTCCGCCACCAGCAACTCGCCGTTGGTGCGGTCCAGCGTATAGGCGAAGCCGTTGCGGTCAAAGTGAACCGCCGTCTTCACCGTCTTCCCGCCAATCGTCTGATCGGCAAGGATCACCTCGTTGATCCCGTCATAGTCCCACTCGTCGTGCGGCGTCAGCTGATACAGCCACTTCACCTTGCCCGTGTCGAGGTCGCGCGCCCACAGCGTCATCGACCAGCGATTGTCGCCCGGCCGCTGCTTGGGGTTCCATGTCGAGGGATTGCCCGATCCATAATAGACAAGGTTCAGCTCGGGATCGTAGCTATACCAGCCCCACGTCGTCCCGCCGCCCGTCTGCCACTGCTCGCCTTCCCACGTCGTAATCCCGGAGTCCTTCTCCACCGGCTTGCCAAGATGCGTCGTCTTGCCCGGCTCGATCAGCGTGTCCGCGTCCGGCCCCATCGAATAGCCGCGCCAGGCCTGCTTGCCCGTCTTCACGTCATAGGCCGTGAGATGCCCGCGCACGCCGAATTCGCCGCCCGCGATGCCCACGAACACCTTGTCCTTGAACACATGCGGCGCCGCCGTCGAGGTCTGCCCCTTCGAGGGATCGCCGTTCTTCACCGACCACACGACCTTGCCGGTCTTGGCGTCCAGCGCCACCAGCGTCGTGTCCGCCTGCGCCAGGAAAATCTTGCCGTCGGCATAGGCCAGGCCGCGATTGACCGTGTCGCAGCACATCACCGGAACCACCGAGGGATCCTGCTTGGGCTCGTATTTCCACAAAATCTTGTGCTCGGGATCCTTCAGATCCAGCGCATAGACGATGTTGGGGAACGGCGTGTGAAGATACATCACCTCGCCCACGACAAGCGGCGCGCCCTCATGGCCGCGAAGAACCCCCGTCGAGAACTGCCAGACCGCCTGAAGCTTGCCCACATTCTCGCCGGTGATCTGCTTGAGCGCCGAATGACGAAGATTGGCGTAATCCCCCGTCGCAGACACCCATTGCCGGGGGTCGTTTTGAAGCGACAAAAGTGGGTCGTCGGACGCACCCGCCACCTGCGCCGGGGCCGTTTGCGCCGGGACCGTTTGCTCCTCTGCCGGAGCGGGCGTCGCCGCAACACTTTGCGCCGAAGCGGCGGGCGCGGGCTCCGTCATCGGGGATGACGCCTTCGACGTCGTGGCGGGCGCCGGTTCGCCAGCGCCATGGCTTTCGCGATCTGGAGGACCCTTTGCATTGGGCAGGGAGTTGCCCACGTAATAAAGGATTCCTCCAGCAAGCCAGATGACCGCCGTCGTGGCGATTAGATTGCGCGTATCGGAACGTCCATCCGTTTTCATGCGTCTCTCCCTATCATTTTGGCGATGTTATTTGGCGCGTCGTTGCGCGCCACCGCTCAACTACTTCCTGACCTTTCGTCGCACGTCCCGCGTTCGCCGACGATGAGATCGCTCGTGCGATCGTCGCTCTTTTCCTGTCGATCCGTCCCCCTTCTAATTGAGAGCCGATATTAGTCCATTGTCGGGTCGCCGGCCAGCACGGTCCGTTTGGCGCTCTCCAACGAGATAAGGCGGCCACCCATGCAATTTGGCGGATAGCGACGATCTGACGCTCGCGCCGGATGAAAAAGAGGGACGTGCTTGACATTGGTCGGAAGGCCGATTTGGATTTGCCGGATGAAGAGAGCGCACTCAGCCGAGCGGCGCTCTGATCTATCTTGGAAAAGAGAGGCCGCAATGAACGATGCGCGTCCTGGCGCGCGCGTGCTTAGTGACGAGCTGCGCGCCTTTCTCAGCGGTCACGGCTTCGCCGCGGACGACATCCACAGTCCGAACAAGGAGCGCGCGACGCCTCTGATGCTTGCAGCGCGTCTCGCGCCGCCATTGCTGGTGACGGAATTGTTGCAAGGCGGCGCCGATGTGCACGCTGTCAATGCGGATGGCAACCAGGCCCTTTGGCTGGCGTGCGTGGGCGAGTTTTCGCAAAATATCCAGCTTCTCATCGACGCCGGAAGCGAGATTCAACATGTCAACGCGACTGGAGCGACGCCTTTGATGTTTGCCGCCTCGTCCGGCCGCGCAGAGGCCGTTGCGCTGCTGCTGGGGGCGGGCGGCGATCCGCAGTTGGAAACCAGTCTCGGATTGACGGCGCTCGATATGGCGTCCACACAGGAGTGTCTCGCGTTGATGCGCGCCGCCGTGAAGCGCAAAACAACAACGAGCGCTGATTAACGTCGCGTCATGACCCTCGCGGACGCTCAGGTCAGCGGCGGCGGGCGTATCGATTTTGCGTTGCAATAAATATGAGAACAAGCGCAGGCGATATTGCGGGACAGTATCGCAGGGTTTAGATTTCTCGTGGCGCACGGCGTCACGCGCAAACAGAGGGCGACCCATGAATAGGAAAGGTCTTTTTTTCGCGCTGCTCGCATTTCTTGCGATAGCGCCCGCGTGGGCGCAAGGCACTCCGGAGCAGCGGCGGGCGTGTAAAGCCGACGCCTACAGGCTCTGTCCATGGGACGTGCCGGATCCCGGCAAAACTGAAAGATGCATGCGCGCGCAGCTCAAATCATTGAGTCCGGCGTGCCGCGCCCAATTCGGACGCTGACCCAAGCGCGGCCGAACCAGCGCGTTTGGATCGTTGGGAGGCAATCCGAACGAACCCTTGGCCGAACCCCTGGCCGGGCCTCCGCCGGCGCGCTGCAACGGAGACAAAGATGACGCGGCTCCGATTTTTCGATCGTTGCGACATTCGGCTGCTGTCTTATCGCAACCAGCGTGCAGTCTCAGCGAGTCGTCGGACGACATCCTTGCGGCTCATCTTCGTGTGCAGGGATACACGTGCGATGCGCCGAAAAACGCCCGCCGCGACGCGCGCGCGTCTCGCCCCGGCGAAGCGGTCTGGCTCATCGACTGCGCAAATGCGCATTATCGCGTGCGCCTGGTGCCGGACATGGCCGATGTCATCGAACCCTACGCGACCGGGGTAAAATCTCGCGCCCGCCGCTAAACGTCCGACAGGCGGCTCGCGCGTCTTATTTTACGGACTCGAATTGTTGAAGCGCGAGTTCGGCCTGTTCTGTCGCCTTGGCGACCCGTTTGTCGGAACTCGTGCCTTTCGCGAGTTTGACGGCTTTTCGCAGCAGTTTGACGCCCTTTCGGATCGGATCGACAGGGGTCTGCCAAACGGCGCTGCGGGCGTGGTCGATGGCGTCGACCGCATGTTCGACGAAGGAAGCTGCCTGTAGCTGCTTGCCCGCTTCAATGGCCTCACGTGTTTCCGCGATGGCCTGCGCGAGATAATTTGGATCGGCGAGCGCAGGCTGCGGGACAATCGCGCCAAGGATGAGCGCCGAGCCCATCGAGAAGATCGCATTTCGACGTGACAACATATCAAATTCCTCCGCTCGGCCCATGTTGCGCATTTTTCCGGCCGCCTCAACTCTTTGCTCGCGGCGCCCTCTGGTCTCGCTTTGTTCCTTGCGCCCGTCGGCGGCTGCATTAAACTCTCGTCGCCTTGGGCTGATGACGAGGGCGGAGAGATGCGAATCTTCATTCTCACCGGCGCCGGCGTTTCCGCGGAGAGCGGTATGGGCACGTTTCGAGACGCGTCCGGCGCCGGGCTCTGGGCGCGTTTTGATCCGATGGCGCTGGCCACGCCAGAGGCCTTCGCGCGGGATCCAGCGCGGGTCCAGGAATTCTATAATTTCCGCAGGCGCAATTTGCTCGCGGCGGCGCCCAATCCTGCCCATCATGCGTTGGCCCGCTTGCAAGGCATGCTCACCACGAGAAACGGCGATGCGACCCTCGTCACGCAGAATATCGATGATCTGCATGAGCGGGCGGGCGTGGCCGACGTTATCCACATGCACGGCGAATTGCTGAAAGCGCGGTGTACGGGGTGTGGACGTTTGCAGACGCAGCGCGCTGACCTGTCTCCTCTGACGGTCTGCCCATCATGCGGCCGTTCCGGCGCGCTACGGCCGGATGTCGTGTGGTTTGGCGAAACTCCTTTCTTCATGGAAAAAATTCAAGCCGCTCTCGCGCGCGCAGATTATTTCGTGTCGATCGGCACATCGGGCTCGGTCTATCCGGCGGCTGGCTTGGTCTCGCAGGCGCGCGCGGCCGGAATCCACACTTGCGAGATCAATCTCGCGCCGTCCGATAATGCGCGTCTCTTCGACGAGACGCATTATGGTCCGGCGAGCGACGCGGTTCCGGCATGGGTAGATCAAGTGCTGACCAACACCGCGTGACCGTCAAAGAAAGGTCCAGCGCGCGAATGTCGCAGCCTGTCCCGCTGGCCGGCCTGCAGCGTCGGTCACAGTCCAGATCAGGACGTTGGAGATACGAAAGCGCCGCCCTGTGGCGCTGATCCTCACGCCCTCATATCCGTCAACGAATCCGCTTCGCGCGGTCTCCAGCAAGAGGCGCTCGCGCGCGTCCCTCACCATGGGCTCAGCCGTGAGCCGCGACGGCGTGGCAACGAGTTCGGACGCGCTCATCTCCCATAACGCCAGAGCGACGCGATTGCCGTAATTGAGAATTGGATCCGCCTCCACGCCATGTGAGACGACAACCATTGGCGCATTGAACAGACGTAGCGCGACCGCCTCGGCGTCTACGCCGCTTGGAAGCAATTCCCGGCCAACGCGTTCGCGAAACGAGGCGACAAGCAGTTTGGAATGATCGATCCAACGCGCCCATATTTCAGGCGGAAGCTTCGTGTGATCAATGCTCACAAGGTCCTCGGAACGTTGCAACGTCTAGCTCTCGGGCGACGCCATGTGCGCCTTTAGCACCTCATTGGTCGTGGCGTCGACTTCTTCTAGGACGACATCGTAACCCCACAGCGCCGTTAAGTGACGCAAAGTAAGGGCGGCGTCGACGACGTCGAGGATCTTGCCGGCGAAGACGCGGTGATGCAGCAGCAAGCGACGCGTGCCGTCCAGATCGACGTCGACAATTTGTATGTCAGGCGTGTGGCGTCCGATCTCATAGTCTTTCGCGAGAGTGCGACGCAGGTCGTGATAGCCGCGTTCGTCATGGATGGCCTCGACTTTGAGTTTCGGCGCATCTTCCTCGTCGAGGATGTGAAAAAGCCGCCATTTACGTATCAAATTGGGACTGAGAAATTGCGAAATGAAACTGTCGTCCCTGTAATTGCTCCAAACCTCCTTGAGAACCTCCATTTCATCTTTCTTGCCGGCGATGTCAGGAAACCACTGTCGATCTTCGGGCGTCGGATTGTGCACTATCCTTTCGATGTCGCGCATCATGTCGAAGCCGATCGCATAAGGATTGATGCCGCCATAGCCAGGCTCGTGCGCAGTCGGCTGCCTCACCGCATTGGTGTGTGATTGCAAAAACTCCAGAAAGCTTCCGTCGTTGATTTGACCGCTCTCGTGGAGGGACGTCATGATGCGGTAGTGACAATAGGTGGCGCAGCCCTCATTCATGACTTTAGTCTGTTGTTGCGGATAAAAATATTGCGCGATCAGGCGGACGATACGCAGCGTCTCCCTTTGCCAGGGCCGGAGTTTGGGCGCCGCCTTCTCCAGGAAATAGAGGATATTTTCCTGCGGCAGCCGAAGCAGCGCGCGCTGGTGGTCGATCATCTTTCGGGAGGTCTTACCGGCGCGCGGCACTGTCCGCCAAAGGTCATTATAGAGCCGCTCGCTTTCGAGGCGCCGCTCCCGATCGCGGCGTTCCTCGTCGGCAAGGCTCAGTGGTCGCTTTCGCGGGTAGCGATCCACGCCCTGCGGCATCAGGGCATGCGCGGCGTCGAGAAGGCGCTCGACTTCGGCCTCGCCGTAGCGCTCCTCGCAGTGTGCAATGTAGTTTTTCGCGTAGGACAGATAGTCCAGAATTCCCGCCGGATCGGTCCATTGACGAAACTGGTAGTTATTCTTGAAGAAGTGATTGTGGCCGAATGCTGCGTGCGCGATCACGAGCGCTTGCATCGTCGCCGTGTTCTCTTCCATGACATAGCTGATGCACGGATCGGCGTTGATGACGATTTCATAGGCGAGGTTCTGAAACCCTGAGCGATACACCCCTTCGTATTGAGCGAAGCGTTTTCCGAACGACCAGTGCCTGTAAAGGAGCGGCATGCCTGTCGACGAATAGGCGTCAAGCATCTGTTCGGCTGTGATCACCTCGACCTGATTTGGAAAAGTATCGAGCTTGAGCTCCGCTTTCGCCACCGCTTCGACAGCGTTGTAAATGCATTGCAGCGTCTCGAAACTCCAATCCTTTCCTTCGAAGAGAAGCTCTCCTGCGCTCATGCCGGCGTCTCCGTTTTGCCTTCCCGGCGCCGGAATAGTTCGCGGAACACTGGATAGATATGATCTCGCCGCGACACGCGCCGCATCTGGAAACTTCGCGAGGCCGCCGTCACGGGCGCATAGGCGTTCCACAACGAGCTGCCGCCGAAATGCGAGAGGGAGGAGCTTTCATTCGAATTGGCGACTTCGAGATAGGCGAAATATTGAGTGAGCGGCAGGATCTTGTCCTGAAGCAGCGCGCGCGTGCGATCATTATCGCTAATCATATTGTCGCCGTCCGATGCTTGCGCGCCGTAAATGTTCCAATGGATCGGGTCGTATCGTTCGCTGATGATGCGGCCCATTTCAACAAGCGCCGAGGATACGACGGTGCCTCCGGTCTCTGTGGAGCGAAAGAAGGTCTCCTCGTCCACCTCCTGGGCTTCGTCGGTGTGGCGAATGAATACGAGTTCGACGCGCTGATACCGGCGGGTCAGGAAGATGTGCAGGAGCATGAAGAAGCGCTTGGCGAGGTCCTTCATGTGCTCTGTCATCGAACCCGACACATCCATCAGACAGAACATCACGGCCTGCGCCACCGGCTTGGGAGAGGGTTCGAAGTGGCGGTAACGCAGGTCGACAGGGTCGAGGAATGGAATGCGCAAGCGCCGCGCGCGGGCATGACGCAGCTTCTCTTCGAGACTGTTCGCGGTTTCGCTTTCAGTGGCGCCGGCGTGTTCTTCTTCGAGACGCTCAAGGGTCTCGCGTTGCGGCCTGCCCATCGCGATGCGACGGGCAAGCGACATGCGCATGGTGCGTCCGAGCGAAAGATTCGCCGGCGTTCCGCTGACGGCATAACCCGCCCTGCGCGTGCCGAATTTCTGGGCGTCGACGAGACCGCGCTTTGCAAAGTCCGGAAGCTCGAGGTCATCCAGAAAAATGCTCAGGAACTCCTCGCGCGTCAGCACGAAGCGAAAGGAATCCTCCTGACCGTTTCCGCGGCCAGCCTCCCGTCCGCCGCCTCCGCCTTCGCCGGCTGGGCGGTCGATCAAATCGCCCTCGACATAATCGCGATTGCCCGGCAGGACGAAGTCGCGCCGCTCACCCGGGGTTTGCCTGAATAGCGGCTCTCGCGCGCCATCGGCAGGAACTGTCACTTCCTGCGCGTTTTCGAGGTCCTCGATCGCGCGTTCGCGGCTTGCTTCTCGAACGGCGCGCTCGACCGTTTCCTTGACGCGGCGGAGAAAACGCTGACGATTGGAGAAGCTCTTGCCCCCCGGATTGAGCCGGCGATCGACGATGCGCATCTCTTCCTTCGCTATCCCTTTGCGCGCCGCTGGGCCCTGTTTCAGCCGGCCTGCTTCACACGCATGTACCATTCGACCAGACGACGGACTTGGCGCTCCGTGTAGCCACGGGCAACCATGCGGCTCACGAACTCGCCATGTTTGCTTTCGGTGTCGTTGTCTTTTTTCGTCCCGAAACTGATGACGGGCAACAGGTCCTCGACTTGCGAGAACATTCTTCTCTCGATGACGTCGCGAATTTTTTCATAGCTCGCCCACGACGGGTTGCGCCCCTTGTTGGACGCGCGCCACCGCAAGGCAAATTTTACGACTTCATTGCGGAAGTCCTTGGGATTGGCGATGCCGGCAGGCTTTTCGATCTTGGTCAGCTCCTGGTTGAGAAGCTCTCGATCGAGCATCTGTCCGGTGTCGGGGTCTTTGAAGTCCTGATCTTCGATCCACGCATCCGCATAATCGATGTAGCGGTCGAAAAGGTTCTGGCCATAGTCCTGATAGGATTCGAGATAGGCTTTTTGAATTTCCTTGCCGATGAATTCGGCGTAGCGGGGCGCAAGCTCGGCCTTTATGAAATCGATGTAGCGCTTCTCGGTTTCGACCGGCAGTTGTTCGCGTCGCAACGCCTGTTCAAGCGCATACATCAGATGAACCGGATCAGCCGCGACCTCGACGGTGTCGTGGTTGAACGTCGCCGCGAGCACTTTGAAGGCGAACCGGGTGGAAAGCCCGGTCATGCCCTCATCGACGCCGGCGGCCTCCCGATACTCGAGGATGCTGCGGGCGCGCGGGTCGACTTCGCGCAGGCTCTCTCCGTCATAGACGCGCATTTTTGAGAAGAGGTTGGAGTTTTCGTGTGGGCTCAATCGGGACAAGACGATGAACCGCGCCAGCATTTCGAGCGTATTCGGCGCGCAGCTCGCCTCCGCGAGCTCCGACTCGCGCAAAAGCTTTTCATAGATGCGCTGCTCCTCGGTGACACGCAGGCAGTAGGGAACCTTGATCACATAGATGCGATCGATGAAGGCTTCATTGTTGCGATTTGACTTGAAGCTTTGCCATTCGGCTTCGTTCGAATGGGCGAGCACGGTGCCCGAGAACGGGATCGCCCCGATATTTTCGGTGCCGATATAATTGCCTTCCTGCGTCGCCGTGAGCAGCGGGTGCAGCATCTTGATCGGAGCCTTGAACATCTCGACGAATTCGAGAAGTCCCTGATTGGCGCGATTCAAACCGCCTGAATAATTGTAGGCGTCCGGATCCGCCTGCGCATGCGCTTCGAGCTTGCGAATGTCGACCTTGCCGACGAGCGAGGAGATATCCTGGTTGTTCTCGTCTCCGGGCTCCGTCTTGGCGATTGCAATCTGGCGCAGGCGGGAAGGGGAGATCTTCGCGACCTTGAACCGCGTGATGTCGCCGCCGAATTCATCGAGACGCTTGAGGCACCAGGGGCTCATGATGAGATTGAGGCGGCGTCGGGGGATGCCGTAGCGCTCCTCGAGAACGCGTCCCGCCTCAAGCGGATCGAATAGGCACAGAGGACTTTCGAACACCGGGCTGAGCTCCGCGCCCGCTTTCAGCACGTAGATGGGATTAGCCTCCATCAGAGCCTTCAGGCGCTCGGCGAGGGAGGACTTGCCCCCGCCAACGGGGCCGAGCAGATAAAGGATCTGCTTGCGCTCTTCGAGACCCTGCGCGGCGTGGCGGAAGAAACTGACGATGCGTTCGATCGTCTCCTCCATTCCGTAGAATTCCGCGAAGGCCGGATACACCCGGATGGTTCTGTTCATGAAAATGCGGCCGAGACGCGAATCCTTGGACGTGTCGACAAGCTCTGGCTCGCCGATCGCGCTCAAAATGCGCTCGGCGGCGCTGGCGTAAGTCTTTGGCTCGTCGCGGCACAGTTCGAGGTAAGACTCGAGCGTGATCTCGCTCGCCTGGCGTTCTTTGTAAAAGTGGACGAATTCAGCGAAGACGTCGGTGCTCGCCATAGGTGCCGCCTTTTCTCTTAAACGCGGTACGCAGCCCGCGTTCTGGAAAGATGTACCTGAGCAAGGAACGAACCGATTTCAATATGACGCATTATAAGACACAGGCCCCGCCAGCCCCATCGTCAAAAGCCTGCGGGGCGCGCGCACGTCAGACTGGAACGAAGGTCAGCAGTCGATGCCATTTTTGCGGCGCCGCCGCGTCCATCGGGCGCAGGCCTGCCGCTTCGGCTTGTGCGGTCAGTGTCGAACAGGGTTCAGGAAAGTCATTGTTCACAAGATGCTCGCAGATCGCTCCCTTCTCCGCGGCGTCCAGCGAGGCCATCGCCGCGCGCAGCCAGTCGCAATAGGCTGCATGATAATGCGGCAGCGACTCGCCTTCCTCACGGACGACGTCGGCGAGCAGCAGCAAACCGCCCGGGTTCAGCTTGCGCGCCGCCAAGCGGAAGAATTCGGCCTTGCGGTCGGTCGAGAGATGATGAAGCGCGAAACTGATGTAAATGACGTCATAAGGCTTCGCCGCGGCAAGTTCGCTCATAAAATCGGCTTGCACGAGGTCAACGGGGCAGGGTAGGGCGGCGAGATTGCGTCTGGCCAGCGCCAACGCCGCTTCCGACAGGTCCGCGCCCGTGTAGCCTCCAAGATTGAAACCATCGAGAAGGGGCGCCAATGTCGCCGCGTCGCCGCAGCCGAGATCGAGAATGCTGAAGGCGCGGGCGCCGAATCTCGATTTCAGGGCGCGCCGCACCGCATCGCCGATTTCGCGGTGGAACATGTAATTGGCGGCGACGACTTTTGCGTATGTGTCCCAGACATGAAAAAAGCGGACGGCGGCGGGTTCTGTCATCACAACGCTCCGAGCAAACGGCGTATCGGCGGCCTCCTTTAGCGAAGCCTGACGAAAATCGCCAATCCGGCAGAAGCGCTTTTTCCTGACCGGCGCCTTTTGCGACAATGGTCCGGCGCAAGCTGCGCCGGACCATTGGGCCTTAATAATAATAGGCGCGCCGGCGCCGGTAGTAACGCGGATGCGGCGCCGTCGCCGCGCCAATGAGCGCGCCGCCAGCGGCGCCAATGGCGCCAGCGGCAAGCGTTGGTCCGGCGAGTCCGCCCGAGGCGAGCGCCCCGATCCCGGCGCCGCCCAGGCCGCCGATGATGCCGCCGCCAAGCGCGCGTTCTCCTGGCGTGTAACAACCACAGAGCGGCAGCGCCGCCGCGACGATGATTGCGGCGGCCAAGGCTTTCCTGCCATGCCGGCCCAAATGCTGGGGGCCAGCGAAGCGGCCGAGGGTGATGCTTTCCATTACGTGACCTTTGACGTGAACCGGAACCGATTCGAATTGATCGGAAGCCGCGTTAGCGGCACGCAATGGAGAGCCGAGCTTTGCGCCATTACGATGGCCTGGCCGCGGCTTGGGCGCGTCATTCCCGGCGCAAACGCCGCCCGGCCGCGCGGTTGGACGGCGTTTGCAGGCGCTTCTCAGCGCCCGAGAACCTGCACGTGAACGGCGCCGGTTCCCGGCCCGATCAGGCCGATGCGCGTGGCCGCGCCGCGCGACACATCGAGACTCCGCCCGGTCCACGCCGCTGGCCCGCGATCGTTCACGCGCACAACAACGGACCGGCCCGCATGAGACACGAGAAGCCGCGTGCCCATGGGTAGCGAACGGTGGGCGGCAGTCAGACCCCAGGGATTGAATCGCTCGCCGCTCGCGGTATGCCGATTGGGCTCCAGGCTGCGCGGGCCGCCGCCGTAATAGGACGCGTTCGCGACAAAAGAACGAGCGCCGCTCGGCATCGCATAAGTAGTCGCCGCTTCGGTCGCGCGTGCGCGATGATCGCGTGCGTGATGGCGGCCCACAGTCTGTGCTTTGGTTTGGTCTTGGAATCCGAAAAGCTGAGAAAAGAAAGATTCTTCAGCCATTGCCGGCGACGATAAAAGTCCAGCGCACAATAGAGCAATGGATATTGTTTTCATAGGACGCAAACTCCACGCAAAGCCACATATACGGGCGTGCTCAATCGCATCTTTCAATGCAATCGAATCGACATTTCCATTCCGCATAATGGAGGTGATGATGTCCGTATATTTTTTAATTGTGGCAAAATATGTGAAAGGAATTATTAACCATAAAATTGATCGGAAAACAGGCGTATATCGACCGGACTAGTGTATTTGACTTTATCGAGGCTTGTTCTTGCGCGCTGCAATAGAAAAATATGCAAACTATATTTATCTGCAGGGCGCCTGGAGATGAGCTTGTTGAAAAACAGGGCCGTCGCGTCTGCGCCGGCGTGAGCGCAACGCATTCTGCAAGGGGAGTCGGAAACGAGATCTCCACCCCCCGCCCGCAGGGGCGGGGCGCGTTCGAGCGCGAGATGTCGAAGAGGCCTGGAGATTTAAGACGTCGGCGCGCGCGTCCGCATCGCCGCTGCGAGAGCGGGATGTCGACTCAAGAGCGGCCGCACAAGCGCCCCACCCGGGGGCGCGGCCTATGCCAGATTGCCGCTGACCTTTGGGAACGTCGCTGACAGGGTGGTGCCGATTGATCGGGCGCCAACGATGATGGCGAGACCGATAAAGGATGCGATCAGGGCATATTCAATTGCCGTCGCGCCGGACCGGTCCGAGATGAAATTCTTAAATCTGAAAGCCATTTGTTCTGCCCTCCGTCCGCATCCCCAGGACGCCAGGACAGCCAACTGCGAAAACTTCAACCGGAGGTTAAGAGGCAGCGGGCTTGGGGGTGAATGGCCGTTAGGAACTGACGCCCCCGTTCGGGTCGCCTCCCGGCGCCGGCCCCCGCCGAGGATCGACGGGGCGGGCGTGCCGGTGATTAGAAATTCCCTTCCATATCAGGGCTTTGAAAGGTAACTCCGACAAAGTTCATGTGATCGCCGAGCCGCCAGACCACCCTGACCCGGCGCATCTCATCGCCCATCTTGAGAAAAAAGCTTTCGGGCAGCATGATTCCCGGATTTACGTAAATTCTTGCCCCTTTTGGCGAAACATCTCTGACTCGGCAAACGATCGGCAGGGCCGTTCCGCCCGGGTCCGCCCATACTTCGGCGTTCATCGGCCAGCGGGACTCCCCCCGACGCTCGCTGCGATAGGCGTGGGTCTTCGATCGCAAATTCCTCACTTCTCTTCCTCGCGCTCGGCATGTGTCTGCATGCCCACCAGCTAGCGAGTCGAAGATTGCAGTTCCCTTATCCAGAAGTCGAAAAAAACAAGAATTGAGATGTTTAGATAATATCTTGCAACGGTGGGCCCGATCACGTCCCGCCCCGCAGAGCGTCAGACCGGCAGCTGCGTGCGAATGGCTTCCGCGATGCGTTCGATGGCGGCGTTGGCGTCTTCGGCGCGGCGCTCGGCGTGGTCGGCCCGCCGCTCGGCGTCGGCGAGTTCGGCCTCCCTGTCGGCAAGTCGGCTTTGGAGCGTCTCCAGATGGCTGCGCATCTGGGCGGCGAGCGCCGCGACCTCGGCAACCTGCGCTTCGGCCCGACGTTGCGCCTCCTCGGCCCGCTCGGCCCGCGCATTGGCCATCTCGAGCTTTTCGACGACTGCGTCGGCCATGCTATGGGCGCGATTGACCGCCGCTGCGGCTTGTTCCTCGAACCGCCGGAACGCTTCCGCGGCTTCGGAAACCATGCTCAACGCGGCGGCGGCGTTGTCGTCTTCCCCCGAAGACTGACGCCCCGGAAACTGCACGACATCCGCCCGCGCCGGCGCCCTGGGGACGATCTCGTTCATTTCCTGATCGAGCTTCGCCTCGTGTTGTTTCAGCCAATGCATGACGCCCATCCTGATTTTCGCCGCGATCGTCCGCGCTTCCGCGTTCACGGCACTGTTGGTAACGATATTGGCGAAATATCGACGTCGACGCGATGAATTTATCCGTTCAAGTCATTGACCTCAAAAAACTTCTCACTCAGGCGGCATGGCGGTCCACGCGCAGCCGGAAGCGGCGCGTCTCACCGTTCGGCCTGCTCGACTTCAATGGCGCACCTGCGCGCATAGGCGCTGCGGCTTTTCCCCGACAGCCGCCGGGCGGTCGCGGCCTCCTCGCAGAAACGTGCGACGGCCGCCGGCCCGCAATGCTGCATGAAGATGTCGAATGCAGGTCCGCTCAGGAACTGATCCTGCGCTTCGGCGGCGCATGCGGCAATCGGCCCCATCGGGCGCTCGAAAGCCGCGGGGATGGGCACGGGGGCGGCGGCCATGTAAGCGAAGGCCCAGGTCGACGTCCCGGCGACGCCGAGACCGAGCGCCGCCACGGTCAGAAAACGCTTCGCCATAGGAAACTCCATAATCAACTCGCAGTTGAGCGTACCTTTAACAAAATATTAATCTCTGGCAACAACTTGTATCAAACATGGAAAACGACCGGGGCGGGTTGGCGCGCGCGGCGCCTTTTGTTTGCGCAATGCATTGAAGTAAAAGCGTTAAGCAGCCTCTGGCCGGCGTGCGGCCGCCGCCATCGTCATTCAAAATTCACGGCCCGCCCGCAGATTGCCGCATCCTTGCTTGGGCAGGGGCGCAGGCTTTGAACGCCCTCGCGCCGCCCAGCGCACTTTGGGCGTCTCGAATGAACCGACCGCGGCTCGGCGTTTGCTACTATCCCGAGCATTGGCCGGAAGCCTGTTGGCGGGACGACGCCCGCCGCATGCGGGAGCTGGGACTTTCCTGCGTGCGCCTTGGCGAATTCGCGTGGTCGCGCCTTGAGCCCGAGGACGGTCGCTATGAATTCGAGTGGCTCGAGCGCGCGATCGACATTCTGCACGCCGAGGGTTTGCAGGTCGTGCTCGGGACCCCGACGGCGACTCCGCCCGCTTGGCTCGTGAAAAAAATGCCCGACATGCTCGCGCGCGACGATCAGGGCCGACCGCGCAAATTCGGCTCGCGGCGTCACTATTGTTTCAGTCACGCGCCCTTTGCGCGGGAATGCGATCGTATCGTCACCGCGCTTGCGGAAAAATTCGGACAGCATCCGGCGCTCGCGGCCTGGCAGACCGACAATGAATTTGGGTGCCACGACACGGTCGAGAGCCATTCGCCCGCCGCGCTCCTGGCCTTTCGGGCCTGGTGCGCGCGACGATACAAGACGATTGACGCGCTCAACGAAGCCTGGGGCAACGTCTTCTGGTCGATGACCCTGTCGAGTTTCGACGATCTCGATCTGCCCGTTCTCACCGTGACGGAGGCCAATCCCTCTCACAGAATGGACTTCCGCCGCTTCTCGTCGGATCAGGTGGCCGCCTTCAACCGACGGCAGGTCGAGATCATTCGGCGCGCTTCGCCCACCCTTCCGATAATGCATAATTTCATGGGCGCATTCACCGCCTTCGATCACTTCGAGGTGGCGAAAGACCTCGATGTGGCGGCCTGGGACAGCTACCCCTTGGGCTTTCTCGAGCGCAGCCGCGCCAGCGCTGATTTCAAGCTGCGCTACATGCGCGTCGGCGATCCGGACTTCCAGGCCTTTCATCACGATCTCTATCGCGGATGCGGGCGCGGGCGCCTTTGGATCATGGAGCAGCAGCCGGGCGCGGTGAACTGGGGGGCCTGGAATCCGGCGCCTGCGGCGGGGGCCGTGCGGCTCTGGTCGCACGAGGCCTTTGCGGCCGGCGCGGAGGTCGTCAGCTATTTCCGCTGGCGGCAGGCGCCATTCGCCCAGGAACAGATGCATGAAGGCCTCCTGCTGCCCAATTGCGCGCCGGCTCCCGCCGCCGAAGAGGTGCGGCGCGTCGCGCAGGAGCTGGAGGCTCTGGGCGCGGAACTAGAAACGACGCGCGCCGATGTCGCGCTCGTGTTCGATTATGAGAGCGCCTGGGCGTGGGACATTCAGCCCCAGGGTCAGGACTTCAGCTATGCCGATCTGGCCTTCGACTTTTACCGCGGCCTGCGGCGCGCCGGCCTGACGATCGATGTGATCCCCCCGACGGCCGAAGCGGTTGCGGGCCGCAAACTCGTTGTCGCGCCCGGGCTCTTTTACGCCGATCCCGATTTCGCGGAGGCGCTCGCCGCAAACGGCGCAGTGGTTGTTCTGGGACCTAGGTCTGGCGCGAAGACCCAAAGCTTCCAGATCCCGACCAATCTTCCGCCGGGGACCTTCGAGGAATATCTGGACGTCAGGGTCGAGCGGGTCGAGAGCCTGCGCCCCGGCGCGCGGGTCACGATCGACAAAGGCGGCGGGCGCCTTCCTGCGCTGGCGGGAAATCATCGCCTCGGGCGCGGAAGCGCTGGTTGAATTGAGGACGACGGATGGGAGCGCGGCGCTGGCGCGGCGCGGCGGGTGGTTCTATCTGGCGGGCTGGCCGGACGCGGCTCTCGCCGACGACGTCCTCGCGCGCGCGCTGGCGCGCGCCGAATTGGACCCTGTCCGGACGCCCGCGGACATCCGTATCCGCGACCACGGGACCAGACGCTATATCTTCAATTACGGCCCCGAGCCGATCGATGTTTCCGAGACGATCGCGGGACGGCCTTTGCTTCTGGGCGAGCCCCTGCTTGGCCCATGCGGCGTGGCGATTTGCCGGCGCGATCGGTGAGTTCGAGACGCGATCGGTACTATCGATGTTTGACGGTTTGGCCGACGCCGATCAGCGGCGCGCTACATTCGATGAATTTCTGGGTCTTCCCCGGCGTTTCCACAGGCTTTGCGCCGGGCTTGTCGTCGGGCCGGTCTGCGGGCCTGCCGTCAGAAGGGCTCTGGGTCACCGTGACTTGAATAACGAATAATTTGTCGATCTTCGCCGCAAGGTCGCGCGGTTCGTTTTTGAACCGGTGGTTCGGCTGTTCGAAGAAGCGGGTGAAGGTCGACCCCTTCCCGATCACCGACTTGCCGTGTTCGACATATGCGTAGCGGCGAATGGCGTCGACGACCGCGCCGCAGGCGGCCTCGTTCGCCTCGGGACGATAGGCCCAGGCCAGAACAAGGATGCGATCCTGATCGGCGTCGTAACGCACGATCGTGTAAGTGACGCCGAGCTCCTTGCTCTGCTTTTCCAGATCCCGCGCGAGCTCGTTCATGCCATACGTCCAGATGCTGACGGGCTCGCTCATGAGATATTGAGACGCCTCGCGGGGGCTGCCTTTCGTTGGCGCAAGGATCAGCAGCGACGACAAGGCAACAAATTGAAGCGTTCGTTTCATCGCCACGCCTGAAATCCCCATTGGAAATGCCGTCCATTGCCGCGACGCGCCCGGCGCGCTCAGGGCGCAATTTTTTCGAAGAACTGCGGCGGAACCGAAATATCGGTAATTCGCCAGGCGAAATTCTCGAAGGTCAGCGTCAAGGCGCCGCCCCGCCCGTCAACGAGCTGAAGACTTGTCAAACTAGTGGGCCTTATCTGGCGAAGATAGGTCGAAAAACCGGCCGATCCCCCGCCATTGCCGCCCGCGTTCTGCGTTTCGAAGGCGGCGAGGAGTCTGGCAAGACCTTGAGGCGTGATCAGCGTATCGACAAGATTGTTCACGAGCGCCGGCGCAAGCGCGGCGACGAGTCCGGCGCCAAACCGGCCTGCGACGTCCTGTTGCCGCGCCAATCCGGCGTCGCTTCTCGCGCGCACGACGGCGTCGAGCTGCGTCTTCAGGCTCTCTTTCACCGCCGGTCCATCGATGCTCTGCGCGATGACGCCCACGTCTCGCGTCGCGAACCCGGAGCCGATCCGATGGATAGAGAAAGCGGCGAAGCCGACATATGCGGCGACGAGAAACAGAAGAACACCGGCAATCATGCGGATCATTTTATGCTCTCAGCGAAAATCTTGTGGCAGGGAATGACAATGGATTTCACTTGTCAATGCGCGACGACGCGCGGCCCAAATTTTCGGGGAAGCGCGCGCCGCGACAATCACAGTATACGGATTGCTCGATTCGTTTTGCCCAATGGGCGAACGACTCATCCCGCTTCAATTGCGGGCCGCCTCGGCGGCGCGGTGCGATGAATTGCGGCTGGTGAGCGCGCCGGGGCTCGAACCCGGGACCCCCTGATTAAAAGTCAGATGCTCTACCGACTGAGCTACGCGCTCGTTCCATGCCCGCCAGCGACGGGCGCATTGAGCAGGCGGGTCGGTCCGCTTGCCGTCGCCGCTCGCGCGGCCTGCGTTCAACTAACCACCGCGGCGTGGCCGGTCAACCCCGCACCTGGGCGGCGGGCGCGCGGCTAATGCAGGAGATTATGCGCCGCGAAGGCGACAAAGGCGAAGACAATGGTGGCGATCACGGTGGTGATCGCGGCTTTTTTTGCCAGTTGCGGGGCGACCGGCGCGCCGGGATCGGCGCCCTCAGGCCTCTCTTCTCCGGCTTCCTCGGCCGAGCGCACGCCCAAAGGGAGAACGGCGAGAAGCACAATCCACCAGATGGTCACATAGATCGCCGCGGCGAGCGGAAACGGGAAGGGGAAGGCGAAGGGCATCGGCCTCAGGCCTGCTCGAGTTCGATCAAAGTCCCGCAGAAGTCTTTGGGGTGGAGAAAGAGCACCGGCTTGCCGTGGGCGCCGATCTTCGGCTCGCCGTCGCCGAGCACGCGCGCGCCGGCCGCCTTCAACTGGTCGCGCGCCGCGACTATGTCCTCCACCTCGTAGCAGACATGGTGAATCCCCCCGGATGGGTTCTTGGCGACGAAGCTGGCGATCGGCGAGTTCTCGCCATAGGGCTCCAGCAGCTCGATCTTGGTGTTCGGCAGCTCCACAAAAACCACGGTCACGCCATGCTCGGCATGGCTTTCGGGCTGCGAAACCGTCGCGCCCAGCGCGCCGCGATAAATGGCGGAGGCCTTTTCCACGCTCTCGACGGCGATCGCTACATGATTCAGACGACCGATCATTCCCACCCCCTTTGCGCGGCCCCGACGGGCGCTTCCATGGGGGCTTTAAGTCTCCGGGGGCGCAAATTCAACCTTCGGACTCGATTTCAGCGGCGTGGCGCGCAGGCGGTCGATGTGCTCGCGCAAGGGCGCGAGGCGCGGATCGAGCGGCGCAAACTGGAACCAGGGACACCCCTCCTCCCGCGCCCGCGCCAGCGCCGTGACGGCCTCCTCGCGTCTCTCCAGCGCCAGGAGCGCGGCGGCGACAAAAAGGCCGGGTGCGGCCGTCTGATCGTCGATGCGGGCGGCGGCGACCATTGACTCGGCCTCGGCGCTCTTCCCGCCGCGGGCGAGGACATAAGCGAGCGCGGCGATAAGCAGGGGATCGTCGGGCGCAACATCAAGTCCGAGGCGCGCCGCGGTCTCGGCCTCTTCATGTCTTCCGCCAAGGCTTTGCGCGATTGACGCAAGCCCATGCAGCCAGCTGCCGTCCGGCCGCAGCCCCAGAGCCTCAGCCGCCAAATGGGCGCTCGCGTCGATGTTCCCCGAACAGATTTCACGCCAGACGCGCATGGTCAGCAGGCTTTGATCATGCGGCGAGACGCGCAGGCCCGCATCAAGATCGTCGGCCGCGGAGGTGGCCCGGCCCTGCGCAAGATGGACCCAGCTTCGATAGCTCCGCGCCTTGCAGGAATGCGGATCTTGCGACACCGCCTGATCGAGCATCGCCGTCCCATCTTCGACCTTGCAGAGAAGCGCGGCGCGCGCCCAACCCAGGACGGCGAGCGCGGCGGTGAAATCCGGGGCGAGTTCGAGCGCGCGGCGGGCGTCCCGCTCGATGAGGGCCGCCGCCGCATGCGGCCGCAGATGCCCGCGCACCGCCCGATAAGCCGCGATGTCCGCCGCAAGGGACCAGATCGCCGGCTTGTCCGGCTCAAGCTCTGCGGCGGCCGCGACGGCGGATTGGGCCCGGGCGCAGGCGTCGCGCGTGCGCCGCCCTGCGAGCTCATAGGCCGCCTGCCACAAATCGAGGATATGACCATCGAGCTCTCCATCCCGAGGTCGCGGATCGGTATGGTGCGCATCGATGATCCTGACCTCAGCGCGCAGCGACAGCCCGCGCCCATAAGCGGTGGCGATGAGGTCGCCGCCCCCGGCCTCGCGCAGCGGCTTTCGCAGCAAATAGGCGCAACGGTCGATCGAATTGTCGGAAGGCGGGCGATTTGGCCAGAGTTTGGCGGCGATTTCCGCCTTCGAGACGACGCCGCCCTCCGAATGAAGAAGGAGCTCAAGCAATTGGCGCGCCTGCGGCCCGAGATGAATTCGGAGCGCCATTGCGACGCAAACCCGACTGCGGGCTGTAGCTGAATCCTGCAAATCGCCAAAACGAACCGCTCATCGTCTCCTCCAAGGATACAATGGGCGATTTCAGGGCTTTCCGTGCAATACATTAATATAGCAAATCTTTTTGGCTTCGCGCGCTGCGAGAATTCTGAGCGTCGGGCCGCAAAAAAAAACGCCGGGCGTACCTCCGGCCCGGCGCTCTTGAAGCCTGACATGGGCTGAACCCAACAAGCTTCGGGAAATGCTCTAGGCGCCGCAGGTGACGGGAAAATGACGCGTCCGCCCGCCCCGAGCGCTAGCGCGCGGGGTCTTTTGGGGGCGCCTCTTTGCCCCACAAGATCGCGAGCAGACCAAGGACGGCGGCGGCCGCCAGCAGATAATAGGGTGCCCTGGGCGAATAGAGCCGACCGACGGAGAAGGGAAAGCGGGAGACCCAGTGTTCGCCATTTGGGCCGGCGACGGTGACGATCCCGACGAAACTTCCTGTCTCCTTGAAGTCGTGCTGAAAGTTCAGCGTTCCGTTCGGATAGACCCTGGGCGGAAGGTAGGCGACGGTCAGCGCTTCCAGCCTGGACGCTTCCTCCACGTCATCGCCAGTATCCCGCAGGATCCGAAGATCGGCGGCCATTTCACGCATTTCCGACTGCGCGTAATCGAGCGCGAAGATGGTGGTTCCGGTCGTCGGGGCGTCCTCGCAGAACGCCCTGTGCGAGGCGGCCGGTTGATACCCCGAAAAATACATGAAGTCGGGGCCGATCTTGAGAACGCAGGCGTTCTCCGCCTGGCGCATGCTCCCATGCGCCGCGGCAGGAGCGGGGACGGCGCCGACCGTCACGGCTACCAGCGCGGCGCTTGCGAAGAGGCGGAATTCCATCGCGCGCGCCCTCCTTGCCTGATTCGCCGCGGCGTGGCGTTGACGCGCGGCGCTGGAGGTAAGAGTTGAGACTCTCGCGCGCAAGATCAAGGGGCGGCCTGCAGCTTGCGGTTCACGCGGTCGTCCGGACGCGCTAAGAAGGACGAAAGCCGCTTGTTTACGAGGGAAAAGCAATGCGCCGCTTCGCCGCTCTGCTTCTGTGGGCCGCTCCAGCGGCCGCCGCGCCCGACGTCAATGACTATCCGACCTCGGCCCGCGCAGATTATGTCTTTGCCTGCATGAAATCGAACGGCGACACGAGACTGGCGCTTGAGCAATGCGCCTGCTCAATCGACGTCATCGCGACCTTGCTGACTTATGACGATTATGTTGCGGCCGAAACAGTCGCGAGCGTCAATCAGCAGGCGGGCCAGATCGGCGCAATGATGCGCAATACGGGCGCGGCGCGCGACAAGCTGGAAGCGCTGCGCCGCGCCCAGGCCGAAGCGCAGGTGAGGTGCTTCTAAGGTCGCTCATAAACGCAAACACGATCTCATGCGCCAATCGGCGGGGAGCGGACAGGAATGCTTATCCTCATACTCGGTATTGTTCTCTTCATTGGCGTTCACGTCTTCGCGACCCTCCGGGGCCCGCGCGGCGCGCTCATCGATCGCTACGGCCTCAGTGCCTACAAGAGCGCCTATTCGCTCGTCGCGGGCGTCGGGCTGCTTTTGATCATCTGGGGGTTTTCACGCTATCGGGCCGAGGGGATCGTCCAGATCTGGGACCCGCCGACCTGGACGCGTCATCTCGCCATGCCGCTGGTGTGGTTCGCCTTCGTCGCCATCGCCAGCCGCCGCGCGCCCGCATCGCGCATCCGGGGAGCGCTGCGCCATCCGACCCTCGTGGCGGTGAAGAGCTGGGCATTGGCGCATCTTCTCGCCAATGGCGATCTCGGCGGCATGCTGCTCTTCGGATCGCTGCTCGCTTTCGCGGTTTACGACCGCATCGCCGTGAAGCGGCGCGGCGATCCGGGCGCGCCGCGGCTCGACGCCTTCACCAGGGGCGACGCTATCGCGCTCGCCGTCGGCACGGCGCTCTTCGCGCTGGTTCTTTACCTGCATCCCTATCTTTTCGGCGTCGCCGTGCTGCACGGCTGATCATCAAGGCGCCCTGAAAAGGAGGCCGGCGCCCACACTCGCAAGAAGCGCGCCCAAGCTCAGCAGCGCGATTCGCGCAAAGACGCGCGACAACGCGCCTCTCTAAACGCCGTCAACCGACAAGACGCGCCGTCGACCTGGCGCGGCCGATGAGCGGCAGCAGGGCCGCGAGCTCCGGCCCGCTCTCCGCCCCGGTCAACGCAAGACGCAGCGGGTGAAACAGCGCCTTGCCCTTACGGCCCGTCTTCGCTTTCACGGCATGCGTCCAGGCCGACCATGTGGTCTCGTCCCATGGCTCGGCGGGAAGCAGCGCGGCGGACTGCGCGAGAAATGCTTGATCCTCACGCACCGGCGCAATCTCGCCCTCGACGACGCGCCACCAGGTCAGAATATCGTCGAAGCGCGAGAGATTGCCGCGCGCCGCGCGCCATAGCGGCTCCGCCTTGTGCCCGACGACATCGAGCGCGGCGAGACGCTCGCGCACATCCTCGAAATCAAGGAGCGCGAGCGTCCTGTGCGTGAGAGTCTCCAGATCCTCGGGGTCGAAACGCGCCGGGTTGCGCGAGACATGCGTGAGGTCGAAGCGGGTCGCCAGCTCCGGCAGCGCGCGGACGGCGTGGACGTTGTCGGATGAGCCGGTGAGCGTCGCGAGCGCCGCGACGGCCATGGCCTCGTAACCTTCATCGCGCAGCGCGGCGATGGAAAGCGATCCGGTCCGCTTCGACAATCCCTCGCCGCCCGCTCCGATCAGCAGATTGTGGTGCGCGAAGAGGGGCGGCGGCGCATGCGGCGCCAGGGCCGTGAAAAGCTGTATCTGCACAGCCGTGTTGGTCACATGGTCTTCGCCGCGGATGACATGCGTGATCTTCATGTCGATGTCGTCAGCGACGGAGGGCAGGGTATAGAGGAAGCTGCCGTCGGCGCGAATAAGCACCGGATCGGAGAGCGCCGCGCAATCGATGCGCGCAGGGCCGCGGATGAGATCGTTCCATTCGACGACGCCCGGCTCCAGCTTGAAGCGCCAATGGGGCTTTCGGCCCTCGGCGACGAGCGCCGCGCGCTCGGCCTCGGAGAGGCGCAGCGCCGCGCGGTCGTAGATCGGGGGCAGGCCCCGCGCCTGCTGAAGCTTGCGACGCTTCTCCAGTTCCTCGGCGCTTTCGTAGCAGGGGTAAAGGCGCCCGGCCGCGCGCAAGGTCGCCGCCGCCGCCTCATAGAGCGCCACGCGCCGCGACTGCCGGAAGGCCATATCCGGAACAATGCCGAGCCAGGCGAGGTCGACCTCGACGCCGCGCGCGAACTCCTCGGTCGAGCGCGCGAAATCAGTGTCATCGAACCGCAGTATGAATCGGCCATGGTGCGACGCGGCGAAGAGATAATTGAAGAGCGCGACGCGTGCGTTGCCGATGTGGATGCGGCCGGTCGGCGACGGTGCGAAACGAACGATTGGAGCGGTCATGAGGAAGCTTGGTCAGGAGGATTTTCAAAGCGCGCGTCGGGAAAAGATTCTCGCGCCGCAACCCTTTTGCCAAGAGCCGGCGTCATTGTCAGGCGGAATATTGAGCTGGCCGCGTCCGGGAGTGGCGCGTCGGGCCGTCCGTGTGATGGAACCGAGCTTGCCGCCGCGCCGCCAATCCGCCCGTTTCAGCGCCTGAGCCAAGCCTTAAATGATTCTCGCCTATATCTGCGCCGGCTGGTGCGCCTTCATCCTTACCCTCAATTTCACGAGCATGTGGCTGATGGGCCGCAAGTGCCGGGCGCGTCCCCGCGATCTGCCCGTCCCCGCCGCCGCGCCGCCGATCAGCGTGGTCCGGCCTCTGCGCGGCGTCGAGACCGTTCAGTGAGGAGACGCTCGGC
The DNA here is from genome assembly GCA_963713845.1 of uncultured Alphaproteobacteria bacterium. Classification (GTDB taxonomy): domain Bacteria; phylum Pseudomonadota; class Alphaproteobacteria; order Rhizobiales; family Beijerinckiaceae; genus Methylocystis. Next base: position 29,882 of record CAVQNJ010000017.1, read on the forward strand.
GCGACCTTCGATCTCGATTACCCTACTTATGAAATCATCTTTTGCGTGCAATCGCCTCATGATCCGGTCATTGCCCTGGTCGAGCGGCTGATGGCCCGATACCCGGAGCGGGACGCGCGGCTGCTCGTCGGCGATGATTATGTGAGCGCCAATCCCAAGCTCAACAATTGCGTCAAGGGATGGGACGCCGCCCGCTACGACTACGTCGTGCTGGCCGACTCCAACGCGCTGCCGCCGCGGGACTATCTCCAGACCATGCTCGCCGCGTTCAGGCCGGACACGGCGATGACCGTCTCAATGCCGATCGGCTCACGTCCGGACGGCTTTTGGGCGATGGTCGAATGCGCGATCCTCAACACCTTCCAGGCGCGCTGGCAATATGGCGCCGAGGCGATCGGCGCCGGTTTTGCGCAAGGAAAGAACATGATGTGGCGGCGCGCCGTGCTCGATCGCGCCGGGGGCATTCGCGCGCTCGGCGCCGAGATCGCCGAGGACGCCGCCTCGACCAAGGTGATCCGCGCGCAGAATATGACCGTTCGTCTCGTCGACATGCCCTTCGAGCAGCCTCTGGGCGCGCGCAAGGCGCGGGAAGTCTACTCCCGCCACGTGCGCTGGGCGCGTCTGCGTCGCGTGACGTTCCCGTGGCATTACGCGCCAGAGTTCATGAACGGCAGTTTCGCAGCGGTGGTGCTCGGAGCCTACGCCGCCCGGCAATTCGGCGCAGATGCGACCCTTGTCGTCGTCGCCGCGGCGGCGATCGTCGGCGCCCTCCACGCCGGCGAACTGGGTCTTGCGCGCGTTTGCGGCTTTCCGCTCGACTGGCGCACGCCCTTTGCGCTGCTCATGCGCGATCTGCTTTTGCCCGTGATGTTCGTCGACGCCCTGCTCTTCGATGACTTCGTATGGCACGGCAACGCCATGACCGTCCGCGAAATCGAAGAGAGTTCGGCGGGCTAGTCTCCGCCCCTTACTCGGCGGCGTGCTTTTCCTGGAGGCCGCGCGAAATACGCTCGGCCTTCAGGAGCTCAGCCACCAGAAACGCCACCTCGATCGCCTGCTCAGCGTTGAGGCGGGGATCGCAATAAGTGTGGTATCGGTCGCGCAGATTATCCTCCGAGATGGCGCGGGCGCCGCCGGTGCATTCGGTGACGTCCTTGCCGGTCATCTCGAGATGAATGCCGCCGGCATAGGTTCCCTCGGCCTGATGGACGCCGAAGAAGCCGCGAATTTCCGACATGATGCGATCGAACGGCCGGGTCTTGTATCCGGCGGCGCTGATCGTGTTGCCATGCATCGGGTCGCAGGACCAGACGACATTCTTGCCCTCGCGCGCGATGGCGCGCACGAGCGCGGGCAGGGCGTCGGCGATCTTGTCGGCGCCAAAACGGCAGATCAATGTGAGGCGGCCGGGTTCATTGTCGGGATCGAGTGCGTCGATCAGGCGCAGGAGACCGTCGGGCGTCAGGCTGGGTCCACATTTCGAGTCCGATCGGATTTTTCAGTCCCCGCAGGAATTCGACATGGGCGCCGTGTTCCTGCCGCGTGCGGTCGCCGATCCACAGCATATGACCGGAGGTGGCGTAGTAATCCCCTGTCGTTGAGTTGATGCGGGTCAGGGCCTGCTCGTAGCACAGGAGCAGGGCCTCGTGCGACGTGTAGAAATCCGTCTGGCGCAGTTCGGGATGATGCTCCGGATCGAGACCGATCGCCCGCATGAACCCGAGCGTCTCGGTGATCTGGTCGGCCAGCTTCTGGTAGCGCTCCGACTGCGGGCTGCTCTTCACGAAGCCCAGCATCCAGCGATGCGCGTTTTCGAGATTGGCGAAGCCGCCCGCTGCGAAGGCGCGAATGAGGTTGAGCGTCGCGGCCGACTGCCGGTAGGCGAGGAGCTGGCGCTGCGGGTCGGGTTCGCGCGCGGTTTCGGTGAAGTCGATGTCGTTGATGATGTCGCCGCGATAGCTCGGCAGCTCCTTGTCTCCCTTCTTTTCGACGGGGGCGGAGCGCGGCTTGGCGAACTGACCGGCAATCCGCCCGACTTTCACGACAGGAGAACCTGCCGCATAGGTGAGCACCACCGCCATCTGGAGGAAGACCCGGAAGAAATCACGAATATTGTCGGCCGAATGCTCGCTGAAGCTCTCGGCGCAATCGCCGCCTTGCAGCAGGAACGCCTTGCCGGCCGCCACATCGGCGAGTTGCCGCTTGAGATTGCGGGCTTCGCCGGCGAAGACGAGCGGCGGAAAGCCGGAGAGCTGGCCCTCGACGTCGGCAAGCGCCGCCTGGTCGCGATAGACCGGCGTCTGCTCGATCGGAAGGTTTCTCCAACTGCTCGGGGTCCAGCGTTCCACTTTCCCAAACTCCACGAAAACAACGTTCTAAGCGGGCACGCCCGCCGCCCTAGCCTCGGCGCGAACCGGGCTTATAGAGGAAAAATTCCCTGAATGCGACCCTTTCGGCGGGGTGGGGTCATCCCGCCGCAGGTGGCGAAGGCATTGCCGCCAAGGTATAAGCCGCAGAGACAAGGAGCCGCCCGATTCCTGACAGGAGGCAGATGCCCTTCTTGCTTTCGCAGCTCATCGAGGCGGCGCGCTGGACCGGCGCGCTGGCCGTGCTGGCGCTCCACGTCAACAATTTATTCGTCAACCAGGCTGACATTATGAGCGCCCCGCACGCGGCGCCCGCCTATGTCTGGTGGTTCTTCACCGGGACGGTCGTGGGTCATGAGGCCGTCGTCGGCTTTTTCGTCCTTTCCGGCTGGCTGGTCGGCGGCCGGGCCGTCGCGCAAGTCGCCGCGGGACAGGATTTCCTGCGCAATTATTACATCCACCGCGTGACGCGAATTTACGTCGTGCTGATCCCGGCGCTCCTTGTGACCTTTCTCCTCGATTCAGTCGGGCGAGTCTCGTTCGCGGACGTCGGCGTCTACGACCGGCCGATGTTCCAGGGGCATTTCACCTTACCCGTCTTTCTCGCCAATCTCGCCAATCTGCAAAGCATCGTCGCAGACTATTTCGGAACCAACGGCCCGCTTTGGTCCCTGGCCTGTGAATTTTGGTACTATATTACCTTTCCTGGCCTCATCCTGATCGCCGCGCGCAACTACCCTTTCTGGTTGCGGGCGTGGGGCTTCGTCCTCGGCGTCACGCTGGCGGCGGCGCTTTGCGCGAGCGATAGCTGGTTCAAATATGGCTTCATCATCTGGATCATGGGCGCGCTCGCACATCACGCGCCACGTCCGCTGATTGGCTCGCGCACGCTGTCGCTCGTCATTTTCGCCGCGGCGCTTGTCGCGATCAGGCTTCTCCTGCGCGGTCCGCTGCTGGCGGAACATCCCTGGACGAGTTACGCCGCCGACCTCCTGTCCGCCGCGCTATTTGTCAACGTGATGCTCGCCTTTCGCGACGGGGGGGAGGAGGGCTTTTTCGTGCTGCGTTCAGCGCGCCACGCGCGTTTCGCGGCCTTTTCCTATTCGCTTTACGCCATCCATATGCCGATCGTGATTTTCGCCAGCGCTGTCGTGGGGCGCGCATTGGGGCGCGACTGGGCCTTGCGCCTCGCGACGCTGGAGAATTATGCGGTGGCTCTCGCCGTTCTAAGTGTGACGATCGCGCTCGCCGCCGGTTTCGCGCGCCTGACCGAGTCCAGGACCGGCGCGGCGCGCCGCGCGCTCGATCAGATGATCCCGACGGGCGCATCGGCGCAGCGGCGCGTTGTGCCCGAAAAGGCGCCGAGCGGCTCCTAGTCTCGCGAGAATCGGCGCGCCGGCGCGCGCATGGTGACGAGTTCCTCGGCGGCCGTGGGATGCAGCGCCATTGTCGCGTCGAAATCGCGCTTCGACGCGCCCATCCGCATGGGGATCGCGACAAGCTGCGCCATCTCTCCCGCTTCCGGCCCAAAAATATGCGCGCCAACGACGCGTTGGCTCGCTCCATCGACGACGAGCTTCATATAGACGCGTTCGGCGCGCCCTGAAAGCGTCGCGCGCATCGGCCGAAAAGACGTCTCATAAATATCGACCGCGTCGAATTTCTTTTTCGCGTCCGCTTCGCTCAGCCCCACGGTCCCGATCTCCGGCGTGGTGAAGACCGCGCTCGGGACGCAGTCGTAGTTCACGGTTGTGGGCGCGTCGCCGAAAACCGTGTCGGCGAAAGCATGGCCCTCGCGGATCGCGACCGGCGTGAGATTTATGCGATCCGTGACGTCGCCAACGGCGTAGATCGAGGGCGTATTTGTGCGCGACTGCGCGTCGACGACAATCGCGCCATTTTCGCGCGTCGCGACGCAGGCTGTTTCGAGCCCGAGATTTTGGGTCAGCGGGCGCCGTCCGGTCGCGACCAGCACGGCGTCGACCGCGCGCGTCTCGCCGTCGCTCATCGACACATTGAAGCCGCTGGCGCTCTTGTCGATCCGCGTCGGGAGCGCGCCGACGTGATGCGCCACGCCCGCGGCGGTGAGCGCCTCGGCGACGCGGGCGCGCAGATCCTTGTCAAACCCGCGCAACGGCAGATCCGCGCGATAGGCCAGATAGACGGTGGCGCCAAGGCGCGCAAACACGCTGGCGAACTCCACCGCGATATAGCCCGCGCCGACGATGAGCAGGCGCTGCGGAAAGCTGGGCAGATCGAAAATCTCGTTGGAGGAGAGGCCCCATTCGAGGCCTGGAATATGCGGCGCGAGAACAGGCGCGCCGCCGGTCGCGACGAGAATATAGCGGGCGCGGACAGTGTGTCCGTTTGCAAAATGCACGGCGTTCTGGCCGGCGATGGTCGCACGCGCGCGAATGAGATCGACTTTGGCGGCTCCGAGCGTCTGCTCGTAAAGACCGGAAAGACGCGTGATTTCCTTTTCCTTGGCGGCGACGAGCGACGGCCAGTCGAAGACAGGCTCGCCGACCCGCCAGCCAAAGCCCCTGGCGTCCTCGAACTCGTCCCGAAAGCGGCTCGCGAGCACGTAGAGCTTTTTTGGCACGCAGCCGCGGATCACGCAGGTTCCGCCAACCCGGAATTCTTCCGCGACGGCGACCTTGGCGCCGTGGCTCGCGGCGACCCTCGCCGCGCGCACGCCGCCCGAGCCGGCGCCGATGACAACGAGATCATAGTCGTAATCGTTCATTCGAAGCCGCCCGTCACATCGCCCAGAATGCGCACTCCGCTCGCGCCAGCGACGAAAATCGCGGTCGCATAGCCAATGAAGAGGCCATGCCCAACGACGCCCGGGATCGCCTCGAGCCGGGTTGCGAGGGCTTCGGGCGCGTCGATCGCACCGAAGGCGCAATCGAGAATATAATGGCGCCCGTCCGTGATATAGGGCGCCTCGGGCGCCTCCATGCGCCATGTGATTGCGCCGATCAGCCCAAGGCCGCGCGCGACCCGCTCGACGTGCAGCCGCGTCGCGCGCGCCCCGAATCGGTCAATCTCGACCGGCAGGGGAAAGGCGCCAAGCGTCTGGGCTTCCTTGGTGGCGTCGGCGATGACGAACATCCGCCGCGACGCGGCGGCGACGATCTTCTCGCGCAGGAGCGCGCCGCCCCCGCCCTTGATGAGACGCAAGGACGCGTCGAATTCGTCGGCGCCGTCCACGGTGATATCGAGCTCGGGCGTCTCGTCGAGAGTCGAGAGCTTGATTCCAAGGCTTTGCGCCTGAATCCGGGTGCGCTCGGACGTCGGCACGCCGACGACCTCAAAACCCTCGCCGCACGCGGCGCGCCGAGGAGGTCCACGAAATGCGCGGCGGTCGATCCCGTGCCGAGCCCCAGACGCATGCCATGCGCGACGTTTTCGAGCGCCGCCTGCGCGGCGGCGCGCTTCATCACGTCGGCGGATAATGTTGTGGACACGTGCGTTTGCCTTGGTTGCCGACCTGCGTCACTCGACCCTGGTCATTTGGCCTGCGGCGTGCAGACCACGGCGCTTTCGTTGAGCACGAAGCAGATGGACATCATCCCCGAGCGCAGATCGACGCGAAAGACGCCGCCCTCGCCCGTGTGACGGGAGGCGACAAGCGCGTATTCGCTGAAGGAGCCCGGCCTTCGCGCCCTCGCCGGGCGGGTAGCACAGGGTGACGCCGATCGGCGAGCCTTCCTTAAGGCCGTACTGGCAGGCCCCGACCTCGCCCGTCGCCTTGTCGAGGCGGAACACGCGGTTCAAGTCGGTTTGCGGCGCGGCGAGGAACTCGTAGTTTCCGGCGGCCGAGGCTTCGGTTGCAAGGCTCGCCCAAAGGGCGGCCGCGGCGAGGACAAACGCCACCGAAAAGCGTTGGTCCCGTCCATGGATAAAGTGCGAAAAACGCATGCGTCGCTCCTATCCGGCGAATCGGTCGCCGCAGTCTACACGCGCGCCGCGCGGCCACCTTTGAAATTTTGGAAGCCGCGACTTGATCTGCGCCGAAGGGAGCTTTACCCCATCGGCAGATGATCGCGCGCGCCCCCATAATCGTTTTTGATCTCGACGGCACTTTGGCGGACACCGCCCATGACCTGATCGCGACCTTGAACATGCTGCTGCGACGCGAGGGCCTGCCGCCCGTCGCCCCGCAAGCGGCCCGCAGTCTCGTCGGCGCCGGCGCGCGCGCGCTGATCGAGCGCGGGTTCGCGATGAACGGGGCGGCGCTCGCGCCCGAGCGGATCGAGCCTCTGGTGCGCGACTTCCTCGCGCATTACGAGGCCCATATCGCCGATGAGAGCGTCCTCTTTCCCGGCGCGCGCGCCGCGCTCGAGCGTTTCGCGCACGCGGGCTTCCGCCTCGCCGTCTGCACCAACAAGCCGGAGCGCCTTGCAAGGCTGCTGCTCGAGCGGCTCGACGCCGCCGAGCTTTCGCGGCGATCTGCGGGCGGGGAACCTTTCCCATGCACAAGCCCGACCCGCGCACCCTCGATCTCACGATCGAGGCGGCGAGGGGCGATCCGCGCCGCGCCGTCATGGTCGGCGACTCCAAGACGGACATCGACACGGCCAAAGCCGCCGGCGCGCCTGTGGTCGCGGTCGATTTCGGCTATACGGACATGCCCGTCGCCGCGCTCGCGCCCGACCGGGTGATCTCGCATTTCGACGAATTATGGGAAGCGACGCGAGCCATTCTCGGCCCAGGAGCCTTCCTGCGCACTTGACGAGAGGTCCCGCCCTTCTTACACGGAAGCGATCCGCATCAGATCGATCGGGCGATTAGCTCAGCGGGAGAGCACTCCCTTCACACGGGAGGGGTCGCAGGTTCAATCCCTGCATCGCCCACCATTTTCAAGCGCTTAGGTTAAGACGCGGCGCCCAGCGCGATGGGTGGCCGCGATTGCCGCTCACCTTCCGGGTCACCATTGAAACTGCAGGCCGATCCGCCCGGTGACCGCATGTCGGTTGACGTCGATCCCGCGCTCATAGCCGATGTTGGCGAAAACGCGCAGGCGCCGCGTGACGTTTCCGGCGAGCCCGGCGTCGGCCTGGAACCACGTGCGCCCGGTCTCACCGCTGAAGTTGACGCCGTTGCGCCCAAAGCTGTCGAGAAAGGTCGTCGTGGCGGGGCTGCCAAAGACGTTCCATACGCTCGAGCGCACCCAGGTCGTTACATAATTTTCTTTGCCATCGAGATTGAGCGTCGAACCCAGCAACAAGCCCAACCGGCCGCGCAAGAGACTTTTCGAGGGATAGGACATGCGGCCAAAGGCGTCGATCGACGTCGCGAACTGGAAAGAGTCGACGACGGCCTGGGCCTGCGGCGCGATGTAAAACCCGTTGCCAAAGGCAAGGCGCCATCCGCCCTCCGCCGAGCCCGAAACGCTCCGGCCATTCGTAATCGTCGACGCCCCATCGGATGACCGGGCGATCGCGTTGACGAAGCGCGTCGCCTGGCCGAGCAGATCGAGATACATGCCGTTCGAGGCGAATGTCGTTGAGTAGACGCCAGCCGAATAGCCGGTGAGTCCCGCCATGCCGGTTGATTGATTGGATGCGTTCGATGTGTTGGCGGATGAAAGGCCGGTTGAAACGAATATGCCGTTCAGCGTTCGCAAGCCGGCGCCCCAATCCTTCAACAGCAGATCCATGCCGGTCTGCAGAAAGCCCTGCGAATAGGTGAAGGAGGGACCTGACGTTGCGCTCTGTGCGCCGCCATGCGTTGCGCCCGAATAGCCCACGACCCGTCCCCAGCCGCCAAACGTCTTGAGCGCGTCGGGGGCGAAAGAATCGCCGCGCCGTTGATCGAGCGTGTCGACGAGCGCAAATGTGTAGAGTCGCTGCAAGGCCGGCAAACTCGGATAGACCTGCGTCTCCGTGCGATAGGACGGGTCGAGCGAACCGGTGGGACTGTCGGTGCGCAAAAACCAGCTATCCGCCGAGCCAGCGCTGAAACCGCCTCGAAAGAGATTATATTGATAGGCGGCCGAAGCGACATGCCCCGAAAGCGAAAACGCGCCCGGCGTCGTCGTCGCGCCGGCGCTCGCGTCGACGAGTTTGATGCCGTTTCCACTGGTCGGCGCGCCGATCCGCCAAGGTCGACGACCGAAATCGCGGTTGAGCCGCTGGCGATGGAACCGGCGCCTCTTATCGAGAGGACGTCGGGTAAGGGCGCAGCCATCGTCCCGCCGATGCGCGAGACGAGAAGTCCGCCATTGCCTACATAGGATCCGACGATGGTAAGCTGGCCGTGGCGACCGGCAGGCCTGGCCTGATCGTTCCGGCATTGTCGACGAGCCAAAAATTGTTCCGTCGCCCTGCAAGGTGGCGCCGGCGGCAACATGTGTGGGAGATGCTATCGATCCGGTGAGCAGCAGCGTGCCCGCGTCGATGTTCGTTGCACCCGAATAAGTGTTGACGTTGGAGAGTTCGAAGACGCCGGCCCCGACCTTGGTCAAGCCGCCTGAACCATCGATGACGCCGGAATAAAGCGTGCTCGTATTGTCATTGCCTGTCGTGAGCGTCCCCGAGCCGAGATGGGTGGCGCCGGCGCCCGACAGTGAGCCGATGGATTGACTGAAATTATGCAGGTCAAATGTCGCGCCGGATGCGACATTGGCGGCGGTAAACCAGGCAGAGTGTTCGCGGCTCCCGCTTGCAGCGTGCCCGCGTTGATGTTGGTCGCGCCGCCATAAGTGTTTGCGCCTGAAAGTGTGAAGACGCCGGAGCCCTGTTTTGTAAGGCCGCCCGATCCGCTGATTGTTCCTGAGTATGTGGTGCTGGAATTGTCGCCGCCCGTCGTCAGGGCGCCCGCGCCGAGCGTCGTGTCGCCGGCGCAGGAGAGGGAGCCGATCGTCTGGTTGACGCCGTTGACGTCGAAAACGGCGCCGGATGCGACGGTGACGGCGGTCAGCGTCGGCAAGGCGTTTGCGGCGCCGACGCGCAGCGTGCCCGCGTTGATGTTGGTCGCGCCGCCATAGGTGTTTGCGCCTGAAAGTGTGAAGACGCCGGAGGCCCTGTTTTGGTAAGACCGCCCGATCCGCTGATTGTTCCTGAGTATGTGGTGCTGGAATTGTCGCCGCCCGTCGTCAGGGCGCCCGCGCCGAGCGTCGTGTCGCCGGGCGCCGGCGAGGGAGCCGATCGTCTGGTTGACGCCGTTGACGTCGAAAACGGCGCCGGATGCGACGGTGACGGCGGTCAGCGTCGGCAGGGCGTTTGCGGCGCCGACGCGCAGCGTGCCCGCGTTGATGTTGGTCGCGCCGCCATAGGTGTTTGCGCCAGTGAGGGTCGTCACGCCAATGCCGGTCTTCTCAATGTCGCCGACACCCGAAATCGCGCCGGCGTAGGTTCCGGCCGTCGGTTGGAATTGAAGCGCAGCGCCCCGTTGTTCGTCACCAGCAAGGGAATGCTGACAGCCGGTCCTTCGAGCGACGGCGCCGGGAGAAATGGCGGTCGTCCCCGTGAAGGCGGCGTTGTTTCCCGTAAGGACCAGAGTTCCCGCCTGCACGCCCAGCGATCGCGGCGCAGATTAACCGGGCAGAGGGGTGGGGGCGGCCCCGCTGGGAGCATGTCCCGCCATCCTGCTTCGTCAGATTGGAGAAGCCGGTGACATTTACGGGCAATGTCTGCGCTGCCGCTCGCGCCCTTCAGGAAGATCAAGTCGGCGCCTCCGCCTTCCGGAGGCGCTGCCCGAGATGGATCAGCCGATATACAGCGTGAGTGTGTAGTTGGGCAAGTATCCGAAGGCGGAGGCTGCCAACCACAAGTGCGCTGCTTCGGTTCGTAAAATTTCCATGCCTGTGCCCGTGCTTCCGCCGATAACATTTGCGGTCCCCGTCGTGGCGCCGATCGGCCCGGTCGCGATCGTCCCGTAGTTGTCGATTGTCAGCGTGCCAGGGTTTTGCAGCCAAATGGCCGCCTTCGGGGCCAGAATGGGAACGGATCAATGAGCCCGAAGTTGGTGATCGTATTGTTCGTGCCCTGCACATTGATCGCTTCGGCGCTGTTTTGAGTTCCAGCGACGGATGCTTCCGCCGGGGTTCACGACGAGCGAGCCGTTGCTGCGAAACTCGACGGTGTTGCCGCCGGTGTTATAGCCGCCGTTCGAGCTGGACGAGTTGTTTTGAACGACGGGCCGTTGACGGTGATAGCGGCGCCGTCCCTGAGGCTGATCGCGCTCGCATTGCCCGAGGAGATGGTTGCGCCGGGATGTGACGATCACCGTCTGATTGTCGCCGGCGGCGTTGTTTCCTGAGCCGACGGTGAGAAAGAGATCAGGGTTTGGGCGCGGCGCTATCGCAGGTCGTCGTCGAACCGGAGAGCGAGGCAATTGGCCAGGGCTTTGTGCGCCGTCGCATCGAGCACGCAGACGATGACGAGAGCGGAGAAACGGACCGCGGCAGGAGGCAGGATACCATGCTCTAAGTTGGCCGCTTGTTCGAGTGCTGGCGGAAAAATCGAGCGACCGGCCATCCACATCGAGAGATTCCTCTAAATTAAGCCGTGCGATAAACCTCCTCACAAAACGCCGAACCAAACGGACGAGCCCACGATCGGAACTTCTGAAAATTTTATCAAATGGACGAGTGGAGCCGCACCGTTGGGCGTAATCGCCGCGCGAGCGTGACATTTTGCATCGGTAAGGGAATTCGCGTGAGTTACTGATTATAAAAGGATTTTTGCGCTTGCGCCGGCGTGGGCGACCGGCGCAGCGGTCACAACGACCCTCACCGCCCAAGTCTTGATCATCCAACTCGCGGACAAAAGAACATTACGGATATCCGCGAAAGGTTCACCCCGCGATTGATCCACCTTCTGAAGAGCAGCAATACAT
>CAVQNJ010000018.1:0-48847 GCA_963713845.1 uncultured Alphaproteobacteria bacterium
AAGAGCGGCGAGCTCGTCATAAATTCGGCGCGCATCGGCGCGCAGCTCGAGAAGCTGCTCGTCCGGCACATCGAAATTAATAGCCGCGAGGCGCAGCTCCCGGCGCGCGTGATCGAGCCTTGCCTGCGCGTCGGCAATCAAAGCGTGCAGCATTGTCTCCCCTTGTTTTGAGATTAAGGCCAGCGCGTGGCGAGCGCGCCGCGCGCCGGCCTGGCAGCCGTCGCGCCCTGCAAAAGCTTCGCCAGTTTCAGCGCTAAAGACGCCGACGCGTGGAGGCCTCGGAGGGAATCGAACCCCCGTACAAGGATTTGCAGTCCTCTGCGTAGCCACTCCGCCACGAGGCCGTCCAAGCAAAAGGCGAGACGCGTCTCGCCTCGCCGCTCTTACAGGAGGGCGCATTCCCGGCAAGTATCCGTAAGTCCTGCTTTCACGGTCAGTCCGACGCGCGCGACGACCATGCCGCATGAGAGACGCACGCCAGCCCCCAGAGGTCCTCGACAATGGCGTCGAGCTCCTTGGCCTCGACGCTGGTCGCCGCAAGCGTGGCGACGATTTCCACCTCGTCCTCGCGGGGAACGTCGCGAATCTCGAGCGCGGGATATTTCGCCGCGGCGAGCCGCTCTTCGAGCGTCTCGCGAACCGCGTCGCGGCTCGACTCGTCGGTCGTCACCCGCAATTCGAAGGTCGCCTCGGTCTGGCTCTCGTCGATGGGCGCGCGTTCGATCAGATTGACGAGCGGCCGCAGGAAGGTATTGCCGGCGAGGACAAACCCGCACATCAGCGCGGCCTCGGCCGCGATGATCGGCTCCGGCGAAGGCGCCGGTCACGGCCGAACACCAGATTGTCGCCGCCGTGTTGAGGCCGCGAATGTTCATCCCTTCCTTCAAGATGACGCCGGCGCCGAGAAAGCCGACGCCCGACGCGACATAGGCGAGCACCTGCGTCGCGCCCTGATTGCCCATCAGGCGCATGCCGAGATCGACGAAGGCCGAGGCGCCAAGGGCGACCAGCGCATTGGTGCGCAGCCCCGCGTTGCGCTGGCGATACTGCCGCTCCGCGCCGATCAGGGTCCCCAGCAGCAGCGCCACCGCGAGCGACACGAAGGTGTTGAGGAATTCTTCGCCGTTGAAATTGAGAAGTCCCGCCATGGGCCACCTCGCTCCAGCGCCGCCGCGACGCGCCTCATTGTAATGGCCGCAGAGTGGTTACAGGCCCGCGGCGACCCCTCAAAGACAGTCCGCGCGCCGCAAGGGCGCCGGCGCTTTCATTCAGCGGCCCAGCCCATGCTCGCGCGCCAATTTAACAGGCGCCGCCCAATTTGACCATCTTCGCGCCCCATGCGCCGACGGGCGCTGTCTGGGAATCTCCGGGAATGAATGTCGTCATCGTCGAATCGCCGGCCAAAGCAAAGACCATCAACAAATATCTCGGCCGCGATTTCAACGTGATCGCCAGCATGGGCCATGTCCGCGACCTGCCCGCCAAGGACGGGTCGGTCGATCCGGACGACGATTTCGCCATGGTCTGGGAAATGGACGCCAAGGGCTCCAAGCGCGTCTCCGAGATCGCTCAGGCGGTCAAGGACGCCGACAAGGTCATCCTGGCCACCGACCCGGATCGCGAAGGCGAGGCGATCTCGTGGCATCTGATCGAGATCCTGAACAAGAAGAAGGCGCTCAAGGATAAAAAGATCGAGCGCGTCGTCTTCAACGCGATCACCAAGGACGCGGTCCGCGAGGCCATGGCGAATCCGCGCCAGATCGACCAGGCCTTGGTTGACGCCTATCTCGCCCGGCGCGCGCTCGACTATCTCGTCGGCTTCACGCTCTCGCCCGTTCTGTGGCGCAAATTGCCGGGGCGCGCTCGGCTGGACGCGTGCAGTCCGTCGCCCTGCGCCTCGTCTGTGACCGCGAGCTGGAGATCGAGAAATTCGTCTCGCAGGAATATTGGTCGCTCGTCGCGCATCTGAAGACCAAGGCGGGCGAGCCCTTCACGGCGCGCCTCGTCGGCGCGGACGAGAAAAAAATCACGCGTCTCGACATTGGCGCAGGCGCCCAGGCCGAGGACTTCAAGAAGGCGCTCGATGCGGCCGCTTTCACCGTCCGCTCGGTCGAGGCCAAGCCGGTCAAGCGCCACCCCTACGCGCCCTTCACCACCTCGACGCTTCAGCAGGAGGCCTCGCGCAAGCTCGGCTTCGCGCCCGCGATCACGATGCGCATCGCGCAGCGTCTCTATGAGGGCGTCGATATCGGCGGCGAGACCGCGGGTCTCATCACTTATATGCGAACCGACGGCGTCGACATGGCGCCGGAGGCCGTCGCGGGCGTGCGCCGCGTGATCGCCAAGGAATATGGCGAGCGCTTCGTCCCGGGCGCGCCGCGCAAATATACGGCCAAGGCGAAGAACGCACAGGAGGCGCATGAGGCGATCCGCCCGACAGACGCCGCGCGTCTGCCCAAGCATGTCGTAAAATATCTGGAGCCCGATCAGGCCAAGCTCTATGAGCTGATCTGGACCCGCACCATCGCCAGCCAGATGGAATCGGCCGAGCTTGAGCGCACCACCGTCGATATCGAGGCGAAGGCCGGGCCCAGGACGCTCGATATGCGCGCGACGGGCCAAGTCGTGCGCTTCCCCGGCTTCCTCGAACTCTATCAGGAAGGCCGCGACGACGACGCCGACGAGGACGGCGGCCGCCTGCCCGCGATGAAGGAAGGCGAGCCGGTCACGCGCGAGAAGATCGAGGCGACCCAGCATTTCACCGAGCCGCCGCCGCGCTTCACCGAGGCGACCCTGATCAAGCGCATGGAGGAGCTGGGCATCGGCCGCCCTTCGACCTACGCCTCGACGATGGCGACCTTGCGCGACCGCGATTATGTGCGGCTCGACAAGAAGCGGCTCGTTCCAGAGGACAAGGGCCGGCTCGTCGTCGCCTTCCTGGAGAGCTTCTTCTCGCGTTACGTCGAGTTCGACTTCACTGCCGCGCTGGAGGAAAAACTCGACCTCATCTCCAATAATGAGGTCGACTGGAAGCAGGTCCTGCGTGACTTCTGGCGGGACTTTTCGGCGGCCGTGAACGAGACCAAGGATCTGCGCACGACGCAGGTGCTCGACAGTCTCAACGACCTGCTCGGACCGCATATTTTCCCGGCGAAAGCGGATGGCTCCGATCCTCGCCTCTGCCCCGCGTGCAACACCGGGCAATTGTCGCTCAAGGTCGGCAAGTTCGGCGCTTTCATCGGCTGCGCCAATTATCCCGAATGCCGATACACGCGCACGCTCTCGCCGCCATCGGGCGAGGACGCCGACAATGCGCGGCCGGGCGTGAAGGCGCTGGGCCAGGACCCCGAAACGGGCGCCGAGATTTCGCTGCGCGACGGGCGCTTTGGCGCCTATGTCCAGGAAGGCGAGCAGGAAGAGGGCGGCGCCAAGCCCAAACGCGCCTCGCTCCCCAAGACAATCAAATCGGACGAAATCACCCTCCAGCAGGCGCTCGCGCTTCTCTCGCTGCCGCGCGAAGTCGCCAGGCACCCGACGACGGGCGAGCCGATCTTCGCCAATATCGGCCGCTACGGGCCCTATGTTCAACACGGCAAGACCTACGCCAATGTCGGCCGCGACGACGACGTTCTGACGATCGGCGCCAATCGCGCCATTGATCTCATCGTGCAAAAAGAGTCGGGCGGCGGCGCGCGCGCGGCGCGCGGCGGCGCGGACCCCGGCCGCACGCTCGGCGACCATCCGCAGGGCGGCGCCGTCACCGTGAAGGCGGGTCGCTTCGGACCCTATGTGAACTGGGGCAAGGTCAACGCCACCATCCCGCGCGCCGTCGATCCCGCCAGCCTCACCCTCGACGCGGCGCTTGAGCTGATCTCGGCGAAATCCGCGGCCGGCGGCGGCGGCGCGGCCGGCGGGCGCACGCTCGGCGAACATCCCGACGGCGGCCTCATCACGGTGCGCGCGGGCCGTTTTGGTCCTTACGTCAATCTCGGCAAGATCAATGCGACGCTGCCCAAGAGCCTGTCGGCGGAGGACGTGACCCTCGAGGACGCGATCACGCTCATCGACGCGAAGGGCGGGCCCCCGAAAAAGAAGGCTCCCGCCAAGAAGAGCGCGGCAAAAAAAGGCGGGGCCAAGCCGAAGAAGGCGATCCCTGACAGCGACGAGACCCCATTCGCGGACGACGCCCCCATCGGGAAGGCCGCCCCCAAGGCGGCGGCCGGGAAAAAGACCGAACCGACGAAGGCGGCGGGGAAAAAGACCGCAAAAAAACCGGCGGCAAAGTCAGCCGCTCGATAGAAACGCCGCCCGAGGCTCGCGGGCGGCGCCACGACTTCCGCCTTTCGCGCGCTTATTGCGAAAGGCGCAGTCTGCCGAGACCAACGCCGATCTGCGCAAACACGTCGTCGAGCTGAGCCGCGTCTTCCGCCTTGTGGTAATGATCGACATTGGTCGCGCAATTTTGCAGCAGCGCCAGCCCCTGCGCGTCGATCGGATCGCTCGGAACCGAGAAGCCGATTGTGAAGATCTCGATCCCTTGCGCCTTTGCATTCGTGCAGGATTCGAGCGTCAACGCATCGAGCAGGTTGCGCGACGTCCCCCAATAGTCGGCGCTCGATCCGCCGGCGATTTTGAGCGCGTTCTGATAATTGACCCCATCGCCCCTCGCGCCGTCCGGAAAACGCGTGTTCGCGCTTCCGTTGTAGCTGTAATAGCCAAGCGACTGATAACTCGAACCGGTCGCCGTCCCCGGCTGGCTGGCCCAGTTGTTGTAGCCATCGGTCATGAACACCATGACCTTGCGGTTGTTGGCGTCGGTATAGGCGCGGCCGGCCGCGAAAGGCGCGTTCGGCGAAATCGTTCGCCAGCCCCACATGAAGCCCTCATGCAGATTGGTGTTCCCGTTCTCGACGAGCTGATTGATCTTTCCAAGCGCCATCGACTGCGAAGGGGAGAGTTGCAGCACGGTCTGCGTCGAGGGGTCGGGACAGGTCCCAATTTGGACCCGAGCCGCCACTCGCGCTCGTTGCGGCCTTGTATTTGCACACATTTGTGAGCTTGTTCCAGTCGCCGCTCACCGCAGAGCAGGCGCCGCCGCTGTCCGGAATATAGCTGTTGCCGTATTTCGATGAATTCGGCTCGTCGGGCGCGAGATAGGGAACGAACAGCGTCTCGGCGTCGGTCTGCGTCGGCGGCGTGTCGTTGACATTCCTGGGATCGACCGGCGGCTCGAAACAGCCCTTCCAGTCATAGGAGGATTTGATCGCATTGAGCTTGGTGAAAATGTCGAAGCGGCTGGCAAAGCCCTGCGCATTCGCGGCCGTCTTGCCGCCGAACGCCACCCAGTGCTGCGAATTGTTTCCCTGCGTGTCGATCCAGGAAAGGGTGCGGTTGGCGGCGACCGTCGGGTCGACCGCGACGACGCCCGCGGCGAAAGGCGTGATCGAGAAGGCGACGTTCTGCGACTTCGAATACATGGTGTTGATGAAATTCGTCGCGGCAGACTTGAGGGCCTGCATCTTGGTCACGCCGCCGGCGCTCTCGCCCATCGAACCCGAATTGTCGAGCACAAGCGCGATTTCATATGTCGCATTGGGGTTGGCGTTGCCCGCGAGATTGGCGCAGGACGACACGCCCGCGGAAAGCGTGTTGATCTGCGCGATCTGCATAATCGCGCTCGGGATCGACACGGAGGTCTTGATGCAGAAGGTGAGCCGGTCGGCGCTGAGCGTCGCGTCCGTGACCGTCGCAGCGCCGAGCCTCGGGGTGGCGTTCAACACGACCTGCGCACGGTTCTTGGCTTCGGTGATTGTCGTGGTTCCATTGATTTTCGAGGCGACGGAAAGAACGGCCGCGTCGGTTCCCTGGCGCAAGGCCGAGCGCGTGACCGCGAGGCGCGTATAATCGATCGTTGCGCCGACCATGAGCATCGCCGGCACGAAGGCCAAGCCAAAAATCATGAAGGCATTGCCGCTTTCATCGCGCACAAATTGAGCGCCGCGATCGCCGGGCTTCTCTTTGCAGAGCATAGCGTCCCCCAATTTTATTCAAATCGCTCGCTTATGCGCGAACGGATTCGCCGCCTCGAGGGAAAATTAGGAGCCAAAGCATTACTCAGCGCTGACTTCAAATGTCGCAAAACCCGTTAACCGACGTGAACCTTAACCACGCAACTATATCTTGGCCTTGACAATTTATCCGGGCGGCCCGAGAGGTCTCCGCGGCTGCGCGCATGCCCCGATGCGTGACGGCGCGCGTGCGAGCCGGCGAAATATGCTCTAGAAAGTCCCGATCGGCGCCGCTTGACGCCGGCCATGCGAGCAAGGCTTTGCCCAACACGAAATCATCACGACAACCCTCGCGCGACGACGTCCTCGCTTTTCTTGCCAGAGAAAATGAAGCCGGCCGCACGCGAAAGATAAGCGTGCGCGAGATCGCCCGCGCTTTCAGTCTTTCCGGCGAGCAACGCGTTGAGCTCAAGCGCATGCTTTCGACGCTTGCCGACGAGGGCGTTCTCGAAAAGCGCGGCAAGCGGGTCAATCGCAAGGGCGCGCTGCCGCCTGTCGCGCTGGTCGACGTCATCGCGCGCGACCGCGACGGCGAGCTGATCGCGACCCCCGTCGAATGGGACGAGGAAAAGCTCGGCTCTCCCCCACGCATTCTCATTCGCGCGCCGCGCCGCGCCAGGACAGGCGAGCCCCTGCCCGGCGTCGGCGATCGCGCGCTCGTGCGCGCAGAGCCGGACCGAGACGCGGGGCCTGACGATCCGCCTTACGTCGGGCGCGTCGTCAAGCTGCTCTCGCGCGCCCGCCACCGCCTGATCGGCGTGTTGCGCATCGAGCCAAACGGCTCAGGTCGAATCCAGCCCATCGACAAGAAGCAGGCGGCCCGTGAATTGGCGGTCGAGGCGGCGGGGATCGGCGAGGCCAGGGATGGCGATCTCGTCGCGGTGGACCTCGTCGGCAAGACCCGCTTCGGCGCGCCGCGCGCGCGCATTCGCGAGACGCTCGGATCGATCGCCAATGAAAAGGCCGTCAGCCTCATCGCCCTGCGCGCCCACGACATCCCTGACGTCTTCCGGCCGGAGGCGGTCGCGGCGGCCGAGCGCGCGAAACCGGCGTCCTTGCAGGGCCGCGAGGATTGGCGCACGCTGCCGCTCGTCACCATCGATCCGCCAGACGCGAAGGACCATGACGACGCGGTGCACGCCGCGCCCGACGACGCGCCGGATAATCCCGGCGGCTTCGTTCTCACGGTCGCCATCGCCGACGTCGCTTATTACGTGACGCCGCATTCGGCTCTCGACAAGGACGCGCTCGAACGCGGCAACTCGGTCTATTTTCCCGATCGCGTCGTGCCGATGCTCCCGGAGCGCATCTCGAACGATCTGTGCTCCCTGCGCGAGAAGGAAGACCGCCCCGCCCTCGCCGTGCAGATGCGCGTGACGAGCAAGGGCCGCAAGATCGGCCATAGCTTCCATCGCGTCATGATGCGCTCCGTCGCCAAACTGTCGTACCAGCAGGCGCAGGCCGCGATAGACGGCAACAGCGACGAGAAAACGGCGCCGCTTCTCGAAAGCGTGCTGCGCCCCCTCTACGCCGCGCATGAAGCGTTGCAACATGCGCGCAATTTGCGCGCGCCGCTCGATCTCGACCTTCCCGAGCGCAAAATCCTCCTGAAGCCGGACGGATCCTTCGATCGCGTCATTCTTCCGCCGCGGCTCGAGGCGCATCGGCTGATCGAGGAATTCATGATCCTCGCCAATGTCGCCGCCGCGGAGTCGCTCGAAGACAAGCGGCAACAGCTCATCTACCGCGCCCATGACGAACCCTCGAAGGAAAAGGTGACGGCGCTTTCGGAATTTCTCGGCACGATCGGCGTCAAATTCGCCAAGGGACAGGTCCTGAGGCCCGAGAACTTCAACGCCATCCTGGCCCGCGTGAAGGGGCTCGAGCATGAGAACATCGTCAATGAGATCGTTTTGCGCACGCAGGCGCAGGCCGAATACACCCACGAGAATTACGGGCACTTCGGCCTGAATTTGCGCCGCTACGCGCATTTCACCTCGCCCATCCGCCGCTATGCCGATCTCATCGTGCATCGCGCCCTGATCCGCGCTCTGTCGCTTGGGCAGGGCGCTCTGCCGGAGACGCCGGCGGCCGAGCTCGCCGAGATCGCGGCGCGCATTTCCGCCGCGGAACGACGCGCCATGGCCGCGGAGCGCGAAACGGTCGATCGCCTCATCGCCCATCATCTGGCCGATCAGATCGGCGCGCGTTTCGACGCACGCATATCGGGCGTGACGCGCTCGGGGCTCTTCGTGCGGCTCATCGAGACCGGCGCCGACGGCTTCGTGCCGGCCGCAACGCTTGGGCGGGAGTATTATGCCTACGACGAGGCGGCTCACGCGCTCACCTCCCGCTCAGGCGTCAGCTATCGCCTCGCGGACGTCATCGAGGTGCGGCTCGTGGAGGCCGCGCCCATCGCCGGCGCATTGCGATTCGAGGTGGTTGGCGGCGGCGAGCGGCGGGCTGCGCCCCGAGGGGCGGACCGGCCGGCGCGCGCAAAGAGCACGAAAAAGCCGGGGCGCGCGGCGGCCAAGGCCCGACGTTAGCCCCAAGCCATGACCTCGCGAGCCGCAAGCCTTGACATCGCAGCCCCCGCACGTATGTTGCGCGCAAATTCGTCGCCTGCCGCGGCTCGTGGCGGGGACGTTTTTCTTTTCTCAATCAGACTGGAACGCGTGCGATGGCCAAGTCCGCCATGATCAAAATCAAGCTCCTGTCCACGGCGGACACGGGCTATTTCTACGTCACCAAGAAGAATGCGCGGACGAAGACCGAAAAGCTCGTCTTCAAGAAATACGACCCCGTTGTGCGCAAGCACGTCGAGTTCAAGGAAACCAAGATCAAGTAAGGATTTGGGGCTTTCCGGCCCCGTCCTTACGCCAGTCCGGCGCTACGACAGGCTCCGCTTTTCGCGGAGCCTTTGCTTTTTCAGGCGGGATGGGAAGCTGTCGGTGGGCGCGATCCTCGCTGGGCGCCGGATCGGTCGGCGCGTCATCGACGATGAAGGCGGCCGACTGACGATGGCTTCAAGGAGGCCACTCCAACCACCATCAGCCGGCCAACCCCACGGACCCAGGAGATGCGGCGGACCTGAGCACTCCGCAGGGTATTCGAGTTCTGCCGTTACGCACCGCACGCTTGATTGCGCCGTAGACACTTTCCATGCCTTTGCGACGCCGCAAGATACGCAACCTACTTGGCGACCGTCACGTTACTCCCGCTGCACAAAATTGCAACTATCTGATATGTTTTTTCACAGTGGCTTTATCGGCGACGTGAAAAGTTGCGACGAAACGGCGCATTTCGGATAAAGGAGTGAAAAATGCGCGCCCTCGAGGGCGCCCGCTTCGGAGGAAATCAATGACTGCCTGCCACCTGCGCCTCGTCGTCGGCCTCGCCGCCGCAATTGCGCTTTCAGCTTGCGGCGATCATCAGCCCGGCGATGCGACCGGCGCGAAAGTATTGCGCAACATATTGGAAAAGAATGGCGTCGACGCCAAGATCGTCTCTTTCAAGAAAGTCAACGTTCGCGAGGTGAAACGCGACAAGGTCGACGCTTTCGAGCTCATGTATGAGGCCGAAATCCAGTTCCCCGAAGGCTTCGAAGCCAAGTGCCAGGACGAACGCGAGCGCGGCAAATGCGCCTTCCTCGGCATTGATGAAGATCGCACTTTCGCAAAAAGCGAAGTCCACACGAGCGAAGGCACGCTGCATTTCGTCAAGACCGAAAAAGGCTGGCTCGGCGAGGACAATAACGCCTATTGAGCCGCTGAGCGGACCCATGGCGCCCAAGGCGCCGATCATCGTCATTCCCGCGCGGCTGGGATCGACCCGTCTGCCGGAGAAGGCGCTCGCCGACATCGGCGGGCGCCCAATGATCGTGCATGTCTGGGCGCGCGCCGCCGCCGCCGGCCTCGGTCCCGTCGTCGTGGCGACCGACTCGGCGCGGATCGCCGAGGCGATCCGTTCGGCCGGGGGCGAGGCGGCGCTGACGATCCAGGAGCATCGTTGCGGGAGCGAGCGCGTTGGCGAAGCGCTGGCGCGCATCGATCCCGGCCGGCGCCATGACGCGGTCATCAATTGCCAGGGCGACAGCCCATTCCTTCCGGCGGGCGCGCTCGCGGCGGCGCTGTCGCTTCTGGACGATCCGGCTGTCGACATCGGGACGCTCGCCGTCGCGGCGCGCCCCGAAGAGGCCGACGACCCCAACGCCGTCAAGCTTGTCGGAACGCCTGTTGGCGAGGGCGCGACTGCGGGCGCTCTATTTTACGCGCGCGCGCGCGCCCGCCGGCGACGGGCCCCTCCTTAAACATATTGGCGTCTACGCCTTCCGGCGCGAGAGCCTCGAACGCTACCTCGCGCTCCCCCCATCGCCACTCGAGCGACGCGAGAGGCTCGAGCAATTGCGGGCGCTCGAGGCCGGGATGCGTATCGACGCGGCCATGCTGGACAAAGCCTGCCCGTCGGTGGATACCGAGCGCGACCTCGCGGCCGTGCGCGCCGCGGCGAGCCTCCAGGACCAAAAGTGACAAAGCTGATCGCCTATCAGGGAGAACCGGGCGCCAACTCCGACATCGCCTGCCGGGACGCCTATCCCGATCTCACGCCCCTGCCCTGCGCGAGCTTCGAAGACGCTTTCGCGGCCGTCACCGAAGGACGCGCGACGCTCGGCATGATTCCGATCGAAAACTCCATCGCCGGGCGCGTCGCCGACATCCATCATTTCCTGCCCCATTCGGGGCTTCACATCGTCGGCGAGTATTTTCTCCCGATTCACTTTCATTTGATGGCGCCGCGCGGCGCGACCCGCGAAGGCCTCAAATCCGTCTATAGCCACGTGCATGCGCTCGGCCAATGCCGCCGCGTGATCCGCGATCTGGGACTTGCCGCCTTCACCGCCGGCGACACGGCGGGCGCCGCTCGGGAGGTCGCCGAGTGGAACGATCCTGCCAAGGCCGCGCTCGCGCCGCGGCTCGCCGCGCAGATTTACGGGCTCGACGTGCTCGGCGAAAATGTCGAGGACGCGGCGCATAATACGACGCGTTTCGTCATCCTCTCCAAGACGAGCCAATGGCCGCCGGCGGATGCGGGAGCGACCATGACGACCTTCATTTTCCGAGTGCGCAACGTGCCCGCGGCGCTTTATAAGTCGCTGGGCGGCTTTGCGACGAATGGCGTCAATATGACCAAGCTCGAAAGCTATATGGTCGACGGCGAATTCGCCGCGACGCGCTTCCTCGTCGACGTCGATGGCCATCCCGAGCAGCCGGGACTGGCGCGGGCCCTCGACGAGCTGCGTTTCTTCTCGAAGGAAGTGGAAATTCTGGGCGTCTATCCAGCGGCGGCGTTTCGAGTCACAAATATTCGCGCCTTCGAATATGGCGATTAAGCAATATGGCGGCGAACGCCGCATAAACGGGGGAAGAGGAAATGTCCGCCGCATACGATCCCAACAATATTTTTGGCAAAATGCTACGCGGGGAAATTCCGGCCCATCGGGTTTACGAAGACGAGACCGCGCTCGCCTTCATGGACATCATGCCTCGCGCCGAAGGCCATGTGTTGGTGATTCCGAAGGAAGGCGCGCGCAACCTGCTTGACGTTTCGCCGCAGACGCTGAGCGAGCTGATCAAACGCGTGCAGCATGTCGCCAAAGGGCTGGAGAAAGCCTTCGACGCCGATGGGCTCACACTGCATCAATTCAACGAAAGCGCCGGCGGGCAAGTCATCTATCACCTGCACTTTCACCTCTTGCCGCGCTGGGAGGGCGTCGCCCTGCGTCCGCCCGGAACGATGGGCGACAACGACAAGCTCGCCGAACAGGCCGCGAAAATTCGTGCCGCCCTGCCGCCCTTCCCGGGCTAGGCTTCCTCTTCCGCCACCTTCGCCGGTCGCAGCGTTACAGGGCGCAGCAGGAACGAAGGGACGTGATCGCCGAGGCCGATGACGGGGGGGCCGTCGTCCTCGTGGTGGTGGCGGCGCGGCGGCGGACGGCGATCGCGATGCTCCTCGCTCGTCGGCCGCGCGGCGCGCACGTCGCCGTCAGCGGCGCGGCGGGGCGTTCGGACCTTGACGGCCTGGGGCGCTGTCTCGGCCTCGACGCGTTCAACCGGGGGTCGACTGGCCGAAGGCCGGCTGCTGCGCTCACGGCGCCCGCCACGATCCCTGCCGCCCCGCTCACCGCGACGATGCTCGTGAGGTCGCGTTGTTTCGAGCGGCGGCGGCAAAGCGTCGAAAGCCGGCCCTTCCCATTCGATCGCCTTGCCGATCAGGCTCTGGATCTGATCGATGTATTTGGTGTCGTCCTCGGTGACGATCGTCAGCGCCACGCCCGAGCGCCCCGCGCGGCCGGTGCGGCCAATCCGATGGACGTAATCCTCGCTATGGGTGGGCACGTCGAAGTTGAAGACATGGCTCACGTCGGGAATATCGAGGCCACGCGCCGCGACGTCCGAGCAGACGAGAAGGCAGATATCCCCGTTCTTGAACGCGTCGAGCGAGGCCATGCGGGCGAGCTGATCCATGTCGCCATGCAGCGCGCCAGCCGGGAAGCCATGTTTCACGAGCGATCGATGCAATATTGCAACGTCCCGCTTGCGGTTGCAGAAGACGATCGCGTTCTTGAGGTTTTCCGCATTCCGGACCAACTGCCGCAAGGTCTCGCGCTTGTCGGCGTGGCCATGGGAGGCGACGAGCGCCTGCCGGATCGTCGAGGCGGTGGTGGCGGCGCGGGCCACTTCCACGCGCACCGGATTATGAAGGAAGGCCTCGGTGAGCCGGGTGATTTCCGGCGGCATCGTGGCCGAGAAGAAAAGCGTTTGGCGCGTGAAGGGGACGAGCTTGCAGACGCGTTCGATGTCCGGGATGAAGCCCATGTCCAGCATGCGGTCGGCCTCGTCGATGACGAGGATCTCAATGCCCGTGAGCAGGAGCTTGCCACGGTCGAAGAAATCGAGCAGTCGGCCGGGCGTCGCGATCAGCACGTCCGCGCCCCGCATGATTTTGACTTCCTGATCGCCGAAGGAAACGCCGCCGATGAGCAGCGCCACGTTCAAGCGGTGATTAACGCCGTATTTGGCGAAGCTTTCCTCGACCTGAGCGGCCAGTTCGCGCGTCGGCTCGAGAATCAGCGTGCGCGGCATTCGCGCGCGGGCGCGGCCCTGTTCCAGCTGGCTGAGCATCGGCAGCGTGAAGGCGGCCGTCTTGCCGGTGCCGGTCTGCGCAATGCCGAGAATGTCGCGGCCTTGAAGCGCCGGAGGTATCGCCTGCGCCTGAATGGGCGTCGGAGTCGTATAGCCGGACGCCTCAACCGCGGCCAGAACCTTTTCAGAAAGGCCCAAATCGTTGAATGTCATAAATTGTCCTGGTTACGGCTTACGATAGCGGAGCGTCCGCTGCGCGCCAGCCGTTCGGAAAGCGCGCGAGATGTTTAGAGAGAGGGAGCCGTCGTCGTCACGAAGACGGACTGGCTCGCCGAAGTTCGCCACGAAGAAGCAAGGGCGAAAGCCACGACGCATGCTTGGAGAACAAATGGTCGAATGTCAATGGATTTGCGAGTCCTAAGGCGCAATTTCCTTGGGGACCGCGTCAAAACACCCACCCGAACCCCGCCCGAAGGAGCGTCGGGCCTATTTGCCGGTCTTGGCGTCGCCGCAAGGGGCCACAGGCGGCGGACCTTTAATGGGAATCGTCGCCGTTGCGACGCCGTCGACACCCACGCTGCGAACCACGGAATAGATCTGGGTCGGCGGCTCGCCGCGACGCGCAAGTTCGCGCATCGTCCGCTCATAGGCAAGTTCTGGAAGATTGGCGCCTTCGACGAGTTTCGACAGGAGCTTTGCGCCGAGCACGCTGCACAGAAAAACGGCGACGGAAAATGCGGCGAGGCTCCAGACGGGCCCGGAGCCGTTTGCGCGGTGCTTTGTGCGATTTTCATCAAAGTCGATCATAGGGGCGCCCATCGATTGCCGCGCCCTTTCATAGGCGGATATAGTAAATTTCTCGTTCATGGCGGGATTTGCTTTACCGCCCCGCGGCTAGCCCCTTGCCAAGGCGGCGGCGAAGCAGAAGACTGTCGTCCTGCCCGGCCTCGGCGCGCCATTCGCATGGCCCCGCCGCGGCAGCGGCAAAGAAATTGCTCCATGCGCCCCTGAAAGAACATTTCGCGGGACCTACATGGAAAGGACCGAAGGACGAGACGGACGTGGCGGCCTTGATATCCATCAATATCCCTCCAGCCCGCGCGCAGCGAGGGGAAGACCTCGCGGTTTTCCCGCTGCGGGCGAGCAAGGAGCCGAAGAAAGGCGGAGATGGCGGCCCGGGCTCGGGCACCGCCCTCATCACGCGCACGCGCCAGCAGACGCGGCGTCCGAACATGTATCGAGTGCTGCTGCTCAACGACGATTACACGACGCAGGAATTTGTCGTGATCGTGCTGCGTAAGTATTTCAACAAATCTGTCGAGGAAGCCACACGGATCATGCTGCACGTTCACAACCACGGCGTGGGCGAATGCGGCGTCTATACCTACGAAGTCGCCGAAACCAAGGTCACCCAGGTGATGGATTTCGCAAGGAAGCATCAGCATCCTTTGCAATGCATCATGGAAAAGAAATAGGGGTTCTCCGCGAATGCCGACGTTCTCGCGCAACTTGAAACAGACTCTGGACCGCGCCCTCGCCTCCGCGCGCGAGCGTCACCATGAATATGCAACGCTCGAGCATCTGCTGCTCAGCCTGATCGAGGACGCCGACGCCTCGGCCGTGCTGCGCGCCTGCTCGGTCGATCTCGACCTGCTCGCGAAAAATCTGCGCGATTACATCGATCGCGAGCTCGACAATCTGGTCAATGACGACGCCGACGAGTGCAAGCCGACCGCCGGCTTTCAGCGCGTCGTTCAGCGCGCCATTATCAGCGTGCAATCGTCGGGCCGCGAGGATGTGAGCGGCGCCAATGTCCTCGTCGCACTCTTCGCAGAGCGCGAGAGCCATGCCGTCTACTTCCTGCAGGAGCAGGACATGACTCGCTACGACGCAGTCAATTACATCAGCCATGGCATCGCCAAGCGGCCGGGTCTCTCGGACCAGTCCCGTTCCCCGCGCGGGGCCGAGGACGAGAGCGACCGCGTCGAGGGACGCGACGGTCGGGACGGGGAGAGTCGCAAGAAGGAAGGCGCGCTCGACGCCTATTGCGTCAATCTCAACAAGAAGGCGCGCGACGGACGCATCGATCCGCTTATCGGCCGCGAACCCGAGGTCTTGCGCACGATTCAGGTGCTGTGCCGCCGCCACAAGAACAATCCGCTGCTCGTGGGCGATCCCGGCGTGGGCAAGACCGCCATCGCCGAAGGCCTCGCGCGCAAGATCACGCAGGGCGAGGTACCCGATGTTCTCGCCGGCGCGACGGTCTTCGCCCTCGATATGGGCGCGCTGCTTGCCGGCACGCGCTATCGCGGCGATTTCGAAGAGCGACTGAAGCAGGTCGTCAAGGAAATCGAGAACCACAAGAACGCGATTCTCTTCATCGACGAGATCCACACGGTCATCGGCGCCGGCGCGACCTCGGGCGGGGCCATGGACGCGTCGAACCTGCTGAAGCCGGCGCTCGCGCAAGGCGTGCTGCGCTGCATCGGCTCGACCACCTACAAGGAATACCGCCAGTATTTCGAGAAGGACCGTGCGCTGGTGCGCCGCTTCCAGAAGATCGACGTCAACGAGCCATCGATCCCCGACGCGATCGAAATCATGAAGGGGCTCAAGCCCTATTTCGAGGAATTCCACAAAATCCGCTACACGGGTGACGCGCTCAAGGCGGCGGTGGAGCTCTCGGTCCGTTACATTCACGACCGCAAGCTGCCCGACAAGGCGATCGACGTAATCGACGAGACGGGCGCGGCGCAAATGCTGCTCGCCGAGAACAAGCGCAAGAAAACGATCGGCCTCAAGGAAATCGAGGCGACGATCGCGACGATGGCGCGCGTTCCCCCAAAGACGGTCTCGAAAGACGACGCCGAGGTTCTCGCCCATCTCGACGAAACGCTGCGGCGCGTCGTCTATGGCCAGGACAACGCCATCTCGGCGCTCACTTCCGCGATCAAGCTCGCCCGCGCCGGGCTGCGCGACCATGAAAAGCCGATCGGCTGTTATCTCTTCTCCGGCCCCACGGGCGTCGGAAAGACCGAGGCCGCGCGCCAGCTCGCAACCTCGCTCGGGATCGAGCTCGTGCGCTTCGATATGTCGGAATATATGGAGCGCCATACGGTCAGCCGGCTCATCGGCGCGCCGCCCGGCTATGTCGGCTTCGATCAGGGCGGCCTGCTGACCGACTCGATCGACCAGCATCCGCACTGCGTGCTGCTGCTCGACGAAATCGAGAAAGCGCATCCTGATCTCTTCAATATTCTGTTGCAGGTGATGGATCACGGGAAGCTCACCGACCACAACGGAAAGACGATCGACTTCCGCAACGTCATTCTCATCATGACGACGAATGCGGGCGCGGCGGATCTCGCCCGCGCGCCAATCGGCTTCACGCGGACGCGTCGCGATCTTGACGACAGCGAGGCGATCAACAGGCTCTTCGCGCCCGAATTCCGCAACCGGCTCGATGCGATCGTGCCCTTCGGCCATCTGCCGGTGGACGTCATCAAGCGCGTCGTCGACAAATTCGTGATGCAGCTCGAGGCGCAGCTCGCCGACCGCAACATCACGATCGAATTGACGGACGAAGCGCGCGACTGGCTGGTCGAGCACGGCTACGACGAGGCCATGGGCGCGCGCCCGATGTCGCGCGTCATCCACCAGGCGATCAAGACCCCGCTCGCCGACGAAGTGCTTTTCGGCCGCCTCAAGAATGGCGGGGCGGTGCGGGTCGTGGTCGTGGGCGACGACAAGGGCGCCAAGAAGCTGGGCTTTGTTTTTCCGGAAGGACCGGTCTTGCCGCGGCCGGAGCGCGACATCATCGAAGCCGGGAAGAAGCGCGCGAGCGCCGACGAAGCCGAGGCCGCAGCCGGCGAACCGCCGGCAGAAAGCGACGCCGATCCGGCATCGGTGCAGGACTGAGAGTTCCCAACGACGAGAAGCGGCGTCCGCCCTGGCGGGCGCCGCTTATTCATTCTTAACCGCCGGCCCGTTAACTTCACCGCGAGGGAGACGGCGCGCGCGACGCCTGCTCGCCGGAGAAAAGGGACGTCCCGGTGCAGCATTCCGCCCAAGGCTCGAACGCGCCGCTGCGCATTCTGCATGTCTTGCGCGCGCCGGTCGGCGGTCTCTTCCGCCATGTTTTCGATCTCTCGACCGCGCAGATCGCGCGAGGACACAAGGTCGGGCTGATCGTCGATTCGCTGACCGGCGGCGACATGGCCCGGAGCCAACTGGCCGCCTTGCGGCCGAATCTCGCGCTCGGCCTCGCCCGAATTCCCATACGCCGCCTCCCCCACCCGAGCGATTGGCGGGCCGCACGAGTCATTAACGCCAGGATCGCCGAAATCGCCCCCGACGTCGTTCATGGGCACGGATCGAAGGGCGGCGTCTTTGCGCGCTGCGGACGTTTGTTCGACGATCGGGGCGATGACATTCGCGTCTATACGCCCCACGGCGGCAGCCTGAATTACCGGCCGGGCACGCTCAGCCACCGCGGCTTCATGGCGATCGAGGCGCTGCTTGCGGCGCGCACCGATGCGCTGCTTTTCGAGAGCGCCTTCATCGCGCGCCGTTTCGAAACGCGCGTCGGCACGCCCGATACGCTCGCCCGCGTCATCCGAAATGGCGTCACGCCCGCCGAATTTACGCCTGTCACGCCGCGCGCCGACGCCGCCGATCTGCTTTTCGTCGGCG
Organism: uncultured Alphaproteobacteria bacterium; assembly: GCA_963713845.1. GTDB lineage: Bacteria > Pseudomonadota > Alphaproteobacteria > Rhizobiales > Beijerinckiaceae > Methylocystis. Next base: position 17,903 of record CAVQNJ010000018.1, read on the forward strand.
AACTGCGCACCGCGAAGGGCATCGACACGCTGATCGACGCCCTCGCCGTGCTGGCGCGGCAAGGGCTCACGCCCCACACCGCGATCATCGGCGATGGCCCAGACCGTCAATTGCTCATTGAACGCGCGCGGCGCGCCGGGGTCTCCGAGCGACTGATCTTCGGGCCGCCCCGCCCCGCGCGCGAGGCCTTCGCCTGCGGGCGCGCGCTGGTCGTTCCGAGCCGCGCCGAGTCCCTTCCGTATATCGTGCTCGAAGCCGCCGGCGCCGGCCTCCCGATGGTCGCGACCAATGTCGGCGGCGTCGGAGAAATCTATGGGCCGTACGCCAATCGCCTTATCCCTGCCGATGACCCTGAGGCGCTCGCCCAGGCGCTGCGTCGACTGCTGACGCAGCCCAGTCACGCGCAGCGCGCGGACTCGCAAGCGCTCGCGGAGTATGTCGGGTCGCATTTTACGGTCGCGCGCATGGCCGACGAGATCCTGCAGAGCTATCGCGACGCCTTGACGGCGCGCGCGGCGCGGCCGGGCGCGCGATGACCTCGTCCACGAAAACGTCGGGCGAAGGGACGCGCGCCGCGGCGCCCGGCGTCGTCATCGACTACCAGCGCATTGTCGACGCGGCGGTCTTCGTCTTCATCGCCTGCGGCGCGATCGGCAACATTGATCCATCGCCCTACGACTTCGCCTCGCTCTTCGCCATGCCGCTTTGGTTTTTCGGCGGGTTCGCGATCAGCCGCAGCTTCATCGTCTTCGCCGCGCTCATCTTCGCCTATACCGTCATGGGCTTTCTCACGCTCATTCCCTATTGGGACAATCCGGATTCTTCCCTTTATCAATATCAGTCCGCCTATCTTGCGCTCACCGGCATCTTTTACGCGCTCTTCATGGGCAATCGCACGGAGCAACGGGTCGAACTCTGCCTGAAAGCCTATACGACGGGCGCCTTCGTCGCCGCGACGTGTGGCGTCCTTGGCTATTTCCAGATCGGAGGGCTGGGTGAAGACGGCGTGTTCACGCATGCGGGCCGCGCCTCGGGCACGTTCAAGGACCCCAATGTGCTCGGCTCCTTCCTCGTGCTGCCGATCATTTATCTATCGCAGACCCTCGTCCTGGGACGCGCATGGTCCGTCACTCTGAACGCGGGGCTGCTCGCCGTGATATTCGCCGGCATGTTCCTGACGTTCTCCCGCGGCGCCTATGGCGCGACGCTCATCGCATTTGCCTTGATGCTGCTGTCGGTCTTCGCCACCTCGCAAGACGCGCGGATGCGCGGCCGCATCATCGTCGCGGCGCTCGGCGCGCTGGCGCTCACGGCGCTTGTCGTCGCCGCGCTCCTGTCGATTCCCGAGACGCGCGACTTCTTCGAGCAGCGCATTGGCGCGCAAGAGTACGACCAGGGCGCGACAGGCCGCTTCGGCAATCAGCTCCGCTCGATTCCCATGCTGCTCGAGCGCTTCATGGGCTTTGGCCCGCTGCGCTTTCGTCTCTTCTTCGATCTCGAGCCGCATAATTCCTATGTCGGCGCTTTCGCCAATACGGGATGGATCGGGGGCCTGCTTTTCATCCTCATCATCGCAATATCCGCCTATGTCGGGCTACGACTGATGTTCACGTCCTCGCCCGCGCAACGTCACGCGCAGATTGTGGCGCGCCCATGATCGGGCTCTTTCTGCAGGGCTTCCAGATCGACATCGATCACTGGCGCTTCGTCTTCTTCCTTCTCGGCGCGGTGTGGGGACTCGACGCGTCGCGGCGCAGATGGCTGGACCAGGCTCCCGCCTTGTCTAGCCCGCTTTCGCGCCGCGCCGCGCCGGCTTCTTCTCGCTCGCGGCCGGTCGGCGCGCCATAGCTTCGGCGAGATAGCGTCCAGTGTGGCTACGCGGCTGCCGCACGATTTCCGCGGGTGGACCCGCCGCGACGATCTCGCCGCCGCCGTCGCCGCCTTCGGGGCCCAGGTCGATGATCCAGTCGGCCGTCTTGATGACTTCGAGATTGTGCTCGATGACGACGACCGTATTGCCCTGGTCGACGAGTTCGTGCAGCACTTCGAGCAGCTTCGCGACGTCGTGGAAATGCAGGCCCGTCGTCGGCTCGTCGAGGATATAGAGCGTGCGCCCGGTCGAGCGGCGCGACAGTTCCTTCGACAGTTTCACGCGCTGCGCCTCGCCGCCCGACAGCGTCGTCGCCTGCTGGCCGACATTGATGTAGTCGAGGCCGACGCGCTTCAGCGTCTCCATCTTCTCGCGGATCGCCGGCACCGCCTTGAACAGGTCGGCGGCCTCCTCGACCGTCATGTCGAGCACGTCGGCGATGCGATTTGTCGCGATATTTCACTTCCAGCGTTTCGCGGTCGTAGCGCTTGCCCTTGCAGACGTCGCAGGTGACATAGACGTCCGGCAGGAAGTGCATCTCGATCTTGATGACGCCGTCGCCCTGGCAGGCCTCGCAGCGCCCGCCCTTGACGTTGAAGGAGAAGCGCCCCGGCTGATAGCCGCGCGCCTTGGCCTCGGGCAGGCCCGCGAACCATTCGCGGATCGGCGTGAACGCGCCGGTGTAGGTCGCCGGGTTCGAGCGCGGCGTGCGGCCGATCGGCGATTGGTCGATGTCGATGACCTTGTCGAGATGTTCGAGGCCTTCGATGCCGGTCGATGCGGCGCGGGATGCTCGAGCGCGCCGTTGAGCCGCCGCGCGACCGCCTTGTAGAGCGTGTCGATGACGAGCGTCGACTTGCCGCCGCCGGAGACGCCGGTGACGCAGGTGAAGCAGGCCGAGCGGAATTTCGGCGGTGATCGTTCTTGAGATTGTTGCCGCTGCGCGCCGACGATCTTGAGCCAGCGGCCGGGTGTCGGCTTGCGCCGCGGCTGCGGCGCATGGCGACCTGCGATGCGCCGGTCAGATATTGGCCGGTCAGCGAATTCGGATTCGGCCATGATGTCGGCGGGCGTGCCCTCGGCGACGATCTCGCCGCCGTGGATGCCGGCGCCCGGGCCGACATCGACGACATGATCGGCGGCGAGGATCGCGTCCTCGTCATGCTCGACGACGATCACCGTGTTGCCGAGATCGCGCAGCCGTCGCAGCGTTTCGAGCAGGCGGGCGTTGTCGCGCTGGTGCAGGCCGATCGACGGCTCGTCGAGCACATAGAGCACGCCGGTCAGGCCCGAGCCGATCTGCGAGGCGAGCCGGATGCGCTGGCTCTCGCCGCCCGACAGCGTGCCGGAGGCGCGCGACAAGCGTCAGATAATCGAGGCCGACGTCGATGAGAAAGGTCAGCCGCTCGCGGATTTCCTTCAGGATGCGCGCGGCGATTTCGTTGCGCTTGTCGTCGAGCTTCTGCGGCAGCGTCGCCGAACCATTCGACGCGCCTGCGCGCACCGAAAGTTCGGAGACTTCGCCGATATGCTTGCCGGCGATCTTGACCGCCAGCGCTTCCGGCTTCAGGCGGTAGCCGTTGCAGGCCTCGCAGGGCGTCGCGCGTCATGAAGCGGCCGATTTCCTCGCGCGCCCATTCGCTTTCGGTTTCGTGATAGCGGCGCTCGAGATTGCGACGACGCCCTCGAACGGCTTCTTGACGTCATAGGCGCGCAAGCCGTCGTCATAGGCGAAGCGGATCTCCTCCTCGCCCGAGCCGTAGAGGATGATGTCCTGCGACCTTCTTCGGCAGGTCCTCCCAGGGCGTGTCGAGCCGGAACTTGTAATGCTTGCCGAGCGCCTCGAGCGTCTGCAGGTAATAGGGCGAGGTCGATTTCGCCCAGGGCGCGATGGCGCCCTTGCGCAGCGTGAGCTTCGGGTCGGGCACGACGAGATCGGCGATCGACCGTCTGCTCGCATGCCGAGGCCGCCGCAGGTCGGGCAGGCGCCGAACGGATTGTTGAACGAGAACAGCCGCGGCTCGATCTCCGGGAATGGTGAAGCCCGAAACGGGACAGGCGAATTTCGACGAGAAGACGATGGCGCGCATGCGTGGCTTCGGCCGTCTGCCGGCGTCGACTCTCCGTCGCGCTTCTCGTCGGCAAATTCGACGATGGCGAGCCCGTCGGCGAGTTCGAGCGCCGTCTCGAAGACTTCGGCGAGGCGCGCGCGCGATGTCCTTGCGCACGACGATGCGGTCGACGACGACGTCGATGTCGTGCTTCAGCTTCTTGTCGAGCGCCGGCGCTGTCGGCGATCTCGTAGATATTCGCCGTCGATCTTCAGGCGCTGGAAGCCGCGCTTCATGAAATCGGCGATTTCCTTGCGGTATTCGCCCTTGCGGCCGCGCACGACCGGCGCCAGCAGATAGAGCCGCGTGCCTTCGCGGCAGCGCCAGGATGCGGTCGACCATCTGGCTGACGGTCTGGCTCTCGATCGGCAGGCCCGTCGCCGGCGAATAGGGAATGCCGACGCGCGCCCACAGCAGGCGCATATAATCGTAGATCTCGGTGACCGTGCCGACCGTCGAGCGCGGGTTGTGCGAGGTCGTCTTCTGCTCGATCGAGATGGCCGGCGACAGGCCGTCGATCTGGTCGACGTCCGGCTTCTGCATCATCTCGAGGAACTGGCGCGCATAGGCCGAGAGCGACTCGACATAGCGGCGCTGGCCCTCGGCATAGATCGTGTCGAAGGCGAGCGAGGATTTGCCCGAGCCCGACAGGCCCGTGAACACGACGAGCTTGTCGCGCGGGATGGTGAGGTCGACGTTCTTGAGATTGTGTTCGCGCGCGCCGCGGATGGAGATGGTCTTGGCGTCGTCGAACGCCTTTTCGACCGCGCTCGGCGGGTTGCTTCTTGATGCTCGCCATGTTGAGAGATCTTGCATGATCGGCGCCGGCGCCCGACGCCTGCCCCTTCCTGCCACGGACCGCGACGCAAATCCACTCCACCTCTTGCCGGGCGGCGGCGCGGGCGTCACTATCGGCCGAACATGAGCCCGCCGCCCCCCGCCCCGCCGAAACGGCCCCTTTACCGCCTGCTCTACGTCCAGGTGCTTGCCGCGATCGCGCTTGGGGCCTTCTTTGGCTGGCTCGACCCGCAGGCGGCGGCCGCCGATTGGGTCAAGGCGCTCGGCGACGGCTTCGTAAAGCTCATCAAAATGGCGATTGCGCCCATTATTTTCTGCACGGTCGTCTCCGGAGTCGCCCATATCCAGGACGCCCGAAAGGTCGGCGCGCGTGGGCGTCAAAGCGTTGATCTATTTTGAAATCGTCTCGACTTTCGCACTCGCCGTCGGGCTTCTCGTCGGCAATGTTCTCAAGCCCGGCGCGGGCTTTCCGGCACGCCGGACCCGGGCGCGATCGCGAAATTCACCGAGGCGGCGACCAGGCGCGGCGCGGTCGATTTCCTGCTCGACATGATCCCGGAGAGCGCCCTTGGCGCCTTCGCCAAGGGCGACATTTTGCAAGTGCTGCTGTTTTCGTCCTTTTCGGCTTCGCCCTGCTGTCGCTCGGCGAACGCGGGCGCGCCATGCGCGAATTCGTTGACGAAGCTGGCCACGCCATGTTCGGCTGATCGCGATTATCATGAAGGCGGCGCCCATCGGGGCTTTCGGCGCCATGGCCTATACGGTCGGCAAATACGGCTCCGCCGCCCTCTGTCGCTGCGGGGCTTGATCGGCGCCTTCTACCTGCGTCGGCCTCTTCGTTGCCCTGGTGCTCGGGACCATCGCCGCCGCCGCCGGCTTCAATATTTTCAGGCTGCTCGCCTATCTCAAGGACGAATTGCTGATCGTTCTCGGCACGTCGTCCTCCGAAAGCGCTTTGCCCGCGTTAATGGAAAAACTGGAGCGCCTTGGCTGCTCCAAGTCCGTCGTCGGCCTCGTCGTGCCGACCGGCTATTCCTTCAATCTCGACGGAACGAACATCTATATGACTCTGACGACGTTGTTCATCGCGCGGCGCCAACGTGGGCTCGAACTCTGGCGCATCAGATCGACGATCCTCGTCGTCGCCATGCTGACCTCCAAGGGCGCGAGCGGGCGTCACGCGGCGCAGGCTTCGTCACGCTTGGCCGCAACGCTCGCCGCCGTCGATCCCGTACTCGTCGCCGGGCATGGCGCTCGTGCTCGGCGTCGATAAATTCATGAGCGAGTGCCGGCGCTCTGACCAATTTCATCGGCAACGGGGTCGCGACCATCGTCATCTCCGCCTGGGAAGGCGAACTCGACCGTGACAAGCTGGCGTGCGGCCTTGCGCGCCACGTCGACCCCTCCGACGTGGACCTTGCCGGCGCGATCGATTGAACGCGCCGCGCGGAGCGTTTCAAGCCGGCGGATCACGCCGCCCACGGTCGAGTTTTCAGGGCCAGAAACGGGCGCTCCAAAATCCAGTAGGAGAGCTGCGCCGCGAGGATTGTGAGCGCAATCGCCAAGAGTTGCAATGAAACTTGCGCGGGGACCGACTCTGCGGATGTAAACATCCAGCGCACGAGCCCGATCGCCGCCACGATGGCAATCCAATTGAAACAATAGATGCCGTAAGAGATTTTTCCCAAATGTCGGAGAACCCCGTTGTCGAAGCGCAACATCGTCTCGCGGTTCGCGCCGACGTTGACGATCACGAACAGGAACAGGACGGAATAGACCTGCTGGTCCAGGAGGAAAAAGTCCTTCCCCGACAGCAAGCACAAGGCCAGGAACGAAAAAACGACGATTTGCATTTGCCTGGAGAACAAGGGGCGCAGGAGAAAAGCGTCGAGCGCCGGCGCTTGCGCATCACGCAGCCGATAGAGCGCGACCGCGCCCAATGCGCCGAAGGCCATGCAGTCGAATCTCAATTGCGTGAAGAATTCCAGCAGCGGTCGGAAAAATTCCTCCGTAGCCGCATGCGATTGTCCAAGCCTCAGCACGACGATGATCAACGCCACGCGTATGACAAGAAGCACGCCGATGACGCAAAAGGACACGGCCGCGATTCCCAGCGGACGAAACAAGGCGAGCAATATCAGAGGCCAGCCCAGATAAAACCATTCCTCGACCCCAACCGACCACAAAACGCCCGCATAATGTTCGGGCGGGAAAACGGCGCTCGCGACATGCGGACTGAACGAGACATAGAGCAGCAGCTTTTCCCAGAAGAAACGACCAGCGGATTGATCTCCAGGGAAATCATAGGCGCGCAGATGCGGCAGAACAAAAAAACCGAGCGCCACGATCAGAAAATACAGCGGCCAGATTCTCAGCACGCGGCGCAGATAGAATTTCTTGATTGAAATTGCGCCGGCGTCGCGCCGCTCCTCCAGGAGGAGCCACGTAATCAAGAACCCGCTCAGGACGAAGAAGAACGAGACGCATAAAGAGCCAAGACGCGTCACGGCGGCATAGGCCCAACAATTGGGAAAGCCATAGGTGAAGCGCGCTTGTTCGAGGTGATGCAGGAGAACCCCCAAGGCCGCGAGCGCACGCAGCCCGTCCAGGCCGGGAAACCGCGCTCGCCCAAGTTCCAGAAGCGACTTTCCTGTAGACATGGACGATGCAAACGCTTTCGAAAAATGGCGCGGCCCGCGGCGGCGCCGCGGACGATTATGACGGACGCCGAAAGGGGCATCATCCGGCTAAGCCATTATCCCCATTTAATAATTGATTCCGCACCCTCCGCGCCAGCCCCAGCGCCAGGGCTTGCGCTTTCGGGGCGCCAAAGCAAAGGGGGCCGCGCAATCGCGACGTTGCATTTGCCAAAGGGCCCATGGTCGGCTAGAACAAAAACAGAACTTCCGGGCGCGCCCGACATGATCTGTGGACAAAGCGTCCGCGTGCGCCAGATGCCGGTGCGATTGCACTAGAGTGCTGCGCGCGTCGAAGCGAGTGGAGAGGAACATGGCGGGTAGCGTCAACAAGGTCATTCTGATTGGCAATCTGGGCCGCGACCCCGAGGTGCGGACCTTGCCTTCGGGCGATCGCGTCGTGTCGTTTTCGCTGGCGACGACGGAATCCTGGCGCGACCGCAACACTGGCGAGCGCAAGGACCGCACCGAGTGGCACAATGTGTCGATCTTCAACGAGAATTCGGAAAAATCGCAGAGCAATATTGCCGGAAGGGCTCCAAGGTCTATCTCGAAGGTCAACTCCAGACGCGCGAATATACCGACAAGGACGGCAATCAGCGCAAGGCGACCGATGTCGTGCTCCAGCGCTTTCGCGGCGAACTGACGCTACTCGATAGCAAGGGCGGCGGCGCGGGCGATGAGGGCGGTGGCGGCGGCTCTTTCGGCCGCTCGTCGCCGATGGAGCGCACGCCGGCTGAACGTCGGCCTGCGCCCGCGCCCGCCGGCGGCCGTCTCTCCGACCAGCTCGATGACGACATTCCGTTTTGAATATCATTTCCACAGGCCGCCGCGACGGCCGTTTGGCGGCGGCGTTTGGTGTTCGCGTCAACGAGCTGGCGCATGACGCGTCAGCATCGTCAATTCAACCTTAAACACCTATGTATTGAAAGCGCCGCGGAACGCGACGCGCAAGCTGGACGCTTCTAAGAACCTCGCCAAATCGCGGCGTTTCTGATTCTCTGGTTGAGAGAGGATCGGAGGCAGATCGATGCGCGGGGAGCCTGGCTTTTTCGACGTCGACGAGAGGCTCAAGCGGCTGAGCGGGCTCGGGGATCATCTGGAGGCGTTTTCGGCGGCGGTCGATTTCGAGATGTTCCGCGCCGATCTCGTCGCGGCGCTCGGTTATTCCGATGGCGCGCAGGGTGGAAGGCCGCCCTTCGATCCGGTGATGATGTTCAAAATCCTCGTCATCCAGGCAATGGACAATCTCTCGGACGAGCGCGCCGAGTTTCTCATCAACGATCGCATGTCGTTCATGCGCTTCCTCGGCCTGACGCTCGCCGACCGGGTTCCCGACGCCCGCACGATCTGGCTGTTTCGCGAGAAGCTCACCAAGGCGGGCGCGATCGAGGGGCTGCTCGCGCGCTTCGACGCGGCGCTGCGGGCCTCGGGGTATATCGCCATGTCCGGCCAGATCGTCGACGCCACGCTGGTTCCCGCGCCCAAGCAACGCAACAGCGAGGAAGAAAAAGAGGGCGATCAAGGAGGGGCGCATTCCCAAGGGCTGGGCGGAGAAGCCCGCGAAATTACGGCAGAAAGATCGCGACGCGCGCTGGACCGTGAAGTTCAGCAAGGCGAAGGAACGGCCGGACGGAACGAAGCCGCCAGTCGACATTGCGATCCCGACCTTCGGCTATCAGAACCATGTCACGATCGACCGCGGTTTCGGCTTCATCCGCAAATGGATGGCGACCGACGCCGCCGCTTACGAGGGCGCGCGACTGCGCGAGGGCCTGCTCGACAAGACCAATACGGCGGCGTCCGTCTGGGCCGACACGGCCTATCGCTCCGCTGCGAATGAAGCCTTCATGGCGAAGAACGGGTTCGTCAGCCGCATTCATCGCAAGAAGCCCAAGGGGCGGCCGATGCCGGACGGCATCCGTCGCGCCAACGCCCTCAAATCGACCGTTCGCTCGCGCGTCGAGCACGTCTTTGCTGCGCAGAAGGACAAGATGGGCCTCTTCATTCGAACAATCGGCATCCCTCGCGCCAGGGTAAAAATCGGGATGGCGAATCTCGTCTATAACTTCAAACGACTGGTCTTCTGGCAGAGAATTGCCGCCGCCTGACGCTCCAGGGGAGCGAAGCGGCGCTATGGCCGCAGGTCAAACTCATCCCAACCGTTCCCAATGCGAAATCACGACGCCGCCGGCGTTGGCGGTGTGTTGATAGAAGCGTCCAGCTTTTGGAAAGAAGACTCGTCGATTCTCGCGTCTCGCAGACGGCGTTACGAAACGCCTCTGAGTTGACACGCACGACCGGTAGACCGGACGCTCACGAGAGTCACGAATGATCGCGCGCAGCGCCAAGAACGCGTCACAGCCCGTCACCAGTAGGCCGGATCGCGCCAGTTTCCTCCTTGAGGCGCGAGGCGCGGCGGCGATTGAATTCGGCATGATCGCCGCGCCCTTCTTCCTCATAATTTTCGCGATTTTCGACTACAGCTACGGCAATTACTTGCAAGCGCAACTCGAGTCGGTCACGCGCCTGACCGCGCGCGACATATTGACCGGCAGCGTCCAAAACCAGACTGTCAAAGGCCAGCCGCTCGACGCAACCGCGTTCCGAAAGAACGTTCTCTGCCCCAAGCTTCCGGCGATCATGACGTGCGACGCCGTCTTCGTCGACGTCCAGGCGTTCAATCCGCCGTCCGACGGCCCAATTCCGACATCGACGCCATACGAAAATTTCATCAACGACGCCGAGAGCGGCGTCACGCCTCCGAGCTTCGATAACAAAGCCAATGCATATTGCGTCGGCGGAGCTGGAAAATATGTCGTGTTGCGGGTCGCCTACCCTGCGCCGATCCTGACGACCTCCCTGCTCTATCCGGAAGCGACGAGTTACAACGGCCGGCTGGTCCGATTGTTGACGGCGACGGCCACGTTCAGGAACGAGCCCTTCCCCACATCGAATGTCACGTGCTGAAGAGGACGGCCTTGCGCGAGACTGTCTCAATCGCCGAATTCCTGCGTCACACGCGCGGCGTGACCGCAGTTGAGTTCTCTCTTGCCTTGCCGTTGCTCGGCGTGATTCTTCTCGGCTTTATCGAATACGACCACTATACGCGGACAGCGCGACAAATGGAAACCGCAGCGAACGCAATAACACAAATGCTGTCCCAGGCGAGAGAGGTCACGCCATCGGACATGGCCTATGCGATCGACTGAATCATGGTGACTTTCCCACGTGTCTTGCAGGACAGTGCGGCGGCGAACTCGGATTGGAGGGATATTCTCGGATTTCGGCATCTCGACAGTTTCCTTCACGCCGCAAGATCCCTCCTGCGTCGCGAATTGCAAATATGACGCGACAGTCTCCTGGAGCGGCGGCACGATGAAACGTCCCTGCAATGTCGTGCTAACGCCCAAAGGCAATAAAAACACACAGTCGTCGACGACTTTGCCTTTCGAGCTGTATTCGTCGAGCGATCTCATCGTCGCTGATCTGACATATACATATCAGCCCATTTTTGCGCCCGGTATTTTCGGCGCCATGACGATCTCGCGCCGCGCTTACTTGCAGCCCCGCTATGTCGACAAGCTCACCTACACAGCCCCGAACGGCGACTCCAATGTCACAGTCTGCAATGCTTGACGCCTCGCATATTGTCAGAATGGCCCGCTTCCGTAAAAATGAGAGGGGCGGAGTTCGCCGTCACTCTCGCCCTGTGCATCGTTCCGATCATGCTTGCGACCGGCCTCGTCGCCGATTACGCCCTCATGCAGACGGCGAAGGTGCGCTTCGATGCGGCCGCCGACGCCGCCGCCTTGTCGGCGATAAAGGCCGCAATGAACACACTCGCTCAGCCGACTCCCGGTGTTGATCCGACGACACAAGCGAGCAATGCGGGAGTTGCGCTGGCAAAAACGACTTTCTATGGGCAGTTGGGCGCACTCAAGCCCGAACTCGTCGACCAGCCAATATTTTCGGTCGCCATCAATGGCTCGAATATTTCATCGAATGTCACCTACAAGGCACAATCGCCTTCCAATTTCGGCGGCCTCGCCGGCGTTCAGGTCATCAACTTCAGCGGCGCCGCAAGCGCGCAGGCGACAATAGGCAAGTTTTTGGATTTCTTTCTGCTGCTCGACGTCTCGGGCTCCATGGGCCTTCCCTCGACGCCCGCCGGCGAGACGGCGCTTGCCGCTGTCAACCCGGACGACGCGAAGAAATATCCGGGCGGTTGCCGGTTCGCCTGTCATTTCAAAAATTTCGTTGGCTATCAGCTCGCGCGAGCGAACAATATTCAATTGCGGATCGACGCGGTCGGCGCGGCGGTGGCGCAATTGATGAAAGCGGCCAAGGCCACCGCCACACAGCCGCGCCAATATCGCGTCGGCGTCTACCCGTTCGTCGACCATGTGAACGCCTATGTCGATCTGACCGACAATCTGCGGGGTGACAAATATTCCGTCGAGTTGACGATCAACTACAACGCCGCCACGGGGACGACAGATTTCGGGGGCCTGTTGGACGACGGCGACAATAATCTATTTGCGCGCAGTTTGAATCAGAATTACAGGGCCAATCCCTCTATTCCGATTGACAGCCAACCGCTCGGAAACGGCGGCACGCATTTCGAAAATATTTTCGACGAGATCAAAGCCAAGATCGTCACGATCGGAGACGGTTCGAGCGCGGCCGCGCCACGGCCATTCGTCTTTCTCGTTACCGACGGCATGCAAAACGATTTTATATCCCTGAATCATGTTTGTACAACTACAGATTCACCCTACCCGACGCCGCCGGGACAGCGCGCCTCCATCCGTGCGATGGACTCGACGCTTTGCGACACGCTCAAGCAGCGCGGCATCACTGTGGCCGTGCTGCAAATCCCCTACCCGCAATTTGTCAATCCAACGGATTACAATTACAGCGCAGAGTACAAGGCAAACGACGCGACGGGGCAACTCGATGACGTTCTCCAAGCCTGCGCGTCACCCAATTTCTATCATAAGGCGCAGACGCCGGATGACATTGCAGCTGCGATGCAGGACATGTTTCAGCAGGCGGTCCAGAACGCGCGGCTGACCCAATAACAGCAGAAACGTCTAATGCGTGGACCGGCCGCGAGACGGGCGGCTATTGCTTTGAATTGCCGTTTGTTATAGCACGACCTTCAGCGAAACGCGGCCGCGGCCGCGCCCCCTCCGAGGAGAAAGCTCGAGAGTAGCGCCATGAGCCAGAAGCCCATCAATTATCTCCATCTTTCAACGCTGGTCGCGGTGGCGATCCTCGTCGGGACCGAGCTTGTCGGCGCGTCATGGGCTGCGGGCTGGGCGCTCGGCGGTCTTTTTCAGCTCGACCCGTTGGTGAGCCGTGGAATAGAGGTGGCCTTTTCCCTCCTCGGCCTCGTTGGCCTTTATTTTTTCATGCGGACCGCGATCCGCAACGAGCCCATTCGCGGCTAAAGCGGCGCCGTTTCGCCCGCCGACGCCGAAGCGTTCCGCGTTTGTTGCGCGCGCCGTCGGCGTCGGTTCCATTTGCTCGCAGGAAACTCCAGATGATCGAGAAGCAGGACCGCCGTTCGTTCCTCAAGACCGCGGCGGCGACTGGCGCGCTTGGCGCTGTTGGCGCGCGTCCGGGCGATGCGGCCACGCGCGTGGCGAATGTCACGCTCGGCGACGCCGAGCCCTTCTCCTTCGACGCGCTGAAACAGGAAGCCCAGCGGCTCGTCAAGGAGCCCTATCGCAAGCCCAATATTCCGGCGCCCGAACTCACGTCCCAGATCGATTACGAGAAATGGGGCCACATCACCTATAATACGGATCACGCGCTCTTCGCCGACACGAAGGAGCGCTTTCCGATCGAGTTTTTCCATCTCGGCATGTTTTTCAAGAAGGCCGTGCGCATCCATGTCGTCGAAAATGGCGAGGCGCGCGAGGTTTTGTACGACACGAGCTATTTCAATATGCCGGAGGATTCGGTCGCGCGACAATTGCCGCCAGGCGCCGGTTTCGCCGGCTTTCGCATCCAGGAGGCGAAGGACGGCGCGCTCGACTGGAAGAAAAACGATTGGGTGGCCTTTCTCGGCGCATCCTATTTCCGCGCGATCGGCGAGTTGCGCCAATATGGCCTTTCCGCGCGCGGCGTCGCCCTCGACACGTGGCAGGCGGGCGCCAATGAGGAATTCCCCGACTTCACCCATGTCTATATCGGGCCCGAGACCGAAGATGGCGTCGTATTGCATGCGTTGCTCGAAGGCCCCTCGATCGTGGGCGCCTATAAGTTTCTCATGACGCGCGGCAAGGGCGTCGTGATGGACATCGACTGCTCGCTGTATTTGCGCGGCAAATTCACGCGCTTTGGAATCGCGCCGCTCACCTCGATGTATTGGTTCTCGGAGACGGTGAAGCCGACGGGCGTGGACTGGCGCCCGGAAGTCCATGACTCCGACGGCCTTAGCATGTGGACCGGAACCGGCGAGAGACTATGGCGCCCGCTGAATAATCCGGGCCGGGTGATGGCCTCGGCCTTTTCGGATGCGAATCCGAAGGGCTTCGGCCTGATGCAGCGGGACCGCAATTTCGATCATTATCTCGACGGCGTCTTCTATGATCGACGCCCGAGCGTCTGGATCGAGCCCAAGGGTGAGTGGGGCAAAGGCGCCATTCAGCTCATCGAAATTCCCACGGACGACGAGATTCACGACAATATCGTCGTCGTCTGGGTGCCGGAGAAGCCGGCGGTTCCCGGGGCGACCTTCGATTATTCCTATCGCCTGCACTGGCTCGCGGACGAACCCTATCCGACGTCGCTTGCACGTTGCGTCGCGACGCGGCTCGGTAATGGCGGACAGCCAGGCAAGCCACGTCCGAAAGGCGTGCGCAAATTCATGGTGGAGTTCCTCGGCGAGCCGCTCGCCAAGCTGCCTTTCGGCGTCAAGCCCGAGCCAGTTCTATGGGCCTCGCGCGGCACGTTCTCCTATGTTTTCACCGAAGCCGTCTTCGACGGCGTGCCCGGCCACTGGCGCGCGCAATTCGACTTGACCGTCGAAGGCGCCGACCCGGTCGAAATGCGACTCTTTCTGAAGAACGGCGACGCCATCCTCTCCGAAAACTGGCTTTATCAATATCATCCGTTCTGACTGCGGCATTTGGGCAATGGCGCGTGGATTTGCGCGAGGAGAGAGTATGAAGTGTTTGCAGAAGCAAAGCTCGCTGAGCGGTCCAGCGGCCATTGCGAGTGCCTGATTGGTACGGCCGCGGCGTCGCGGCCTCTCGCCGTAACATGAAAGCAACGATTGGTCGTTTCCCGGGAGCTCGTCATTGCCGAAGTGATTTCGCGTCCGGCTTCCCACGTGTGTCAGTGATCGCAGCGACATGTCCTGGGCGACGCGATTCAGCGAAAGCGCGCTCGCCGACGCTCTGACACAAACCTATTTCGCGCCCAAACGCACCTAGTCACTCAACCCGCGTCTGATAGGCATCCGTTCGCAGCATGGTCAATAGTGCGTCGGAGGAGTCGCGCCAACTGTGCGGCGCGGTCCGCGCTGGCGTTCCCTCGCCCGCAAGCACGGACCTTATGCACGCGACGAGACTTTCCGCGTCGAGCAACTGGAAGAAATTGACGCCGGCGCCGCCGACCTCGTGAAAGACCTCGATATCGCTCGCGATCACCGGCGCGTTGAATTGTGCGGCTTCGACCAGAGGCAAGCCAAAGCCCTCGGCGAAGGTCGCAAGAATGACGCCGCGCGCGCTCTTGTAAAGATAGCGCAGATCTCTGTCATCGGCGTTGCTGAGCCAGAAAAGTCGGCGACCCCGTTCGGGGTGGTGGCGCAGACGATCCTCGAAGGCCGCCGCATTCCATCCAGGACGGCCGATAATCACATAATTGACGTCGAGCCCCTCCGCCCATAAGCGCTCGAATGCCGCGAGCGCAATGGGATACCCCTTTCGCATCTCCAGCGTTCCGACGCTCAGGAAATAAGGCGCGCGTTCTGCGAGCGCGACGACCTTCTTTGTCGGCGAGTCATTGCGCTCGACGACGAGGTCGGCGCCAAGGCGCCACCATCCCAGCCGCATGCCCGCGCGTGGGCGGCGCAGGCTTGATTTGGCGTAATGGGCGAAGCTTTCCGCAACGCTGTGCGAAATCGCGACGACGGCGTCGCACTCCATCAGCACCTCATCGGTCCAGATTCGAAAATCGGCGATCAGCCCGCGCGTATAGAGCGGCGGATAGATCAACGGAAAGAGATCATAGACGCAGCCGACGATCTTGCCGCCCTTGGCCCGGAAGGCGCTCAAGACATGCGGATAGTCGTCGAGCCGGTTCCAGCCCGAATCGAGGAGCAACAGAATGTCGCCTTCCCGATAATCGATCGTCTCGGGCGCGCCAGGAAGGCGGCAGGCGGGAACGAGGCGCCCCTGCGCGATCGCGACGGGAAGGCCAAGACCCGTTTCGACGGCGTTGCGCGAGATTTCACGCACGACGCGTTGAATGCCCGTGGCTTGTTGCGCCGTCACCAGATCCGTCGCGTCTATGAAGATGCGGGGTCCGTTGAGGCGCGGCGCCGCGGCGGCGGCGAACGAAAGGAGCTGTTCCTGCTTCGGACTGGGGGCGATCGCCTCCTTAACGTTTTGCAGAAAACGCGAAGTCGTCCAGTAAAGTTCGCGGATTCGCCGATAGACGAGCCGCGTATAGGGGTCCAACTCCGTGGCGCGCACGAACGACTCTTCGGCGAAGACTTCGCGCCGCAAATACGCGTGGATCTTTGTCTGGTCGTCGAAATTGGTCATCGCGCGCCGCCTGCTGGAGCCACGCCTTCGCTTAGTCAAGTCTCTCGGCAATTGCAACGCCGCGAGCCCGCCCGCCCATCGCGTTGGCGAGCCTCGGCACAATGATGTAGAAGGGCGGAGCGGCGGCGATCCGCTTTCCGAGCAATTGACGCGATACGACTTCATGCAATCCCGGGCGCAAAATAACCTGGCCGATCGTCCCGCTGCATCCCGGCGCGGACGGCTCGACGCTGATGAGATTCGCTTCTCCGTCGCGCCGATGATGGATTGGACGGATCGACACTGCCGTTATTTTCACCGCCTGCTCACTAAGCGCGCGCGCCTCTACACCGAGATGTTGACCAGCGGCGCCGTCATCCACGGCAATCGGGAGAGGCTCATGGCCTTCGACTCCTTCGAGCAGCCGGTTGCGTTTCAGCTCGGCGGCTCCGATCCCGCTGAACTTGCACAAGCCGCCCGCATCGTCGAGGAGTTCGGCTATTGCGAGATCAATCTCAACGTCGGCTGCCCTTCGGACCGCGTGCAGAATGGAGCCTTTGGGGCCTGCCTCATGTTGCAGCCTCGCCTGGTGGCGGATTGCGTCGCAGCGATGAAGGCGACGACGTCGCTGCCCGTCACTGTTAAATGTCGGATCGGCGTTGACGATCAGGAACCCGAAAGCGCTTTGTTCGACGTCGCCGGCGCCTGCGTGGAGGCCGGGGTCGACGCGCTTTTCGTCCACGCCCGCAAAGCCTGGCTCAAGGGCCTTTCACCGAAGGAAAACCGAGAAATTCCGCCGCTTGACTATGCGCTCGTCCACAAGCTGAAACGTGCGTATCCTGCAACGCCGATTGCGATAAACGGCGGCCTTTCGACACTTGCACAAATGCGCGAGCAACTCGCCGCCTTGGATGGCGTCATGATCGGACGCGCAGCCTATCACGATCCGGCTCTCTTGCTCGAGGTTGATCCGGCGTTTTTCGGCGAGACCGCGCCGATCTCCGACGCGTTCGAGGCGATTGAGGCGTTCATTCCTTATATCGAACGACAACTGGCTTATGGCGTGAAACTGTCGAACATGACGCGCCACATGCTGGGCCTTTTCAGCGGCCTGCCCGGTGCGCGGGGATTTCGCCGTGTTCTGGCGATGGAGGCGCCGCGAACGGGCGCGGGCGTCGAGACGCTGCATCGGGCCGCCGCGCAGGTCAAACACGCCATGGCGCAACTAAACGCCGAGGAAGCCTGAATGTTGCGATTAAGTCTTCAGCCGGCCGATAGCGCAACGAGCGCGGCTATTTCCGCCGCCTGTTGCGTCGCGCCGAGAACGTCTCCCGTGTAACCGCCGATCTGCTTACCGGCAAGTCGCGTCACGCCGAGCGTCGCGCCCCCGGCCGCAATCTGCGCCACGATCGCCTGCGCGAGCGAGACGCCGCCAAGGGTCGGCAAAAGCGCAATCGCGGAACCCACCCAAAATGCGCAACGCATCGCTGACGGCATGGGCGCCGCCGCCGCCGCGCCCGCTCCGTCTTGCCGCGCAGGCGAAAGCGTGACCAGCGGGACTAATCCCAGGGAACGCGAGATCGCAGAAACGGCGATAATCGTCAGCGCGCCGAGAAAGAGCGAGCGTTCGAGCGTCGCCGCAAGAGCAAAGACGCGGAGCAAGGTCGAGACACAGAGCGCCAAAGCGCCATATGCGCCTAGCCGGCTATCGCGCATGATTGCGAGCTTTTGCTCGCGGGTCGCGCCGCCGCCGAAGCCATCCGCAACGTCGGCGAGACCGTCCTCATGCAGACCTCCCGTCGTGAGAGCAAGCGCGCCAATCGCCGCCGCGGCGGCGACGTGTGATGGGAGATGAAGCGTCCCGCAAAGCAGGACCACGCCTGCGCCGACGGACCCGATCACCGCGCCGGCAATCGGCGTCGCCCAACTCACGCGCGAGAAATCGGGCATGGCGTAACGATCCGCGCCATAATTGATTGGAAGGCGCGAGTAGAATCGCAAGCAGGCGGCGATATCCTTTCGAACCGACGGATTCAGCCCCAGTTCGTGCAGCATGGCGCTCCTTTTCGAGCCTCGCTCAACCTAGTTGTTGATCTGCATGACCTGAATCGCCGCGGGAGACAGCACCACGACCATGAGCACCGGCAGAAAGAACACAATCATGGGAACCGTGAGCTTCGGCGGCAGCGCAGCCGCCTTTTTCTCCGCCTCCATCATGCGCGAATCCCGGCTTTCCTGTGCGGTTACGCGAAGCGCCTGCCCCAGAGGCGTGCCATATTTTTCTGCCTGAATGAGAACCGTCGCGATTTGCTTGACGCCCTCGAGACCCGTTCGCGCAGCGAGATTCGAGTAGGCGGACCGTCGGTCCGGAAGGAATGAAAGTTCGGCCGTAGCAAGCGCGAACTCCTCGGCCAGAGGGATGGATTGCGAGCCGATTTCCTGCCCAACCTTGCGGAAAGCATGCTCGATCGACATGCCCAATTCAACGCAGATAAGCATCAAATCGAGCGCATCGGGGAATGCCCGTCGCATCGAAAACTGCCTGTTCGTTGTCGTGTTACTCAAATAAATCTCCGGAGCCTTGAATCCGAGATAAAGCGCCACAATCACGATACCGACATTCTTGAGCCCGCCGTTCTCAGGATCGGCTAAAAAATAGATGTAGAATACGGCGGCGAACAAAAAGCCGATTGGCGATATGAGACGGAAAAACAGAAAGCCGACCTCGGCCTGCGGACCGCGGAATCCGGCCGAGGCAAGCTTCAATTTCGAGTCGTCCGCGTTCAACCATTTCGACAGTGAAAATCGATCCACAATGTTTTTCATATAAGTCTTCAACTCATGCCGAAGGCTCTTGGCCGGCTGATTTTGCTTTGCGAGCGCGCGCTCCCGCTGGCGTATTCTTTCACGCTCGCTCGAAACACCCTTCATGCGGCGCGCGAGCGAATCTCCAGCGAACAAAGGCATTGCCAGAGTAATAATGGTTGCAATGACCGCAATCGCGGTCAGCGCGCTGACCGCGAAATGCGTGGTTGTGATCTTCTCGACTATCTCGTCCATTTCGTGGCCCTTGCAACAAGATCAGACATCGAAGTTGATCATCTTGCGCATGATGAGGATCCCGATTGTCATCCACACCAGACAGCACGCAATGATGATTTTACCGATGCTCGTCGTGAAAAGTAACATGATATAGGACGGCGTCGTGAAATAGACGGCGCTCGCCACGAGGAACGGCAGGCTGCCGATGATCCCCGCCGACGCTTTCGCTTCGGCCGACATCGCATGGACCTTTTCCCTCATCTTCTTGCGATCACGTAACACGCGGGAGAGATTAGACAGCGCCTCGGAAAGATTGCCACCCGACTTTTGCTGAATGTTGATCACAATGGAGAAGAATGAGGCTTCCGGCACGGGGAAGGCCTCAGCAAAATCGTTCGACGGCCTCGCCGATGGAAAGGCCGATCGTCTGCAACTCGACGATGCGCCTGAATTCACTGCGAACAGGCTCCTGCGAATTCCGCGGCGATGACCCGAAAGCAGTCGGCGACCGGCAAACCGGCTTTTACCCCGCGGATAATCACGTCAATCGAGCCTGGGAATTCTTCCGCGAACTTGTTGAGGCGTCGCTTGCGCAGGAAGGAAAGATCCAGTTGGGCAGGCCGAATATGCCTACGGCCAGCGCCCCGCCCGTCACCAGCAAATCCCTGTTGAATGCGAAGGTCAGGAAAGCGAGAATAATTCCGAAGACGACCGAACCGACCAGAAATGCCTGCTTCGACCAACTCAGACCGGCCTGAGCAATTTTATTCTCCAGCGTTATGCGCTTCGTCTTGTTCTTCTCTTCGATTTCCTTGAGGCTGTCCGCAATCGCCTTGCGCCGCTTTGCGGGATCTACCCCCTTGAGGCCAGAAGCGCGCTCCGCGTTCCGCTTTACCAGGCCAGATTGGCGCTTTTGGGCTTTAATGTCTCCCGAAAGATACGGATAGACGAAAACGTACATTACGCTCGCGACCGCCAATACAACGAGGATCGCTATGACGAGTTGCCGATCCATTCATTGGACTCCCTGACGCGACCTATAGTTCCTCGTCTGCGACTTCAGAAGAATCGAGCGCGGCAGCGAGCCGTTGATCTTCGCCATAATATCTCGCCCGCTCCTTGAACTTCGGTCGCCCGATGCCTGTCGATCGATGGCGTCCGATGATTTTTCCGTTCGCGTCCTCTCCGATGATTTCGTAAACGAATAGATCCTGCAGCGTCACGACTTCGCCTTCGAGGCCCATAACTTCCGTAATATGCGTGATGCGTCGCGAACCGTCGCGCAATCGCGCCGCCTGGATAATCACGTCGATCGAGGAAACGATCATGTCGCGGATCGTCTTCGACGGCAGCGAAAATCCGCCCATCGTGATCATCGATTCAAGACGCCCAAGAGCCTCTCGCGGCGAATTGGCGTGCAGCGTGCCCATCGAGCCGTCGTGGCCCGTGTTCATCGCCTGCAAGAGATCAAAGGCTTCGGGGCCGCGGACCTCGCCGACGATGATGCGTTCGGGACGCATACGCAGGCAGTTCTTCACAAGATCGCGCATCGTTACGGCGCCCTGCCCCTCGAGGTTCGGCGGACGCGTTTCCAGCCGCACGACATGCGACTGTTGCAACTGAAGCTCGGCGGCGTCCTCGCACGTGATCACGCGCTCGTCGCCATCGATGAAATTGGTCAAACAGTTCAGCAGCGTCGTCTTCCCTGAGCCCGTGCCGCCCGAGATAAGCACGTTGCAGCGGACGCGCCCGATGATCTTCAGAACTTCGCCGCCTTCGGGCGAGATCGCGCCAAAGCGGACAAGCTGGTCGAGGGTAAGCTTATCCTTCTTGAACTTACGAATCGTGAGCGCGGGACCGTCGATGGCGAGAGGCGGCGCGATGACGTTGACGCGAGAGCCGTCGAGAAGGCGCGCGTCGCAAATCGGGGATGCGTCGTCGACGCGGCGGCCGACCTGGAGACACGATGCGCTGGCAAATGTTCATCAACTGCGCATTGTCGCGGAACCGAATGTTCGTGAGCTGGATCTTTCCGCCAACTTCGATATAGGTCTTGTCGGCGCCGTTGACCATGATGTCCGCGATATCGTCGCGCGCGAGCAGAGGTTCCAGCGGCCCATATCCAAGCACGTCGTTACAGATGTCGTCGAGCAGCTCCTCCTGCTCGGCGATCGACATCACGACATTCTTGATCGCGATGATCTCGTTTACGATATCGCGGATTTCTTCGCGCGCATTCTCGGGGTCGAGTTTTGAGAGCTGCGCGAGGTCGATCGCCTCGATGAGTGCGCCGAATATCACACTTTTCGTGATGTAATACTCGTCCGGCTTCTTCGTCTCCGGCGCCGCCGACGGAGGGGGAGACGCCGACTCCATGCTGATCGCGGCGGGCATGGGTAGTTGAGGCTTCGACATCGCTGCAGGGGCAGCGGGGGCCTTGGAGCGCCCCGCCGTTTCACCGATTGTCGTACGCTTTCCGAACATCGCCGATTGTCCTCAGGTCATCGTTCTTATGCACGTCATCCCGCGTTTTTGCGGGAAAGACGCTCGAGCAGAGGCGAGAGCAAGGTCTTTTTCGCCCGCCGCACGGCGCCTCGTCCCATCAAGACGCGTGCAATGTCGCTAAGCGTCTCGACGACTTTCGAGCTGGCTTCGACCTCGGCGAGCATTTGCCCATTGTTTGCGGCAGTTCCGAAAAGTTTGGGCTCGAACTGCACGACTCCAAAAGGCTCGATTTCGATCGCCTTGGCAAACTCCGCAACCGCGATCTCCGGGCGGCGCGGGACGCCGACCATGTTCAAGAGAACGCGCGGAGGATGATCGTTCACCCGCGCCGCGCGCAAGGAATCGAGCATCGTTTTTATATTGCGCAGATTGGCGAGATCAGGCGCCGCGACAACCACCACGTCGTCGGCGGCGGTAAGAACGCGCTTTGTCCAGGCGGTCCACTGATGCGGAACGTCCAGCACGGTGCAAGGCGTCGTCGAACGAAGAATGTCAAGAGTAGGATCGAACGCCTGCTCGGGCAAATCATAGAGCCGATCGACGGTGGCCGGGGCCGCGAGCAGGCTCAGCGTCTCGCTGCATTTCGACAGCAGACGGTCGACGAAGTTGTGGTCGAGGCGCTCTGGCGAGAACACGGCGTCGGCGATGCCTTGCGGCGGATCCTGATTGAAATCGAGTCCCGCCGTGCCGAACGGAAGATCGAGATCGACGACAACGGTCTGAAATTCGAGCTCTCGCGAGATCGCCCAGGCAAGGTTATGCGCGATTGTCGACGCGCCAACGCCGCCTTTGGCTCCAACGATGGCGAGTGTCCGCCCGAGGGTTTCCGCGGTCGGCGCATTGTATAGATGCGAGACTTCGCCGATGAACGTCAGGATTTCCAAGGGTGCGACTACATAGTCACTGACGCCGCGCGACGTCAATTCACGATAAAGCGCGATGTCGTTCTCGTGTCCGATCACCATGACCTTGGTGCCAGAGTCGACAAAACTCCGCAAGGCTCTCGAGTTGTTCGATGAGCGCTTCTCTGTGGGAGAACGTCTCCAGGACGATGAGATTGGGAGTGGGCGCCGTGCGGTAAGCCTCTATGGCGGCGGCGACGCCGCCCATATGCACTTTGACATGCGCCTTGCTCATACGCCGGTCGCCCGCCGCGTTCTCGATCACACGCGCGACCTCCTGCGACTCGCAAAAGGCCTGAATGGAGATGCGCGGCACGGGAGCGATCTGACCCGGGCTTTTGCCCCCTTTGTTTGTACCGAAGTATCGCTCATCATCCACCCCCGCCAACGCTGCTGATGTCGCTCGGCTTAAGACGCCACATCGTGCTCGGATCCTGCCCAAGGCGCAGCTTGTTGATGCTGCGCATGCGCAGTTCGATATCGGAAGACGCCTGCCCGCGTGGATTGGCGAGGTCGCGCGGGTCGGCGACTTGCGCGGAAAGCGTCGCTTGAGACGCGCAGCCGAAATTCCAATAGGTTTCGTTCTGCCATCCATCGAGCGTGGAGCCCGAGGCGAGATCCTGCGGCCACTCGCCACAACGCCCCGCGACTTTCGCCTTGAGCGATTTGAAGGAAAGGCGTATCGGCGCCGCGAGCTTGGGATCGGCGACTGGATAGGTTCCGGCCAGGAGGTTGCCGCTCACTCCGGCGTTTGCCAACGCACGCCGTACGGCCCCCGCCTCTGCAGCGCTCGCCGCCGCCGCGGGGCTTCCCGTCGGGGTCAACATCGTAATCTGGCCGTGGCCAAATTCCCGGTAGCGGGCGACGAAGTCGCGGATGCGACCCTGTGTATCGGCGTCCACATGTCCGCGGATCGATGAGGGGAACACATCGAGCACCTGCGGCGCGTCGGCCAGCACAACGGGATGGCGGTCATGGTAATCGTAGGGCGTGACCGGCGGCGGCAATACGCGCTGCACCCCGCACGCCCCAAGCGGGGCCATCATGATGAGGGCGAGCGCTTTGCCGAGCGGGCGCCGCTTCCTCATCCCCCGCGCGAAGGCTCCTCGCCTCGCGGTTTCCGTCTTGATGGACATATTCATGTTTCCCTCGCGAACGTCGCGCGTCAGTCGTGAATGAATCCGATGCGTCCCTTGAAGTTCTGCATCATTTGCGGATTGCTGCGGGTGGAGTAGATCCGGTTGACCCGACCAAGCAGCCAACCTTGAGGATCGGAGGCGTCGGCGAAGCCGTCGTCGGGCCGCGCGACTTCCTGCTGTGTGAGCGGGCGCGCGACATAGGGTGTGACGACGATGAGCAATTCCGTTTCCTCGCGCAGGTAGTCACGTGAGCGAAACAGGGCGCCAAGGATCGGCAGATTGAGCAAGCCCGGGAGACCCGTAATCGCCTGGGACGATTTCTGCGTGATCAGGCCCGCTGTCGCGATGGAGCCCCCGGACGGCAGCTCGACGGTCGTCTCGTTCTTGCGCGTCTTGAACCCGGGAACGGAAACGTTGGCGTAAGTGAAGGTGTTTTGCAGGTCGACTTCCGTCACTTCGGTCGCCAGGCGCAGCAGGATGCGACCTTCGGACATCACGACAGGAATGAAGTTCAAGGAAACGCCATAGGGCTTGAACACGATGCCGGGCGTACACACGGGCTGCGTCCCGCCGGTGGAGAAGGTACAGGCGCCGGATCCGGGCACCGCGATCTCACCGCCCACAATCATCTTCGCCTGTTCGCCGGAGATCGCCGTTACCGTGGGCTCGGCAAGAATTCGCGAAACGCCATAGCGCTCGAAGGCCTTCAATGTTGTACTGGTATTGTTCGGGCCATTGATGATGAGCGCTGAGTTCGACGTGACCGAGTTGATCGCGAACGGGTTCTCCTGCACGAGCTTGCCCCAGCCACCCTGCAGCAGCGTATCGCCGCCCGATTGCGCCGAGAATCCGAGCTGCTTGATGACCTTGCGCTCCACTTCGGCGACGGTGACCTTGAGCATGACCTGCTCCTGGCCTTGGATGGTCATGCCGTTGACAACGGCGCCGTCCGTCGAACCGCCGACGGCTTGGGGGACAGGCCCGGCTCCGCCACCAAGCCCCGCGCGCGCCGCGAAGCCTTTCGCGATGTCAACGGCACGCTGGGCTTCTCCCGCGGAAGTCACCGTGCCGGTCAGAATAATGACGTCGTTGACCGTGCGTGCGCTGATATTTGATTTCGGCAACGCCGCCTTGAGAAGCGGCATCAGTTCGCCAACGTCGCGACCGACGCTGATCTCGAGATTGGCGACTTGGCGTCCCGCGGCGTCCACGGCGATGATCGTCGTCTGGCCCGACTCTCCGCCGACGACATAGATCTTGCGGGGCGTGCGCACGACTGCGTCCGCCACCTTTGGATTGCCCACGATGACTTCGGCGACGTCCCTGGGCAGATCGACGATCAGCGACTTGCCGGCGCCCATCGAGATGCGACGCGCGAGCAGCGCCGCGCCATCCGCTTCGACTTCGGCAGGCTGCGCCAACGCCGTCCTGATCGGGTCAACCCCCGCCAGCGCCGCCGACGCCATCAACAGGGCGACCAAATTCTGCTTGAAACGAACCATTCGCGGCGTTCCTCGGCTTTGGGTGAAGGCGGAATTTGAGGATGTCATCGGGCGCTCATTTCGTTCGCAGATTTGCAGACACGCCGCGCCTGACGACCGTCAGTGTGTCGTCGTGGCCGGAATGATTGGAGATTTGCGGTGTCGCGTCCTTTGCGATCGCATCGGTGATCGGACGCAAGGAGAGCGCGAGCTGCCCCGTGCGTTGCGCCAGAACCACGAGCTCTGCCTGACGCGGATCGAGCTCGAGGGTCGCCGTCGTGCCCGTCACGACCGGCTCGGAGCCCTTCTTCTCGATCGTCTGGCCCATGGCGAGAACGCGAACGTTCTCGAGCACGACTTCGGAATTATAGACCTCGTGGCCTGCGGCCTGCGTGGCTTCCGGATCGCGAAACGTGCGCAACACGTCGACGCGGTCGTTGGGAAGAATAAAGCCGCCGGCGGTGTTGTTGAGCGTAACGTCAATCGCGATCGCGCGCTTGCCGGACGCCAGCATCGTCGACATCAGGCCCGCGGTAACGCCCTTGATAAGGCGCTCCTTGCGGATGGGCTCGCCGCTCGAAATCGGAATGCGCACGTAGGAGGATTTCAGATCCTCTTTTGCGTGTGGCGATTTGCTTTTGGTGAGCGCGCCAGGCGGCGTTGACGCCTTGGGCCAGTTCTCCCAATTCGCATCCGCGTCGGCAATTTCGGTCCCGTAGGGCAGATCGCGCGTTGCGACAAGCACCTGGTCGACGTCAACCAATTGCGGCGCTGCGACGGGCTCCGGGGGCGGATTGTTCGAGCCGTTCATCAGCATGAACGCGCCGCCGCCCGAGACGACCGCGACCGCCAGAACAATCATTTGTGCCTTATTCATCTTGTCGTTTCCACGCGCCGCCAAATCGCGGCTGAGCTCATTCAAACGGATAAAAGTCAAATTAGGGTTAATCAGATGTTACACATCGTCGCGTTCGGGGAATTCTTCGCGCGCGCGCCGCAGGGCTTCGTTGCGCGGCGACGCGCGCGAGGCGCGTCGTCAAACGCGCGAAGGTCCCGCGCCATGGCGCGGGACCTTCGGAACGCGTCAGTGATGAAAATGCCTCTTAGACGGCGCTAAGCTGGTTCCAAATACCCGAGTGCGGGTAGAGAAGGAGACCAGCGAGCGCCAGCGCGATTCCATACGGAACGCCAGCGTCTTTTTCGGCAAGTCTCGCCATGAAGGGAATGGAGAGCAAGCGACCGGGCATATCGTTCCACCGCAGGGCGATGATCGCCACGGTCAACACGCCGCCGCCAATGGAGGCGACGACTCCATAATCGAGCAGATTTTCCCAGCCGAGCCACAAAGCCGACGCTGAGGCGAGTTTCGCATCGCCACCGCCGACCCAGCCCAACTGAAACATCGCAAAGGTCAGGGCGAGCATCGCAAGACCGCAGGAAACATGCAGACCGAAGGTTCTGAGCGGGATCGGAAGGTAGAGGGCGAGCGCCACATAAACGACGATGAGCGCCAGCGACACCCGATTGGGAAATCTGTCATCGTGAAGAGGTCGGAAAACGCCGAGAAGACCATCAGGGCCGGGAAAACTATGAGCGCCGCTGCCTCGATAATGGAAAAGATCCTGTCCTAACCCGACGCGCGACGGCGCCAAGCCTGAATGACGTTATACGGCCTAATCATTAACCTGTCGTTAAGCAGACCGGGACGGCCGCGGAACGCGGAACGCTCGTGCGGTCTCGATTCCGAGACCGCACGATCCGCCTTTGCTTCGTCTGCGCCGATTAGCTGAGGTTGCCGCCAACCTTAGCGAAGGTCGTCGACAGTTCGGTGCCGACCGCCGGGACCGCACCGATGATGGCAACGGCGACGCCAGCGGCAATCAGGCCAATATTCGATCGCAGTGGCGCCCGCGTCGTTCTTCAGGAAACGAGCGAAGATGTTTTTCACAGTGTGCTCCAATAATTAGAGGGCATTCAGGCCCATGCCCAGTAACCCCGTCGAATAACGAGAACATAGGCGGCGAATCTTACGATTTTCTTGATGCAGAAGATGTATTGACCTGAAAATGTCGCACTCTACAGTTTTTCATATGACGGACAGCGCGGGTACGTACGCTATTAAAGCTTGCACGCGTCATGCGATTACTTTTTTGCAGTCGATTTTTTCTATACTGGGTAAGATTTTAGGTCGACGATGCGGAAACTCCGCGGGAGCTTGAACCTGGCCAGCCATTCGCTTTTCAGCAATCGTTCACCATTCGCTGTTTTATTTGTCGCAACGCCGAAAGCGTGCGCGGATTCTCGAACCGCTTCGCCTCGGCCTGACGACAATTGAAGCGCGGGCGGCTTGAGTTGCACGCGGGGTGCGTGACAGGGCTCCATGGGGAACCAAATGACTTCTTGTATGTCACTTATCCGCAAGGCGCTGATGGCGGCACTTGGCGCGGTTTCCATTGCGAGCGCCGCCGCGGCAGCCGGCGCTGACGAGCGCACGATCCGGGTCGACATCGACTATGCGCGCATCGTGAAGATCCCCCAGGGCGCAACGCTATCGTTATCGGCAATCCGGTGGTCGCCGACGTGACGATGTTGAAGAACAGCCAACTGATGGTAATCACGGGAAAGAGCTTCGGGACGACCAACCTCATCGTGCTCGACCGTTCCGGCGCTCAGGTCGGCGAGTTCATCATCACCGTCGTCCCCGCGCAGGACAAAGTGATCGTGCAACGCGGCACGCATCGCGAATTGCGCTCCTGCGCACCGAAATGCGGCCGCTCGGTCGATCTCGCGGACGACGTCCAATATATGAATAACGCGATCGATGCGGTGAAATCCCACGACGGGGCTGCGGCAGCGATGCGTCGATAAGCGGGCCGGCGAAACAAAGCTAAATCGGTCGTCGCCAGCGGCCGATGTCGACGAAACTGGTAACACGCTGGCAACTCCCGAACATCAACCTGATCATATCGCGCGAGGAGAGGGCAGTCGGACTCGCCAACGCATGGGTCATCACTATGGCAGGCGCCAGGAGCTTCAACTCTCTTTTGGCGAGAAAGATCTTCCGAGGCAGGAACTCTCGGCGTAATATCCGGCACAACGGCGATCGAATTCGCACTCTATGGCCTTTGTTCCTTTCATCGGACTGATCGGCGCTGTCTTCGAAACCGGCAGCGCCGATTTCTGCGCCTCTCAACGACAGGCGGCGACGGAGACCGCGAGCCTGGAGAACATCCGACGCATTCGCTCACGGACGGGCTGACCTATCAGCAGTTGATCGATCAATATGTTTGCACCTGGCAAACAGGGCAAGGCGTCGTCCAGCCCGGCACGCTCTGGTAAAGAATGTTCTATTGTAGCCAGCTCAAGGTCGAAATCTATATCACCAGTTGGTCAACGGCGAAATCCCTACGCAAGCAACAGCTTTAATCCGCCGGCGCGCACGAAAAAGCGATCACATTCCCTGCGGAGAGGCTCTGTCGCCATGATGGGCGTTGTTTATCCGACGAGCTCCTATTCCTTCATGCTCGCGAGGGCGCGTGGCGCGGCGGGGATCAAGGCCGTCCATGAAAAAACGCCACAGACGCCGATGGGCATAAATTCAAAGTGGAGCCGCGACGATGTCGAAAGCCCAAAGGCCCGGAGCCGATCTACTCACAAATGACAAAGCCGTCGCGGCGGTCGAATTCGGCCTCATCCTGCCGCTCATGCTCGGTCATCTACATGGGGCTTGTCGAGCTTTCGCGCGGCATGCGCGCCGCGCAGAAGTCTCTATCTCGTCGCACATACGCTGTCCCATCTTACGGCGCAGACGCTCATCGGCGGCCAGAACATAAATCAGGCAAGGATTAAGCGAGAGCGATATCAGCGCGATTTTCACGGCGGCAAATATGCTGATGACGCCCTTGCCGACCACGATGCTCAAAATGACGATCACGGGGATCAACATCACATCGCCGTCGACAGGGGATGGCAGGCGACGCCAGCTGGAGCGTCACCCGCAACGGTCGTCCCTTGCGCCCCGGCCAGCCCATGCAGCCCGGCGACGCGCCGCCAGACTCGAGCAACACGTTGCCGCCAAGTTATATTCTGCCGGTCAATGGCGTTAATCCCTCGGCGGCATATATCGTTGTTGCGGACGTCGTTTACGACTACTCGCCAGGTCTGCACTTCGAAATGTTCGAGTGGGAACAGTTCGCCGAGATATACGATGAAGCGCACGAGCTATTCCTCGGTGCGCAACACCTGACCTGCTCGCGGCTCATTTAATATCTCATGACGTCGGGCACGAACTGCAACGCGCCGACGCCCTGAGTTCATACATCGCCACCGGCGCCGTTGCGCGCCGGCGGCTCATTCAAATTCGTCTGATTATAAGCGCCGACTTCTGTATTCTCGCGCAAGATCGCGTCGAGTGCAGCGAATATGTCGCGCATGCGGGTATCCGACTGGGCTCTCGACGACAACCACAAGCTCGGGCTTGTTCGAAGAAGCTCGAACAATCCCCAGGTGCCATCGGCAAGCGTCACGCGAATACCATTCACTGTGACCAAGTCCGGATCGGAGCGCCAATGAGCGCATGCCGCACTTACATGTCCTGATCTTTTCGACGACGCGCTCAACCACGCGATACTTCTTCTCGTCGTCGCAAAACAGGCGACATGGTCGGCGAGCCCCAGGTGTGCGGCAATTCCATAGAGGTCGGCCATGCTTCATCCTGGCTTCATCAAGCATGTCGATGATCTGGATCGCCGTCAAAATGCCGTCGTCATAGCCCCGCCCGATCGGCGCGTTGAAAAAGAAATGTCCGGATTTCTCGAAACCGGCCAAGCCTTCAGCTCGTTGACGCGGCGCTTGATATAGGAATGACCGGTCTTCCAATAGTCGATTTTCACACCCCGCGCCTGCAAAACCGGGTCGCTCGCAAAAAGTGCGGTGGATTTGACGTCGACCACGAACGTCGCGCCTTCGTGGCGCTTCGATAGGTGCCGGCCAGAAGAACGCCCATCTTATCGGCGAAAATCTCGACGCCATTATTGTCGACAACGCCGCAACGGTCACCGTCGCCATCAAATCCCACGCCAACGTCGGCTCCCGTTTCGCGAACGCGCTCGGCCATGGCATGAAGCATCCGCATGTCCTCGGGATTGGGATTGTAGCGCGGAAAGCTGTCGTCGGATCCGCATCCATCGCGATCACGTCGCAGCCCAACCGCTCAAGAATTACGTGCAAAGGCGCCCGCCGTGCCATTGCCGCACGCTGCCACGACTTTAAGGCGCGCGCTAAATCTTGGGCCGTCGCGTCAGATCGTCGATATAGCGGTCTGCGAAACCCTCGACAAAGCGATAGCCGCCACCCTCAGCTCCAGCGGAAAGCCCCTCGAAGCACGATCGAGCGCAAACGGTCCATTTCGTGCAGGACCGAAAGTCACCGGACGCTGCGCCCCCATTTTTACCCCGGTCCAGCCATTGTCGTTCTGCGAGCCGTCACCATGGCGACCGCGGGGACATCGAGATCGAATTCGCGAAATAGGCCATCGGGGACAAGGCAAGTCCGATTCGTGCACGCGCACGCCCGAAGCCATCAGTCCGTTGACGAGGGCGAGCTTGAAGGGGGCCGAATAAGAACGATAGTCGCGACCG
>CAVQNJ010000019.1:0-155479 GCA_963713845.1 uncultured Alphaproteobacteria bacterium
TGGATTGGTTGGTCTTGTTGATCGGGAGCTTTTGCGAAGTGGGCTGGCTGGCGGAATGAAGGACGCCGACGGCTTCACGCGTTTCTGGCCCTCCGTGATCACGGTGTTCTTCATGATCGCGAGCATTGGCTGCCTTGGGTTCGCGATAAAGACGATCCCCGCGGGCACGGCCTACGCCATCTGGACTGGGCGCAGAATCGCCGCCGCCGCCGTCGCTGGCGTTTATCTCTTCGGTGAGCCGGCGACGCCGCTTCGGCTGGCCTCGATCACGCCCATCGTAATGGGGATCGTCGGCTTGCGTCTGGGCGGCGTCGCCTAAAAATAGCTCTCCAGGGTCCCGCGCGCCGGCGCACGTCGAGCGTCGCGCAATGAAAAGCGCCGCCGAAAGCGGCGTAATGCAGGAAAGGAACCGGGATCTGTTTGAATCTCGATTTCTCGACTTGACGCATCATGCTGGTGTGGTGCGGGTCGACGATCATGCGCTTCTCGTCGATCATCAAAATGTTCATGCTCAGCCATTTACCGCACATGGAGGTGATCGCGAGAATTCGGTCCATGATCGGATCTGGCTCCGGCGCGACGAGAATGTCCCATTTCTTCAATATGTCGGGCAATTCGTCGGGATTGATATATTCCGGATTGATGAAGGATCTTGCCCGGGCCGAGCGGCAGGATCGTCGTGTCGATGTGCATGGATTGGGGCAGCGGCTCTTGATCTCGTGGATGCGATACCCCTCGCCCAAGTGTCGCCGTAACCATTCAATCCCCAACGCGTTCGTGACATTCGAGCGCGTGACGAAAATATCCCGCCCGCAGCAAAAGAAATCGGCTGCGTCGAACACCGGCTCGAATTCCGTGAGGATGTAGCGCAGTGGCTCGCCTTTTTCCGGAAGTTTGAAATTGGGATCGAAAAGCTCATCGGTCAACTGCGGTTTGGGCGCCGAGATCCATCGCGCGCCCCGTCGGAAGTAATCCTTCAAGATCCGCCAATAGGAAAAAGTCTCGAAATAACGGCAGGGCCAGGCCATCGGCGTTTCGAGAATTTCATCGCCGATGACGAGCATGAAATCGCGGGGGAATGAATTGCAAAATCCGCGGGTCGACCAATGGGGCGTCGAGAAGTTGGCTTTATGCGGATAGGGATCGGGTCGCGTCACGGTGACGCCGAGCGATTCGAGGACCTGGATGAAATGATCGAGTTCTTCCTTAGCGGGCTCGACCATGAATTTGGGAAAGCGAAAACCAGCGGCGAGCGCCTGCGCGCGCGCCGCCATGCCGGGGATGTTGCATGTGACGACCGGATGATCGGACGGGATCGTCGACCCCTCGAGGCGGCCGACGATGATCTCTTCCAGCGGGTCCCATTCATTATGCGAGCTGACCGGGGAGTCGGCGCCGACCCGGTCCACCATAGGCGGCGTGCACGTTCATAAGTTCCTCGTCGATTCAAAAGCGCTCAACGAGCCTGCAAAATTGCTGATGGCCACGCCTAAGTATGCCAAGCGCCCGACGGGTGTCCATATCTCTCGCGCCATCTCTTGCGCTCGCCCCCGGTTTGGCACTATAAGCCGCGCTTCCGAACCGCCCGGCCAGTGATGGGCTGCCGTGGCGGTTTTCTTCGCTCGCGCGAAACGCGTCGGTCGAGGCAACCCCTCAACGCGACCAAGACAAGGGCTTACGCCCAGGAGAGCAAAATGCCCAAGCTGAAGACGAAATCCGGCGCCAAGAAGCGCTTCAAGATCACCGGAAGCGGTAAGGTGGTCTACGCCCAGCAGGGCAAGCGCCATGGGATGATCAAGCGCACCAACAAGCAAATCCGCAATCTGCGCGGAACCAACGTTCTTTTTAAGACCGACGGCGACAACATCAAGAAATACTTCCTGCCGAACGGCTGACAACGTCCCAACATCGCGCTGAATCTCGAAGGAGTTCGTCATGGCTCGCGTCAAACGGGGCGTCACGTCCCACGCCAAGCACAAGAAAACGCTCAAGGCCGCCAAGGGTTTCTACGGCCGCCGCAAGAATACGATCCGCACCGCGAAGGCGGCTGTCGACCGCGCCCTCCAATATGCGACGCGCGACCGCAAAGCGAAAAAGCGCACCTTCCGCGCCCTGTGGATCCAGCGCCTCAACGCCGCCGTGCGTGCGCAGGGCCTGACCTATTCGCGCTTCATCGACGGCCTCGCCAAGGCCGGCGTCGAGGTGGATCGCAAGGTCCTGTCCCAGCTCGCGATCGAGCAGCCGGAGGCATTTGCTGCCATCGTGGCGCAGGCCAAGAGCGCCCTGCCGCAGGCTGCGTAACTGGTTGTCAAATATCGGGTTCCCGGGCGTCCGCCATTGCTGGCGGGCGTCTTTTTTTGATTTATTCAAAATTGCGCGGATCAAAAGGAGCCGCCCGAATGTTGCTCTCCAGGGTAGGCACTCAGGAGACGCCAACATGAAAGGCAAGCGAAAACATGTCGCCGAAGCGCTCGGCAAACTGCTTGGCGCTTTCCAGGAGACTCTCTTCGGACCGGCCCCGAAATTGAGGCCGATCCCGGTGCGCAGACCAGCGGACCGCCGGATGCGTGGGTGAGGGCGTTCGCGAGGCCTTCGTTGATTCAGTCGCACGACGGCCTTTCGAAACGTCGCGACGAGCCCTCTCAGCATCCGCGCCGTTGAGCCATAATCGGCTCGTGCGCCCGAGGTCGCGCGCCTCAGCATGAGGGGGCGTCGCAAGAATGAAAGCTCCTGTCTTTTCTCTCCCGTGACGCGTGTCGCGCTCCCACAGGGGGCGGCGTCCGTCTCGACGAACGCCGTCCGCCCGGCTAACACTGCGTGGCGACGGCAGGGGGAGGCGAGGCGGAGATGAGCGCTTATGACGTTCTGGTCGTTGGCGGGGGGCCGGGCGGCTATGTCGC
The DNA here is from genome assembly GCA_963713845.1 of uncultured Alphaproteobacteria bacterium. GTDB lineage: Bacteria > Pseudomonadota > Alphaproteobacteria > Rhizobiales > Beijerinckiaceae > Methylocystis. The sequence goes on from CAVQNJ010000019.1 coordinate 2,901, forward strand.
CGCAATTCGGGCGGCGCAGCTTGGCCTGAAGACGGCCGTCGTCGAGCGGGAACATCTCGGCGGCATTTGCCTTAATTGGGGCTGCATTCCCACCAAAGCGCTCCTGCGCTCCGCCGAAGCCTATCGCATTGCGTCGGATGGGACTCGCTATGGTCTCGTCGTCACGCCGCCGGGTTTCGACGCGGAACGGATCGTGGCGCGCTCGCGCGAGGCCGCGGGGCGACTCAACGCCGGAGTGGGCTTTCTGCTGAAGAAGAACAAGGTCGACGTCATTTGGGGCGAGGCGAAACTGCTGGGCGAGGGCGTCGTGACTGTCGGGGCGCCAAGCAAGCCGCCGGTGACGCCGCAATTGCCGGCGCCGAGGACGACGCTGGGGGAGGGGACCTATCAAGCCCGCCATATCATTGTCGCCACCGGCGCCCGGCCGCGCGCGCTGCCGGGACTAGAGCCCGACGGACGGCTCGTCTGGACTTATTTCGAGGCGCTGAAGCCGGCGCGCTTTCCAACATCGCTTCTCGTCGTCGGCGCGGGCGCGATCGGCGTGGAATTCGCGTCCTTCTTCCGCACCTTCGGCGTCGATGTCACGCTCGTCGAAGCGCTGCCGCAAATCCTGCCGGCCGAGGACGCCGAGATCGCCGCCCTGGCGCGCAAGAGTTTCGAGAAGCAGGGCATGGTCGTCCAGACGGCGACAACGGTCGTAGGTCTTGAGAAGAAAGCCGACAGCGTCGTGGCGAGCCTGAAAGGCGCGGACGGCGCGACGCGGACGCTCGAGGTCGAGCGCGTGCTCTCCGCCGCCGGCGTGGTCGCCAATGTCGAGTCCCTCGGGCTCGAGGCCCTCGGCGTGGCGCTGGCGCGCGGCGCGATCACGACGGATGCTTTCGGGCGCACGAGCGTTGCGGGAATTTACGCTATCGGCGACGTCGCGGGCGGACCGATGCTTGCGCATAAAGCCGAGCACGAAGGCGTCGCCTGCGTGGAGGCGATCGCCGGCCTGCCGACGCATGAACTCGACAAATTGCTTGTCCCCGGCTGCACCTATTGCCATCCGCAAGTGGCCTCGGTCGGTCTGACGGAGGCGAAGGCCAGGGAAGCGGGCCTCGAGATCAGGGTCGGCCGCTTTCCCTATCTCGCCAATGGCAAGGCGATCGCGCTCGGTGAGCCGGAGGGCCTCGTCAAAACGATTTTCGATGCGCGCGCCGGGCGGCTTCTCGGGGCCCATATGATTGGCGCCGAAGCCACTGAACTGATCCAGGGTTTCGTCGTCGCGATGAACCTCGAGACGACCGAAATAGAGCTGATGCGCACGGTCTTCCCGCATCCGACCCTGTCCGAGACCATGCATGAAAGCGTGCTCGACGCGTATGGGCGCGCCATTCACATCTGATGTGGCGCGGGCGGCTTGAACGCGGCGGACGCCGCGCTAGCTTGCCTGGAAGGACCGACCGCAACACAAGCCGCGGCGCGTATCTCAAGGAGCAGGCATGAAACGGCTGTTTATCTCGCTCGGCTTCGCGCTCGTCGCGGCGAGCGCGCATGCGGAATTGAAGCCCGGCGCCGCCGCGCCCGCTTTCACCATCGACGCGTCCCAGGGCGGAAAGGACTTCTCCTTTTCCCTCAAGGACGCTCTCTCGAAGGGTCCTGTCGTTCTTTATTTTTATCCAAAGTCCTTCACGAGCGTCTGCACCGACGAGGCGCATGAATTCGCCGAGGCCATGCCGCAATTTGCGGCAATGGGGGCTTCCGTCATCGGCGTTTCCGGGGACAACATCGAAACGCAGCGGGAATTTTCGGCGAAGGAATGCCGGGATAAATTTCCCGTGGGCGCCGATCCGCGGTTCAAGGTGATCAAAGCCTATGAGGCGTCCTTCGATCTTCCGCTCGCAGGCGCGATGTTCGCCAGCCGAATCTCCTACGTGATCTCGCCGGAAGGGAAGATCCTTTCGTCGACATCGGATTCGGGCGCGACGAGGCATATCCAGAATGCGCTCGAAACTGTCAGGAAATGGCGTGACGGCGCAAAGTGACGCAGACGCGCGGCCCTGCATTTTTCGAGACGCGCGCTGCGCGCTTCTCCTGTCGGGGGCGCTCGTCAGGCAGGGGGCAAGGCGTCGCGCGTGCGGACCTCGCGCCGCGCGCTAAGCGCCCTTCTCGGGCAGATTCAGCCGTATGTGCAGTTCTCTGAGCTGCTTCATCGTCGCCTCCGAAGGCGCCCCCATGAGCAGGTCCTCGGCGCGCTGGTTCATCGGGAAAAGCGTCACCTCGCGCAAATTCTCCTCTTCCGCGAGAAGCATCACGATACGGTCGACGCCCGGCGCAATGCCGCCATGCGGCGGCGCGCCATATTGGAACGCGCGATACATGCCCCCGAATTTCTCGATGAGCACGTCCTCGCCATAGCCCGCAATCTCGAAAGCCTTCTTCATGATCTCAGGGCGATGGTTTCTGATCGCGCCGGACGAAAGCTCCACGCCGTTGCAGACGATGTCATATTGATAAGCGAGGATGTCGAGCGGCGCTTTCGTCTCAAGCGCCTCCATGCCGCCCTGGGGCATGGAGAATGGATTATGCGAGAAGTCGATTTTCTTGTCCTCGTCGTTCCATTCATACATCGGGAAGTCGACGATCCAGCAGAATTCGAAGACGTCCGTCCTGGAGAGGTTAAGCTCGGAGCCGATCCGAAGTCGCGCGGTGCCGGCGAGCTTGGCTGCCGCGGTTCCTCTCCCGCCGAAAAGAACACCGCGTCGCCCGCCTTGACGCCGGCCTTGGCGGCGATGGCGGCCTGAGCTTGCGCAGGGATAAACTTTGCAATCGGGCCCTTGCCGGTCAACGCGCCGTTTTCCGCCTCGAAGATGACATAGCCGAGCCCCGGCGCGCCTTCCGAACGCGCCCAGTCGTTGAGCTTGTCGAAGAAGCTGCGCGGCTGCGCAGCGGCGCCGGGCGCGGGAATGGCGCGAACGGTCTTCCCCTTGAACGCCTTGAAGCTGACGTCCTCGCGGGCGAATTCCCCGCTCACGTCGGCGATGACCAGCGGATTGCGCAGGTCCGGCTTGTCGGAGCCGTATTTCAGCATCGCCTCGCGAAAGGGGATGCGCGGAAATTGCCGGCGTTACCGGCTTGCCGTTCGAAAATTCGTCGAAGACGCTGCGGAGCACGGGCTCGATCGCCTCGAATACATCTTCCTGGGTGACGAAGCTCATTTCTACGTCGAGCTGATAGAATTCGCCGGGCGAGCGGTCGGCGCGCGCGTCCTCGTCACGAAAACATGGCGCAATTTGAAAATAGCGGTCGAAGCCCGCGACCATCAGCAATTGCTTGAACTGCTGCGGCGCCTGCGGCAACGCGTAAAATTTGCCCGGATGCAGGCGCGAGGGAACAAGGAAGTCGCGCGCGCCCTCGGGCGCTCGACGCGGTGAGGATGGGCGTCTGGAACTCGAAGAAGCCGCCCTGCTTCATGCGGGAGCGGATCGAATTGATGATGCGCCCGCGCAACATGATGTTCGCATGGAGCTTTTCGCGGCGCAGATCGAGGAACCGATATTTGAGGCGTGTATCCTCGGGGTAGTTCTGATCGCCGAACACGGGGAGCGGGAGTTCGCCGGCGGGGCCGAGCACCTCGATTTCGGCCACATAAATCTCGACCTGGCCGGTCGGCATCTCGGGGTTCTCCGTTCCGGCCGGCCGCTTGCGCACCTCGCCGTCGAGCCGCACGACCCATTCGGAGCGCAGTTTCTCGGCCTGAGCGAAGGCCGGCGAATCCGGATCGACGACGCATTGCGTGAGGCCGTAGTGGTCGCGCAGGTCGATGAAGAGCACGCCGCCATGGTCGCGGATGCGGTGGCACCAGCCGGAGAGCCGGATTTTCTGACCCGCGAGCGCCTCGTTGGGCTCTCCACAGTTATGCGAACGGTAGCGATGCATGGGCCGCTTTCGGTCTTCGACCTTTGGGGGATGCCGGAGGCGACCGGCGACTGCGCGCCAAGAAGCGCACTGGCCTAACCCTGTCAAGCCGAGCCCGGCAGGGCAGGGGCCGCCCCGGCGCAACGGCCGAAAGGCAAAGCTCAAGATATGCGCGCCATGAGCAGAACATTAAGTTTTTGCGCGTAATTTTTCCGCCGGTCGCAGGGGCGCCGCGACCGGTGTGCGCGGCGTGTCTGTGGGCAGAGGCGATGTCGTGCCGGCGCCTTTGAAGAAAGCGTCTTCTCAGGCCATGGAGCGCCGGCCGATCGCGGAGCACGAGCATTGGCGCACGGATGAAAAACGTCACGCCGGCCGCGCTGGAGGCGCCGGAAAATTCAGCCCTCGTCGCGACTATTCAACTGGCCTATCTGCTAAAGTGCGCCACGAAACCAATGAAGACTCCACCGGCGTGATGGGCCGCCGAGGCGGGATGACGAAGAATGACGAAGTGGGTCTATAGTTTCAGCGCCGGCCGGTCGGAGGGATCGGCCGCCATGCGGGACCTTCTGGGCGGCAAGGGCGCCAATCTCGCCGAAATGGCGTCGCTCGGGCTTCCCGTGCCGCCAGGCTTCACCATCACCACCGAAGCCTGCGCCTGCTTCTTCGCCAATCGCCACAGTTTTCCGCAGGAGCTCGAGGCGCAGGTCGAAGCGGGGATGACGGAAATCGGCCGTGTCGCCGGCCATGCCTTCAACGATCCGAAATGGCCGCTTCTCGTTTCAGTGCGCTCGGGCGCGCGGGCCTCCATGCCGGGCATGATGGACACGGTCCTGAACCTTGGCCTCAACGACGAGACGGTCGAGGCGCTTGCCGCCTATTCGGGCGACGCGCGTTTCGCATGGGACTGCTATCGGCGCTTTATCGAGATGTATGCGTCGGTCGTGCTCGGCGTCGAGCATCACTTTTTTGAAGATGCGCTTGAAGAACTCAAGGAATCGAAGGGTTTCGCGCTCGACACGCAATTGACGGCGGATGACTGGCGCGCCGCGGCGGCGCGCTTCAAGGCGATCATCGAAGCGCAGACGGGGGCAGAATTTCCACAGGAGCCGCGCGAACAGCTCTGGGGCGCGATCAAGGCGGTTTTTTCCTCCTGGATGAACCATCGCGCCATCGTCTACCGCCGTTTGAACAATATCCCCGACACCTGGGGCACCGCCGTCAATGTGCAGGCGATGGTCTTCGGCAACATGAACACGAATTCGGCGACGGGCGTCGCCTTCACGCGTAATCCCTCCACCGGCGTGAAGGAACTTTACGGCGAGTATCTCCTCAACGCACAGGGCGAGGATGTCGTCGCGGGGCTGCGCACGCCACAGCCCCTGACCGAGATCGCCAGCCGCGCTTCGCCGGGCGAGAAGATTTCGCTCGAGACCGCCATGCCGCGCGTCTTCGCCGAATTCACGAAGATCGCTGACGGTCTTGAGCGTCATTATCGCGACATGCAGGACATGGAATTCACGGTCGAGCGCGGCAAATTATGGATGTTGCAGACGCGAAGCGGCAAACGCACGGCGCGCGCGGCGCTCAAGCTTGCCGTCGACATGGCCAATGAAGGACTGATCACGCGCGAGGAGGCGTTGCTGCGCGTCGAGCCGACCTCGCTGGATCAATTGCTTCATCCAACGATCGATCCGGCCGCGCGGCGCGACATTCTCGCCACCGGGCTGCCGGCTTCGCCCGGCGCCGCCTTCGGCGAAATCGTCTTCAGCCCGGAGGAGGCGGAGACGCTCGCGGCTTCGGGGCGCAAGGTCATCCTCGTGCGCACCGAGACAAGCCCGGAAGACATTCACGGCATGCACGTCGCGGAAGGCATTCTGACGGCGCGCGGCGGCATGACCTCGCATGCGGCCGTTGTCGCCCGCGGCATGGGCAAGCCCTGCGTCACGGGTGTCGGCGCCTTGCGCATCGATTACGAAGATCAGAGCTTCACCGTTAAAGGCAAGCGCTTCACCAAAGGCGAGCGCATCACGATCGACGGTTCGGCCGGCCACGTCATCGCCGGCGAAGTGAAGATGCAGCGACCCGAGCTCACGGGCGAATTCGCCGTTCTCATGGGCTGGGCCGACAAGATCCGCCGACTCAAGATCCGCGCCAACGCCGAGACGCCGTCGGACGCGCGGGCCGCGCGCCGTTTCGGCGCCGAGGGCATCGGGCTTGCGCGCACCGAACATATGTTTTTCGAAGGCGAGCGCATCGTCGCGGTGCGCGAGATGATTCTGGCCGACGACGCGGAGGGACGGCGCGCCGCGCTCGAGAAGCTCCTGCCCATTCAGCGGGAAGACTTCAAACATCTCTTCGAGATCATGTCGGGTCTGCCGGTGACGATCCGGCTTCTCGATCCACCCTTGCATGAGTTCCTGCCGCACAATGACTCGGAACTTGCGACGGTGGCGCGCGCGATGGGCGCCGACCCCGTCAAGCTGCGACGCCGCGCCTTGCAGCTTTCCGAGTTCAATCCGATGCTCGGCTTTCGCGGCGTGCGCCTGGCCGTCGTATTCCCCGAGATCGTCGACATGCAGGCGCGCGCGATTTTCGAGGCGGCGATCGAGGCGAGCCTCTCGACGGGCGAACCGGCGCAAATCGAGATCATGGCGCCGCTGGTTTTTGCGCGCGCCGAACTCGATCTCGTCAAGGCGCGGGTCGACGCGATCGCGGCCCGCGTCGAGGACGAGACGGGCGTTCGGCCACGCTATCACATCGGCACGATGATCGAATTGCCGCGCGCCGCGCTGCGCGCCGGCGACATCGCATGTTCCGCGGATTTCTTTTCCTTCGGCACGAACGATCTCACACAGACGACGCTCGGCATTTCGCGCGACGACTTCGGGCTCCTTTCTCGGCGTCTATGTCGAGAAGGGGGTGCTGCCCGGCGATCCCTTCGTGTCGATCGACCAGGAGGGCGTCGGCGAACTCATCGCCATCGGCTGCCAGCGCGCCCGCGCGGCGCGCCCGGACATAACCCTCGGGGTCTGCGGCGAGCATGGCGGCGATCCCGCCTCCGTCGCTTTTTTCGAGAAGATCGGCATCGACTATGTGTCCTGCTCGCCGTTTCGCGTACCCATCGCGCGGCTTGCGGCCGCGCAGGCGGCGCTGGGCAGGAGCGCCGAGGGCGTGGTCTAGGCGCATTGTCGCGGACTTGCGCGAACTCATGAACTTTCCAGCTCCTCCTCGCGATGAATCGCCTCGAAGCGACGCACGATCAGCCGCACGAGATAGAGTCCGAACTCCGGGTTCTGGAAATAGAGCTGCTCGAACTGCTCATAGGTGATCGAAAGCAGGCGCACGTCGGTGCGGCACCGCGCCGTCGCGGTGCGTTTCCCGGCTGTCGTGAACAGCGCCATTTCCCCGAAAATCGCGCCGGGCCCAAGCGCCGCGCCGCGTTCGACGATCTCGACCTCGCCCTCCACGATCACGTAGGCTTCGGTGGCCAGATCGCCCTTTTTGAAGATGAAGTCCGTCGCCCGGATGCTTTCGGGATGCATGAAGGGCTTGAGCCATTCGATATTGAGGTCGTCGGCGTTGGCCTCGCGAACGCCCGCGATAAGTCGGCGCATTTCGCGCAAGCGCGTCGCGTTGAGCGGAAGATTGATCGAATGCTTGACGAGCGTCGGGCAGATTGCCCGTCACAGAGTCCGAGGATCATGCCAAGGACGTTGCCCGTCATCGCGGTAATGCGTAGCGGGATCATCTCCTTCATGTAGGCGGCGCCGACGACGGTCGACGCTTCCGCCCAGGCAAGGACGGTGATCGCGACCGTCGCCGCCTGCTTGCCGCTGTCCGACGTCGCCCAGGCAAGCGCCGAGTCGATCAGGCTTTGTGGCATCGTGGCTCCTCTTTCTCCCGAAGGTCCAAGCCGCGTTTGCGCTGGACTTTTCGGGTTGATACGCACATTTTGAGCCATGCGACAGGCGACCAGGCTTATCGAAATCCCGACGAGTGGGCGCGGCTTCTATGACTTTACACGCGCGCTGAGCGGATTTCGTCCGGGCCGAGGGCTTCGACGAGGGGCTGCTGACGGTCTTCTGCCGCCATACCTCCGCGTCGCTGCTGATCCAGGAAAACGCCGATCCGTCGGTGCTCGAGGACCTCGAGGCCTTCTTCGCGCAGATCGCGCCGGAGGGAGCGGGCTACGCCCATGACGCGGAAGGGCCGGACGACATGCCGGCGCATATTCGCGCGGCGCTGACGCAGACCCAGCTCGCCATTCCCATCATCGCCGGCGCGCTGGTTCTGGGAACATGGCAGGGCGTCTATCTCGTCGAGCACCGGCGACACGCCGCATCGCCGCGAGGTCGCGCTGCATGTCATCGGGGCTTGAGCGCTGCGTGATCGAGGCCTGCGTGATCTAGGCCCGTGTCGATGCGGCCTGCGTGAATGCGGACGGGCGCCTCATTCTGGCACGTCGGCGCGAGCGGGCCGCAACAGTTCCGCAAGCCTAACAAGTGAATAATGCAATTCAGTCGTTTGCGTCCTGGAACAGTTCATGCGTCGTCAGTCGAAAGCGTGGCCTCGTTACGGCGTCGCGGCCCCCTGGGCCTTCAGCGTCATCGCGCCCTGGGCGCTGGGCGTCGGCATGCTCGTCTCCTTCACCGCGGACGCCGGACAGGACGCGGCGCCGACTGGAACGTCGAGCCGCTCACCGCCCGCGCCCGCGCCGCGGCTGCGCCGGCGACATTTCAGCTCGCCTCCTTCGGCGAGGCGGCGACCGGCGAACTGGGGCTTGCGGGCCAGAGCCGCGCGCTGGTGCAAAGCGCCCGGCTGATGGTCGGCGCGCCCGACGATCGTGCGCTCCATCCCCGACGAGAGCGAGCCGCACGTCGACCTGAAGCCCGATGTGCAGGAAATTTCCCGAGGTTGACCGCACGCATAAGGGCGATCCCATCGTCGCGATGCGCCCGAGCTTCGAGACGCGCGTCATCGAGCCATGCCGCGCTGGGGCTCGCCGAGCCTGCGCAGCTCGCCTTCAAGATCGCCGGCAAGAATCCGGCGCGCAGCAGCGTCCCGCTCGCGCCGCGTGGCGGCGTGCCTGGCGACGACGCGCTCTACGAAGCCGAAGCCGCCCGCGCCGAGGCGTTGGCGACGACGCAAACGCAGAAGGTCGACTGCCGCGGCGTCGCCGACTCAGAGCGGCTCGCGCGCGACGCCGCCCGTCGGTGAGACCGCCCGCGAGGCGGCCAGTCAGGCGCTCGACGGAGCGCGCGCTCCATGGCGCGACTCCTTCCGTCTCGCGCGCCGTGGCTCTCAGCTCCACGACGCCGGCGCAGCCGGACGCGCTGCCCATCGAGGTGTCCTCCTTCCCCCGCGCCACACTGGCGCTCGGCGCGAACGGAAAGACCCGGCGCGATTACGCGATGCGCGGCGATCGCGACAATATGGACAGGGAGCGTCGCTGCCTCGCGGAGGCCGTCTATTTCGAATCGCGCAGCGAGCCCGAAGCCGGGCAGGCGGCCGTCGCGCAGGTTGTGCTCAACCGCGTGCAGAGCGGGCTCTATCCAGCCACGATCTGCGGCGTCGTCTATCAGAATCGCAGCCATTACAAGGCGTGCCAGTTCTCCTTCGCTTGTGAGGGAAAGTCGCTGCGCATCACCGAGCCGGAAGTCATGGGCGGTCGCCGTGCGCGTCGCAGACGAGGTGCTGGATGGCCGCACCTACATCACCGACGTTGGCCGCTCGACCCATTACCACGCAACCTATGTGAAACCGCGCTGGGCCCGCGCCTTGACGCGCATGGACATGATCGGCCGCCATGTATTCTACCGGCTCAAGCCCGGTCAAACGTGATCAGACGCGCTCGCGCCGGCGCGGCGGACCGGCGCTGGTCCATGCATAAACGCCAATCCAGAAACAGAGAGTCCCCGCGATCCAGATCGATGCGTATGGATGCGCGTGCGCCAATTGTGCGAAAGCCTGCATGATTGATTGCCCGTTTCCGACCACGCCGCATATTGGCGCGTCCGTGGTTAAGGGGTGCGCTATCGAGCACAGTAAAATCCGAGCCGAAGCGCCGGCGTGCGCTTGGAGTGGTTAAGCGCCTCTCAAAAAATCAGAGACGCGCGGACAAGGCCGCGCACCGAATTGCCCATCAGAAAGACAGGCGGCAGATCCGCGAGCCGCAGAATAGCCTCGCGCGCACGGCCCTGCGCGATCAGATGCGCCCGTAGTGTCCCCGGCAGAAGACCGCAGGTCAGAGCCGGCGTCAGCAGGGCGTCACCCTCGGGGACGAAGAGATTGCTGCGCGCGCCCTCGCATAGTTCATCTCTTTCATTGAGGAACAGCACTTCATCCACCTTCGCTTGGCTCGCCAAGGCTTGGCGTGCGGCGCGCGCGAGCTCGTCTTCATAAAGCGCGCGGCGCGTGGTCTTGTGCAGGAGCAACGGATCGGCGGCGCGAAATCGCCGCTCGGCGCGCGCCACCCCCAGCGCGCATCCGGCGCGACGGGGTCGATCGGGGCGGCTGCTGCCGTCACGGCGCCATCGCGCGCGAGAACGAGACGCACGCGCAGCAGCGGGCCGGCAGGCTGTGCGACCGCGGCGTCCAGGGCCGCGCGCGCCGCGTCCTCGTCATAGCGAAAGCCGAGCGCCGCGCTGGACGCGGCGAGCCGCGCCATGTGTTCCGGCAGAAGCGTAAAACCCTCGTCCCGCCGCCACAACAGGGTTTCGATCAGCCCGAATTCGTCAGCGTCCCGGTCAGAAAACGGGCCTTGATCAGACATTCCTCATACTCTTCGCGGGCGCGCTGAATCCGCGACGATGGCGGAGCCGACATTGCAGACGAGTTCGTGATCTGGAAAGAGCGTCAGCGTGCGTATCGCGACATTGAAACGTATGTCGCCATCCGGCGCGATGACGCCCGAGCGAGCCGCAATAGACGCCGCGCGCCGCGCATTCGAGTTCGCGGATGATCTCCATTGCGCGAATTTTTGGCGCGCCGGTCACCGAGCCGCAGGGAAAAAGGCCCTGGAAAAGGTCCGCCAGCGCGACATTTTCGCGAAGGCGCGCCTCGATCCCCGAGGTCATCTGATGCAGCGTCGGATAGGTCTCGACCGTGAAGAGATCGGTCACCTTCACCGAGCCGACATCCGCGAGGCGCGAGAGATCGTTGCGCAGGAGATCGACGATCATGAGATTTTCGGCGCGCGACTTTTCGTCCTCGACGAGATATTGGGCGCGCGCCATGTCCTCGGTCGGCATCACGCCGCGCTGCGCCGTTCCCTTCATCGGCCGGGCGCGGATCGCGCGCCCATGCGCCTCGAAAAAAACCTCGGGCGAGAGCGACACCACGGTTTCGTCGCCGAGCGCCACGACGCCGCCATAGGCGACGGGCTGGCGCTTGCGGAGCGCGCGGTAGAGATCTAGGGGGTCGCCCTCGTGACGACCGAACGAGTGGGAAGGTGAGATTGATCTGATAGACGTCGCCCGCGAAGATATACTCGCGGCACTTCCGGAAGCGCTCGGCATAGTCGGCTTCGGACCAGGCCGGCGTGAGGGCGATCGGCTGGGCCGCGCCCTCGGAAGGCGGAAGCGCGCCGAGGGCCGGCTCGCCAAAGGCGCCGAAAAGGAGCAGCGGGGTGCGCGAGGCGGGGGTCGCCTCGGCGCTGAATTTCGGCTCCAGCGCATAACCGAGCTCGTAGCCGGCGTATCCGGCCAGATAAAGCCCGCGCCGCGTCGCCGCCTCCATGCGGGCGAAGGCCCCCCGGACCTCGCCAGGGGCGCGTGCGACGATAATCTCTTCGGGATGCTCAAAAAACAGAGCCCGTCCGCCCTCCCGCCCATCTTCGAAGACGACATAGGGCCGGTCCGGCGCGTGGGCGCGCGTCGAGGCTTCGGGGCGGGCGGCGTCGTGCATCTGTGCTGGGGCTCGTTTGGGGCATGTTACATCATTCGCCTCCACCTATGAAAGGCTGGGGCGTTTCGCAATCGCCTATCGAGCTCCCCGGCGGACAAGTTTTGATCTCGAGCGCGCCGCGGGCTATGGAAGGCCCCATGTCGATCTCCTCGGAATCCCCGTCGCCGATGCGCCTTCTCTTCATCGGCGACGTTCTCGGCCGTTCGGGCCGCTCCGCCATCCAGCGGCATCTGCCGCGCCTGCGCGAAAAATGGGCGCTCGACTTCGTCGTTTGCAATGGCGAGAACGCCGCCGGCGGCTTCGGCATCACCGAAGCGATCTGCGAGGAGATGCTGAGCGCGGGGGTCGATTGCATCACGCTCGGCAATCACGCCTTCGATCAGCGCGAAGCGCTCGTGTTCATCGAGCGCCAGCCGCGCCTCCTGCGGCCCATCAATTATCCGGCGGGGACCCCGGGTCGGGGCGCCAATGTCTTTGTTGCGGCGCGGGGCCAGCAGGTGCTCGTCATCAACCCCATGGGGCGGGTGTTCATGGACGCGCTGGACGACCCCTTCGCGGCGATCGAGCGCGAGCTCGGCGCTTGCCCCATGGGCGTTGGGTGCGACGCGATCATCGTCGACATGCACGCCGAGACGTCCAGCGAGAAAATGGCCATGGGCCATTTCGTCGACGGACGCGCCTCGCTCGTCGTGGGCACGCATACGCATGTCCCGACGGCCGACGCCCAGATTTTCCCGGGCGGCACCGCCTATCAGACCGACGCCGGGATGACCGGGGATTATGATTCCGTCATCGGCATGGAGAAGGAGGAGCCGCTGCGCCGTTTTATGCGCAAGACGCCCGGCTCGCGCTATGAGCCGGCCAATGGCGAGGCGACCCTTTGCGCCGTCGCCGCCGAGATCGGCCCCGACGGGCTGGCGCGGATGGTGACGCCCGTGCGGCTCGGCGGGCGTTTGCGCCAGGAATGGCCTCAGAACTGGGGCGCGCCGTGACGCACCTCTTACTCAAGCTCACGTTAAGCCGGCCCGCCGTCTACACATCGAGGCAAAGGTCGACTAAATAAGCTTATCGATAGCCGCGGCGCGACCGGAGCCAGCAAGATGAAATGGGAAGATCTACAAACGTCCGAGAATGTCGAGGATCGTCGCGGCGAGCCGGGCGGCGGCGTTTTCGGTGGCGGACCGAGCGTCGGCGCGGGCGGCATCGGCCTCGGGACCATGGTCGTTCTGGGCATTATCGGCTGGGCTCTGGGCATTAATCCGGCGTTGCTGATCGGCGGCGCGGACATGCTGAGCAAAATGGGCGGCCGCGGGCAGGTCGTTCGCGAGGAAGCGCCGCGGGAAACCGCCAAACCCAACGACCAGATGGGCGTTTTCGTCTCCAAGGTGCTGGGCTCGAACGAGGAGGTCTGGTCGCAGGTTCTGCCGCAGCAGGAGGGGATCGAGTGGCGCGCCGCCGCGCCTCGTGCTCTTCGACGGCGTGACCAACTCGCGCTGCGGAACGGCGCAGTCGGCGATGGGCCCGTTCTATTGTCCGATCGACCAGCGCATCTATCTCGACACGTCCTTCTTCCGCGACATGAAGCAGCGTTTCGGCGGCGGCGGGGATTTCGCTTATGCCTACGTCATCTCGCATGAGATGGGTCATCATATCGAAAATCTCCTTGGCATTCTCCCGAAAGTGCAGCGCGCCCAGGCGCGCGCCGGCAATCAGGCGGAGGCCAATAATCTGTCGGTCCGCGTCGAACTCATGGCGGACTGCCTCGCGGGCGTCTGGGCCAATAATGGCAACGCCCGTCGGCGTTTCCTCGAGGAGGGCGACATCGAGAAAGCCGTCGCCTCAGCCCAGGCCATCGGCGACGATCGACTACAGAAAGCCCAGCGCGGATATGTGGTGCCGGATAGTTTCACGCATGGCTCATCGGCGCAGCGCACGGAATGGTTGCTGCGCGGCTTGAAAAGCGGCCGCATCGACGACTGCAACACGTTCAACAAATAAGCGAGCGCGACCTTGCGGCTAGAATGTGCGGCGGGCGCGACTCGTCAATTCGCCGCTCCGCAGTCGCCTGGCGAGGCGGGCGAGATCGGCGGTCGCCGCCTCACGCAGCGCCGACTTTCTGGCGATGAGGCCGACAGGCTGCCCCAGTCTGGGTACGAGCCGGGTGATGAGCGAAGTGGGGGCCGCGCGCAGGACGAGCGCGCGCGCGCCCATGTAGCGGTCGTTGACTTCGTCGATGAAGCCACGGGCCACCGCATGGCCTGCAAGCAATACGAGAACATCGTCGCGGCGGGAGAGCTCGAGCGCCAGAGCAAGGCATTGCGCGCTCTCCTGTGCTTCGACGATCCCGCAGCCGGCCTCGTCCGCAATCGTGTCGAGACCTCGATTCGGGGCGCCGGCGAGCACGGCGTCGGCGACAAGGCCCTCGACGCAGGCCTCAACGAGCGACGCGAGCGTACGGGCCACGGCGTCGCGCCCAAGAGGCCGGGCGGGTTCGTCAGGGGCGAGGATGATGGCTGAGAGCATGATCGACACATAGCCGAAACCAGGGCGCGGCGGAATGCGGCGCCGAATAAACGAGCTTGAACGCTAATCGCTAGGCGCCGCCCCATTGCGCCCGCCGCCGCCATCGGTCACCATCATTCCATGCCGCTTAGTCCATTTCCGCTCGAATTACTCACAAACAAGCAAATGGCCCACGCCGATCGTCTGACGATCGACAGCGGCGTCGCGAGCATGGCGTTGATGGAGAACGCCGCCGCCGCCATCGCGCGCGTAACGAGCCGCCTCCTGCAACGCACGAGCGGCCGCCGGGTCCTTGTCCTGTGCGGTCCCGGCAACAATGGCGGCGACGGCTACGTGGCCGCGCGGCTTCTTCGCCAGCAGCGCTACAAGGTGCGCGTGGCCTCCCTCGTTCCCGTCGAGCAATTGCGGGGCGACGCCGCCAACGCGGCGGCAGGCTGGACCTGGGGAATCGCCCCGGCCGCCTCATGCGATTTCGGCGGAGTCGATCTCGTCATCGACGCGCTTTTTGGCACTGGCCTCGCGCGCGATCTCGACCCGGGCGCGCAGGCGCTCGTCAACCGTCTCAATCAATGGCGACGCGAAACGCGGCAGAATGTGGTGAGCGTCGATATACCGAGCGGGGTCGACGGCACGACCGGCGCCATTCGCGGAGCCGCCGTGGAGGCGGACGAGACAGTCACCTTTTTTCGCGTCAAGACCGGGCATCTGCTGCTGCCTGGCCGGTCGCGCTGTGGGAGGCTCACCTGCGCCCATATCGGCATTCGCGCGACGACGCTCGAAACGATGGGGGTGCAGACCTTCGTCAATTCGCCCGACCTCTGGCTCGGCGCGCTGCCGCGTCCAAAGGTCGAGGGCCACAAATACACCCGCGGCCACGCCCTCGTCGTTTCGGGCGGGGCGTCGTTCACGGGCGCGCCCAACTCTCGGCCGCCGCGGCGCTTCGGGCGGGCGCGGGGCTCGTCACGCTCGCAAGTCCATCCGACGCCTTGCCCGTCAACGCCAGCGCGCTCACCTCTGTCATGGTGCGGCCAGCGGATGGCGCGACGGGTCTCGCCGCCGTGCTCTCGGACGAACGCAAGAACGCGGTTGCGCTCGGGCCCGGCCTCGGCGTGAGCGAGGAAAGCTGTCTCCAGGTCGAGGTGGCGCTGACGCCGCAGGCCTACCGGCGCGCGGCGGTTCTCGACGCAGATGCGCTGACCAGCTTCGAGGCCGATCCCTTCCGGCTTTGGCGGGCGACGCGCGCCGCGCCGGGGCCGGTGGTGATGACCCCGCATGCCGGGGAGTTCGCGCAACTCTTCTCCGAATGCGACAGCGACCGCGCCAATCGCTCCAAGCTCGACAAAGCGCGGGACGCAGCGCGGGTGAGCGGCGCGGTCGTGCTCTACAAGGGGCCCGACACCGTCGTCGCCGCGCCAGACGGCCGCGCCTCGATCCTGACCTGGGCGACCCCGTGGCTCGCGACGGCTGGATCGGGCGATGTTTTGACGGGCGTCGTCGCCGGGCTCCTTGCGCAGGGAATGGAAGGCTTTCTCGCCGCTTCCGGCGCCGCCTGGATGCATGCGCGGGCCGCCGAGATCTTCGGGCCGGGACTGATCGCCGACGACATTATCGCGTCTCTTCCGCGAGTTTGGCGGGAGCTTTCTGGCGCAGGCGCCTAGAGGATCGCGCGCGAACGACCCATTTATCCTGATCTGGTCCCGTAAAATAGTGTTCTGTGGCTCCAACCGCAGTCATTCGCGCGCCTTGTGCGCACTTTCTCGCCTGACTACACTATTCTATCGTCACACAGCCATGGTATTGCCCCGCGGCCGCGGGATCGGACGAAGATGGGCGTCGCATGCAAGCACATGAAAAGCTTCTGCTTGAAAACAAGGCATGGGCCCAGGAGGTCCGGGAGCGCGCGCCCGACTATTTCGAGCGCCTTGCGCATGGTCAGCAGCCGGAGTTCCTCTGGATCGGATGTGCGGACAGCCGCGTGCCGGCCGACATCATCGTCAATGCGGAGCCGGGGCTGATTTTCGCGCATCGCAACATCGCCAACCAGGTCATCGCCACGGATTTCAATTGTCTTAGCGTCCTGCAATATGCGGTGCAGGTGCTCGAGGTGAAGCACATCATCGTTTGTGGCCATTACAACTGCGGCGGCGTGAAGGCGGCCCTGTCGAACCAGAGCTCCGATCTCACCCTGCTCAACAAATGGCTGCTGCACGTCAAGGACGTCTATCGTTTGCACCGAGAGGAACTCGACGCAATCAATTCTCTCGATGAGAAAGCCAACCGGCTGGTCGAGCTGAATGTCGTCGAACAGGTCAATAACCTCTCTTACACGACGATCGTCCAGAGCGCCTGGAAAAAACACAAGCGTCCGATGGTGCATGGATGGGTTTATGCGCTGGAGGATGGGCTCCTGAAGCAGCTCGTGACTCTCGGGCCGGAAGCCAAGATCGACCCGATCTTCCAATTGCGCGGCGACTAGTCGCGGAAGGGGCCCGCATCTAGTCTAAAGGGGAGGCGTCAGCCGTGCTGCGCAAGCATTTCGAATACTACACGCGTTATCTCGATCACGACATTCCCGCGGGCGTTGTCGTCTTTCTCGTCGCGCTGCCGCTGTGCCTCGGCATCGCGGTCGCTTCCGGCGCGCCGCCCTTTTCGGGCGTCATCGCGGGCATTGTCGCCGGCCTCCTCGTCTCCATCCTCAGCGGCTCGCAGCTCAGCGTGTCGGGCCCCGCCGCCGGCCTGACGGTGATCGTTGCGAGCGCCGTCGAAAAATTGGAGCTCGACGGGATGCTTCTCGCCGTCGCGCTATCCGGGCTCATACAGATCGCCATGGGGTTCGCGCGCGCCGGCGTGATCGGAGCCTATTTTCCTTCCGCCGTCATCAAGGGAATGCTGGCGGCGATCGGCCTGATCCTCATCATGAAGCAACTGCCGCACGCCGTCGGCTATGACGCCGATGCCGAAAGCGATCTCTCCTTTCTTGAGGACGACAGCCACGCGACTTTTTCGTTTCTCTGGTCGTCGCTCGATTCCGTCTCTCCCGGCGCGGTGGTCGTCTCGCTCGCGTCACTGGCCATACTTCTTTTCTGGGACGGGCCGAGGATCAAGGAAAATCGTTACCTCGCGCTGGTTCCCGGCCCGCTCGTCGCGGTTCTCTTCGGCCTGACGTTCAATCTCGTCGCGCAGGCGGCCTTGCCGTTCTTCGCGATCGCTCCGCAGCATCTCGTCTCCTTGCCCGCAATCTCGGGTCCCCTTCAGTTTGTCGGAGAGCTTCATTTTCCCGATTTCAGCAAGCTGACGGACATGCGTGTCCATGTGATGGCCGCGACGCTGGCGCTCGTTGGCAGCCTCGAGACGCTGCTCAGTCTCGAGGCCGTCGACAAGCTCGATCCGCTCAAGCGCACCGCGCCGACAAATCAGGAGCTCAAGGCGCAAGGCGTCGGCAATTTCATCAGCGGGATGATCGGCGGCCTGCCGCTGACGGCGGTCATTGTCCGCAGTTCGGCGAACATCAACGCTGGCGCGCGCACAAAGGTCGCCTGCGTCGTCCATGGCGCGCTGCTGTTGCTCAGCGTCATGTTTTTCACGCGCGTGTTGAACCTGATCCCGCTCTCATGTCTCGCCGCGGTGCTTTTACTGACCGGTTACAAGCTCGCGAAACCCAAGCTCGTCGCCGAGCAGTTCGAAAAGGGGTTTAACCAGTTCGTGCCCTTTGCGGTGACCATCGCGGCCATACTGCTTACCGATCTCCTTAAGGGCATGGCGATCGGAATGGCTGTCGGGCTGTCTTTCGTGCTCTATGGCAACTACACCTCGGCGTTCACGCTGACCCGCGATGGCAGGAATTATCTGCTCCGCATGCAGAAGGACGTTTCCTTCCTCAACAAGGCGCCGCTGCGCGACATTCTCGCGTCGATCGCGGAAGACAGCTTCGTCGTCATCGACGGAACGCGTGCGTCCTTCATCGACAGCGACATCATGGAGACGCTTGAGGATTTCATCAAAGCCGCGAGCGAAAATAACATTCGCGTCGAGCTGAAGAACGTTAAAGGCATGCCGCCAGTCGGCGGCCTCGTCGCCGCTTGAGGGTTCAGTCGGGCGTAAAGCCTTCAAAGACGATCTGATCCGCCCATTGACTCGCGCGCCGGGCGTCCCCCGGCGCGCGCACCGTCCAGACCGTCACCGGCAGGCCGAGGGCCGCCCGCGCGAGAAACGCGACGGCGTGCGGAAGATCGGCGACGCTCCAGGAGAGAAAGTCCGGGCGCGTGCGCGGATAATGCAGGAAATGGGTCAACTCCTGGCGCTGCGCAGCGGAGAGCGCCGCCCAATCCGGCAAATCGTAACGCGCCTCGCCAACCATCCCGAGCGGAATATGCGCGATGCCCAGCGCCTCGCCTTGCGCGCGCAGAAATGCGATCGGCGCGGGGTCGAAGCTCTCAATCACGACGGGACCCGCATAATGCGCGAGCACGGCCGCTGCTCGCCGCGCCGCGCGAATGTCGCCGTCGAAGCGGCTCTTTATTTCCACGACGAGCGGGGTTCTCCCGTCGATCGCCGAGAGAAAGGACGAAAAGGTCGGAATGGTTTGCGCGGCGCCGATGAGCGGAATCGCGCACAGCGCGCCCGCGTCGAGCGCCGCCACCTCGCCGCTTCGCGTCGTCAGTCTGTCGAGAAGATCGTCATGAAAGACGACAAGGTCGCCGTCTTTGGTCGCCTGCACGTCACATTCAATCGCGTATCCGGCTGCAATCGCCGCCTGCGCCGCCGCGATCGTGTTTTCGACAATTCCGCGCGCGGCGTCATGCAGGCCACGATGTGCGATCGGCCGCGCCGTCAGAAAACCAAGGTCCCGCGCGATCACCCCAAAATCTCAAAGATGGCCTCGACTTCGACGGCGGCGTCGAGCGGGAGCTGCGCGACTCCGACGGCAAAGCGCGCGTGCTTGCCATTTTCTCCCAGCACCGTCGCGAACAGGTCCGACGCGCCGTTTACGACTTGCGGCAATTGGCCGAAATTCGGGGCGCTGTTCACATAGCCGCCGATACGCACCGCGCGCAGCAAAGCGAGATCGCCGACAGCGGCGTTGGCCTGCGCAAGCACGTTCAACGCGGCCTGTCGCGCCGCAGCCTGCCCGTCCTCCAGCGAGACTCCGGCGCCGAGCTTGCCTTTATGCGCGGGATCGATCCCGCCGGCCGCCATTGGCAACTGGCCGGAGACGAAAAGTAGATTACCGGCGCGTAGATAAGGAACATAATTCGCCACGGGCGCGGCGGCGGGCGGCAAGACGAGCCCGAGCGTGGCAATGCGGGCCGCGGGCGTGTCATCCGATGAACTGGGCATGTCGGCATTCCTGCTGTCGAGAAAACATTTGCTCCAATGCGAGCCTGACCCTAATTTCAGCGCTCCCGCGACGCAATGGCGACGCCTCATTATCCAGGTGAAATAGCCACATGAACCAGATGCGCGCGGCGTTCGCCGCCGTCCTCGCCGTCCATGCAACCGCCTCTCTGGGGGCCGTGGCGGAGGCGCAACCGCCACTTGCCAGCCATCGTGCGGTCTACGAGCTCAGTCTCGACAAATCGACGGGCGCGAAGGCGCCATCCCAGGCGCGGGGACGTATCGTGTTCGATTTTGCCGCCTCCTGTGAGGGCTACGTCCAGAACTTCCGCCAGATCACGGAGCTCCAACCTACGGAAGGCGCGACGAAACTCTCGGACATGCGCTCGGCCACATTCGAAGGGCTGGACGCGGCCAATTACCGCTTCAAGGTCGAGACGCAAATCGACAACGCCTCCGCGGAGTCCGTCGACGGCAAAGCGCATAAGGAGAAAGGCGCGCGGATCAGCATTGACCTGGCGCGGCCAAAGGCGACGCATCTCGACATCGACGGGCCGGCGCTTTTCCCAAGCGAGCACTTGCGTCATATTATCGAGGCCGCGCGGGCCGGTGATCCGCTTCTCGAAGCGCGCGTCTATGACGGCACCGGCGAAGGCGACAAGGCGTTCGATACATTGACCGTCATCAGCAAGCCGATCGAGACTGCCGGCCGGAGAAAAGGCCGCCCAATCCGACGCGCTGAAGGGCGTCAAGCGCTGGCGCGCCGCTGTCTCCTACTTCGAACCGGGCAAGCGCGACGGGCAGCCGATCTATGTGCTTTCATTCGATCTGTATGAAAATGGCGTGTCGCGCGCCCTCAACCTCGACTATGGCGATTTTACCTTGAAGGGCGAGATGACGGAACTCGCCGTCCAGCCGACGCCAGCCTGCAAGAAATAATCAGCCAAAGAGCCGATGTCGTCGAAACGCGCGTCGCGTCGTCCTTAAGAGGCCGACAGTCTCTCTGCATTTGCAGATCTGGCGCCGATGAGGCTGGCGAGCAGGACCGAAAGAACGCCGGTGACGAAGATTCCGTCAAACGTTCCCGCGCCGCCAATCGACATGATGGGCGTTCCAAGCCAGCGCAATTTGTCGAGGTTGAGCACATCGGCGCCGATCAAAACGCCAAGGCTGCCGCCCGCATAGGCCAGCGCCGCGGCGTTTTGCCAGGAGATGATTGCGGCGATGAGCGTCGCGGCGATCGGCGCAACGAAAATCGGCAGAGCGATCCCGATGCCCCTGATCGGTTCAGCATAGGCGTGAGCGACTGCGGCGACACAAATTGTCGCAAGCAGGCCTTTGCCCCAGAGACGGTGACGCGAGACAAGAAAAAGGGAAAGGAAAGTCGGAATGACGGCGCCGCCGACGTTGACGGCCAGGACGACCTCGGGCGCTCCCGTGAAATGCGGCACGACATGCGGCGCGACATGCGGCACGCCGAAATAGTACACCTCGCGCGCGCGGACCATGGGTTCGCTCCAAAGCGTCGCAATCGGGATATTCACATAGCTTCCAAGAAGCGACGCGAAGAGCAGAAACACCGCCGTCGCGGAACTCACCCCCAACTGCGTGTAGGCGTATTGGAGAAGGCGGAGCTGTAGCAGAACCGCCACGATGGCGAACACGCCCGCGAGCAAGGCAAAAAATGGCGGAGCCAGCGGCAGATATTGCTCGTCGCCGAAGTTCATCGTCTCTCCTTCGATCGGGGGAAAATGGGGTGCATTTCCAGATCTTCCAGGATGGCGCCGAAGGCGGGGGGCGCCGAGAGGGACGACGTTTATCGACAGGCGGCTTCAGCGCTCGCCTGTCGGCTGCTCATGTGGAATGGGGAGCGACTCCACCGCGCGTTCCAAGGGAGCGCGAAAGCGCCACAATTCGGCCTCAGCCAGGTGGTGGCGGTCGGCGAAAAGCGACCTGCCGTCGGTTAGAAATTCGCAACGCTCTTTCGAACACTGAACAAGATGGGGACGCGCAAACCCGATGTCCGTCCGCGCCGCGAAGTGGTCGATCGCGGTTTTGAAGCGTCGATCAAACTCCTCGCGCGGAAGGAATATTGGCTGATCGAGAGGGTGGCCAAAGGCGAGCTGTCGGCTGAGGATGGAGGCGATGTCCCAATTTGGTTGCGCGAGCGGGCCCGTCAGGATCACCTGCTTTCCGGCGCGTTGGAGCTGCGCGATCAGGTCGTCAATCGCCGGCGTCAGCGCGCGCGACTCGCGATCATCCAACGGCGCGCCGTCGGCAGCCAACAATTGGTCGTTGTTCCACCAGGTCAACCCCAGCACGACAATCTTGGCGCTCTTGAGAGGCAGCACTTCGGCGAGTTTGCTTCTCGCAGTGTCGGTGCAGGCAAGGCTTACATTCGCCTGCGTCGTCGGCAGGCATTTTTCCATGAGAACAGCGGTGACGGTGAGCCCGCGCGCCTCAAAGAGCGTTGCCCACAATGGCGCGTACATCAGCGCATGCGAATTGCCGAGCAAGATGACGTCGGCGTTGGCTGGCGTTGTGAGGCCGGGGGTCAAGGGGCATGCGCGCGCTGCGCCAATATAGGAATATTGCGATATCGGACAGCTATATATCGCGCCGATCGAACTCATTTATGAGCGCGGCCTGCGGATTCAGCCGGCCGGGAAAGCCGTGGGCGGCGAGAAATAAGGCCGCAATGCCCGCAAGCGCTCCGACGCCTCTCAATGCCGTCACTCGATTGCGCCGAGGCGGCGCGCGTTTGGTCCGGAAGGGAAGCTCCACATAACGCCAGGATGCTGTCGCGGCGGCGACCATCAGCGCCGAGGCGGCAAGCTTTTCCGGCAGGGTGAAATCGCGAACGAGATAATAACGTCCGAAAACGAGTATCGGCCAGTGCCACAGATAGAGCGAGTAGGAGATCAGTCCGGTAAAAACGCACGGGCGCATGCTAAGCGCGCGGTTCACAGGCGACGCATTCGAGAATCCGGCATAAAGTATGAATGCGGCGCCGAGGACGACTGGAACGGCCACAGGAAAAGGCGCAAGCCCCTCGGCCGGGAAAGCGATTCCAGTGAGAACCAACAGCGCGCCAGCAAAGCCGACGGCGCCCCCGTCGATCGTTGGGGCGCAAACGACGCAGGCAAGAGCGCCAGGATCGCGCCCGCACCCAATTCCCAGGCGCGCATCGGGAGCAGCCAGAAAGATGCGCCATCGACGCCCAGCTTTGACGCGAGCGGGTTCAAGAGCAGCGAGACGAGCGTCATCGCGCTGAGCGCATAAAGCGCCGCACGCGGCTTGCGCGCGGCGAGGAACACGAGAAGGAGCGGAAACAGAAGATAGAATTGCTCTTCGACGCCAAGCGACCAGAGGTGCAGAAGGGGTTTTTCTTCCGCCGCGCGGGAAAAGTAACCGGTGTCGCGCCAGAAATAAATATTGGCCGAAAACGCGAGCGTTGCGAGCTGGCTTTTCGCATAGCCAATCAGATCGGCGGGCAACAGCAACAAGAATGCGAAGGCGCTCGTTATCGGCAGCAACAGGAGAAGTCCCGGCATGATGCGCCTTATTCGACGATCGTAAAATGTGACGATCGTGAACTGTCCCCGCCGCGCCTCGCGCCAAATGATCGATGTGATCAGGAAGCCGGAGATCACGAAAAATATGTCGACGCCGAGGAAATCCGCCGGGCAGCGCCGACCGCGAAAGATGAAAGACGATGACAGAGACGACCGCAACTGCGCGCAGACCGTCAATGTCAGGCCTGTAGCCGATCGCCGGAAAGGTCGCGGCGCTGGAGTGGTCAATGTTGACGTTTACACTCATGAGCCAGCCTTCAACGCGACGTCGGTCCAACAAATACGAGATTGTGACGTGGATTGCGCTGGCGGCAAGCGAAGCCTAATTCAACGCTAACTGGTCAGACCAGGAATTTACCAAACTTCATGCGAAAATCCATGCGGAGTTGTGAGTAAAATTGCGTCAATCGCGGCGCCGAGATGGTCGTTACATGGCTATTTTGGCAAAATGCAGGACTTTTCAAAGCGCTGTCCCTGACACACGTAAGACTTCAGAAAGAACAATAGCTCTGCGGGACAAATGCGGATAAAAAGACTTATGAGCGCATGGAGAAATCGCGTGTCCGCGCGGATTGATTGTGATCCGAGGCAAACGTCATCGTCTACGGACTTTGCGATGAGCATCGAGGCGTTCGATTCCTTCAGCGCGGTCGAGAGCATCTGGCGCAAAGCACAGGAGGATTGCGCCTGCTATGGATTCCAATCCTTCCAGTGGCTCTCCACGTGGCAGGAAACAGTCGGCGCCGCGACGCGAATAGCGCCCCACATCATTCACGTCACCGATGATCGCGCAAACACGTTGATGCTCCTGCCGCTCGGCGTCTACCAGCAAGGGGGGCTGTCGTTCGTGAGCTTCCTTGGTGGGCGCATCACCGATTACCACGCGCCGATAATCCGCGCGGATTTTGCGGCATCGCTCGACGATGCGGCCGTTCGCCGCTTGATGTCCCGGATCGTTGAACAGCTTCCGAGCGTCGATGTGGTCGCATTGAGCAAAATGCCGGCCTTGATCGATGGCGTCGCCAATCCGCTCGTCAAGCTGGCCAACGCAAAGCAGATGGATGTGGCCTATGCGGCCACGCTCTGCAATTTATTCGCGGAATTCAAGAAGCGTCGCAGCGCCAAGTTTTTCGCTGACGCCTCGCGTAAATGGCGCCGAACTCGACGAAGTGGGCGCGGCGCGTTTCTGGATCGCGGGCTCCACCGAAGAGGCGACGGAAATTATTGGAGCGTTAATTCGCCAGAAGAAGCGGAAATATCAGGAGACGCACGCGCCCGATCTTTTCGCCGAGCGTGGTTACCGAGCCTTTTTTGCGTCCCTGATCGAGCGGCACATGAGCTCAGGCCTTATTCATGCGTCGGCGCTGAGCGTCGACGGGACCATGGTCGCGACGCATTTCGGCATGATTTTCCGTGATCGCATGTATTGGCTGATGCCCGGTCATGAGGCCGGCGCGTGGTCGCGATACTCCGTCGGTCGGCTTCATATGCAAAGGCTCCTGGAGTGGAGCATCGAACAATCCCTCAAGACGTTTGATTTCACCGTTGGCGACGAGGCATACAAAAAACTCTGGTCCGATGAAATCATGTCGCTCCATGAATATAAGCTGGGGTTGACGGGAAAGGGCCAAGCCTTTTTGCGTGCGTATGCCCTGGGCCGCGTCGTGACGGACCGCGTCAAACATTACAATTGGGCGCAAACTTTGTTACGCCTGTGGAGTCGAGGGCGCGGCGCCTGCCAAAACAGGATGGCGTCCGGACATCGGCGCGGTTTGTCGGGCGAGACGCATCCCGGTCCATAGCGCAACTCTCTTTCCCGCTGATGATTCATCTCGTCAGCGCGGCCTGCCCTTGTCGCAAGACGTCGGTGATCGCCGCCACGGCGCGATTATCGGAGTGCTTCCAGCACCACATCCCGACTTGCCGCCGCGCCCACAAAAGCGGCGACGCGCCGATCACCAATTGTCTCCCCATGATTGCGGAGTCCCAGGCGGCGCGGTCGACGGCTTGCTTGCGTGGGCTGAGATAAAACTCCTGAATTTTTTCAACGCCCATGCCAGGCGTTTGCAACCAGCGCGGCGCGCAGTCGTGACATAGAACGTCCGCGTCGGTCAGCACTTTGCTGAGGCCCATGCCCGTCGTCGGGCAGACGCTTTGAAAGGCGTCGGCGAGGAGAATGACGCCTGGCCGGGCCGGCATTTGCGTCTTGAAGAGTTCGACCGCGCAAGCTTCCACGCGCCCCTCGACGTCATAGTCGCCGATGACGGCGCGAAGGCCGGGGAGGAGCCGCGCCAATTGTTGCGTCGGCTCCTGTAAAAATTGACGCGTTTGCGGGTCCTTGGGCGACCAGTAGACAAAGAGATTGGCGCGCATCGCTTCGGGGAAGCGGAACAGCGTCAAATATCCAACGCGATCGGAGACGGACTCGGGTCTATAGGTCACCGCGTCGAATGAAAATGGGCGCCCGTCCGTCCGGACCAGATTGAAGCCGAGCGCGAGCGACAATTCCGAATGTGACGGGCGCTTTTCAATGCCTAAGTCTTTCGCAATTCCCCCACCAGTTCCTCCGGCGACGATAACCAGGCGCGCGGCGATCTCCTCCCCGGTCGCCAGGGTCACCTTTGGCCGGTCGGGATCTGCGTCGACGTGCTGCACCTTGCCCAGTTTGAATGCGACCCCCGGGGGAAGGCTTTCGCGCAAGGGATTCACAAGATTTCGGTATTCGACGCCGTATTGCTCGATTGATCGCCGGGCGACCACGCGCGCCCGATACGCCAACAGAATTTCCCGGATCGGGGCGAGGCGTGGCGCAAGCGCGTCGAACAGGCCGAAGCGCCGCAACATCTCGGTCTGATCGGGCTCCAGTTTCTCCGCACGAAACAAGGGCGGGAATTCCGCGCGCGAATCGATCAGCGTTACGCAGGCGCCCTGACGTGCGAGAAGATGCGCCGCCACTGTCCCCGCCATGCCCGCGCCTACGATGATGACGTCCTTATCGCCCATCCGTCCAAACCTCGAGCTGCAACGACGTTCGCGCGTTGGGCCTTCGCAGGCTCAGCGCGCGCCCTCGCAAGACTACGAAAAAAATAGCGGCTACGCACCAGGATCATCCCTTTATATTACGGAATGGATAATCGCAGTGTGGGACCGGGTCCAGTGGGGACGGGACAGGCTTTGGCGCCTGTGCCACCCATCGAAGAACTTGACCTTTGAATTACGCCGCCTGATTCTGATCGCTTGGATGGCGGACTGGCTACGGTGCAGGGTCGGTCCATGGCTCGACGCCGCAGGCGAATGTCGTCAGAAGCACCGTTTTCGTTCGAGGATCAGGAGAGGCTCCGGCTGTGCAGAACGACGAAGAATTAGCAAATATCAAAGCCCGGTATGATCGCCGGTCAAAGCTGGGCCTCGATCGCCTCTACAATCCCATTTCTCCATATAACGCCCTGGTGAAGGCCGACTTACACATGGAGATCGCGGCGGCTTTGGATCACTGGCTTGGCCCCGCGCGTTCACTGAGCGCGTGCGTGATTATGGAGGTCGGCTGCGGCTCCGGCGCAAATCTTCTTGAAATGATCAGTTTGGGCGCTGATCCTTCCCGCATTCTCGCCAATGAATTGCTGCCCGAGAGGCTCGCTCAGGCGCGACACAGGCTGCCAAGCGCCGTTACATTCTTCCCCGGCGACCTCATGGCGGCGGACATTGCGCCGGGAACGGTTGATCTGGCGCTCCAGTTCACAGTCTTCTCATCGATTCTGGACGTGGCGTTCCGGCGCGAGATCGCGCAGAGGATGTGGTCTTGGCTGCGGCCCGGCGGCGCCTTGTTGTCCTATGATTTCATCTACGACAATCCCAATAATCCGGATGTCCAGAAGATTACGGTTGCGGAGTTGCGGTCGCTCTTTCCGGATGGTGAGTTCGACATTCGGCGCGTTACGCTCGCGCCGCCCCTCGGCAGGCGGATTGCGCCATTCAGCGTCGCCGCCTGTCGCTTGCTGAAGTCCATTCCCTTCCTTCGTTCGCACACGCTCTGCCTGATCCGTCGGCACTAAGGCGCATTAATTCAATCCTTGCGCTCACCGCGCACGACGTTGCACGTGTCGCGATCAGCCAGATAAGACCGGCGCGTCCACGAGATCGCACAACTCTAGATCGCCTCTGATCGCGCCTTGTCGTTTTCCCCCTCCTTTCCGGGCGGACGCCGATCGCCCGTTTCCATGAGGCGCGGGTTATTTTTTCACCGGCATGGCGAGGGCGCCGAAGACGCCGCGGTCACTGACAAAACGAACTAATCTTCTCGGTTTTGTCAGTTGGTGGCATAGCCGCCATTTCCGAAGTGATGGCCCTGAGCCGGTTTAAATCTCACTCAAGGCGCGTCTCGGCGGTAACCCTGAAAACGTTCGGAGGTATACTGAACGTCCTGCGTGTGGGAGACTAGCTGATCCAGGCGGACGTTGGGACGGCGTTTTATGAAGTGGACCACTAAATCGGATTTACTTTGGGTGCTTGATAAGTGTCCTCGCGGGAACGACCTTCATTATTTGATACAGCGTCACCTTACGCGTTCAATCCCGCGACCAAAAGCGCGGCTTCCCGAGTATATCTCAAATCACAGCCGCCATGTGCAAGCGTTCCGAGATCGTGGGATCGATATTGATAAAGCCTTTCTGATGTCGTTCGGAGCCGGATGGGACTTGCTTGAAAACCTTGTTCACTACGCTTATGGCGTAAATCGACAAGTCGTGTTCGACATCACTCCGCTGGCTCGCATTGAACTGATAGACGAACTATCCGAAATCCTCGCGCAAGATCCACCGGAAGCATCGCTGCGTCGCCCCTTCGAGCCGCTCGGGGGGAATCTCAAGGCAGGCCTGCTGCACAAATACGGGATAGATTATCGAGCGCCGGGCGACGCAAGCAAGACCGATCTCGAATCCGGAGCGGTCGACGTGATCGCAACGTCGGAAACCCTTGAACATATTCCAAAGGACTCGCTCGCGAAGATTTTACGCGAATGCAGACGTATAATCTCACCCGATGGCCTTGTATCGATGTCAGTGGATTACTCGGACCACTATTCGCATTTCGACCCTTCAATCACGCCTTATAATTTCTTGCGGTTCGGTTCGGCGGAATGGAATCGCCACAACATGGCCGCGCATTTTCAAAACAGGATGCGCCACTCGGATTATGTCGGACTATTCAAAGATGCCGGTTTCCGCATCGAGGAAGAAAAAGTCAAGCGTCCGGCGAACTGGCAAGATCTGCTCAAACGTCAGCCGATCGCGCGAGAGTTTCTCATTTACGAGACTGAAGATTTAGCGATAACGGGAGGGTATTTCGTCCTTGCACCTGACGACCGGCTTTCGATTGGTCGAGGGCGAGAGGCGGCCCGGGCGACGGAATCCAAAAAAGTCCTGGCGCCTCGAACAGATTGAGGCGCTGGGGATTGGTGGGCGAGGCTCAGAGCGAGCCGAGGGTTTGACCGATGACGTCCTTTACTCTCGGATCGCGCATGCTCGCGACGCCCTTGGCTTGAGAATGGCGAAGGGCTGCGGGATGGGTTCTGGCGGAAGAGGTGGGATTCGAACCCACGGTGGAGTTGCCCCCACGGCGGTTTTCAAGACCGCTGCCTTAAACCACTCGGCCACCCTTCCCAAACCTTGACGCGCCGACCCCTTCCGGGGGGCGGCCGGGACTGCCGCGCGCGCGCTTTGTCGGCTTCTAGGGCGCGGAGCCGCCGGGCGTCAACCGCCCATCGCGCGCGCCGTCGAGATCGGAGCGGCGGCTTTGCGGCAACGTGTCGCGCCTCGCGTGGGTGGTTCTGTCGCGACGCGAGGTGCGTGCGCCCGGCGCAGCGCGTGATATACGACGCCCGCCCGTCGGGAAGGAGGAAGCCCTTTTGCCGCTGCATTTCGCTTATGGCTCCAATATGGACGCCGCCGCCATGGCCCGGCGCTGCCCGCGCGCGCGGCTGCTTGGGCGAGCGCGACTTGCGCGCTGGCGCTTTGTCATCTTGCCGTCCGGCTTCGCAAGCGTCGTCCCCGACCCCCGCGCGAGCGTCCACGGCGCGCTTTGGGAGGCGCCGGTCAGCGACGTTGCGGCGCTTGATCGCTACGAGCAGGTCGGGCAGGGCCTTTACGCAAAAAAAGTCATGCGTGTGTTGCGCGAGCCCTTGGGCTCGGCCACCGCCCTGGTTTATGTCGGCGCCAACGCCAACCAGGGCGCGGCGTGGCCGGGCTATCTCGCCGGCATTGTCGCCGCGGCGCAATCGCTGGCGTTGCCGACGCCTTATGTCGGCTATCTCTCACATCTCCTGGCGGAGCAGGGAAAGGGCGCGCGTGGATGAGCAATGAGGTTCCGGTCGTCTCGAGCGTCGAGGCGCTGCGCGCTTTCGTGCGGGCGCGGCGCGCCTGCGGCGAGCGCGTCGGCCTTGCGCCGACGATGGGCGCGCTGCATGAGGGACATCTGACTCTCGTCGACCATGCGCGCCGGCACGCGACGCGCGTCGTCGTCACGATCTTCGTCAATCCGACGCAATTCGGCCCGAACGAGGATTTCCTGCGCTATCCGCGCACGCTCGCGGCCGACCGTGAGAAGCTTGCCGCCGTCTCTGCCGATCTCATTTTCGCGCCCGGCGTCGAGGAAATGTATCCGCCGGGCTTCGCGACGACGGTGACGCTCGAAGGCTGCGCCAGGGCCGATCTCGAGGATCGTTTCCGGCCCACCCATTTCGTTGGCGTCGCGACCGTCGTCGCCAAGCTTCTCAATCAGGCGCAGGCGGACGTCGCCGTCTTTGGCGAGAAGGATTACCAGCAGCTTCTCGTCATCCGCGCCATGGCGCGCGACCTCGATATTCCAACGCGCATCCTCGCCGCGCCCACGCTGCGGGAGGCCGACGGGCTCGCCATGTCCTCGCGAAATGTTTATCTGTCCGCGCAGGACCGCGCCCGCGCGCCCGCGCTGCATCGCGCGCTCGAGACGGCGGCGCGGCGCATGACGGCGGGCGAGGCGGTCGATGAGGCGGTGAGCGACGCGCGCGCGGCGATCTCCGGCGCCGGCTTCGTGATCGATTATGTCGAGGCGCGCCACGCTGAAACGCTCGCGCCGGTCGCCGGCGTCGCCGAAGGTCCCTTGCGCATTCTCGCCGCCGCGCGACTTGGCGCGACACGACTCATCGATAATGTCGAGGTCCCACAGCCATGAGCCGACGCGTTGTCCGACTCGTCGTCACGGGCCGCGTGCAGGGCGTGGGCTTCCGCGCCTTTCTCATCGCCAGGGCCAATGCGCTCGGGCTCGACGGTTTTGCGCGCAACCGCGCCGACGGCTCGGTCGAGGCGGTCGCCGCCGGTCCGCAGGCGGCGCTCGCGGCCTTCGTCGAGGCGGCGCGACAAGGACCGTCGGCCGCGCGCGTCGATCATTTGGCCGAAGAGCCGGCGGATGAAGCGGCGCTTGGCGGCGCGCAGGGATTCGGCATGGCGGCGACGCTGTGAGGCCGCGCGGCGTTCAGGACCGCTCGGTCTAGCCCGGACGTTTGGACGCGGCGAGGGTTGGGAGTCGTGTTTAGTCCACCGGTCCGAACAGGCGCGCGAAATGGTTTTTCAGCGCGGCGTCGACTTGCGTCATCGTTGCCATGACGCCGAGATCCGCGAGGCTGGTGACGCCCAGATGCGCCTCGCGCACGCCGCAGGGCGCGATGCCGGAAAAATGGGTCAGGTCCGGCGAGACGTTGAGGGCGACGCCATGGAAGCTCACCCATTGGCGCAAGCGCACGCCGATGGCCGCGATCTTGTCTTCGGCGATCTCGCCGTCCGGGCCCGCTCGCTTGTCGGGCCGCGCCACCCAGACGCCGACGCGCGCCTCGCGTCGCGCGCCAACGACGCCAAAATCGGCGAGCGTTGCGATGAGCCAGGATTCGAGGCCGCAAACATAGGCGCGCACGTCGCGTTTGCGGCGCGTCAGATCGAGCATGACGTAAGCGACGCGCTGGCCGGGCCCGTGATAGGTGAACTGGCCGCCGCGTCCCGTGCGATGGACGGGAAAACGGGCGTCGAGCAGATCGGCGTCCCTCGCTGACGCGCCCGCCGTATAGATCGGCGGATGTTCGACGAGCCAGACGCATTCGCGCGCCGCGCCGCTGGCGATCGCCGCCGCGCGCGCCTCCATCCAGGCGACAGCCTGCGCATAATCGGCAAGCCCCTCGCTGACGCGCCATTCCACCGGCGCCGCGCCGGCTTGCGGGGTAAGCGCAAGGTCGATCGAGTCGCGCGGCAAAGGGCAGGGGGCGGTCATTGCGCGGGGCCGCCGCCCGACGCCTCGCGGCCATGCGCGCGCTTGATGTCGTCGATCTCGTCGAGCATGGCGAGAAAGGCGCGGATCGCCTTCCTGTCCTTGCTCGACAGGTTCTTCTGATCGAGCTCCAGCACCAGCACGCGCAGCGCGTCGCCCATGCGGCCGAGCTGCTTGCCATAGCTGCCGACATTGTCCAGCACCTTTGCTTCGACCTCCGGCGCGCTTGAATGGCCCAGTTCCACATTTAGGAAGGTAAAGCGGTTTCCGACAGAGCCGAAGAGATTCGTCCAGGGGGCGACGGTCACGGGCACGTCGCCGGAAAGCGGGAGTTTGAAAATCGCCAAGACGCGCTCCATCGGGTGAGAGGCAATGGCCCCTTCTAACGCATATTTCGCGCCGGAGCCGATCCGCGGGCGCCGCGCGCCGCGCCGCCCTTGTCATCGCTCAGTCAATTTGTTAGAGGCTGCGCGCCGGCGCTTGCGGTTGATGCCGCTTCGAGCGCCCGTGCGGCCGTGGCGGAATTGGTAGACGCGCTAGCTTGAGGTGCTAGTTGGGCAACCAGTGGAGGTTCGAGTCCTCTCGGCCGCACCAAAATTTGCGCGAGACCGAGCATGTCCCGCAACGTCCGCGCGCAAGGGCAGGGCCGAGGACGCCGCGCCGGCCAACATCAGCCACATTGCAACGTCATAATGCGTCTCATAATGGCGCAAGAAGAGAGCCGTCGGGCTCCCGCGTCCGTTGACGCCCAAAGCGGCGCGCGCGCGAGGGCTTTGCGCGCAGCCTCAGGGCCATGGCGTGGATCGGTTCGCTTTGCCCTCGCGCCGCACGTCCTTGAAGCGTGGGAGTTGGAGCATGAGCGTATTCTTCCAGGATCGCAGCCGGTCGCCGGAGGCGCCGCGCCCGCCCCAGCCGCGTCCGGAGCCGGAAGACCAGAATCGCGACGACGGGCGACGCCCTCTCGGCGACCACCGCCTGGAGGGCGTCATCCATCTGCTTCTCGCTTTCGCGATCGTTGGCGCAGCGGCTTTGTTCCTGAGCGCCGAGCTCTTCCCGCCCAGCCCCTCCAGCGATAACGGGGCCGGCGTTTCGCCGCCGCATACGGCCCCAAAAGTTGCGCGATCTCTTGCCCCGCCGTCTCCCGCCCCGCCGTCTCCCGCCCAGACCGTCGAGGCGCCCGCGCCTTTGGCGCCGCCGCCGGCGTCGATGCGCAACCAGCTCGCGCCGCCCTCCGACGAGTTCGCACGACGACTCCATCGCCGACTTCCCCGCCCACGACGCCGCCCCCGGCGTTGCGGCCGCGGCGCCGCTTGCGCCCGTTGCGGAGCCTGCGCAAACCGCGCGCGATGAAGAGGTTGCGCCACCCGCATCGACGTCGAAAAACGGCGACGGCGTCGCCCGAACGGTCAAATGCTTCGTGAAGCTTGCCGGTCGCGTGCAGAGCAGCGGCGCCTGCCGCGTGTCGCATACGGACGCGCTCGTGATTTTCGATCTATCCGGCAAAGCTTTGGAGATCACGCACAGCCACGGGCGAGTTTGGACCGCGCAATTTGGCGGCCGCAGCCTCGGCAAGGTCTTCAAGACCGGCGCGTGTTGGGGCGGGAAAGGCTTCTACGCCTGTGAGAAATCATAGGCTCCGAGCGCGTGCGGCGGCCGGGTTCGACCTCGGCGCGGCGCTCCCTTTGCGCCGTCAGCGGCCGCTTGGCGGCGCCGGAGAGGCGTCGTCGCCTTCGTTGGGCGGGATTGTCGCCGGCTTGCCTGCTTTGCTTTTGCCTCCCAGGGTCTTGGCGATGATCGGTTCGGTGGTCGAGGTCCAGCCCGCGCTCGCGGCGACGACGGGAGTTTCGGCCGCGCCAGGAACGACATGGACGAGGCGGTAGCCGCGCGCCTTGAGCTCCCTCAGAAAGTCCGGGATCATATTCGCTGTCTGCGCCTTGGAATCGTGGAACAGCACGATGCCCTTGCCGGCCTTTTCCAGTCTGGAGAGGACAAGATCCAGTTCGGCCTTTGGCGTCATCGTCGTCCAGTCCGACGCCCAGAGGTCCGAGCCGAAGATCGTGTATCCCTTCGCCTCGAGCCAGGCGACGAGGGCGGGCGTGTCCGCGAAGCCGGGGAAGCGAAAGAACGGAGCGGATTTGCCTGCCGCCGCCTTGTCGACGGCGGCGACGCCTTTCTCGACGTCCGCTTTCGCCGCGTCTTCTCCCATGAGCCGCAACGTGTTGCCCGGATGGCTGTAGGAGTGGTGGCCGACGCTGTGACCCTCCGCGACGGCGCGCGCCACCAGCGCGGGCGCCTTTTCCGCATTATGGCCGATGACGAAGAAGGTTGCCTGGGCGCACTCCTTGGCGAGCGCGTCGAGGATGCGCGCGGTCGGCGCGGCTGGACCGTCGTCGAACGTCAGGACCACTTCGTGATCCTTGAGGTCGAGGGTGCGCGGATAGCTTTGCAGCCCGAGAGCGGTTCCCTTCGCGCGGTTGATCTCGATCGTGCGGGAGACGTTGAGCGCGTCCGGTCCGCAATCGCGGGCGGTGGCCGGCGCGGGGGCGCCCAGAAGGAGAAGGGCGTAGAGCGAGGCGCGGGAAAAGTCGGTCATGTTCCTTTTGCCGGTTTGCTTCCGCGCGCGCGCGGGGTAAGAGCCTGAAGCCTTATAGCGGGAATCGGTCATGCCACTCGACCAGGAAGAAACGGCGGCGGGCGCTGAAGGTTTCCGCCAGGAGGGCGGCGGACCGGACGCCGACTTCGTTTTCCAGGTTGAGGCCGCAATCGCCTTGGCCGACTCGGCGCGCCTCCATGCGTTGGTGGGCGATCTGCATGAAGCTGACCTCGGCGCGCTTCTCGAACGCCTCAGTCACGAGGCGCGCCCGCGTCTCGTCGAGCTGATGGGGCCCGATTTCGATTTTACCGCGCTGATGGAGGTGGGGGAAGCCACCCGCGAGGATATTCTCGAAGAGTTGCCGGTGGAAACGCTCGTCGAAGGCGTGCGCGAACTCGAAAGCGACGACGCTGTCGCCATCCTCGAAACGCTCGAGCCCGAGGAACAGGCGGAGGTCCTCGACGCGCTGCCGGCGCAGGAGCGCATCGTCCTGCGCCGTTCGCTCGACTATCCCGATGGGTCGGCGGGCCGCCTGATGCAGACGACGCTCATCGCCGTGCCGCCTTTCTGGTCGGCCGGCCGCGTGCTGGATTTTTTCCGCGAGACGGACAGCGAGGCGCTCCCCGACAGCTTTTTTGAGATCTTTGTGGTGGACCCCGGATATCATCTTCTCGGCACGGTGTTTCTCGACGCGCTCGTGCGCGCGAAGCCGACCACGCGCCTCGAAAAGATCATGCAGGCCGACCGACGCCGCGTCAGCGCGACCGAGGACGGAAGCGAGGCGGCGAGGCTTTTCGAGCGCTATAACCTCGTTTCCGTGCCAGTCGTCGATGAATCGGAGCGTCTCGTCGGCGTGCTGACCATCGACGACATCGTCGATGTTATTCAGGAGCAAGCCTCCGAGGAGATCAAGGCGCTTGGCGGCGTCAATCCGGACGAGGAACTCGACGATGATTTCTGGTGGATCGCGCGCAGTCGCTTCGCCTGGCTGTTCATCAACCTTCTGACGGCGTTCATCACGTCCTCGGTCCTCAAGGCCTTCCAGTCGCAGCTCGAGCAGATGGTCGCGCTGGCCGTGCTCGGGCCGATCATCGCCGGGCAGGGCGGAAATTCAGCGACGCAGACGATGACGGTGGCGGTTCGGGCGCTCGCCACAAGGGAGCTGACCCGCGCCAATGCGCTCAAGATCATTTTCCGCGAAATGGCGATCGGCGCCGTCAATGGCGCCGCCTTCGGCCTCGTGACCGGACTCGTCGCCGCCAATTGGTTCCACAATATGGGGCTCGGACCGGTAATGGCCTTGGCGATGTTCACGAATCTGGTTGCGGGCGCCCTGGGGGGCATCGTCGTGCCGCTCGTCTTCGACCGGTTCAAAATCGATCCCGCATTGTCCTCGGGGCCCTTCGTGACGACGATCACCGACGTTGTGGGCTATGGCGCATTTCTGAGCATCGCCAGCAGCTGGTTCCATCTGGATTGAGCGACGGTCCGAGATTCAACACATTTCAGGCACAATACAATTCCAGATTGGGCCAAGGCGGCGAGCGCTCCGTGTTAACGCTTCGTTACCGCCTATGAGGATAATTTGACGAAATGAACTCGTTGAATTTGTCGCTGCCGCGGATTGCCGCTCTCGTTTGCCTTGGGGCCGGGATTTCTCGCCCTCGCGGGCTGCGGCAGCACCTATGATCCGAGCTACGCTCAACGCCCGCGTTTCGCGACCAGCGCGCCGCTCGTCAACGCCAAGCGCGATCCGACGTTCCTCGCTTACGCCGTTCCGGAATCCGAACTTCACCTCTTCCCGGCCACGCGCAGCGCCGAATTCGCCGTGCATGGCGTCGACGTGTCGAAATATCAGGGAGATATTGACTGGCAGCAGGTCAAGGATTCCGGCGTCGCCTTTGCCTTCATCAAGGCGACCGAGGGCGGCGACCGCGCGGATTCGAAGTTCCAGTACAACTGGGCGGCCGCCAAGGCCGCCGGCGTTCCGCGCGGCGCCTATCATTTCGTCTATTGGTGCCGCCCGCCACAGGAGGAAATCGCGAATTTCGCCGCGGTCGTGCCAAATGATCCGGAGGCTCTGCCGCCGGTGCTCGACGTGGAGGCGACTCCGGAGTCGCGGTCCTGCAAGCGCACGCTTTATCGGGAGGAGGCGATCCGCGACATGCGGCTGATGCTCGAGGCGATGGAGCGCCACTACGGCAAAAAGCCGATCATCTATTCGTCGGTCGATTTCTATCAGGCGATTTTGCAGCCCGACGGCCTGTCAGACTACCCAATCTGGGTGCGTTCGACGAAATACCACCCGCAGGTCCGTTACGGTTCGCGCAAATGGACTTTCTGGCAATATCGCTCGGACGGCCGCGTGCCCGGCATCGTCGGCGCGGTCGATCAGAACACCTTCAACGGCAGCTTCGATCAATGGCGCGGCTGGCTCTCCGCGCAGACCGGCATGCATGCGGCGCCCGTCGCCGCGCAGGCGCGGCCCATGGACGATCGCGGGGCCAAGCAGTTGATCGAGGAAGACCCCGCCACGCTTCCCGCCGCCGGCGAAAAGGGGGCCGCCGGCCCGACGCCGCCCGCCGCGATCGACAACCCGCCCAATAAGAGTTGAGCGGGGGTAGTCAGGCGAAAAGAATTCGCGTATACGCCCCGCACCAGTTTTCGCCGCGTGGCTTTTTGCCCGCGGCCTTCGCGGTTTGGAGATAGAAATGGCTGTTCCGAAAAGAAAAACCTCTCCGATGAAGCGCGGGTTCCGCCGTTCCGCCGATGCGCTGAAGGCCCCCACCTATGTCGAAGACAAGGATTCGGGCGAACTGCGTCGTCCGCACCACATCGACCTCAAGACCGGCATGTATCGCGGCCGGCAAGTGCTGAAGGTCAAAGTGGCCGAGGAATAGGCCGGCGCATCGTCATCCAGCAAAAAAGCGGGCCTCGCGGGCCCGCTTTTTTTGTCCGTTCGGTTCAGACCCGCCGCTGTTGCGCTTTGCCCAGGAGCGGCAGCAGCAGGGCGCGGGGCGAGAGTCGCGCGCCCCACACCATCGCCTTATTGACGGCGCCCGGCACCATGACGCTCTTGCCGGCCATCAGCCCGTCATAGCCTTGCCGGGCGACCTCTTCGGGGGCGACCAGAGCGGGCTTGATCGCGCTCATCATTCCCTCGAAGTCCATGCCGGCGCGCGCCTGAAAGCCGGTGATGACCGGGCCGGGACAAAGACAGGAAACCTTTACGCCTTCTGGCGCCAACTCATAGGCGATGGCCTCGCTGAAGGAGCGAACATAGGCTTTGGTCGCGTAATAGACGGCGAAACCCGGCCCCGGCATGAAGGAGGCGACGGAGGCGACATTGAGAACGCCGCCCTTCTGCGCCGTCAAAGAGGGCAGGAAGCGCAGCGTGAGCGCGGTGAGCGCCCGGATATTGAGGTCGATCATGTCGAGCTGCTCGTCGGGATCGAGCTCCGCGATGCGGCCGATCAAGCCAAAACCGGCATTGTTGACGAGGTATTGCGGAGCGATTCCGGCTTCGGCGAGCCTTGCGCCAAGCGTTTTCGACGCGTCGGGCGCGAGGAGGTCGAGATCGACGACCGTGGGTCGGCGCAGGCCCTTGCCGGCGATCTCATCGGAGAGCGTCTCGAGGCGGTCCCGTCGCCGGGCGACGAGGGCGACCTCATGGCCCCGCTCGGCGAAGACGCGGGCAAGCTCCGCGCCGATGCCATCCGATGCGCCGGTGATCACGGCGGCCGGGCGTTTGTTGGCGAATTCCGTCATGGCGACCGTCACTCCTTCGGGCGCGACCATGGGCCCTCGACGGGCGGCGGCGCCTCCATGTTCTCACGCGATTCCCGGCGCAGCTCCACGCGGTCGCGGGTCGAGACGCCAAGGAGTTCGGCGACGCGCCAGACCACATTCTCCTCGAATTCGTGAACGGAGCCGTCGGCATGCGCCATGTCCCACAACATGGCGATCACCTGACGGCGCCCATCCTCGTCCAGCCGACGCTTGAGAACGCTGGTGAAACGATAGAGGTCGACGGCCTCGCGCTCGCTCTCCCAGGCCTCGTCGATGAGACGGCGGGCGGCGGCGTCTTCAAGCCCGAAGCGGGTTTCGACGAGCTCTTTGATGCGGGCCTTCTCGTCGGCGTCGAAGTCGCCGTCGACCGACGCGATATGGACGAGCAGCGCCGCCGCGGCGAGCTGATAATCAGCCGACTCGTAAGGCTTGGGGCGTTCAGCCTCGCCGGTGAGTTCCGAAATGAAGGATTTTAGGGCGTCTAACATGGGCGCTCTGCCTGCCGCCGGAAGGATCGGACCTCCTTGCCATAGTGCGGCGTGGAACGGAAGTGCTGCGGCGGCCAAGCTCTCGCAAAACAGCCGGCGGGCGCTTGAAAATGACATAAACAAATCTTTATATCTTTATTGCCTTCCTGGGAGGGGACTGCTATAGGCGCTTCCGCGCCGGGACGCCGGCTTCCCGAGCAGAGGATT
Organism: uncultured Alphaproteobacteria bacterium; assembly: GCA_963713845.1. Lineage (GTDB taxonomy): Bacteria > Pseudomonadota > Alphaproteobacteria > Rhizobiales > Beijerinckiaceae > Methylocystis. The sequence continues at coordinate 41,501 of CAVQNJ010000019.1, forward strand.
CTCATGACCGCTCATTTCAACGACTACGTCGTCGCCGACATCTCGCTGGCTGATTGGGGCCGAAAAGAAATCGCCATCGCCGAAACCGAGATGCCGGGGCTCATGGCCACCCGCGCGGAATTCGGCCCGTCCCAGCCGCTCAAGGGCGCGCGCGTCGCCGGCTCGCTGCACATGACCATTCAGACCGCCGTGCTGATCGAGACGCTCAAGGCGCTTGGCGCCGACGTGCGCTGGGCCTCGTGCAATATCTATTCGACGCAGGATCACGCCGCCGCGGCCATCGCGGCCGCGGGGACGCCGGTCTTTGCACGCAAGGGCGAGAGCCTCGAGGACTACTGGGACTACACCCACAAGATTTTCGAATGGGGCGACGGCGGCGCGCCAAATATGATTCTGGATGACGGCGGCGACGCGACCTTGCTCATCCATCTGGGACTGCGCGCCGAGAACGGCGACACCGCCTTCCTCGACAAGGCGACGAATGAAGAGGAAGAAGTGCTTTTCGCCGCGATCAAGAAGCGGCTGAAATCCAATCCCGGCTTTTACAAACGCAACGCGGAGTCGATCAAGGGCGTCACCGAGGAGACGACCACCGGCGTGCATCGCCTGTATATCATGCAAAAAGAGGGCAAGCTGCTCTGGCCCGCGATCAACGTCAACAACTCGGTCACCAAATCCAAGTTCGACAATCTCTATGGCTGTCGCGAGTCGCTCGTTGACGGGATACGCCGCGGAACCGATGTGATGATGGCCGGCAAGGTCGCCATGGTCTGCGGCTTTGGCGACGTCGGCAAGGGCTCGGCGGCGTCGCTGCGCAACGCCGGCTGTCGCGTGATCGTCTCCGAGATCGACCCGATCTGCGCCCTTCAAGCGGCGATGGAGGGGTATGAAGTCACGACCATGGAGGAGGCGGCGCCGCGCGCTGACATTTTCGTCACGGCCACCGGAAATGTCGATGTCATCACCATCGAGCACATGCGCGCGATGAAGGACCGCGCCATCGTTTGCAACATTGGCCACTTCGATTCCGAGATCCAGGTCGCCGGACTTGAGAAATTTGAAATGGCACAATGTGAAGCCGCAGGTCGACGAGATCGAGTTCCAGGACGCCAAGCGCATCATCCTTTTGTCCGAAGGTCGCCTCGTCAATCTCGGCAATGCGACCGGGCACCCTTCTTTCGTGATGTCGGCGTCCTTCACGAATCAGACGCTGGCCCAGATCGAGCTGTGGACCAAGCAGGGGCACTACAAAAAGGAAGTCTACACCCTGCCCAAGCATCTGGACGAGAAGGTGGCTTCCCTCCATCTCGACAAGATCGGCGTCAAACTGACGCGGATGACGTCCGAGCAGGCCACCTATCTCAACCTCCCGCAGAGTGGCCCTTTCAAGCCCGAACACTACCGCTACTGACTCCGGGCGGGGCTGCGCCGCGCACCCCTGGATCGACCTTGCGGCCCCCTCCGTCAGGAGCGGGGCCGTTTTTATCTCCGCTTCCGTCAGAAACACAATTCCGTTTTAGCGAAACGCGATTTAGATTGAGGTGATTCGTACCGAGCGTAGCCGGCGCAGTCCCCGGGCGGTGTCGTCGCCCATGCGTCGAAGCGTTCCCGTTCCCGCCCTGGGGAGCGGTGGTGCGTCCGTGCGCGCGTGCCTGCCGGCGTTCCGCCATCGTGCGAGTTTCGCCTGCCGCGTTCTTGTGATGAGCACCCCAATCCATCCCCTGGAGCCCAGGACACATGCCGCCAAAGCTGGATCGCGCGCGAAAGGAGACTTTTCGCTTATGAAGCGACGTCTCCAATCAAGTTTCGGAGCGACTGGGCGGGGCCCCGCACGGCGGCTGCGCCCAATACGCGGCTCTGCGGCGCTTTGCGGCGCCCTGGCGCTTTCCCAACCGGTTTTCGCGCAGGCCGCCGGCATCATCGGCGAATTGCCGATCAACTCCGACGTCGTGGGATTCGCCTTCAGCGGCGGACTGGCGCTTTTCTCCGCCGTGGTGGCCCTCACCCACATCGGCGAGCGCAAGGAGTGGAGCCGCCGCGAAGCCGCGCTGATTGCCACTCTGGAAGAGACGCGCGCCAAATTCGATCGCGCCAAAACCTTTATCGCGAGCGAGCCGCAGGTCTTCATCGCCTGGAGTGGCGCCGATGCCGAGCCGGACGTCAGCGCCTCGACGCTGGCCATGGACCAGGCCGCCGCCCCCCGCCGCATCCTCGCATTCGGTTCGTGGCTTGAGCCGAAAGACGCGCAGGAACTGCAGGCTGCGGTCGATCGCCTGCGCAAGAATGGCGAAGCCTTTCGCATGCCGCTCGTGGGCGTCGCCGGGCGGCATTTCGACGCCGAGGGCCGTGCGGTCGGCGCCAGCGCCGTCCTGCGCATCAGAGACGTGTCCGGCGACCGGCTCGAACTGATCGCGCTGCGCGAGACTTTCCAGCAAACCCGGCGCGCGCTCTCGGGACTTCAAGCCGTTCTCGACGCGGCGCCGACGCCAATGTGGATGCGCGACGCGAAGGGCAAGCTCTCCTTCGTCAATCGGGCCTATGCAGCCGCCGTGGAAGCGAAGGATCCCGCCGACGCGCTCGCGCGTGGGCTCGAGTTGCTCGACGCGGCGACGCGCGCCCAGGCCGCGCAGGCGCTCGCCAAGGGGATCGTTTGGCGCGCCCGTGCGCCAGCCGTCGTCGCCGGCGAACGTCACTTGCTCGACGTCACTCAAAATGCCGATCCCGAGGCGACGGCCGCCCTCGCGATCGACCGGCACGAGGTCGAGACCGTGCGCGCCGATCTCGAGCAGCAGATGCAATCGCATGTGCGCACGCTTGATCAGCTTCCGACCGCTGTCGCGATTTTCGATCGCGTTCGCCGTCTCGTCTATCACAACGACGCCTATGCCAAGCTTTGGCAGTGGGCGCCGGGCTACCTCGATCAAAGACCGACGGACGGCGAGATCCTCGACCGATTGCGCGCCGACAACCGCTTGCCGGCGGAATCCGACTACAAGGCCTGGAAGGAACGGCTTTTCGAGGCTTATCGCTCGACCGAGCCCTTGCGGCAGACGTGGCACATGCCCGATGGCCGCATACTCGATGTCGTCGCGCATCCCAACACCCAAGGCGGCGTGACCTATCTCTACGACGACACGACCAAAGCCTATGACCTCGAGACGCGTTTCAATGCGCTCAATCGCACGCAAAGCGAAACGCTCGAAGCGCTGCAGGAAGGCGTCGCCGTGTTCGGCGCCGATGGCCGGTTGAGCTTCTGTAATCCGGCCTTTATTGCGCTGTGGCGTCTCGACGTCGCCGCCCTCGACAAGAAGCCGCATTTCGACGCGGTCGCCAAGCAGTGCAAGCTTCTTCACGATAATGACGAGACATGGACGGCGTTGCAGGGGTTCGTCACGAGTTTCAACGATATGCGAGAAGGTTTCACGCGCCGCATAGAGCGCAGCGACGGCGTCGTGCTGGATTGTATCGCGCAGTCTTTACTTGAAGGCGCGGCGCTTCTGACCTTCGTCGACGTGACGGCGGACGTGAATGTCGAGCGGGCGCTCACCGACCGCAACAAGGCGCTGATGGCGGCCGAAAAGCTGCGGAACGACTTCATTCATCACGTCAGCTATGAGCTGCGTTCGCCCTTGAACAACATCAACGGCTTCGTGCATTTGCTCGGCGAGGAATTGACCGGCCCGCTCAATCCCCGCCAATTCGAATATTTGGGCTATGTCAGCAAATCTTCCGCCGCGCTTCTGGCGATTATCGACGATATTCTCGATCTCGCGACGATCGATGAAGACGCAATGGAGCTCGAGTTCTCCGACGTCGACGTGCGCGCAACGATGCACGCCGCGATAGAGGGCGTGCAGGATCGACTGATCGATAACGCCATCGACGTTCAGATTGTCGCGCTGGACGATATCGGAACGTTCCGCGGCGATGCAAAGCGCGTCCGTCAAATCCTGTTCAATCTCCTGTCGAACGCCATCGGCTTTTCACGTCCGGGCCAGACGGTGACTCTCGCTGCGATGCGGCGCGACGACGAGGTGGTGTTCAAGGTCAACGATCGAGGGCGCGGCATCCCGCCCGAAGTGCTCGAGCGCGTCTTCGATCGTTTCGAATCCCACACGGCAGGCACCCGTCATCGCGGCGTGGGATTAGGTCTGTCCATCGTCCGCGCCTTCATGGAGCTGCATGGCGGCAAGGTGCTGATCGATTCTGCGCCGGGCGAGGGCACGACGGTAACTTGCGTTTTCCCCGCGCCAGATGCGAAGAAGGAGACGCGGCCCGCCGCGAGCGAGGGAGGCGCGTCATGAGCGACGAGACGGCAAAATCCGTCTGGCGCGTCGATATTGCCGACGAGGCCGGATCTATCGCGCTTGCGCAAGAGATCGCCTCGCTCCTCGAAAAGGGCGATATGGTCGCGCTTGCCGGCGATCTTGGCGTCGGCAAGACGACCTTCGCGCGGGCATTGATCCGGGAATTACTGGACGATACGACGATTGAGGCGGCAAGCCCGACCTTCACCTTGATGCAAATTTACGAGAATGACGCGACGCGCGTTGTTCACGCGGACTTCTATCGCATGGAGGCGCCTTCCGAACTCCATGGCCTTGGCTGGGAGGACGCGGTCGAGGACGCCATTGCGCTCGTCGAATGGGCCGAGCGCGCGCCCGAGGCCGCGCCGGCCGACCGGTTGGAGGTTCGCTTGAGCTTTGCCGACGCGGACGATCGCGACGCGCGTCGAATCACCATTTCCGGTCATGGAAGGTTCGCGCGACGACTGTCCGCCTTCAAGGCGCGTTACGGTTGCTTCATCGCGCCGGATGGGGAGATGCGACCCGCACCTTTCTCCAGGGCGACGCGTCGACGCGCGCCTATGAAACCCTGGAGAAGCCCGACGGCCAGCGGGCGATATTGATGATCTCGCCTGCGCGTCCGGACGGACCGCCAATTCGCTACGGCAAACCATACAGCGCGATTGCGCATCTGGCTGAAAATGTGAGCGCCTTCGTGGCCGTCGCAAATGGCTTGCGCGCGCACGGACTTTCGACGCCGGAAATCTACGCGCAGGACCTTGGCGCCGGCCTCCTGATCGTCGAGGATCTCGGCCGCGACGGCGTCGTCGACGCGAACGAACCGATTGCGGAGCGCTATCTCGAAGCGGCAAGCGCGCTCGCGCATCTCCATGGACAGACATTGCCCGACACTCTGTCGATCGACGGGGCCGGCAAATATCATATCCCCCCCTATGATCTCGACGCGCTCCTGATCGAGATTGATCTCTTCGTCGAATGGTACGCGCCATGTGTCAAAGCCTCCGTCGCATCCGGGGCGCGGGCGACGTTCACAAATCTTTGGCGTCAGACCCTCCTCGAGGTCGCCAGCGCGGCGCCGACCTGGACGTTGCGCGATTATCATTCGCCCAACCTGTTATGGCTTTCGGACCGCGAGGGCGTGAAGCGTATTGGAATCATCGACTTTCAGGATTGCGTGCTCGGTCATCCCGCCTATGACATGGCGTCGCTCGGCCAGGACGCCCGCGTCGGCGTTCCCGACGAACTTGAGTTGAAACTCCTCGCCCATTACGCCAAGCTGCGCCGTGACGCCGACGCCGGTTTCGACATGGGAGCCTTTGCGAAGGCCTATATGATTCTCGCCGCGCAGCGCGCAACAAAGGTGCTCGGGATTTTCGCGCGGCTCGATCAACGCGACGGCAAGCCGCAATATCTCGCCCATATCCCGCGCGTTGAAACTTATTTGAAGAAAAGCTTGCGGCACCCCGCGCTGGCGGACATAAAACATTGGTATGAATCCAACGTCCCCGGAGTTTTCGGCGCCTGAGCGCGCCGCTCTCATCCCCAAGATCGCAATGGTCTTCGCGGCGGGTCTCGGCACGCGCATGCGGCCGCTCACGGACAAAACGCCAAAGCCCCTCGTGCGCGTCGCCGGACAAACGCTGCTCGATCGCGCGCTCGATGATTTCGCCAGCGCCGGAGTGGAAACGGCAATCGTCAACGTCCACCATCTCGCCGATCAGATCGAAGAACATCTCAGTCGTCGCGTAAGGCCGCGCATCGTCATTTCCGACGAGCGCACAAAGCTTCTTGATCAGGGCGGCGGAATCAAGAAGGTGATGCCGCTGATCGGTGACGAACCGTTTTTCATCTGTAATACGGACGCGTTCTGGTTCGGCGCGCCGCACTCCAATCCTGTCGCGCTCGCTCGATCCTGGAACGCCGACGAAATGGACGCCGCGCTGCTGCTCGCGCCGACGCAGGGCAGCATAGGCGTAGACTGGGATGGCGATTTCGACCTCGCGCAGGACGGCCGCATCATCCGCAGGGCGGGGTCAAAACCGTATGTCTACGCCGGAGTCGGGATCCTCAAGCCCCAACTCTTTGCGCAGGCGACCGCAGAAGTGTTCAAACTTGCGCCCTTTTTCTTTGCCGCGGCCGACGAGGGGCGCCTTTTCGGCGTCGTCTCCAGCGGAGTTTGGCTGCATGTCGGCACTGTAAGCGCCATCGCTGATGCCGAGAAGGCAATCGCCGCATGGGCGGACCGATGAGCCTTAAACGCAACGTTTTCACGATCGCGCCAGGCGCGCCTTTCCTTGAGACTTTCGTCGAGGCGTTACTCGCTGGCGACATCGTGCCGACCTTTTCGCGCCAAACCCCGCCGCTCGAAATGGCGCGCGCGAGAATCTATGTGCCGACACGGCGCGCGGGTCGCGCGCTCGTCGCCGCTTTCGCGCGCGCTTTCGACAAAGGCGCGACCCTGCTGCCGCGCATTCTGCCCCTGGGCGAATTGGAGGAGCGTGAGGCGGAGATTTTTTTTTCTCCCCAGGTCGAGGCCGACGACGCGACCCTTCCACAAATCGATGAGCTTGAACGACGCCTGCTTCTCGCTAAATTGATCGCCGCCTGGTCGACGGCTGTCGGGCGCGCCATCGTGTCGGTCGATGACCACGGATCTTTCGTTCATGACGAAAGCGAGCCCTTTCTTGTCGCCGCATCGCTCGTCGGCGCTTATGCGATGGCAGGCGAACTTGCCGCTTTGATCGACGAGTTCATCATAGAGGACGTCGCGGCCGACGCCATCGACAAGGCGATCGACGACGGGTCCTTCGATCCATATTGGTCGATTACGACGACTTTCCTGCGCATCGCCATGCGCCAATGGCCGGCGATGCTGCAAGAGCGAGGCAATGTCGACGCCTCCACGCGTCGCAAGCGATTGATCGAAGCACAAATCGATCGTCTCGCAGCAGGCGGCGACAGCGGTCCCGTCATCGCGCTTGGGTCTACGGGCGCGCAACCGACGACGGCGCGATTGTTGACGACAATCGCAGCGCTCGAGCAGGGCGCAGTCGTGCTTCCCGGTCTGGATCATGACATGGATGAAGCGACTTGGGCGCTGGTCGCGGAGGGCGACGGCGAGCCAGCCTTCACTCATCCGCAGAGCACGCTGAAGCATCTTCTCGGCGTGATGAAGCTCAAACGCGCGGACGTGCGCGAGCTTGTGCGTTCCGGCGGGAAGGTTGCCGCGAGGCGGCGTCTGGTGTCGCAGGCGATGGCGCCGGCGAAGGCCACGGCCGCCTGGCGCGCCTTTCGTGCGATCGAAGGCGAAAATTTCGCGGCGGCGCTCGACGGCGTCACACTGGTCGAAGCGCCCGATGAGCGCACCGAGGCGCTTTCGCTTGCGCTTTCGCTTCGCGAAGCGCTCGAAACGCCGGGACGAACGGCGGCGCTCGTAACGCCTGACCGGGGGATCGCGCGTCGCGTCGCTTCGGAGCTGCGCCGTTTCGACATTGAAGTCGACAACTCCGGAGGCGCGCCGCTCGCGTCTTCAAGCATCGGCGCCCTCGCGCGCCACATCGCCGCGGCGGGTTCCGAGGAGCTCGACGCCGTCGCCATCGCGGCGCTGCTGTCGCATCCGCTCGTGCAGTTGGGCCGACCTCGCGAGGAGATGGCGGCGCTCGCGACCCTTTTGGAAATTGGCGTGCTCCGCGTCACGCCGCGGCGCGAAGGCGGGTATCGAACATGCGTCGACAGGGCGCGCGCGGCTGCTCGAGACGGTCATGGCCATCCTGCCGCGCGGCGCATAAGTGAAGCGCAATGGCGCGCCTTGGAGACCTTGTTGTGCGACGTTGAGGCGGCCTTCGCGCCGTTCGCCGAATTGCGCGGCGTCGGTGATCTCAGCCGTTTCGCACAGGCGCATCGTTCGACCTTCGAGGCTGTCACAAAGGGGGCGCGCGCGGGGGAGGACGATGCGGCGATCGCGCTCTTCGACCTTTTCGATCGGCTCGAAGGCGCGGCCGCGCCGCCAGGGTTCGACGCCAAAAATTACGCGAGCCTTTTCGACCGGATCGCGTTCGAAACAGTCTTACGGGGGCCGCAACGCGCCCATCCGCGCCTCAAGATACTTGGCCCCCTTGAAGCGCGTCTTATTGACGCCGACCTCATGCTGCTCGCGGGTCTCGACGAAGGCGTCTGGCCGCCGCAAAGCGAAACCGGCGCTTTCCTCAATCGATCGATGCGACGTCAGCTCAATCTCTCGCCTCCCGAGCGTCGTATCGGACAGAGCGCGCATGATTTCGTCATGGCTCTCGGCGCCGCAGACGTCGTCATCAGCCGCGCGGTAAAGCGCAACGGCGCGCCAACGGTCGCCTCGCGCTTACTGACGCGGCTGCAGGCGTTGGCGGGGGAGCATTTCGCGCTTTGTCGCGCGCGCGGCGAGAGATTGGTAAAAATTGCCTCTGCTTTGGATCAGCCTGCGCGGGAAGACGCGACGAGTTTTGCGCGCCCAGCGCCGCGCCCGGCGCTCGATCTTCGCCCCTCGAAGCTCAGCGTGACGCGCATCGAAGTCTTGCGCCGCGATCCTTATGCGATCTTCGCTGAATATATCCTTCGCTTGGCGCCGCTTGGCGCACTCGGCGCGAAAATTGGACCACGCGAGCAAGGCGTCGCAATTCACGCGGCGATCGAACGTTTCGTCGCGCTCTTCCCGAGCGGGCCCTTGCCCGATGACGCTTTGTCGAATCTTGAGGCGTTCGCACGTGAGGCGCTGAGCGATTTTCTCAGCGATCGATCTTTCGAAATTTTCGCCTGGCCCAGAATCGTCGAGGGACTCGCTCATGTCTACCGCTTCGAGTGCGCGCGCCGCGAGCTGGGCGCAGCAATTCTCATGGAACGATACGGTAAATGGGACATTCCACTTCCCGACGGCGCGGTCTTTACCTTGACGGCGCGCGCCGACCGTATCGAGATCGATGCGCAGGGAAGCGCTTTCATTTTTGATTACAAGACGGGCGCGCCTCCGACGCTCCAGCAGGTTCTCGCCGGATGGTCGCCGCAACTGACGTTGGAGGCGGCGATGATCGAGGCGGGCGCATTCAAGGAGGTGGTCGCGGCGCGACTTGGCGGCGCCGCTTATGTTGGGCTCAAGGCGGGCGGCAAGACATTATGGCTGGAGTGGCCAGCCGTGCGGTTCGATGACGTCGTTGCGCAGCACCGTGACGAACTCATCGGGCTGCTCGCGCAATATCGTGATCCCAACACGCCTTATCCTTCGCGTCCCTATGTAGCGCTCGCGACTCATGCGGGAGAGTATGATCATCTCGCGCGAGTGAAAGAGTGGTCGCGCAGCGGCGGCGAGGAAGAGGCGTGAACGATCGCCCGTATCTCTCACTCACGTCGCAGGCGCAGCAAAAGGCCTCCGACCCTGCCGTCTCCGCCTGGGTCGCCGCCCATGCCGGATCCGGCAAGACTTATGTTTTGACGCAACGCGTCCTGAGGCTGCTTCTCGCCGACGTGCGACCCTCGCAAATTCTGTGCATCACTTTCACCAAGGCGGCGGCGGCGAACATGTCGACGCGCGTCTTCGACAAGCTTGCGCAATGGGCGTTGCTCGACGACGCCGAATTGACCCGGCAAATCGTCGAAACCGGTGCGAAGACGCCCTCGAAAGGCGATCTGGATTTCGCCCGTCAACTCTTTGCGCGCGCGGTGGAGACGCCGGGCGGGCTGAAGATCCAGACGATTCACGCTTTTTGTGAGAGGCTGCTGCATGTCTTTCCGCTCGAAGCCAACGCGCAGGCTGGCTTCCGCGTCGCCGACGACATGGCCTGCGCCGAGCTCCTCGCTGCGGCCACGCGCCGGGCCATCGAGCGCGCGAGGCGCGAAAGCGGCGAATTGCAGCGCGCCTTGCAGCTCATCGCACGCGAAACAACGGAAAAGGGGTTTCAGGATCTGTGCAAGGATCTGTTGAAATCTCGGGAGGCGTTGCGCCAGGCGTTCGATCGGGATTCATATCGCACCCGCTTGACAGAGCGTCTTGGACTTCAGGTGGGCGAGACGCTGACGCTGATCGAAGCGGAGATGTTAATTGGGCGGGCGTCGTGGCCAGACCTCGCCGCACGGCTTTCGAGCGGATCGAAAAACGACAACAAGCTTGCCGACCATCTGATGCGCGCGATCGCGCTCGCGCCGCACCAAGATTGCATTGAGAGCTACGTTCAGGTGTTCTTCACCAGCTCTGGCGAGCCGCGCGGCGGCGCGAGCGGGAAAATCATCACGGCCGCGCTCGAGAAAAAGACGCCGGGGTTGCAGGCTTGCTTGCTGGAAGAGCGCGATCGGCTCGCGCGCCTGCTCGACAAGCGCAAAGCCGCAGCCACCGTCGAACGCTCCATTGCGCTCGCCACGCTCGCCGACGCCATCATCAGTGAATATGAGGACGCAAAGCGTCGTCGCAACGTCCTGGACTACGACGATCTGATCGAGCGCGCCCGGCGGCTTCTCAATCGCTCCAATCCGTCCTGGGTTCTCTATAAACTCGACTCGCAGATCGATCACATCCTGCTCGATGAAGCGCAGGATACGAGCGCGCGACAATGGGATATTCTCACCGCGCTCGTAAAGGAGTTCTGCGCGGGTCTTGGCGCGCGCGCGGTCGAACGCAGTTTCTTTGCGGTGGGCGACGACAAACAGTCGATTTTTTCTTTCCAGGGCGCGGCGCCGCACAAGTTCGACTCCATGCGCCGTCGCATCGAGCGGGACTTCAAATCGGCAACGCAGCGGTTCGAATATGTGCAGCTTGTGAAGTCCTTCCGCTCGGCGCCCGAGGTCCTGCGTTCTGTCGACGACGTGTTCAATTTTGGCGACAACGGCGTCGGCTTGAGCTGCGACCCCGACCAGGGATCGCTTGAACATGTTTCGGCCAGGGAGAGCGTCCCGGCGCTGGTTGAAATCTGGGAGGCGATCAAGCCGCTCGAGCGAGATGAGCCAGCCGACTGGCGCTTGCCTCTCGATTACGCTTCCGGAAGCGATCCGATCGAGCGGCTGGCGAAAAAGATCGCGGCGAAGGCGACCGCATTGCTAGATCCGGCAAATGGCGAATGCGTTACTGACAAGACGGGACGGCGCCTTGTCGAACCGCGCGACATCCTGATCGTGGTGCGCAAGCGCGGACCTTTCTTCGACTCGCTCATTCGGGCGCTCAAGGCCGCAGATGTGCCAGTGGCGGGCGCCGACCGGCTGGAGCTTGGCAATCACATCGTCGTCGACGATCTCGTCGCACTGGGCCGAACAGCTTTGCTGCTCGAGGACGACCTCACACTCGCCGCGCTGTTGAAGTCTCCGCTCGTCGGGCTGGATGACGACGATCTTCTTGCCATTGCGCCGCGTCGTTCCGGTTCGCTCTTCGATGCGCTTCGTGATGCGCCAGACGCGCGATTGCGCGCGGCCGCTGGTCAGATCGACGCCTGGCGCCGTGACGCCGCATCGTGGCCGCCGTTCGAATTCTATAGCGAGGTTCTCGGTCGCGGCGGCGGCCGCAAACAACTCGTCGCGCGGCTGGGGCAGGAGGCCAATGACGCAATCGATGAATTTCTGCGCCTGGCGCTTTCCTTCGAACGGGAGGAGTCGCCCGCTCTTGCGAGTTTCCTCGCTCGCGTCGAATTGCTTGATATCTCCATCAAGCGGGACATGGAGGCGGCGGGCGCTGCGGTGCGCGTGATGACCGCCCATGCCGCAAAGGGCCTGGAGGCGAAGATCGTTTTCTTGCCCGACACCTGCGGGGCGCCGTCTGGCAAGCACGACCCAAAGCTTTTTACACTGGGCGATGACGAAGCGCTCTCGCTCGTCTGGTCGCGAGGGAAGGACAATGATCCTGCCGCGATCGGTAAGGCGCGCGACGCGCATCGAGAAGCGGAGCGCGCCGAGCAGCGACGCCTGCTTTATGTCGCGATGACCCGTGCGGAAGAGCGGCTCTACATTTGCGGCTATGCAGGCAAGCAGGGTCCCGCCAAAGGCTGCTGGCATGAAATGATTGTCGCGGCGCTTGAAGCGGACTGCGAGAAGCTTGCAGATCCCGACGATCCGCAACGCTACATTTTGCGGCGTGGCGGCGTCCCCGTGGATTTTGACTTGGCGCCCGCGGGCGCCGGGGAAGCGCTGACGCACATTCCGTCCTTCGCCTTGACGCCTGCGCCGACGGAGCATGCGCCGGCGCCGCCGCTGCGTCCGTCGACACCGCTTGCAGGCGCCGACGCTTTCACGCATGGCGAGGGTCTCGCGCCAAATCGTCACGACGCTGGCCGCGCGCTGATTGGTCGGCTGACGCATGCGCTTTTGCAGTATCTTCCCGGCTGCGCGGCCGAGGCCCGGCCGCAAGCGGCGGAACGCTTCCTGTCGTCCCGCGGCGCGACGCTTGCGCAAGACACGCGCAAGGAGATCGCGCGGGCCGCGCTCGCGCTCATCGAGGACGAAGATTCGCTGAGCTTTTCGGACCAGGTTCGGCGGCCGAAGTCGACGTTGTGGCGCAGGCGGCGGGGCGAATTGTCAGTGGTCGCATCGATCGTCTCGCGGTGACGGCGGATGCGCTGCTCATCGCCGATTTCAAGTCCGGCCGACCGCGCGCGGCGCTTGATCCCGCGCAGCTTCGTCAACTCGCGCTTTATCGCGCCGCGCTTGCGCCGCTCTATCCGACGAAACTGCCGCGTTGCGTCGTGGTCTGGACGCAGAACGCCGCCATCCTCGAAGCCGACCCCGCCTCGCTCGATGAAGCGCTTGCGATCGCCCTTCGAGATCAAGCTGCGCATTAGTCGAGTCATGTCGACGGCGGATCGGGGTCGGATCGGCGGCGCCAGAATTCCAGCATCAGCGTCGTCATGGTGAATGTGACTGGCCCGAGGATCAATCCTGGAGGCCCAAAGAGCTGGAGGCCGCCGAGCATTGCGATGAACGTTGACGCGGTGTGCAGACGGAGGGTCTCGCCGACGAGTAGGGGCCGCACGACGTTGTCTGCCGTCGAGATCACAACTCCGCCCCAAAGGCTCAGGGTCAAGGCCTCGGCCCAACGATCCTCGATCGCGAGAAAAATGGCGGCGGGGATCCAGATCACGAAGGATCCAAGCACCGGCACGATCGAGATCACGCCCATTACGACCGCCCAAAGCGCGGGCGAGGGAAATCCGAGCCACCAAAACGCGAAGCCGCCGAGCGCGCCCTGCAAACCCGCGACCGCGAGCGTGCCGAAGATGATGGCGTGGATCGTGTCGCGCACGCGCACAATAAGCCGGCCGGTTTCGATGTTCGAGAAGGGCGAGAGGCGCACAAGCGCGTCGATTCCGGCGCGACGGTCGCGCAGGAAGAAAAACAGCATGTAAAACGCCAGAACGATCGTGATCGCCTGATCCGTGGACTGTTTCAGGAGGGAGGCGCTGACATTTGTGAAGAATTCGCCAAAGCGCTCGGCGATCGTCGGCACGTCGGCGCGCGCGCCAAGCCAGGAAAGCCAGGCATGCGCTTCCAGAAAGCTGCTCCATTGTCCTTCCGTTACGGCTCCGCGAATATAATCGACGCCGCCAAGCGCCTCTTCGATCAATCGTCTCGAAATGAAGAGGAGTGGCGCCACGATGATCAGCGCGACCACGCCGACAGAAACCCCTGCCGACACAGTCGGCCCCAGGCGCGCTTCAAACCATTTGTGCGGGCCCACGAACACGACAGCCAAGACGAGCGCCCAGGTGAGGCTTGCCAGATAGGGCTCGACGATGAGCGCACAGACAATGACGAGGATCGCCGTGAAGCCGAGCCGCGCAAGCATGAGCATATCAAGGAACTGACCAGGCGCGAAAACGTCGCCAGCCGGCGAGTCCTCGGCCTTGTGTTGTTGCGCAGGATCGGCTCGCGTCATCGCTTGTCTAGATAACGCGCGGGCTAACTGGACAAGTTCAGCGCTGGTCAGGCCCCTGGGTCAAAAAAAGAGCCGCCCGAACTGTCGGACGGCTCGACTCGCTTCAAGATCGCGCGCGACTCTTACTGTTCGTCGTTCGCCGGCGCCTTGTCGCGCTCGGCCTTCTCCTTGGCCTCGAGATCTTCGCCGGTTTCCTGATCGACGACGCGCATGGAGAGGCGCACCTTGCCGCGGTCGTCGAAGCCAAGGAGCTTCACCTTCACGCGGTCGCCTTCCTTCACAACGTCGGTCGTCTTGGCGACGCGCTGCTTCGAGAGCTGCGAGATATGGACGAGCCCGTCCTTGGCGCCAAAGAAATTGACGAAGGCGCCAAAGTCCGCGGTCTTCACGACCGTGCCTTCGTAGATCAAGCCAATTTCCGGATCGGAGGCGATGGACTTGATCCAATTGATCGCTGCTTTGATCGAATTGCCGTCAGAGGAGGCGACCTTCACCGTTCCATCGTCTTCGATGTTGATCTTGGCGCCGGTCTTCTCGACGATCTCGCGAATGACCTTGCCGCCTGAGCCGATCACGTCGCGGATCTTGTCGGTCGGAATCTTGAGGGTTTCGATGCGCGGCGCGAATTCGCCGAGCTCAGCGCGCGAGGCGGTGATCGCCTTCGACATCTCGCCGAGGATATGCAAGCGGCCGTCCTTCGCCTGGCCGAGCGCGACGCGCATGATCTCTTCGGTAATGCCGGCGATCTTGATATCCATTTGCAGCGAGGTGACGCCATTCGACGTCCCGGCGACCTTGAAGTCCATATCGCCGAGATGATCCTCGTCGCCGAGAATATCGGATAGAACTGCGAAGCGCTCGCCTTCGAGGATGAGGCCCATCGCAATGCCGGCTGTCGGCGCCTTGATGGGCACGCCGGCGTCCATCAACGCGAGCGATGAGCCGCAGACTGTCGCCATGGACGAGGAGCCGTTCGACTCGGTGATCTCCGAGACGACGCGCAGGGTGTAGGGGAATTCGGCCGCGGCGGGCAGCATGGGGCGAATAGCGCGCCAGGCGAGCTTGCCGTGGCCGATTTCGCGGCGTCCGGGCGAACCCATGCGGCCGGTTTCGCCGACCGAATAGGGAGGAAAGTTATAATGGAGCAGGAAGCGCTCCTTGTAGGTGCCTTCGAGCGAATCGACATATTGCTCGTCCTCGCCCGTGCCCAGCGTCGCAACGACAAGCGCTTGCGTTTCGCCGCGCGTGAACAGCGCGGAGCCGTGGGCGCGCGGCAGAATGCCGACTTCGGCGACGATCGGCCGGACCGTCTTCACGTCGCGGCCGTCGATGCGAATGCCCGTATCGAGGATGTTCCAGCGCACGACCTTGGCTTGGAGCTCCTTGAAGGCTTCGGCGACTTCCTCCTTGGTGAACTGCGGGTCGACGCCGACCGGGAAGAGCTCTGCGGTCACCTTCGCCTTCACAGAGTCGACAGCGGCGTAGCGGTCTTGCTTCACGGTGATTTTATACGCCTCACGCAGCTCCGCCTCGGCGATGCCCGAGACGAGCGCGGCGACTTGCGATTTGTCGCGAATAGCCAGGTCGCGCGGGTCCTTGGCCGCGCGCTCGGCGAGGCGGATGATCGCGTCGATCACCGGCTGAAAGCCGCGGTGACCTGTCATCACCGCCTCGAGCATTGTGTCCTCCGAGAGCTCCTTGGCTTCGGACTCAACCATCAACACGGCGTCATTTGTCCCGGCGACGACGAGATCGAGCTCGGAGAGCTTCATCTCCTCGATGGTCGGGTTGAGCTTGAGCTGGCCGTTGATAAAGCCGACGCGCGCGCCCCCGATCGGGCCCATGAAAGGCACGCCGGAGAGTGTCAGCGCGGCGGAGACGGCGACCAGCGACAATATGTCGGGGTCGTTTTCGAGATCATGCGACAGCACCGTGACAATCACCTGCGTGTCGTTGCGGTAGCCGTCGGGAAACAACGGTCGGATGGGACGATCTATCAGACGGGAGACGAGCGTTTCGCGCTCCGACGGGCGCCCCTCGCGCTTGAAGTAGCCGCCCGGGATGCGACCGGCGGCGAAGGCCTTTTCCTGGTAATTGACGGTGAGCGGGAAAAAGTCCTGTCCGGGCTTCGCCGCCTTGGCGGAAACGACGGTGGCGAGGACAGTCGTCTCGCCCCAACTCGCGACGACGGCGCCATCCGCCTGACGCGCGACCTTTCCGGTCTCGAGCACGAGCTTGCGCCCGGCCCAGTCGAGTTCTTCACGATGTATCTGGAACATAACTTGTCTTTCTCATAATGCGCCCGGCGGGTTCGTCATGAGCAAGACGGCGAGAGGCTGCGAAAGCGCGGGATGCCTTGGCTTTGGTTGCGCAGCGTCCGGCGATCCTGCCATGACGTCTGAGTGCCGGGACTTGTTGGAGGCGCGTCGCGCGCCCGTTCGTGGTGAAAGCGGCGCGACGGGCGCCGCCCTCACAGGCGTCCCCTAGCGACGAATGCCAAGTCTCTCGATGAGCGTTTTGTAACGCGCTTCATCGCGCGCTTTCACGTAGTCGAGAAGCTGGCGACGCTGGGAGACGAGCTTCAGTAGTCCGCGACGCGAGTGATTGTCCTTCACATGCGTCTTGAAATGCTCGGTCAGGTTGGTGATGCGCTCCGTGAGGATCGCAACCTGCACCTCGGGCGAACCCGTGTCTTCCGGCTTGGTGGAATATTCCTTGATAAGCGCCTGTTTGCGCTCGGCCGATATCGACATCGCTTTTTCCTTGGCTTGGGAGTTGCCCGCCTCAGGCGGCCTTGGCCGGGATGTCGTCCAGCGAGGTCGCCACGAAGCGGCGCCGCCCGTCGAGGCCGGGCGTACCAGCGCCTTATAACAGGATTCGCGCGTAAGGATAGGGGCGGAGATTCGTCCTGCCCGACTTCGCGCCCATTGCGCCGACGACGCAAGCGCTCCGCTCAAGCGCCCTTGTCGGGGGCGACGATGCGGCCGTCCCCGTGAAGCAGGCGCTTCACGAAGGCCTCGGCCTCGGGCTTCTCCCCTCGCGAGGCGAGACCGGAGACGAGCCCCGCGCCGACGCCGAGGGTCGCGCCGGCGAGCGCCGCCAGCGCATAGACCTCGATTTTTCGGGCAGGCCCGGCGGCGAGCAGCGCGGCGACGAGGCCGATCGCCCCGGCGGCGAGGGCGGCCGCGGCTTCCCGGTTCCCGGCGCGCTCCCAGAAAGCGAGGGCGAGCGAGGGGGCGACGCAGGCCGCAGACGACGCGAGCGCCAGAGCGACGAGGCTTCCCGGCGCGACGACGTGCGTGACGCCGGCAAGATAGCCTCCGGTCGCGACGGCGACGAGCGCGAGCCGCGTAATGGCGAGGCGGCGGCTCGTCAGATCGATTTCCCCGCGCATGCGATAGAGCGCGTCATGACCGACAGCGGCGCCGCAAGCCTGCATCCCCATCGCGGCAAGCGCGAGACCGAACGCCACAATCGCAGCGGCGAGAAGCCCGGCCGCGGCTGCGCCCAATCCCGTCGCGCCGGGAAGGGAGCCGAGGAGATAATCCCCGTCGATCGGCTTCACGTCGACGGCGCGCAAGGGTTTCCCGGGCGGGATTTTTTTTGTGCGGCGCAGGCGCGTTGGGCCTCGGAAGGGGTGCGGACCGTCGCCCCGCAGACGGAAAGGAGGCCGCGGCTGCTCGCGGCGTAAACCGGGACCGGCAGGCGCTCGGCCGTCTGGCCGGCGACGGAAGCGGCAAGGCTGATCGCCGAGGCGGCGATCGCCGCCGCCACCAAGGTTGCGAAGATCAGGCTCCAGCCCAGTGTGGCAAAGCCCGCGGCGCGCGCGCGCTCGGCGCTTTCGGTCGTCACGGAGGGTGCGAGGATGGGAGCCAGGGCCGCGACGCCGAGCGCAATGGCGACCGTCGCGCCGAGCTGTACGTCAAGGCCCATGGCGGGGGGCATCAGCCGCCAATCGGACAAGAGCGCCGCCGCCTCCGCCCAGCCGGGCCCGCCGAACAGGCCGACAGGCAGCTCGCCACGGTAGCCGAGCGCCACAATCGGCCAGCCGAGCCCCACGAGCGCCACGCCCGAGGCCGCGGCGGCCGCCCAGATCGCGCCGCCGAGGCCGCCGGGACCCGCAATGGTCAGCGCCGCTGCGGCGACGGCGAATGCGGCGATGTGGCGTCCGGCGCCGGTCAGATCGACCAGCGCGTCGATGGCCAGTTGCATGCCGGCGACCGCGAGCAGGCCCGAAATGAAGGCGATTGCCGCGATCAGCCCAAATCGCGGCGCCGCATGCGGGAAGCGCGCCGCAAGAAGCCCCGAGATCGAGAAGGCGCCCGTGCGCCGCAGGAGCGGCCCCAGATAAAGCGCCGCGCCCGCGAATCCGATAAAGACGCCGCTGACGACGCCGAGCGACCAGGTGCGGGCGGAAAGCCGCGTCGCGAAAGGAAGCAACAGGGCGATCACCAGCGCCGCATTGGCGAAGCCGGCATAGGCCGCGGGAACTGCGCGGCCCGCGGCGTAATAAAAGGAAACCCGCATGGAATGCAGCAGAAAGCCCAACGCCGACAGGGCGACGAGCGTGAACCAGGGCGGCGCGGCGCCGACGAAGCGTTCCGGCGCGCCTACGCGATCGAGGAGCGCGGCGAAGCCATAGGCGAGGAGGAAGCTCGCCGAGACGAGCGCTATGCGCGAATCGAGATTCGCGCGGTCGAACAGAACGGCTTCGCCGGAAGGCTCTCGCATCGGGTGTCTCTCGGGGCTGGTCGTTAAAGACTAGCGGAGACGGGCCGATGCGGAAAGAGCGGGTCGCGGCGCCCGCGTCATTCGCACGGAAGAGTCGAACTTTTTTGGAATGGCTCGGCTCAAGGTCGGCTCCCCTCCCTTATCGACTTCCGCGCGGCTTTGTCCGATAAGGCGCGCATGCTCGAATTTTTGGGACATTTCGGCAGACTTTCCCCGCGGCTGGGCGCTCTGCGCGGCGACCCGCCCCATCGCGACGCGCGGGGGCGGGCGTGAGCGCGACCGAAAGCAAAGGCGGCGGCGTGACCACGACGTCCGTCGCGGCCGACGAGGCGGGGATGCGCGTCGACCGCTGGTTCAAGCGGCGCTATCCCGCGCTCGCGCTTTCCCATCTCGCCAAAATCTGCCGGAAAGGCGAGGTGCGCGTGGACGGCAAGCGGGTCGAGACCTCGACCCGGCTCGAAGAGGGCCAGACGGTTCGCGTTCCGCCCCTGAAGCTCGCGCCGCCGGCCCCCGCCGTGACGCGCGCGCGGCCCGAGGACGCGCGGGCGCTCGCCGCGATGACGCTGTATGAGGACAAAGACCTCATCGTTCTCAACAAGCCCTTCGGGCTCGCCACACAGGGCGGCTCCGGGCAGACGCGCCATGTCGACGGCATGCTGGAATCGCTCGGGCAGGGCCTGTCGCGGCCCGTTCTCGTGCATCGGCTCGACCGTGACACCTCAGGCGTGCTGCTCATCGCCAAAAATCGCCGCATGGCGGCGGATCTCGGCGAGATCTTTCGCTCGCGCCAGGCGAAGAAAATCTACTGGGCGCTCGTCGAAGGCGTGCCGAAACCCGTTCAGGGCCGCATTTCGCTCTATCTCGCCAAGGGCGCCGGGATGGAGAAGGCGCGGGGCGGCGGCCGCGATCTCGAAAAAATGCGCGTCGCCAAACATGGCGAGGCCGACGCCCAGCATTCATTGACCTATTACGCGATCGTCGACAAAGTCGCGCCGCGCTGCGCCTGGCTCTCGATGAAGCCGCTCACGGGCCGCACCCATCAACTGCGCGCCCACGCCGAGGCGATCGGCCATCCGATTTTCGGCGACCCGAAATATGGCCATCGGCCCGAAGACGCGGTGCGCCGTCGCGACCCGCTGCGCGCCATGCCCGACGTGCTCGAGCGCAAATTGCATCTGCTCGCGCGGCGTCTCGTTCTGCCCCATCCCAAAGGCGGGACGCTGGACGTGGCCGCGCCGCTGCCCGACCATATGCGTCAGAGCTTCGAGCTTTTCGGCTTCGACGTGAAGCGCGATGACCCGATCGAAAACGCGCCGGACGCCTGAAGGCGCGTCACTGGGAGCCCGATGATGTCCGACGAACCCGCCGGCTTTGGCGATGATTTCTTTGTCGCGCCGGGGGAGCGCGATCCGGTCCGGGCGGCGCGCGACGCGGCGCGTCCGCTGCCCAGGCGCTTCTATTCGGAAGCAACCGCGGCCCCTGCCGAGGGCGGGTTCGCGCTCCTTCTCGACGGCCGGACCGTGCGCACCCCGGGAAAGCGCGGGATAATCGTCCCGTCGCGGCCGCTTGCGGACGCGCTCGCCGCCGAATGGGCGGGGCAGGGGGAGGCGATCGATCCGTCAACCATGCCTTTGACCAGGATCGTCAACGCCGCCCTCGACGGGGTCGCGACGCACATGGCCGAGGTCGAGGCTGATACGATTAAATATGCCGCCTCCGACCTGATCTGCTATCGGGCCGCCGAGCCGGAGAGTTCTTGTTGCGGCGCAAGGAGAGGCGTGGGACCCTCTTCTCGCCTTTGCGCGCGAGGGGCTTGGCGCCCGGCTCGCCCTCGCCGAGGGGGTCACTTTTGTCGCACAGCCCGACTCGGCCATCGCCGCGCTGGCGACGGCGGTCCGGGTACAGGTCGGCGACGGGGATGAAGCGCCGTTGCGTCTCGCCGCCCTGCATGTCATGACGACTCTCACCGGCTCGCTGGTCATCGCGCTCGCCAAGGCCCTGAATGAGATCGACCTTACGGGGGCCTGGTCCGCCGCCCATGTCGACGAGGACTTCCAGATGCGGACCTGGGGCGCGGACACGGAAGCTCTGGCGCGCCGGATGGCGCGGCTGCGGGAAATGGCGGCGGCGGCCTTTTTGTCGGAGTGCGTTTCCTAAGGTCCAGCCGGACAAGCAGGCAGAACGCCCGCCCAGGCGCCGGCGCCGCGATCATTCCGCCCATAACTTCGGCCTGAGCGCGCTTGTCTCTTGCTTTGCACAAGGGGCTTTGTTACGGAACCCGCGGCCTGGAGCTTTTCCAAGTTGAGAGCTCCCGCTCAGCGGCCTTCGCCCCGCCGCAACGTCGGACCGACCGGACACGACACAATGCCGATGCTGCTCGAACAATATCTGCCGCTCGTGATCTTCATCGCGCTGTCGGCGATCATCTCCGGCGCGCTGCTCGTCGCGCCCTTCCTGCTCGCCTTCAAGGCGCCGGACCCCGAGAAGCTTTCCGCTTACGAGTGCGGATTCAATCCGTTCAACGATTCGCGCATGAAATTCGACGTGCGTTTCTATCTCGTGTCGCTTCTGTTCATCGTATTCGATCTCGAGGTGGCCTTCCTCTTCCCCTGGGCCGTGGCCTTCAAGGACGCGGGGCTCTTCGGTTTCTGGTCGATGATGGTGTTTCTCGGCGTGCTGACCGTCGGCTTCGTCTATGAGTGGCGCAAGGGAGCGCTCGAATGGGATTGATCGAGAACGGGCAGGGCGGGACTCTCGTCGCGCCGCAACCCAAGGGGCTGATCGATCCGCGAACCGGCGGGCCGGTGGGCGCGGACGATCCGTTTTTCCTGCAGATCAACGAGGAACTGGCCGACAAGGGCTTCTTCGTGACGGCGACCGACGACGTCATCAACTGGGCGCGCACGGGCTCGCTCATGTGGATGACCTTCGGCCTCGCCTGCTGCGCGGTCGAGATGATCCAGGCGGCCATGCCGCGCTATGATCTCGAGCGTTTCGGGTTCGCGCCGCGCGCGAGCCCGCGCCAGTCCGACTGCATCATCATCGCCGGCACGCTGACGAACAAGATGGCGCCGGCGCTGCGCAAGGTCTATGACCAGATGCCGGAGCCCCGCTACGTCATTTCCATGGGCTCCTGCGCCAATGGCGGCGGCTACTACCACTACTCCTATTCCGTGGTGCGCGGCTGCGACCGCATCATTCCGGTCGATGTCTATGTGCCGGGCTGCCCGCCCTCGGCCGAGGCGCTCGTCTATGGCATGTTGTTGTTGCAGAAGAAAATTCGGCGAACGGGCACGATCGAACGATAGGTGAAGGCGCTGACGCCTGCCGTCATCACGAGGAGCGAATCGACGAAGCTTTCCAACAGGCGCCCGGCGGCTCTCGATGGTTTCGCTTCGCGTTCGCACCGACGAAAAAAGCAGAACGGTCGCTTGACGGCCGACGAATGGGGTTTGAGGAATGTCGGCTGAACTCGAGGTTCTCGGCGCGCGAATCAGTGGCGCGCTTCCCGGCGCGGTGACCGAAGCGAAGGTCGCTTATGGCGAGCTCACGCTTACGATCGCGCGAGACCGCTGGATCGAGACGGCGACCTTTCTTCGCGATGACCCGGAAAGCCTCTTCGTGAACATCATCGACGTGACGGCGGCCGATTACCCCGAACGCGAGGAGCGTTTTGAGGTCGTCGCGCATCTTCTCTCGCCCAAACACAACAGGCGCATCCGTATCAAGACGCCCGCAACCGAGGACACGCCGGTCGCGTCGCTGGTTCCGCTGTTTCCCGGCGCGGACTGGTACGAGCGCGAGACCTACGACCTTTTCGGCGTGATCTTCGCGGGTCATCCGGACCTGCGTCGCATCATGACCGACTATGGCTTCGACGGCCATCCGCTGCGCAAGGACTTTCCGATGACCGGCTTTGTCGAGGTTCGCTACGACGACGAACGCAAACGGGTCGTCTATGAGCCGGTGCGCCTCCAGCAGGAATATCGCAACTTCGATTTCCTCTCGCCTTGGGAAGGCGTTCAATACGATCTTCCCGGCGATGAGAAGGCGAGCAAGTGAGCGCGTCGCAGATGAACGATCAAGCAACCGTCCATGCCCCCGCCAGGCCCGAATCCGAGGGCCAGCGCAACTTCAACATCAATTTCGGCCCGCAACATCCGGCGGCGCATGGCGTTTTGCGCCTCATCCTGGAGCTCGATGGAGAAGTCGTCGAGCGCGTCGATCCGCATGTGGGATTCCTGCATCGCGGCACCGAAAAGCTGATGGAGGCGCGCACCTATCTCCAGAATGTGCCCTATTTCGACCGGCTCGATTATTGCGCGCCGATGAATCAGGAGCACGCCTTCTGTCTGGCGATCGAGCGGCTTCTCGGGGTCGAGGTTCCGCGCCGCGGTCAGCTCATCCGCGTTCTCTACGCCGAAATCGGGCGTCTGTTGTCGCATCTGCTCAATGTCACGTCGCAGGCGATGGACGTCGGCGCCTTGACGCCGCCGCTCTGGGGCTATGAGGAGCGCGAAAAGCTCATGGTCTTTTATGAGCGGGCGAGCGGCGCGCGCATGCACGCGAATTATTTCCGTCCCGGCGGCGTCGCGCGCGATTTGCCGGACCAGCTCGTCGAGGACATTGGCGCTTTCTGCGATCCGTTTCTGAAGGTTTGCGACGATCTGGAAGCGCTCTTCATCGAGAATCGCATTTTCAAGCAGCGCAACGTCGACATTGGCGTCATCTCGCTCGAGGACGCGTGGAAATGGGGTTTCTCCGGGGTGATGGTGCGCGGGTCCGGCGCCGCCTGGGACCTGCGCAAGGCGCAGCCCTACGAGTGCTACGAAGAGATGGAGTTCGACATTCCCGTCGGCAAGCACGGCGACTGCTATGATCGCGCCGTGATCCGAATGGAGGAAATGCGGCAGTCAACCTCGATCATGAAACAATGCGTCGAGAAATTGCTGCGCGCCGGCGGCCGCGGCCCCGTGTTGACGCCCAATCACAAGATCACCCAACCCTCGCGCGGCGAGATGAAGCGCTCGATGGAGGCGCTCATCCACCACTTCAAGCTGTTCACGGAAGGCTTCCATGTGCCGGCCGGAGAGGTTTACGCGGCGGTCGAGGCGCCCAAGGGCGAGTTTGGCGTCTATCTCGTATCGGATGGCGGCGACAAGCCGTATCGGTGCAAGATTCGCGCGCCGGGCTTTGCCCATCTCTCGGCAATGGATTTTCTGTGCAAGAACCACATGCTCGCCGACGTCTCGGCGATTCTGGGTTCGCTAGACATCGTCTTCGGGGAGGTCGATCGCTAAATGTCCGTCCGTCGTCTCGCCGAAAAGCAGCCCGATAGCTTCGATTTCACGCCCGCGAACAAGGCGTGGCTGGAGCGTCAGATCGCCAAATATCCCGACGGCCGTCAGGCCTCGGCCGTGGTGCCGGCCCTGTGGGAGGCGCAAAAGCAGAATGATTACTGGTTGCCGAAGGCGGCGATCGAGAAGGTTGCGGACCTCCTCGGCATGCCGAAAATCCGCGTGCTCGAGATCGCGACTTTCTACACCATGTTCAATCTCGAGCCGGTCGGGAAATATTACGTCCAGCTCTGCGGCACGACGCCCTGCATGCTTTCCGGCTCGGACGACCTCATTAAAGTGCTTGAGCGGCGCGTCGGGCCTCAGCGCAAGGTGACGGCCGACGGGCTGTTTTCCTGGCTCGAGGTCGAGTGCCTGGGCGCGTGCTGCAATGCGCCGATGGTGCAGATCAACGACGATTATTACGAGGATCTCACCGCCGAGAATTTCGAGAAGCTGCTCGACGATCTCGCCGCGGGGCGCCCGGTGACGACGGGATCGCAAAAGGGCCGCACGTCATCGGAGCCCGAAGGCGCCTTGACGAGCCTAACCTCGCTCTACGGCAAGAAATAGCGGAGGGAAAGAAAGACAATGCTCTCCGACGCAGATCGAATCTTCACCAATCTTTATGGTCTCGGCGACCGTTCGCTTGCCGGCGCGCGGGCGCGCGGCCAGTGGGACAACACCAAGGCGCTGCTTGAAAGAGGCCGCGACAAGATCATCGACGAGGTGAAATCCTCGGGCCTGCGTGGTCGTGGCGGCGCCGGCTTTTCGACGGGTTTGAAATGGTCCTTCATGCCGAAGGAGATCGACCTCAAGCGTCCGCATTATCTCGTCATCAACGCCGACGAGTTGGAGCCCGGCACCTGCAAGGATCGCGAGATCATGCGCAACGACCCGCATACGCTGGTCGAAGGCGCGCTGATCGCGAGCTTCGCCATGGGCGCGCACGCCTGCTACATCTATGTGCGCGGCGAATTCATCGCCGAGCGCATTGCGTTGCAGAAGGCCGTCGACGAAGCCTATGAAGCCAGGCTCATCGGCAAGGACAACGTCCACGGCTATCCCTTCGACCTTTATGTTCATCACGGCGCGGGCGCCTATATCTGCGGCGAAGAGACGGCGCTCATCGAAAGCCTCGAAGGCAAGAAGGGCATGCCGCGCCTCAAGCCGCCTTTCCCGGCGAATGTCGGGCTCTATGGCTGCCCGACGACGGTCAACAATGTCGAGTCGATCGCGGTCACGCCCACAATTCTGCGTCGCGGCGCGAGCTGGTTCGCCGGCATCGGCAAGCCCAACAACACCGGCACCAAGCTTTTCTCCATCTCGGGCCACGTCAATCGACCTTGCAACGTCGAAGAAGCGATGTCGATTTCGTTTCGCGAACTGATCGACGCGCATTGCGGCGGCGTTCGCGGCGGATGGGACAATCTTCTCGCGGTGATACCGGGCGGGTCTTCCGTGCGCTGCGTGCCCGCCCATCAGATCATCGATTGTCCGATGGATTTCGACAGTCTCGTGAAGCTGGGCTCGGGCCTGGGTACGGCGGCGGTGATCGTCATGGACAAATCCACCGACATCATCCGCGCCATCGCGCGTCTGGCCTATTTCTACAAGCACGAAAGCTGCGGCCAATGCACGCCCTGCCGCGAAGGAACGGGATGGATGTGGCGCGTCGTGCAGCGCATGGTCGAAGGCCGCGCGCACAAGAAAGAAATCGACATGCTGTTCGATGTCTCGAAGCAGATCGAGGGGCACACGATCTGCGCGCTCGGCGATGCCGCCGCCTGGCCGATCCAGGGGCTCATCAACCATTTCCGCGACGTGATCGAAGCGC
Organism: uncultured Alphaproteobacteria bacterium; assembly: GCA_963713845.1. Taxonomy (GTDB): domain Bacteria; phylum Pseudomonadota; class Alphaproteobacteria; order Rhizobiales; family Beijerinckiaceae; genus Methylocystis. Next base: position 67,589 of record CAVQNJ010000019.1, read on the forward strand.
GCATCGATCAATATGCGGCCAATCCGCACCCCGAACCTGTGCGCGAGGCGGCGGAGTGACCATGAACAAGCGCGTCGAGACTTCGGAGAGAGCGAAGTGACAAAGATTCTCGTCGATGGCGTCGAAGTGGACGTGCCGGGAGAGTTCACGCTTCTCCAGGCGTGCGAACAGGCGGGCGCCGAGGTGCCGCGTTTCTGCTATCACGAGCGCCTGTCGATCGCCGGCAACTGCCGCATGTGCCTTGTCGAGGTGAAGGGCGGGCCACCCAAGCCGCAGGCGTCCTGCGCCATGTCGGTCCGCGATTTGCGTCCCGGCCCCAATGGCGCGCCGCCGGAGGTTTTCACGAAATCTCCGATGGTGAAGAAGGCGCGGGAAGGGGTGATGGAGTTTCTGCTCGTCAACCATCCGCTCGACTGCCCGATCTGTGATCAGGGCGGCGAATGCGATCTGCAGGACCAGGCGCTGGCCTTTGGCGGCGACTCGTCGCGTTTCCACGAAAACAAGCGCGCCGTCGAAGACAAATACATCGGCGTTCTCGTCAAGACGGAGATGAATCGCTGCATCCATTGCACGCGCTGCGTCCGTTTCACCGCGGAGGTCGCGGGCACGGGCGATATGGGCGCCATCGGCCGCGGCGAGGATATGGAGATCACGACCTATCTTGAAAGCGCCATGACCTCGGAGCTGCAAGGCAATGTCGCCGATCTCTGCCCGGTCGGCGCGCTTTTGCCCAAGCCGCAGAGCTTCCGGGCGCGTCCCTGGGAATATCAAAAGACCGAGACAGTCGACGTCATGGACGCGCTGGGCTCCGCCATTCGCGTCAACTCGCGCGGTCGTGAAGTCATCCGCATTCTTCCGCGCGTCAACGACGCCGTGAACGAGGAGTGGATCTCTGACAAGACGCGTCAGATCGTCGACGGTCTTCGCACGCAGCGCCTGGATCGCCCCTATGTGCGCGAAAACGGCCGGTTGCGGCCGGCCTCGTGGCAGGAGGCCTTTGACGTCATCGTCGCCAGGCGCAAAGCGACGGCGCCTGCCCGCATCGGCGCGATCGTGGGCGATCTCGCGGCCGCGGAGGAAATCTTCGCGCTGAAGCTGCTCGCGCAGCAGATCGGGACGCCGCATCTCGACAGCCGCCAGGACGGCGCCAAGCTTGATCCGGCGTTTGGCCGCGCATCCTATCTTTTCAACGCGACTGTCGCGGGGATAGATGCGGCGGACTCGCTTCTGATCGTTGGCTCCAATCCGCGCAAGGAAGCGCCGGTTCTCAATGCGCGCATTCGCAAGCGTTGGCTCAAGGGCGACTTCAAGGCGTCCATGGTCGGCGAGCGGGCGGATCTGACCTATGACTACGACTATCTGGGAGCGGGCGCGGACTCCTTGTTGCGCTTCGTCCAGGAAGGCGCGACCGCAGGCAGGCTGCTCGTGATCGTGGGGCAGGGCGCGATTTCGCGACCCGACGGCGGCGCCATTCTCGCGCTCGCGGCCCAGGCTGCTCAAAAGCGCGGCGGTCTCGCCGACGGCTGGAACGGCTTCTCTGTCCTCCATTCGTCGGCAGCGCGCGTTGGCGCGCTCGATCTCGGCTTTACGCCGGGAACGGGCGGCCTCGACGCGCAGGGGATTGCGAAGGCGGGCGCGCTCGACCTTGTCTTCAATCTCGGCGCTGACGAGATTACGATCGCGCCGGGCGCCTTTGTCGTCTATATCGGCACGCATGGCGATCGCGGCGCGCATCGCGCCGACGTGATCTTGCCGGGCGCGGCCTATACGGAGAAGTCCGGGCTCTACGTGAACACGGAAGGGCGCGTCCAGCTTGCCTCGCGCGTCGTCTTCCCGCCAGGCGAGGCTCGTGAGGATTGGGCCATCCTTCGTGCGCTGTCCGGCGCCCTGGGCGCGCCGTTGCCTTTCAATTCCCTTGCCGTGCTGCGCAAGAAACTCGTCGAGACGCATCCGCATTTCGCGCGCATCGACCAGATCGCGGCGGGCGAGGCCGGCGACATCGCGAAACTTGCGTCGCATGCGGCTGTCGCGATGAAAGACGGTTTCGCGCCGGCGATCGACGATTTCTACCTCACCAATCCGATCGCGCGCGCCTCGGCGGTCATGGCGGAGTGTTCGGCCCTCGCGCAGGGCCGTCAGAGCCAGGCGGCGGAATAGGAGCTGCGACGTGACCGACGGCTGGATCAACGCAATCATTGCATTTCTGACGGAGAACTCCGTCGTCCTCGCGATCGTGAAGAGCGTCCTGCTCGCGGTCGTGCTGCTGATCTATGTGGCCTATGTCATTCTCGCCGACCGCAAGATCTGGGCGGCGGTGCAACTGCGCCGCGGACCGAATGTGGTCGGTCCCTGGGGCCTGTTGCAGAGCTTCGCCGACTTCATCAAATTCGCGCTGAAGGAGCCGGTGATTCCGGACACGGCGAACAAGGGTGTCTTTCTCTTCGCGCCCTTCATCATGGCGACGCTCTCCATCGCCGCCTGGGCGGTGGTGCCGGTCGCCGACGGCTGGGCGGTCGGCGACATCAACGTCGGCATTCTTTACATCTTCGCGCTTTCGTCGCTCGGCGTTTATGGCGTCATCATGGGCGGCTGGGCGTCAAATTCGAAATACCCCTTCCTGTCCGCGCTGCGTTCGGCGGCGCAGATGGTTTCCTACGAGGTCTCGATCGGTTTCGTGATCATCACGGTGATCCTCTGCGCGGGATCGCTCAATCTGACCGACATCGTTCGCGCGCAGGATACGTCCTACGGCCTCGCGGGATGGTATTGGCTGCGCCTCTTCCCGATGTTTGTCATCTTCTTCGTCTCGGCGCTCGCGGAGACGAACCGTCCGCCCTTCGATCTCGTCGAGGCCGAGTCCGAGCTCGTCGCCGGCTTCATGATCGAATATTCGGCGACTCCCTATGTGCTGTTCATGCTTGCCGAATATGTGGCGATCGTGACCATGTGCGCGTTGCTGACGATCCTGTTCTTCGGCGGATGGCTTCCGCCCGCCAAAATCGCGCCCTTCACCTATGTGCCGGGCGTCGTGTGGTTCACGCTGAAGGTCAGCTTCTTTTTCTTCTTCTTCGCCATGGTGAAGGCCTTCGTGCCGCGCTACCGCTATGATCAGCTCATGCGCCTCGGATGGAAGGTGTTCCTGCCGCTCTCGCTCGCCATGGTCGTCATTGTCGCCGCCGTGCTGCAGTTTGCCGGCGGCGCGGCCGCGAATTGAGGACTGTCATGAGACTGGACCAAGCCGCCAAGTCGCTTTTCCTCACGGAGTTCGTCGGGGCTTTCCTGCTCTCGATGCGCTATTTCTTCAAACCGAAGGCGACGATCAACTATCCGCACGAGCGAAATCCGCAATCGCCGCGCTTTCGGGGCGAGCACGCGCTACGTCGCTATCCCAACGGCGAGGAACGCTGCATCGCCTGCAAGCTGTGCGAGGCGATCTGTCCGGCTCAGGCGATCACAATCGAGGCCGGGCCCCGCCGTAACGACGGCACGCGTCGCACGACGCGCTATGACATCGACATGGTAAAGTGCATCTATTGCGGCTACTGCCAGGAAGCGTGTCCGGTGGACGCCATCGTCGAGGGTCCCAATCAGGAATTCGCGACGGAGACGCGCGAGGAGCTTTACTACAACAAGGAGCGCCTGCTCGAGAACGGCGCTCGCTGGGAACGCGAGATTGCGCGCAACATCGCGCTGGATTCGCCGTACCGTTAACGCACGAAAAACACGAGTCGCCGCGATGACGCGGGCGGCTCTTCACGAGAGGATGGGGCCGTGGCGGCTGTCTTTTTCTACATCTTCGCGACGATCATGATCGCATCGGCCGGCGTGGTGATCTTCGCCCGCAATCCGGTTCATTCGGTGTTGTTTCTCATCCTCGCTTTCTGCAACGGCGCCGGCCTCTTCCTGCTCACGGGCGCCGAGTTCCTGGCGATGATCCTGATTGTCGTCTATGTCGGCGCCGTGGCGGTATTGTTCCTCTTCGTCGTCATGATGCTCGACGTCGACTTCGCCGAACTCAAGCAGGGCTTCGCCAAATATCTGCCGGTCAGCGCGGCTGTCGGCATTGTGATCCTTGCCGAACTTGGACTTGTCGCGATCGGCTGGCAGCCCGCGGCGGCGTCGAAGAATCTCATCGAAACGCCGATCGCGACGGACATCTCGAACACCGCGGCGCTCGGTCAGGTGCTCTATACGAAGTATGTGATCTTCTTCCAGGCGTCGGGGCTCGTGCTGCTCACCGCCATGATCGGCGCCATCGTGCTGACGTTGCAACACAGGCCGAATGTCAAGCGTCAGAAGATCGAGGAACAGAACGCGCGCAATGCCAAGAATGTCGTCGAGATCAAGAAGGTTCCCTACCGAACCGGCGTTTAACGAGGAAGCTCCATGACAATCGGCCTTACCCATTACCTCGTCGTCGCCGCGATCCTGTTCACGCTCGGCGTTGCGGGGATCATTCTCAACCGCAAGAACATCATCGTCATCCTCATGTCGGTGGAGTTGATCCTCCTGTCCGTGAACCTGAACTTTGTCGCTTTCTCGCAGTCGCTCGGCGATCTCGTCGGGCAAGTGTTCGCGCTCTTCGTCCTCACGGTGGCGGCCGCCGAGGCGGCGATCGGGCTTGCGATCCTCGTCGTCTTCTATCGCAACCGCGGAACCATCGCGGTTGAAGACATCAATTCCTTGAAGGGCTGACCACAGCGATGATCCAGGCAATCGTCTTCCTTCCGCTGCTCGGCTTTTTGATCGCCGGCGCCTTTGGGTGCCAGATCGGGCCGCGCCCCTCCGAACTCCTGACGACGGGGTTCCTTCTTGTCGCGGCGGTGTTATCGTGGGTCATCTTCTTTAACGTTGCGGTCGGCCATAATCACGGTTTCGCGCCGGTCCTCGGTAATTGGATGACGGTGGGCGCCCTCAAGGTGGACTGGGCGCTACGCGTCGATACGCTGACGGCTGTCATGCTTGTCGTCGTGACGACGGTCTCCAGCCTCGTGCATCTCTACTCGATCGGCTATATGCACGAAGATCCCTCGCGGCCGCGCTTCTTCGCCTATCTTTCGCTTTTCACATTCGCCATGCTGATGCTGGTGACGGCCGACAATCTGGTGCAGATGTTCTTTGGCTGGGAAGGCGTGGGCCTCGCGTCCTATCTCCTCATCGGATTCTGGTACGAGAAGCCCTCGGCCTGCGCGGCGGCGATCAAGGCCTTCGTGGTCAACCGCGTGGGCGACTTCGGCTTCGCGCTCGGCATATTTCTGGTTTTCCAGCTCACCCAGTCCCTGAGCTTCAATGAAGTTTTTGCCGCAGTGCCTGGCCTCGAGGGCAAGTCGATCCATGTTTTCGGCCTCGACGTTGACGCGTTGAACCTTGCGGCTTTTCTGCTCTTCATCGGCGCAATGGGCAAATCTGCGCAGTTTTTCCTGCACACCTGGTTGCCGGACGCGATGGAAGGCCCAACCCCCGTTTCCGCGCTCATCCACGCGGCGACGATGGTGACGGCGGGCGTCTTCATGGTGGCAAGATTGTCGCCGATCTTCGAACATGCGCCCGATGCGCTTGCGTTCGTGACGCTGATCGGCGCGATGACGGCGTTTTTCGCCGCGACGGTCGGTCTGGTGCAGAACGACATCAAGCGCGTGATCGCCTATTCGACCTGTTCACAGCTCGGTTACATGTTCGTCGCGGAGGGTGTCGGCGCCTATTCGCTCGGTGTGTTCCATCTCTTCACCCACGCCTTCTTCAAGGCGCTGCTTTTCCTTGGCGCGGGCTCCGTGATCCATGCGATGCATCACGAGCAGGATATGCGTCACATGGGCGGTCTGCGCAAAGATATCCCCTTCACCTTCGCCATGATGACGATCGGAACGCTGGCGCTGACCGGGTTCGGCATTCCGCACACGGAGATCGGCTTTGCCGGCTTCTTCTCCAAGGACGGCATCATCGAAGCGGCCTATGCCGCGAGCGCGCACAGCACGTCGGCCTGGCTTGGTTTTGTGTCCACGGTCGTCGCGGCGGGGCTGACGTCCTTCTATTCCTGGCGCCTGGTTTTCATGACGTTCTTCGGGACGCGCAAGGAAGCCAGCCACGGCCACGCAGCGCATGCGCATGGCCAGGACGATCACGCGCTCTTACGGCGATCATGACGAACACGGTCATGACGAACACGGTCATGGCGACCATGGTCATGGCGACCATGCGCCGCATGAATCGCCGCTTGTGATGCTGGTGCCGCTTGCGGTGCTGGCGCTCGGCGCCATTGGCGCGGGCTTCGTCTTCGAGCCGTATTTCGCGGGCCATGACTACGACGAGTTCTGGAAGGGCGCGCTCTTTACGGGCGAGCACAACCATATTCTTCATGCGCGGCACGACATTCCGGCCTGGGTCGGTTTCGCGCCCTCGACGATGATGGTCCTGGGTTTCGTCGTCGCGCTCTATGTCTATATCTTGAAGCCAGGGACCGCGCCGAAAATTGCCGCGGCCTTCCCGCGCCTTTATGAATTCCTGCTCAACAAATGGTATTTCGACGAACTTTATGACGCGATCTTCGTGAGGCCCGCCTTCGCGATCGGTCGCTTGTTCTGGAAGGGCGGCGACGGAGCGATCATCGACGGGCTCGGGCCCGATGGCGTGGCCGCGCGCGTCGCGGACGGCGCCAAGATCGCCGTGCGCCTGCAAACGGGCTTCATCTACAATTATGCTTTCGCCATGCTGATCGGCGTCGCCGCCATCGTCACGTGGTTTGTCGCCGGAGGATTGCGCTGATGTTCGGGTTCGGCATTCTCACCGGCCTTACCTTCCTCCCTCTCGTCGGCGTGGCGTTTTTGCTGACGCAGAGGCGACGATGAGGCAAGCCTGCGCAATATTCGCTGGGCGACCTTCTTCACGACGCTCGCGACTTTCGCGCTCTCGCTCTATGTATGGGCAGGTTTCGACACGTCGAGCGCCGCCTTTCAATTCGTCGAAGAGAGAGGCTGGTTTGGCTCAGGCCTCAGCTACAAGCTGGGCGTCGACGGCTTTTCCATGCCGCTGCTGCTCCTCACAACGTTCATCATGCCATTCGCGATCCTCGCTTCCTTCGAGTCGATCACGAAGCGCGTGAAGGAATATATGATCGCCTTTCTCGTGCTCGAAACGTTGATGATTGGCGTCTTCTGCGCGCTCGACCTCGTGCTGTTCTACCTTTTCTTCGAGGGCGGCCTTATCCCGATGTTCCTCATCATCGGAGTCTGGGGCGGCAAGCGGCGCGTCTATGCAAGCTTCAAGTTTTTCCTCTACACGCTTGCCGGCTCGCTCCTGATGCTCATCGCGATCCTGGCGATGTATGACCATGCTCACACGACCGACATAACCGTCCTTCTCAAGACGGACTTCCCCAGGCAGATGCAGACATGGCTGTGGCTCGCCTTCTTTGCGTCTTTCGCCGTAAAGATGCCGATGTGGCCCGTGCATACGTGGCTGCCCGACGCTCACGTCGAGGCGCCGACAGCCGGATCGGTGATCCTCGCGGCAATCCTCCTGAAGATGGGCGGATACGGGTTCATTCGCTTCTCGCTGCCGATGTTCCCTGACGCTTCGGTGCATTTTGCGCCGTTCATCTACGCCCTGTCCGTGATCGCGATCGTCTATACGTCGCTCGTCGCGCTGGTGCAGGAAGACATCAAGAAGCTCATCGCCTATTCGTCTGTCGCGCACATGGGCTATGTGACGATGGGTCTCTTCACGCTGAACCCGCAGGGCGTCCAGGGCGCGTTGTTTCAGATGATTTCCCACGGCTTCGTGTCGGGCGCGCTCTTCCTGTGCGTCGGCGTCATCTATGACCGCATGCATACGCGTGAGATCGCCGCCTATGGCGGACTCGTCAGCCGCATGCCGATTTATGCCTTCGTGTTCATGCTGTTCACCATGGCCAATGTCGGTTTACCGGGCACGACCGGATTTATCGGCGAGTTCCTCTCGCTCGCCGGCGCCTTCAAGGCCAATAGCTGGGTCGCGCTGTTTGCGACGAGCGGCGTGATCTTCTCTGCGGCCTACGCGCTTTTTCTCTACCGTCGGGTGGTCTTCGGCGCGTTGGAGAAGGCGAGCCTCAAGGATATCGGCGATCTCACGGGTCGCGAAATCGCGATCTTCGTTCCGCTTATCGCCCTGACGCTGTATTATGGCGTTCTGCCGCAACAGATCCTGAGCGCCACGCAGGCGTCGGTAGACAACCTCATCCAATCCCATACGGCCCTGCTCGATGCGGTGAAGCTTGCCGCCGCCGGCCAATGATGGATAGCTGACTCATGTCCTTCTTCGCAGAACTCGCCCACCACTTCCTTCCCGAGGTCATCCTGGCCGTCGGCGCGCTGGTCCTGATCCTCATCGGCGCTTTTCGCGGTGAAAGGGGCTTCAGCCTCGTTGACGAACTGGCGGTCGGGCTCCTGGGCCTTGCGATCGTCGTGATTGTTCTGTCGAGCAAACATGCCGACGTCGACGTGTTCGACGGCGCCTTCATCGACGACGCCTTCTCACGGTTCCTCAAGGTGCTGACGTTGATCGGCGCCATGGTCTCGATTCTGTTGTCGGTCGATTGGCTGCAGCGCAATGGACTCGAAAAGTTCGAGTTTCCCGTGCTCGTGATCCTCTCGACGCTGGGCATGTTGCTTCTCATCTCGGCCAATAATCTCATCGCGCTCTACCTCGGGCTCGAGTTGATGTCGCTTGCGCTCTACGTGCTTGCGGCGTTCGCCCGCGATGACGCCCGCGCCTCCGAGGCGGGCCTGAAATATTTCGTTCTCGGCGCGCTGTCCTCAGGCATGATGCTGTATGGCTCCTCGCTGCTTTACGGCTTCGCGGGGACCGTATCGTTCAGCGGCATCGCCCAGGCTGTGACCGACACGCTGCCGATCGGCGTCCTCTTCGGTCTCGTGTTCGTGCTCGCGGGCCTTGCGTTCAAGATGTCGGCGGCGCCTTTCCACATGTGGACGCCCGACGTCTACGAGGGCGCGCCGACGCCGGTGACGGCCTTCTTTGCCTCTGCCGCGAAAATGGCGGCTGTGGCGATTACCGCGCGCTTCGTCATCACCGCGTTCCCGGCGGTGACGCAGCAATGGCGACAGATTTTGGTCTTCCTCGCCATCGCCTCGACCCTTCTTGGCTCCTTCGCGGCGATCGGTCAGAAGCAATATCAAGCGTCTGATGGCCTATTCGTCGATCGGCCATATGGGTTTCGCGCTCATCGGGCTTGCCGCCGGCACGGAGGCCGGCGTGAAGGGCGTCGTCATCTATCTCGCGATCTATCTCGTCATGACGCTCGGCTCATTCGCCGCCATTCTGGCGATGCGCATGGACGGCAAGAATGTCGAGAACATCTCTGACCTTGCCGGCCTGTCGCGGACCAATGGCGCTGATGGCCTTCTTCCTGGCCATGCTGATGTTCTCGCTCGCCGGCATTCCGCCGCTCGCGGGATTCTTCGCGAAATATTACGTGCTGCTCGCAGCGGTTGACGCGGGGCTCTATCCGCTCGCCGTCGTCGGCGTCGCTGGCGAGCGCGGTCGCCGCCTTCTACTATCTGCGCGTCGTCAAGGTCATGTATTTCGACGAGCCGGCGCCGGGTTTCGACCGTTCGCCGCTCGCGGTTCGAGCCGTGCTCGCGGTCTCGACCATCGCGCTGCTCGTCTTCTGGCTCTATCCCGCGCCGGTCGATGGATGCGGCGACGGCTGCGGCGAAATCGCTGTTTTAGATAAGGTTGCGCGCGTGCAGCTTGGATCAGATGCGCGCGCGCGCGGCGTTCGTCTCCTGTCTCTTGAAGCGATCGACTCGACGAATGACGAGGCCCGTCGGCTGATCGCGTCCGGCGAGCGCGGGCCGCTCTGGATCGTTGCGGGGCGACAGACGCAAAGGGCGCGGGCGCCTCGGCCGCGAATGGATTTCGCCGCCGGGCAATCTTTACGCGAGCTTCATCGTCAGCGGCTTCGCCGCGCCCGCGATCGCGCCGCAGCTCGGCTTCGTGGCCGGAGTCGCGGCCATGCGGGCCCTGCGCGCGCTCGCCGGACCGGCGACTTTCGAGCTTAAATGGCCGAACGATCTGTTGTTTCGCCGGCGCGAAGCTCGGCGGCCTTCTGCTCGAATGCGTCGGCGCTCGGGTCAAGCGCCTGTCGCGATCATCGGCGTCGGCGTCAATGTCGCGCAGCGCGCCGCGCGGTTTGCCTTACCCCGCCGTCGCGCTCGGCGAGCTTGGCGCAGATGCGCCATCGCTGCGAGGAACTTCTTTCGCACACTCTCCGACGCGCTGGTCGAGTCGCTCGATCTTTGGCGCGAGCGGCGAAGGGTTCGCGCGCATCCGCGAAGAGTGGCTCGCACATGCGGCCGGGATTGGCGAAAATATCACGCGTCGCCCTGACCGGCGAAACAATCGAGGGCCGCTTCGCCACCATCGACGCCAGCCGGTCGTCTCGTGCTCGAGACAACGGACGGGCCGACGCGTGATCGAGGCCGGCGACGTCCTGCTCGGACCGCGCCGCTCAGAAGGTGCGAGAACATGACCGCGGCCCCACAATCCGATTTCGTATTCATGCCCCTTCGGCGGCGTCGGCGAGATCGGCATGAATCTCGCCCTGTACGGCTATGGTCCGCCGCGAGCGCGCAAATGGCTGATGGTCGATTGCGGCCTGGGTTTTCCGGGCGCCGATCTTCCTGGGCGTCGACGTGGTCTTCCCGGACATCGCCTTCGTCGAGAAGATCGCCAAGGATCTCGTTGCGATCTGCATAACCCATGCCCATGAAGATCACATCGGCGCGCTGGCGACGTTGTGGCCGCAGCCTCAAGTGCAAGGTATACGCCACGCCCTTCGCCGCCGGCCTGCTCGAAGTGCGCCGGCTCAACGAACCGGGCGCGCCGAAGATCGACATTCGGCCCGCGCATGCCGGGTACGTGCTCGACCTCGATCCCTTCACGCGTCGAATATGTCGCGGTCGCGCATTCCATTCCCGAAGCCAATGCGCTCGCCATCCGCACGCCGCTGGGAACAGTGTTGCATACGGGCGACTGGAAGATCGATCCCGAGCCCGGCGTCGGCAATCGCATCGACGAAGCGCGGCTGCGCGCGCTCGGCGACGAGGGCGTCGACGTTCTCATCTGCAACTCGACCAATATTCTGCGCGAGGGCGACAGTTTCTCGGAGAGCGACGTCGCGCGCGTGCTGCGCTCGCTGATCGCCGAGGCCGATGGTCGCGTCATCGTCACCACCTTCGCCTCCAATGTCGCGCGCGCTGCGCGCCATCGCGGAAGCTGCGCAGGCCTGCGGCCGCAAGGTCGTCGTCGCCGGACGCGCGATGGATCGCGTCGATTCAGGTCGCGCGCGAATGCGGCTATCTCGACGGCCTTCCGGGCTTCCAATCGCCAGAGATCTTGCGCCGACATCCCGCGAGACAAGGACGTGCATCATCGCGACCGGCAGTCAGGGCGAGACGCGCGCCGCCATGTCGCGCGCCTCGCTCAACGATCATCCATGCGATCAAGATCGACGCGGGCGACCGCGTGATCTTCTCCTCGCGCACCATTCCCGGCAATGCGCGCGAGGTGCATCGCGTCATCAACAATCTTTGCAATCTCGGCGTCGAGGTGATCACCGACCACGATCATCTCGTGCATTGCTCGGGCCATCCGCGCCGCGGCGAGGTGGCGCAAATGTATGACTGGGTGCGGCCCAAAAGCGCCGTGCCCGTGCATGGCGAGGCGCATCATCTCACCCAGCATGTCGCCTTTGCGAAGGCGCGCGGCGTCGAGCACGTCGTGTCGGCGCGCGACGGCGACATGGTGCAGCTCTTGCCCGGGCCGGTCGGCGATCGTCAAGCAGGTGCCGCACGGGCGCCTGTTGAAGGACGGCGACGTCGTCGTCGAGCGAGGACGACGGCGCCGTGCGCGAGCGCAGCAAGCTCGCCTTCGCAGGCGTCGTCTCCATTGCGCTCGCCATCGACAAGAAGGGCGAGATGCTCGGCGACCCCGACGTCGTTTTCGCGGGCCTGCCGAAGAAGGGCAAGTTCGGCGAGGACATGGGCGAGGTGATCGACGAGGCGCTGTTTGCGACCTTCGAGGGTCTGCCGCGCGGGCGCCGGCGCGACGCCGATAACGTCTCGACGGCGATCGAGCGCTCGGTGCGCGGCGCAGTGTCCTCTGTGTGGGGCAAGAAGCCCATCGTCCATGTGATGGTGGTGTCGGCCTGAATGTGCGCTGGCGGGAACTCGCTCTCCGGGCCGGAACGCGTTAGTCTCGCCGCATCCGCCGAGTTGACGCCCAGCATGATCAACAAGCCGAGTTTTTATGAATTCTTCGCCGGCGGCGGCATGGCCCGCGCCGGGACTCGGGCCGGGCTGGACCTGCCTCTTCGCCAATGACTTCGACGCCAAGAAGGCCGAGAGCTACCGCCGCAACTGGGGCGGCGAGGCGCTGCATGTCGGCGACGTGGCCAAGGTCACGACCGCGCAATTGCCCGGCCGCGCCGATCTCGTCTGGGCGTCTTTTCCCTGTCAGGATCTTTCGCTCGCCGGCGCCGGAGCCGGGACTGAAGGGCGAGCGCTCCGGAAGCGTTCTGGCCGTTCTGGTCGCTGATGAAGGCCTTGCGCCGCGAGGGACGCGCGCCTGCAGACCATCGTCCTCGAAAATGTCTGCGGCGCGCTCACGTCGCATGGGGGCAAGGATTTCCAATCGATCTGCGACGCGCTCGCGAAGGAGGGCTACCGCTTTGGCGCGCTCGTGATCGACGCGGCGCTATTTCTGCCGCAGTCCCGCCCGCGCCTCTTCGTCGTCGCCGCTCGGGAGGATGTCGTTATTCCGGCGTCGCTGACCGTGAAGGGCGAGCCTGCGCCGTTTCAAACAAGCGCGCTTCAGACGGCCCATGACCGCCTGCCCGAAAGCATGAAAGCCAGATGGCTGTGGTGGCGCTTGCCCGAACCGCCAAGACGCAACAAAGTCCTCGCGGACGTCATCGAGGACGCGCCGACGGACGTGAAATGGCACGAGGCGAATGAGACGCGCGGCGCTCATCGCCAAAATGAGCGAGGTCAACCTCGCGAAAGTCGAGGAGGCCAAGCGCGCCGGACGCAAGATGGTCGGCACGGTTTATCGCCGCACGCGATATCAATCCGGCGAGAAGGTGCAGCGCGCCGAGGCGCGCTTCGACGATGTCGCAGGCTGTCTGCGCACGCCGGCTGGCGGCTCCAGCCGGCAATTCGTGCTCGTCGTCGACAAGGGCAGCGTGCGTTCGCGCCTGATGTCCGCGCGCGAGACGGCGCGGTTGATGGGGCTGTCGGACGATTACACTCTGCCGGAGAAATACAATGACGCCTATCATCTGACCGGCGACGGCGTCGTCGCGCCCGTCGTGCGCCATCTTGCCGGAAGCATACTTGCGCCTTTGTTGCGGCCGCGGCGCGTGAGCGCGGCGGCATGACGCGGGCGGAGCCTTCCGCCCAACGATCCGCCATCATGCGGGCGGTCAAGTCGCGCGACACGGCGCCAGAGCTTCGCGTGCGCGCGATTCTTCGAGGATTCGCGCCGGGCTATCGGTTGCATCGCAAGGACGTTCCGGGCAATCCCGACATCGCCTATCTTGGACGCAAGCAGGCGATCTTCGTACATGGATGTTTCTGGCATGGGCATGACTGCGCCCGCGGCGCGCGCATGCCAAAGGCCAACGCCGATTATTGGCGCGGCAAGATCGCGCGCAATCGCGCGCGCGATGACGCGCATGGCGCGCGACTCGCCGCGCTCGGCTGGCGCGCGCTGACGATTTGGGAATGCGAGTTGAAGGACGAAGCGTCGCTTGAGCAGAAGCTGCGCGGCTTTATCGATGCGCGCGAAGGCGCCCTTCTCGTTAAAAAGAAGGGCGCAAGCGATCAATCCTTGGCGCGCTCGACATAGGCGCCGTCTTCCGTCTGGATAACCACGCGAACGCCAGATTGAATATGCGGCGGCACCATCACGCGGGCGCCGTTGGCGAGCTTGGCGGGCTTATAGGAAGAAGAGGCTGTCTGCCCCTTCATCGCCGGCTCCGTCTCGACGATCTCGAGCGTCACGCGCTGCGGCAGTTGGATCGCGACGGCCACGCCATTGAACATGGACAGAATGCAGACCATCCCTTCCTGCAACCATTGCGCCTGGTCCCCGATGACGTCGCCGGGCACGGCGATCTGCTCATAGCTCGCCTGATTCATGAAGTGATAGCCGTCGTCGTCATTGTAGCAGGAAGCTGAAGTCCTGATCCTCGACGAAGGCGCGCTCGACCTGCTCGGTCGTCTTGTAGCGATCTGCAACCTTCACGCCGTCCGACAGGCGACGCATGTCGATCTGCGTCGTCGGCGTGCCCTTGCCGGGGAAGAAGCTTTCCGCGGTCAAGACGACGTAGAGGTGCCCGTCGTCACGCTCAATGATGTTCCCCTTGCGAATCGAGCTGGCGATGACTTTCACAGGTGTGGTTCCTTCATTGCCGGCTCGCCGGCTCTCGTTCATTGCCGGCCGCCGCCGGACTGGTCTATGAACGGGGGTAAGACCATATTTCGCGCGCGTCGGCAAATCCGACCCGCAGGGAGGCCGCATGACCCGCGCTTCGCCCTGGTGGGCGCCGAATGTTTACGCCGATCGCAAGCCCTTTCTCAATAAGCGCGCCGCCATAACGGCCGCGACGCGGCGTTTTTTCGCGGCCGAGGGGTTCACGGAAGTCGAAACGGCTGCGCTACAGCTTTCGCCCGGCAATGAAATCCATCTTTCCGCCTTCGCGACGCAGCTTCGCGCGCCGGGGGGAGACGCGAGCCGGCTCTATCTTCACACCTCCCCGGAGTTTTCCTGCAAGAAACTGCTCGCGGCGGGCGAGACGCGCCTCTTCACCCTCGCCAAGGTTTTCCGAAACCGCGAGCGCTCGGCTCTGCATCACCCTGAATTCACGATGCTGGAATGGTATCGCGCCGGCGAGTCGACGCTGCGCCTCTATGAGGATTGCGCCGGTCTCTCGGCGGCGGCGGCCAGCGCCGCGGGCGTGACCGACTTCACCTGGCGGGGACGCGTCTGCGATCCATTCGCCGAGCCCGAAATCATCACGGTCTGCGAGGCTTTCGCGCGCTATGCCGGTATCGATCTCGTGGCTCTGCTGGGAGATCGCGACGGTCTCGCCCGCGCGGCCGCGCTCGAGGGCCTTCGCGTCGTTTCGGACGACACTTGGTCGGACCTTTTCAGCAAAATACTCGCCGAGAAGATCGAAGGCTCCCTGGGGAGCGGCCGGCCGACAATCCTCGCCGATTATCCGCTCAGTGAAGCCGCGCTCGCGCGCAAGAGCGCGCAGGATCCCCGTTTCGCCGATCGTTTCGAGCTTTACATCTGTGGCGTGGAGGTCGCCAACGGGTTCGGCGAACTCACCGACGCGGCGGAACAAAGACGACGCTTCGAGGCGCAAATGACAGAAAAGGAAAGGGTTTACGGAGAGCGCTACCCGATCGACGAGGATTTTCTTTTATGCCTCGATGCGATGCCGGAGGCCTCGGGCGTCGCGATGGGATTCGACCGTCTCGTCATGCTCGCCGCCGGCGCCGAGCGAATAGAGCAGGTTCTCTGGACGCCCGTCGTCGAGCGCGGGTCGACGATGTGACGCAACTCCGTTTATCGGCGTAAAAACATCACCATCGGCAGCGCGCCCATGACGACGGCGATGAGGCAGGCCAGCCAGATGCGTTCGAGATACACGGCTCCTGACGAGAGGCGCGCCGCCTCTGTCTCGCTGGGCGCGAGCGTTCGCTCCAGTCTCAAATTGGCCGGATGTCTGATCTGAAGCTTGTGACTCGCGCCAGCGGCGCGACGCTGCTCATCGGGCGTCATTGCAGGGTCTCGCTAATAATATACAAAAACTATGGACTATATAAATGGTTGTCAAGCCGCAGGTTTTTCAAACACCGGCGCGGCGCGCCCGACCATGAACGCGAGAAGTCTCTGGAGAATGAGCACGGGCGGCGTTAAGCAAGTGGCGCTGGCCCGCGCGCCTCGAAGGTTGAATGTCAACGAAGACTCTTCGCTCCATTTATGATCTCGTCGAATCCGGCCTTATGCCAGCGGATCGGGCGCTGGCGCTTGAAGGGATCGCCGCGCGCTACAGCGTCGCCGTGACGCCGGACGTCGCCGGCCTCATCGACCCGGCCGACCCGCACGACCCCATCGCGCGCCAGTTCCTGCCCGAACTGCGCGAAGGCGTGACATTGCCGCAGGAGCGCGCGGACCCGATTGGCGACGCCGCGCACAGCCCGGCGCCGGGCGTCGTGCATCGCTACCCCGATCGTGTGCTCCTGAAGCTGCTGACGGTCTGCCCGGTCTATTGTCGCTTCTGCTTTCGCCGCGAAACCGTTGGCGCGGGCAAGGGCGAGGTGCTCGGCGAGGCCGAGGTCGACGCAGCCCTCGACTATATCGCGGCCCGGCCGGGGATTTTCGAAGTCATCCTGACCGGGGGAGATCCGATGATGCTGTCGCCCCGTCGATTGTCCGCCCTCGCGCAGCGGCTCGCGCGCATTCAACACGTCGCGGTGCTCCGCCTGCATACGCGCGCGCCGACAGCCGCGCCCGGGCTGGTGAGCGAGGCGCGCCTCGCGGCCTTGCGCGAGAGCGGCAAGGCGCTGTTCGTCGCGCTGCACGTCAATCATTCTCGCGAGATAACTGCCGCGGCCCGGGCCGGCGTGGAGCGGCTGCGCGCGGCGGGGGCGGCGCTGCTCTCGCAGACGGTGCTTCTCGCCGGGGTTAATGACGACGTCGACGTTCTGGAGAGGCTGATGCGCGATCTCCTCGCGCTGGGCGTCAAGCCCTACTATCTTCACCATCCCGATCTTGCGCCGGGCACGGCACATTTCAGGCTTTCAATCGAAAGAGGAAAGCAGATTCACGCTGCGCTCGCGCGACGGCTCTCCGGGCCCGCCGTTCCCGCCTATGTGCTCGACATCCCGGGCGGCTTCGGCAAAACTCCAGTCTCGTCCCTGACGCCTGATGGCGACGGAGGCTGGCGGGCCGAGGATCGAACGGGGCGGGCGCATCTCTATCGGGACGTGATTTAGGATCGCCCCAAGATTGACGCGATTTACCCCATTGTCGCACCCTCGCTCCCTGGAGACATGTGTTTGCGCAGACTGACGCTCCTTCTCACGCTCTGCCTTGTCACGCTCCTCTCGGCGATCACCCGCGCCGATGAGGCGTCGACGACGATCGAGCAGGTCAATGTACGGCTCGATCGCGCGCGGGCCACGCTCGATGAGGTACACAAGACCTTAGAAGAGCAGGATCTTTCGGATCGCGCGCTAAAGCAGTTGCGCGAGCGGATCGACCCGCTGCGGCGCGATCTCGAAGCGACGATCGATCAGCTCGCTCCACGCCTCGCGGCGGTCGACGCGCGGCTGAAAGAATTGGCGCCCACGGAAAGCAAGCCGGCCGAAACGCCCCGACCGGCGCCGGCTCCCGCCGCGAGCGCGCCGACGCCCGCGCCCAAGACTCCGCTGCCGCCGACGCGTCCCGCGCCCGCCCAGACTGACAAAAAGGCTGACGGCAAGCCAGACGCAAAGGCAGACGCCAAGCCGGCAAGGCAGACGGCAAGCCAGATGGCAAGTCTGATCGTAAATCCGATCCAAAGGCGGCGGGGACGGCGGAAACGAAGGCGGGCGCAGCGACGAACCCTGGCCCCGAGCAGCCGGCGCCCGCCTCGGCCGAGGCGAGCGTCAGCGCCGAACTGATCGAGCAGCGAAAGGTTTTTGACGCCATCGACGCGACGCTCAAGCGCGCCCGCGCCATGCTTCTCGAATCGCGGCAGTTATCCCTGTCGATCGTCGCGCGTCAGCGCGATCTTTTTGCGCGGACGCTGTTCCTGCGGACGAGCGGGCTTTTCTCGGTCAACCTGTGGCGCGCGGCGCTCGCGGACGCGCCACCCGCTTACGGCGCCGCCGTCGCCTTTCTGAGCGATCGCGCCGTTAATTTCACCGCGCGCCTTGACGGCCGCCGCGCAGAATTCATCGGGCTCGTTCTTGCGATCATGGGAGCTTTTCCCCTCGCCCTTGCGCTCTCGCGTCGGGTGCTGCCCCGCAATCACTCGGGCAAGGCGCCGACGCCCATGCGTCGCGCGGCGGCGGCGGGATGGACCGCGCTCGTTGTCGCGGCCGCGCCCATCGTCGCATCGGCCGCTTTCGGCGCGGCGCTCGAGGGGTTCGAGCTTCTCGACGCTTCCCTTGAGCCGGTCTGGCGGCGCGTATTCGAAGCGATTGCGCGCGTCGCCGTCGTTTACGGCCTCGCGCGCGCTGTTTTCGCGCCCGCGCATCCAGAATGGCGCGTGATTGATCCGGGAGATCGTCTGGCGTCGCGCGCCGTTCAGCTCGTGACGGCCGCGGCCATCATTCTTTCCGTGACGCGCCTGGTGGAGCAAATCGAAGAGGCCGTTCAGGCCAGTCTGCCGCTCGTTATCGTGACGCGCGGCGTCGGCGTGATGGGCGTCGCCGCACTCTTGCTGTGGGGCTTGATCGCATTGTCTTCGGGCAGGGATGCAGCGGACGGCGAGACCGCCGCCGTGGGCAAGCGCGGACACGACTGGCTTGCCCTGTCGCGCATCCTGTGCGTCGCCACTCTCCTCGTCGTCGTCGCGGCCTGCGCCTTTGGTTATGTCACTTTTGCGAATTTCGTTATTCTTCAGCTTGGGTGGCTCGCCGCCGTCAGCTTCGGCCTTTATCTCATGGTCGTCCTCGCCGCCGGAGGCGTCGAACACGCGTTCTCGACCGAAGGCCTGCTCGGTAGAGGCCTGATCAACGGATTGGGGGTCGGTCGTGATCAGCTCGCGCCGATCGGCGTACTGCTCTCCGGGCTGGTGACGATACTCGCCTGGGTCGCCGCCGTGCTCGTCGCGCTGGCCCCTTTCGGCGTCGAGTCCGATGATCTCGTCGGCAATCTGCGCAGCTCGTTTTATTCGGTTCAGATCGGCGACGTCACCATCTCGCCGTCGAGCGCCATTTCCGCCCTCGCCCTGTTCTTTGCGTTGCTCGCTGCGACACAGGGGCTGCGCCGCTGGCTCAATACGCGACTTCTGCCGTTGACGCGTCTCGACGTCGGCCTGCGAAACTCGATCAACGCGACGCTTGGCTATGCGGGATTCATCATCGCCGCCATGGTGGCGATGTCCCATATCGGCGTCGGGGTCGAGAAGCTCGCGATCGTCGCCGGCGCGCTCTCGGTCGGCATCGGCTTCGGCCTTCAATCGATCGTCAGCAATTTCGTGTCGGGCCTCATCCTGCTCTGGGAACGCGCCATTCGCGTCGGCGACTGGGTCGTGCTTGGCGATGAGCAGGGCTATGTGAGGCGCATTAATGTGCGCTCCACCGAAATCGAGACATTCGATCGCGCGACCATGATCGTGCCCAACTCCAATCTGGTCACCGGCGTCGTGAAGAACTGGCTGCGCGGCGACAAGGTCGGCCGCATCAAAGTCGCGCTTGCGCCGCACGCGGGCGTCGATCCCGAGCAGATGCGCGACCTCATGCTCGCCGCCGCCCGCGCTCAGGACGGCGTGCTGCGCATTCCCGCGCCTCAGGTGATGTTTCTCGGCCTTGAGGCGTCGAGCTTCAAGTTCGAGCTCTGGTGCTATGTCGAGGACGTCGAAAAGTCCGCGCGGCTGCGAAGCGATCTGCATTTCGACCTCTACAAGCGTCTCTCCGAGGCGGGCATCAAGATGGCGGCGACCTCGGAGCCCGCCAAGACGATTCTGCAACTCCCCGAACTCGACAAGCTGGCCACGGCCGCTGCGGCGAGCGCGCTCGCGCTCGAGGGCGGGGTCGTGCAATGGGGGCCGGAGGAGGAGAAGCATGCCGAAGGGCCTCGGGCTCGCGCGGCTGAGGCCCTGGAGGCCAAAGAGGTCTGACGGGCTCCTTGACTTATTCCCCCCTCGGCTTGCGCGTGCTAGACGGGCGCTCCCGAATGATCAGAGTCGTCGCCGCGCCCATGTCCCAGGTCGTCACCCGTTTCGCCCCGTCGCCCACCGGCTTTCTGCATATTGGCTCGGCGCGGACGGCGCTGTTCAACTGGCTTTACGCGAAACGCCATGGCGGGCGGATGTTGCTGCGTATCGAAGACACCGACCGCGAACGCTCGACGCAAGCCGCGATCGACGCGATCATCGACGGCATGAGCTGGCTCGGGTTGGATTGGGACGGCGACGTCGTCTACCAGTTCGCCCGCGCGGGCCGCCATCGCGAGGTCGCCGAGGCGCTCCTCGCCACGGGCAAAGCCTATCGCTGCTACGCTACGGCGCAGGAACTCGAGGAGATGCGCGAGCGCGCCCGCGCCGAGAAGCGCCCGCCGCGCTATGATGGCCGCTGGCGGGATCGCGACCCGGCGGATGCGCCCGCCGGCGTCGCGCCGGTAATCCGCCTGAGGGCGCCGCTCGAGGGCGAGACCGTCATCGGCGACGCGGTTCAGGGCCGGGTCGTCTTCCCCAACAAGGATATCGACGATTTCGTGCTGCTGCGCTCCGATGGCACGCCGACCTATATGCTTGCCGTCGTCGTCGATGACCACGACATGAACGTCACGCAGATCATCCGCGGCGACGATCATCTCACCAATGCGGCGCGCCAGAAGCAAATCTACGAGGCGCTCGACTGGGAGGCCCCGGCTTTCGCCCATATTCCGCTTATTCACGGGCCGGACGGCGCGAAGCTTTCCAAGCGTCACGGCGCGCTCGGGGTCGACGCCTATCGCGCCATGGGCTATCTGCCGGCGGCCTTGCGCAACTATCTCGTTCGTCTCGGCTGGAGTCAGGGAGACAAGGAATTTTTCTCCCTCGAGGAAATGATCGAGGCCTTCGATCTCTCGCAGGTGCATCGCTCCCCGGCGCGCTTCGACTTCGCCAAGCTGGAGAACATGAACGGGCATTATCTGCGCGCCTCTGACGACGACGAACTCTTCGCCGCGCTCATTGAGACGCTGCCTTATCTCGCCGGCGGCCAGGACGTCCTGAGCGCCCTCGACGACCGAAAGCGCGCGCAACTGCGGGCCGCGCTTCCGGGGCTGAAGGCGCGCGCCAAGTCGCTAAATGAAATCGTCGACGGAGCGTCGTACTTGTTTGCCTCGCGTCCACTCGTTCTGGACGAGAAAGCCGAGAAGCTCCTCTCCGCCGAAGCCAGGACGCGGCTTGCCACGCTCACGCCAAAGCTCGCCGCGATCGGCGAATGGTCCGCCGGCGCGACGGAAGCGGCGGTGCGCGACCTATCGATCGAACTCGGGGTCAAGCTCGGAGATCTGGCGCAGCCGCTGCGCGCCGCGCTCACGGGGCACGCGACCTCGCCGGGCATTTTCGACGTTCTCGAGGTCCTTGGGCGCGATGAAAGTCTTGGTCGCATCGCCGACCAGACCGCCTGAACCAGCAGCGGGCGCCGCAAAAACCCCCGGCGCGGCGCCGTCAATCTGAAACGCGCGCTCTGTGCAATGCTTTGAAGCTTGACAGGCTTTGCGGTTGATATAGCCTTTTTGCGCTGCACAAAGGTCATCCCTGCCCGAGATGTGCATAATTTACAGGTCTGCCGGCGCCCTGACGCAATCGTGGGAGAGCGTAGGGGCGCTGGGTCGGGCGCCCGCGTGGGTGAGCGCTCAAGCCGATAAGCGAGGTGCGCAATGGCCGAAAACAAGGGTTCCTTTTCCATCGGCGGCAAAACCATCGATCTTCCAGTCAAGGAAGGCACGTTGGGGCCGGCCGTCGTGGACATCCGCAATCTCTATTCCGAGACTGAGATGTTCACCTTCGACCCCGGCTTCACCTCGACCGCCTCCTGTGAGTCGAAGATTACGTTCATCGACGGCGACGCGGGCGTGCTTCTCTACCGGGGCTATCCCATCGAACAGCTCGCCGAGCACGGCGACTTCCTCGAGACCTGCTACCTGCTGCTCTATGGGGAGCTGCCCTCAGGCGCCGAAAAGGCGAATTTCGATTATCGCATTACGCGCCACACGATGGTGCATGAGCAGATGGCGCGCTTCTTCCAGGGGTTCCGCCGCGACGCACATCCAATGGCCGTCATGGTGGCCTCTGTCGGCGCGCTCTCGGCCTTCTATCACGACTCGACGAATATCGCCGATCCGGTGGAGCGCATGGTCGCCTCAACGCGTATGATCGCGAAAATTCCGACCCTCGCGGCGATGGCTTACAAATATTCGATCGGGCAGCCGTTCGTTTATCCCAAGAATGACCTCGATTATACGTCCAACTTCCTGCGCATGTGCTTCGCCGTCCCCTGCGAGGAATATAAGGTCAATCCCGTGCTCTCGCGCGCGCTCGACCGGATCTTCATCCTGCATGCGGATCACGAGCAGAACGCCTCGACCTCGACCGTGCGCCTTTCAGGCTCATCGGGGGCGAATCCCTTCGCGTGTATCGCGGCCGGCATCGCATCGCTCTGGGGTCCGGCGCATGGCGGCGCCAATGAGGCGGTTTTGAAAATGCTCGCCGAAATTGGATCGCCGGAGCGTATTCCTCAATTCATCGCCCGCGCCAAGGACAAGAACGACCCGTTCCGTTTGATGGGCTTCGGTCATCGCGTCTACAAAAATTATGATCCCCGCGCCAAGATCATGCAGCGAACCACCCGTGAGGTCCTGAATGAACTGGGTGTGAAGGACGATCTTCTCGACGTCGCGCTCGAGCTTGAGCGGATCGCCTTGTCGGATGAGTATTTCATTGAGAAAAAGCTTTATCCGAACATCGACTTCTACTCTGGCATCACGCTCAAGGCGATGAATTTCCCGGTCGCCATGTTCACGGTGCTCTTCGCCGTCGCCCGCACCGTGGGCTGGATCGCTCAATGGAAGGAGATGATCGAGGACTCCGGCTCGAAGATCGGCCGCCCGCGCCAGCTCTATACGGGCGAGGAGCGCCGCGATTACGTGCCCATGTCGAAGCGGTAGAATCCCGCGCGACAATGCGCGGCGGGCGCAGTTCCGCTCTCCCAAAACGGCGACTTTTGGATTAGATGAGTCTCTGTCTCGTCTTTGTCCGGAGCCGCCGTGCCGCAATTCTCCGATATCTGGTTCGAGACGCGGCTCGCCGCGGAAAGTCTTGCTGATTTTCTCGCGGGCGCGCGGCTGCGTCTCGGCGTCACCGGCCTCTCCCGCGCCGGCAAGACCGTATTCATCACCTCGCTGGTGCATCATCTCACCCGCGTGCTCGCGGCGGGCAAAAAGGCGCATATGCCCTTGTTCCGCGCGGCGACGGAGGGACGAATTGTTTCGGCGTATCTCGACCCTCAACCCGATTTCAACGTGCCGCGCTTCGCCTATGAGGAGCATCTTGAGGCGCTGACCAGCGGCGCCGATCGGCGCTGGCCGCACTCGACGCGGCGGATCTCCGAATTGCGGGTCTCGGTCGAGTTTGTCTCCAAAGGCTGGTCATTGCGCCACGCCGGACAGCAGAACGCCCGGCTCGACATCGATATCGTCGACTATCCCGGCGAATGGCTGCTCGATCTGCCGCTGCTCGAAAAGTCCTATGCGCAATGGTCCCGCGAGACGATGGAGGCGGCAAGCGTCGCCGCGCGCGCGCCGATCGCGGCGGATTGGCGCGGCGCAACGGCGCTCACCGATCCGAAACAGCGCTACAACGAGCAGAACGCGCAAAAGCTGGCGCGCCTCTTCACCGATTATCTGCGCCTGGCGAAGACGGAGCGTTTCGCGCTCTCGACCTTGCCGCCCGGCCGCTTTCTCATGCCCGGCGATCTCGAAGGATCGCCGGCGCTCACCTTCGCGCCGCTGGCGGTCGCGGAGGGAGAGGAGCTTCCCTATCGCAGCATCGGACGCGAGATGGAGCGCCGTTACGAAGCCTACAAGGCGCATGTCGTGAAGCCGTTTTTTCGCGATCATTTCGCAAGGCTCGATCGCCAGATCGTCCTCGTCGATGCGCTCGCGGCGCTCAATTCAGGGCCTGAAGCCGTCCGCGATCTCGAAACCGCGGTCACCGACGTGCTGCATGCTTTCAGGACGGGTCGCTCCAATGTGATCTCGACGATCTTTCGCCCCAAGATCGACCGCATTCTCTTTGCCGCGACCAAGGCGGACCATCTTCATCACACAAGTCACGATCGCCTCGAAGCCATTCTGCGTCTTCTCACGTCGCGCGCGATCGCGCGCGCCGAAGGCGTCGGCGCAACGATCGACGTCATTGCTCTCGCCGCCGTGCGTGCGACGCGCGAGGCGACGGTGCGTCATGAGGGCGAGAAACTTTCCGCCATTGTCGGCACGCCGATCTCCGGCGAGCACATCGGCGCCGACATGTTCGACGGCGTCTCCGAGGGCGCGATTTTCCCTGGCGAATTGCCGGAAGATCCGAAAGCCGCGTTCATGGGCGAGGCTCTGGCGCTCGAGGACGAGGACGCCGATTTCCGCTTTCTGAAATTCCGTCCGCCGATTGCCCGCATTGGAAAGGATGGGGAGCCTTTGCCGCTCCCCCATATCCGCCTCGATCGCGCGATGGAGTTTCTTTTCGGCGACAAGCTCGCCTAGGGCGCGGACTTCAGGCCTCTCCGCCGTCGGCGCGAGGCAAACCAGAATATGCTCGTGATTTTGGCCGGCCATGCGATAGCGCGGCGCAACGTCTGCCGTCTCGCGCGGGAGGCCGGCTTGCTTACGCTCCTCCGGGCTCGCCGGAGAATTTCACGAGAATGTCCTGGTCGCGGACAATATACTGACACGCGAGACGGTATCTGGGCGCGACGTCGTCGACCTCCGCGAGCCTGATCTCCTCTGCAGTAATCTTTCCGAGCGATTTGAGCTGCGCTTTTTCCTTTTCGGTGAGGGCGGAGCCCATTGTCTTGCCCGAGAGCGTCACAACCTCGATGAGACAGGAGCCGCATTCGCCGTCCCGGCAGTCGCGCGGGATTGGTATCTTGTTGGCGTCGGCGACAGAGAGAATGCTCGAGGTATCTCCCGCGACCGCATAGACGGTGACGTTTCTGTGCAGCAGCGGCGATTTAAATGTGACGTTCGGCATCGCGTTTCCTCTCAACCAAATTTGAACAACACACCGAACCCGCCGCGCGGATAGTTCCAGGTGATGTCGCCCGAATCCTCGCAAAGCACGCGGCACGTGCCACATTCGAGGCAGCCGTCAGGCGTGATTTCCACTTGGCCGGAGCTTGTCTGCGCATAGCATCCCGCAGGGCAGATCCTCGTCATCGCGAGGAGGTTTGCGGAGGGCTTCTCGTGCGGGCGGATGGCGATATGCGGTTTTCCCGCGTCAACAATGTAGCGATTCTGGTAGAGCTTCTCTTCGACTCGGGCGGCGAGGGACATTGGATTTCTCCTGTCGCAAAGTTCTGTCTGATCCTGGCTACGCAAGAAAAGCGCCAACTCGTCTTTCGTGCTATCTCCACGCGCGCGCGAGTTTCCAAGCGTCTCCGACGAGTCCGGTCCATTTTCGTTGTTTGACGAAGGCTCCGATCGTGGCTTTTTCCTTGTCGAGTTTTGGGGTGCCGTCGACTCGCAGGAAGTTTTCCATGGCCTTGGAGACGAGCTGCGGATAGGCAAGGAAGTAATTTTGCGAATTCGCATGGAGCAGCGCGGGCATATCCTTGTATTTTTTGAGGTCCTTCATGACGAAACTGTCGTCGAGCAGCTTCTTGTAGAGCGCGAGATTGGCCTTCGACATTTCCTCTTTGCGTGATTTCAAGTGGAAGATCGCTTCGCCGGCGAGGCGCCCCGAGGTGAGGGCGAGATTGGACCCTTCGCGATGGATGGCGTTGTTGAGCTGCGCGGCGTCGCCGCAAACGACCCATCCTGCGCCGAAAAGTTCCGGAATTGTCTTGTAACCGCCCTCAGGGATGAGATGGGCGGCATATTCCTTCACTTCGGAGCCTTCGAGCAGCGGCTTGATCGAGGGATGGTTCTTGAAAGCTTCCAGCAGTCCGTTGGGCGTATCATTGTTGGCGGCAAAGTCGGAAACCAGACAACCCATGCCGACAGAGACGCTTTCCTTGTTGGTGTAGACGAAGCCCATCCCCGTCATGCCTTTGGAGATGACGCCGGCGGCCTCGATGACGACGCCTTCGTCGCCATGGAGGTTGAAGCGCGCATCGATCGTCTCTCGTGGCAGGAAGTGCATTTCCTTCACCGCCAGCGCAACATGCTCCGGTTTGGGAGACGCGCGCAGGCCGGCGCGCGTGCCGAGCAATCCGTTGACGCCCTCGCACAATACGACGACATCCGCGAAGATGGTGCCGCCGGCGCGATCGGTGCGCACGCCGATCACCTTGCCGTAGGCGTCGCTGACGAGTTCGGTGACGGTCGTCTCGCAGATGACGATCGCGCCTTTCGACTGAACCTCCCTGGCGAACCAGCGGTCGAACTGAGACCGGATGATCGTGTAGCGGTTCGGCCTGTCTTCGTTGAAGTCGTCGTTGCGATATTGCAGGCCGGTGTGCGAGCGCTCGCCCATCATCCAGAAGCGCTGCTCGACGAGATGGCGCTCGAGCGGCGCCTCCTCACGAAACTCCGGGATGATTTTCTCCACCATGTCGGCATAGAGGATCGCGCCCTGGACATTCTTGGAGCCGGGATATTCGCCGCGCTCCAATACGAGCACTTTGAGGCCCCTGGACGCCATGGTGTGCGCCGCGGCGTTGCCGGCCATTCCGGCGCCGATCACGATCGCGTCGAACCGTTCTTCGATCATGGCAGTCTCCATTTTCGCGCGCCGGCGCTTCCCGGCGATTTGATTTGATCGCTAGCCTGCAAGCCGATCGCGCTGATGCGGCGACAACCTCTGCCGGAAGGCTTCGGTGAGCGCCGGCAGCAGACGAATGGCGTCCGTTACGATTCCGACATGCGCGAAGTCGAAGATCGGCGCGTTTTTGTCGGTATTGATAGCAACGATGCAATCCGCGCCTTCGACGCCGACCCGATGCTGGATCGCGCCGGAGATGCCAGCGGCGATATACAGCTTGGGCCGGATCGTCTTGCCGGTCTGTCCGATCTGACGATCGGACGAAAGCCAGCCTTTCTGGACCGCGGGACGCGAGCAGCCGAACTCGGCGCCGAGCACGGCGGCAAGATTCTTCACAAGCTGGAAGTTCTCGGCGCTTTGCAAGCCCATGCCGCCGGCAATGACGACATCGGCGAAGGCAAGATTGCTCTTGTTGGAGTCGCGGTCCGGCACGAAGCGGAGCAGCTTGGTGATGATCTCGTCTTCCGAAAGGTCGGCCGCAAAGGGGACGATGCGGCCGGTGCGGGTGGGATCATGCGGCGGCATGGCCATGACGCGCGGGCGGATCGTCGCCATCTGCGGGCGGTAATTGAGCGTGTAGATCGTGCATAACAGCGAGCCGCCGAATGTCGGACGCGTTGCCGCAAGCGAGCCGTCGGCGTCGACCGCGAGTTCAGTGCAGTCGGCGGTCAGCCCGGTCAGCAGAGTCGTCGCGACGGAGCCGGCGAGATCGCGCCCAAGGTTCGTCGCGCCAAGAAGCAGGATCTCCGGCTTGTGCGCGTTGACGAGCTGCGTCATCGCTTTGGCGAAGGACTCGTTGCGATAGTCCGTGAGCGCCGGATGTTCAACGAGGTAGGCGAGGTCGGCGCCATAGCGGAAGGATTCGGCCGCCGCTTCCTTCGTGGCCTCGCCGTCACCGCCGAGCACGACGCTTGCGAGTTCTACCCCGAGCTTGTCGGCAAGCTTACGGCCTTCGCCGAGAAGCTCCCAGGAGACCGGATGCACCTCGCCGCGTTCGAGTTCAACGAAAACCCAGACATGTTTGTAGTCGCGAAAATGCTCTGGCAGTTCCTTCTTCGCGGCCGCGCGGGTAGGGGGAGCAGGGGTTGCGGACATTGTCGGCTCCTTTAGAGTCCCGAAGCAAGCTTGGTCATGTCGCCCTCGAGAGCGGGATGACGCGCGAAAATTGCTGTGATGAGCGCTTGGGCGGAATCCGCCGCTGTGGTCTCCGGCTCGATGAAGGCGGCCTTCTCGGAACGCGGCGCCGGGGCGAAGACCTTCTTGACGATAGTCGGCGAGCCTTTCAGGCCGCATTTGGTGAGATCCTGGATCTCCGCGTCCTTCGCGCTCCAGGTGATGATCTCGGCGCGCGCCGCGCGCAAGGAGTCGGCCAGCGCGCCCCGACGCACTTCGTTGGAGCCCTCGATCATGGTGATGAGGCAGGGCGTGGACGTCTTCAGCACTTGCACGCCGCCTTCGGCGCGACGCTCGACGACGAGTTCGCCTTTTTCCGGATCGCATTCGGCGATTTTGGAGATGTAGGTGAGTTGCAGCAGGCCAAGGCGCTTGGCGACTCCTGGACCGACCTGCGCGGTGTCGCCGTCGATCGTCTGCTTTCCGGCGAACACGATGTCCTGCTTGCCGAAGGTCTGCTCGATCTTGCGGATCGCCTGCGCCAGAGCATAAGTCGTCGCGAGCGTGTCGGAGCCGGCGAAGAAGCGGTCCGTCAGCAGGACGGCGCGGTCGGCGCCGATCGCCAGCGCCTTGCGCAGGGACTCCGCCGCCATGGGCGGACCCATGGTGAGCACCGTCACCTCGCCGCCGAACTTGTCGCGCAGGCGCAACGCCTCTTCGAGGGAGAAGAGATCGTAGGGGTTGATGATCGTCGGCACGCCCTGCCGCATGATCGTGTTGGTCACGGGATGGACGCGGATCTGTGCGCTGTCCGGAACCTGTTTGATGCAGACGAGGATCTTCATGTCTTCTTCCTCGATCAGCCTGCGCCGCCGGTGAGCGTCGTCAGGGGGATGAAAGGCTTGGCCGGCTCCGTCTTCGGCTTGACCGCGTCCTTGTGGACCTTGAACACGCGCTCGGCGATCGGCGACGAGGCGACGAAGTCGGCGTAGGCGTTTGAAAGATGTTGTCTGCAGGCGGCGCGCGCTTCTTCATCGCTCGCGCCGTCAAAGTCGTTGCGCGCGAGATATTCGCCCATGCGGCGCAGAATATGGAGGCGGGCGACGCGGACAACCGTCGCATCATAGTCGACCCCGAGCGCCTCGAAGAAATCTTCGGCGGACGAGAGCTTCCGCAATTCGTCGAAAACGCTCATGGCTTCGTCTCCATTTGGCCGGTTCTGGACGGGGCTTCGTTCTTGCGCGCCTGCAGATGCGCGAGGCGGGTCTCAAGAAAATCGATGCGATCGATGAGAACAGATATCGCGTCGCCGACCGGATCGGGAATGAGATGATGTTCGAGATCTATCCGGCCTTCGTAACCGGAGCGACGGCGCTCGACGCGGACGATGCGCCCGGGTATGCCGACGACCGTCATTTCCGGCGGCACATCTTCGATCACCACCGAATTGGCGCCGATGCGGGCGCGCGCGCCAACCGTGATCGGTCCGAGAATCTTTGCGCCGGCTCCGACGAGAACGCCGCTCTCGATCGTGGGGTGACGTTTGCCGAGCGCCCAGGACGTGCCGCCCAGCGTGACGCCGTGATAAAGCGTGACATCGTCCTGAATGACGGCGGTTTCGCCAATGACGACGCCGGCGCCGTGATCGATGAACAGTCGCTCTCCGATGGTGGCGCCCGGATGAATGTCGATATTTGTGACGAGGCGTCCGAACCAGGAAAGGAAACGCGCCGGAAATTTGACGCCGCGCCGCCAGAGCGCATTCGCGACGCGGTAGACGATCAGCGCGTGAACGCCGGGGTAGAGCAGCGCGACTTCCAGTAAATTGCGCGCGGCCGGATCCCGTTGCCGCACGCAGGCGACGTCGCCGCGCAGCTTCGCCAAGAGGCTCTGCGGCGCCGATGAAACGCTTAGCGACGCCGAACACACGAGAGTCATGGCGCGCCTCCGCATGCGCTTTTGAAGAAGCTCTTCAGCTCGCGGCGTGTCATCGGCGCCGCCTTCTCATTCGCGCGCTGACGGATTTGCGTCAAAAGCGCATGTGCAAGGTCGCGATCGATATCGAAACCGAGTTCTTCGCCCTTGCGCCTGAGCGCGGCCACGCCAGAGTGTTTCGCCAGCACGACCTTGTTGCGCCGGCCAAGCCGCGCGGGGTCGACCCCTTGATAGGTGCGGGCGTCTTTCAAAAGCGCCGCGACATGAATTCCTAACTCGTGGGTGAAGACATCGACGCCGACAATCGCCTTGGCGCGGCCGACGCGTCGGCGCGCCGCCTTCGCGACGAGCTTGGAAAGCGCGTGAAGCGTCTCGATGCGCACATTGGTTTTTCCGCGGGCGACATGACCGAGTGCGACGGCGATCTCCTCGAGCGGCGCGTTGCCCGCGCGCTCGCCCAATCCGAGAACGGTGACCGACGCATGGGTCGCGCCGGCGCGAATGGCCGCCAGCGTATTTGCGGTCGCGAGGCCGACATCGTCATGGCCATGGAATTCGATGGGCAGATCGGTCTCTTCCCGCACACGGGAAATCGCCTCATAGGCGGAGAAGGGATCGAGAACGCCGAGCGTGTCGGCGAAACGATAGCGCCAGGCGCCCGCCTCTTCCGCCGCGCGCAGAATCGTCCCGATGTCGCGCGGATCGGCGCGCGAGGAGTCCTCGCCGCCGAGCGCGACCGTCAATCCACGCGCACGCGCATAGGAGACGACGCCGCGCACGCGTTCGGCCACAGTGGCGACGTCGACGCCCAGCTTCACGCCGATCTGCAGGCGCGACATGGGCGCCGAAACATTGACATGCGAGACGCCCGAGGCGAGCGCGGCGTCTATGTCATGCCTGCTGAGCCGGCACCAGGCCATGACCCTGCACGGCAAGCCGTCGGCGACAACGCCGCCGATGGCCTCGATCTCGTCACGACCCATGGCCGGCGTGCCGACTTCGATCTCGTCCACCCCTGCTGAAGCCAGCGCGCGCGCGATCATCAGCTTGTCGCGCGCCGTGAAGGCGACGCGCGGAGCCTGTTCGCCATCGCGGAGCGTCGTATCGTTGATGCAGATGGCGGGATGGTCGGCGCTCACGGCTTCACTCACGCATAAACGGGTTTGAAGGCGTTCGGCTCTTTGTTTGCGCCCGCCCAGAAGGGCGAGAGCGCGCGCAAATTCTCGAGGATCCTCGGCAGACACTCGATCACCTGGTCGACATCTTCCGGGACATTGTCGCGCGAGAAGGAGAAGCGGATCGATCCATGCGCGGCGGTGAAGGGCACATTCATCGCGCGCATGACATGCGAGGGCTCGAGCGAACCCGAGGTGCAGGCCGAACCGGAGGAAGCGGCGATGCCCTGGCGCGTGAGATGCAGGAGGATTGCTTCGCCCTCAACATATTCGAAGGCGATATTCGTCGTGTTCGGCAAACGCTCGCGCAGATCGCCGTTGACGAAGCAATTTGGAACGCGCTGCAGGATCGCGCTTTCGAGCCGGTCGCGAAGCGCCTTAACGCGGGTCTGCTCGTCAGCCATATGTGTGATGGCGAGCTCGGCGGCCTTTCCAAGTCCGATGATTCCGGGCGCATTCTCCGTGCCCGCCCGGCGCCCGCGCTCCTGATGGCCGCCGCGCAGAAGCGGCTTGAAGCGCGCGCCGCGCTTGACATAAAGCGCGCCGATGCCCTTGGGCGCATGCAGCTTGTGCCCGGAGAGCGAGAGCATGTCGATGGCGCTGCCCTTGAGCACGATCGGCACTTTGCCGACAGCCTGCACGGCGTCCGTATGAAAGAGCGCGCCGACTTCCTTGGCGAGTTCGGCGAGCGCCTCCACGGGGAAGATTGTGCCGGTCTCGTTATTCGCCCACATCAGCGTGACCAGCGCCACCTTGTCGGAGAGCGCGGCGCGATAGGCTTCGAGGTCGAGTCTGCCGAGCGAGTCGACGCCAATGTAATGAACCTTGGCGCGGCCGATCTTCTCGAGATGCTGGCAGAACGCCAGAACCGCCGGATGCTCGACCGCGCTGGTGACGATCTCGTTGCGCGCGGGGAGGGATTCGAGCGCGGAGAAAATGGCCGTATTGTCCGCTTCCGTGCCGCTCGCCGTGTAGATGATCTCGTGATCATGCTCGGCGCCGAGCAATTGCTGCAGCTGCTGGCGGCCTTTCTTCACCGATTGGCCGACGCTCGCGCCAAACGAGTGTATCGAGGACGGATTGCCGAATTGTTCCGTGAAAAACGGCAGCATCGCCTCGACGACGGCCGGATCGACCCGCGTCGTCGCATTATTGTCGAGATAGACCGCGCGCATGGCCATGTCCTTCAGTGAGCGTGGGATTTGACGGGGACGACGCGAACCGCGACGCCCAGCTTCGCAATCAGCCGTTCCTGAATGCCGGAAACCGTGACGCCCGCCATCTGGCAGCCGGTGCAGGCGCCGGTCAGGCTGACAAGGACATTGGAGCCGTCGACGTCGACGAGTTCGCAGTCGCCGCCATCCTTTTTGAGATAGGGACGGATCTCTTCAATCGCTTCCTCGATGAGGCGCATCTTCTTGAGGTTGGTCATCCCGGCCGAAGGCGGCGGCAAGGGCGAAGCGGGAGTCAGCGGAGAGGTTGGCGGCGCGGCTTCCCGCTCGGCCTCCTTCTTGGCTCTCGCCTTGGCTTTGATCTCGGCCGCGTCGACCGCGCCGGCGCTATAGGCTTCATGCGCGGCAAGGATACCCTCGGCGACCAGTTCGGCGTTCACCCTGGCCAGAACGTCTTCGAGCTTGTCGAAGCAGGTAAGGCAACCGCCGCCGGCTTTTGTGTAATCGGTGACCTGTTCGATCGAGGTGAGCTTGTTCATGCGGATCGCGCGCTCCACCATGCCTTCGTCGACGCCGAAGCATTTGCAGAGCAGCGCGCCTTCCTCATGGTCGTCATGCCATTCCTCGCCACGGAAGTTGGCGATCGCCGCCTGAAGCGCCTCATAGCCCATGACCGAGCAATGCATCTTCTCGGGCGGCAGGCCGCCGAGGAAGTCGGCAATGTCCTGGTTGGTGAGGGTGATTGCTTCCTGCAGCGTCTTGCCGATGATGATGTCGGTCAGCGCAGAGGAGGAGGCGATCGCGGAGCCGCAGCCGAAGGTCTGGAATCTTCGCGTCCTGAATGACTTCCGTTTCGGGATCTACCTTCAGCATCAACTTGAGCGCGTCGCCGCAGGAGATGGCGCCGACTTCACCGACGGCATTGGCCTCGTCGAGAACGCCCGCATTCTTCGGGTTGAAGAAATAGTCCTTGACCTTGTCAGAATAATCCCACATCGCCGCCTCCTCGCGATCAGCCGAAAGATTTTCCGCAGGAACAGCTCGATTTGGCTTGCGGATTGTCGAAGGTGAAACCAGAGCCCTCAAGGCCGATCACAAAGTCGATCCTGGTGCCGTCGAGATAGGAGAGAGAGCCTTCCTCGACAAAGATCTTCACGCCCTCCGTGTCGAACACATGGTCGTTGGGGTCAGCCTCGTTGACGAGACCCATCATGTATTTGAGGCCCGCGCACCCGCCCGCCTCAACCATGATCCGAAGCCCCTCGACTTCCTGCCCCGCCCCCGCAATCGCCGTGCGAACCGCCGTCACCGCGCTATCCGTCAGCTGGATCATCTCGATGGCTCCTTATTCAAGATGCTTTCGAAAAATGAAAAGCAACCGGTGTGCCAGCGGTAAACGCTCTGCAAATACAGCAAGTTTGTGTTGCTCGCCTTGTCTGTAAGCCGCCATTGTCGGAGAATCGACAAGCGTTGTTTGCGACGTTTTTTCAAGAAGGCGGGGGTCTGGTTAACGGCGGGCGATGCGTGCGAGCATGCTCGTCCCGTCTTCGTCGCCGAAGCAATTTTCGAAGTCGTCGCACTCCCGGCAAGTCGGGGCGGCGCAAAGCGAGAAGCCTTCGAGTTCGCAGAGCTTCCGATAGAAGAACTTCTTCCACTTCATGTTGTCGACGTTGGCGGCCGCTAGCGTCGGAAACCATTCACCCATCAGCCGGGTCAATTCGCCCCGTTCGAGAAGGCCAAGATCCTGCCATAGATGGTCGGGCGACATGGCGCGACGGGCGACGATGTGCGCCATCCATTCGCTCAGGGCCGACGCGTCCACCCTGTAGCGATCGAGAAGTATGAAAAGTTGCGCTTCCTCCTCGTCGAAAGCGAGAGTCATCGGCTCGAATTCGAGTCGAAAGAAACGCCTTGCGCCGGGAGCCCATTGCGCCGTCATGACGTCGAGTTTGGCGCGGTTGAGGCCAAGGGCGGCGGACAGAGTCGCCGCATTGTCTCGCACTTCGAGCAAGCCCGACGTAAGCACGCAAGCCAGGACATGCGCAGTGAAAGGCGCGCGGGCGGCCGCCGGCGTTCCGTCGGCGCGAATGGCGCGATAGATCGCTTCGGCGGAGGGCGGTCTGCGCGCTCCCGCCGGCTGCTCGTGCATGGGCGCGAGCAAGGTCATCTAAGGTCAGGCCGCGATTTCGTCGGCTGGCACATGAGTTTGGCAATTCTTCGGACAGACCCTGGCGCAGGCGTTGCAGCCGATGCATGCGCCGGCGTGCTCAACCTTCATGATCTTTCGATTGAGATCGCCGTCGAAATCATCATCGTCGTCGTCGGTGACGATACCGAGAATCTCGCCTTCGTCATTCACCCCGTAAAGGGCCATGACATTTTGCGGGCAGACCTTGAAGCAGCGGCCACAGCCGATGCACGTCTCGGCGTTGATGTCGGTGAGGTAGAGCGGGGTGTAGGGCGAGCCGTCCCGCGTCTTGAAATCGCTCATCAGGCTGCCTCGAGTTCCTTGAGTTTCTTTCTCGCCGCTTCGAGCGCGGCGTAAGCGTCATAGGTATCCTGAGCGACGGTGAGGACACTCGTCCAGTTTATAGGTAGCTCCTCGGATAGGTCGTGCAGGTTCATTTTCATATTCGTGGCTTTGGCCGACAGCTTCTTGATTTCGGCCTTGAGTTCATCGACGCCGCTCATTTTGCGCCTCCATCAAAAGCGAGCTACTTCCGGAAACTTCTCGATCATCTCGACGCCGGCCTCGACAAATTTCTCGCCTTCCGCGGCAAGCTTTTCGAGCGTTTCGAAGCCAAAGCGATGCACGTCACGCAGGTGACGATTAACGACGATGAGACGACCCGTCGTCAGTATCATGCGGCCGAAGCCCTCATGGCTCATCTTCATCAATGGCTGCACCATGCATTTGGTGCGGCGCTCGATCGCGAGTCCGACAGCATTATAGAACAGCTCCAGACGCCAAAGGATCTCAGGGTCCGGATCGCCGATGATCGGCATTTGCCGACGCTGCTCTTTGGTGACGATGTAAGGATCGAGAAGGCTGACGTCGCTCTTCTTCTCCCATGTTCCATGGGTGTCCTGCGCACGCCAGACCTTGATCAGCTCCTTGATGAAGACGCTGTCTTCCGGCTTTTGCTGGACGTCGACGGCTGCTTCAGACATTTGCTGTCTCCTCTTCAAAATCGAAGGTGCGCGCGCCGCTCTTCGACAAAATCTTGCGCAGCCACGGCGGCGGCGAGCCTTTGAGAACGACCTGAAGCTTTTCAAGAAGGTCCGTGATTTTCTCCGGCTGCGGCACTTTCATGGGATGGATATTCTGGGCCACGACGCGCGCCGCGCCCGAACCGCCGATGGCCGCGACATAGAGGATCGCGCAACCCTTTAGCGCCTCCAGCTTGGGCTGCAGCTTGTCCTCATTGCCATCTTCCTGAAGATCGCCGGCAAATTGAATCGCCTCGATGAAATGACAGGATTCGGGCGTAAGTTCGTAAAATGCGATGTTCTTCGCCCAGCCGAAATGGGCGTCGACCCGTTCAAGGTCTTGAGTGGCGAAAGCTACTTTCATAACGCCTCCATTGAAGTCAGTGTGCGAGGGGGAAGGATGTGTCCGCTGAAGGAGTCGAATCGTCAGGGGCCGAAACATGGCTCCAGCTCTCCGGCGTGGGCTCCGGCGTGCGCTCGATGAACATATTCCCGATGGCAAAGATCAGATTGCGGGCGCCGCGATAGCCGACGCTCACCTCATGCGCGGCTCCGAGTCGATCGAACATCGGAAGCCCGATCCGATAGAGTGGGACGCCAAGACGCTCCGAGGATTGCCGGCCATGCGAATGGGTGATGAGAAGATCGCAACCCACCGCGCGAGTCTCAAGATCTTCCAGATCGCCGATGACGACTTCCTCAATCAGCATTTTCTCGAGAACGGCCGAGTTCGTCGTCGTAACCGCGGCGACGATCTCAGCACCCATTTCCGTCAGCAGTTGGCCGACGCCATAAAGAAGATCAGGCTCGGCGCCGATGGCGATGCGTTTGCCGCCGAAGTGGAAATGTCCGTCGAGCATGGCATCGACTAGTTGACCGCGCTGTCGACGGTATTTCATCGGAACGGGCCGGCCGCTGATGCGCGACAGGAAACTGACAAAATCGTCGTTGGGACCAAGTCCCGTCAGTCGGTCGAATAATTCGAACGGCACGCCCGCGCGCGCCTCGAGAGCCTCGGCGGCGGCTCGCATCTGCTCGCCGACTGCGATTGTCCAGGCGCCGCCGCCCATAGCCGCAATTTCCGCGCGTGTAACGCCGCCCAGAGTCGTCGGCGTGAAGTCATCGGGAATATGGCCGTCGAGCGAGCCAGAGAGATCCGGCAAAAAGGTAGGCGCCAGCCCAAAGGCTTCGATGATATCCCGAAGCTCTTCGATATCGCCAGGCGTCAGATGGCAGCCCGCGAGCACATTGACGCGTTGCGGCGCACGGCGCGTCGGGATTTCCGCGGGCACGAACTCTTCGATGAGCTTCTTGACGGTCTTGGCGAAGCCGTCCTGGAAAGCATCCTTGAAATCAGGCGTCGAGACGTAAACGACGCCAAGATCAGCAAGCTCCGGGTGGCGCTTGCGGACGAGCTTCAGATAGCCCTCGACATCGTCGCCCTTCGTCTCTGTGACGCCAGTCGAGCAGATGCCGATTACCTTCGGGTTTGCGCGCTTGACGATGTTGAGGATCGCCTGCTCAATATTTTCGAGTCCCCCTAGGATCGTCGCGACCTCATTCATCGCCGTCGTCTGCAAGGGGATCGCCTCGCGAAAATGACGAACGAAAAGCACGAGGCCGAAGGAGGTGCAGCCCTGCGAGCCATGCAGTACAGGCATGCAGTCTGCAACGCCCATGAAGGCGAGCGCGCCGCCGATCGGCTGGCTCATCTTGAGCGGATTGACCGTGCAGGCCTTTTTAGAGTGTATGACGCGCGCCATTCTCGCCTCACGCTGCTTGCGGCGCGGCGAGCGCGCCAGAGTTTGTCGACGCTTCAAGGATGGAGGAAATGCGTTCCTGACAGCCGCCGCAGCCCGTTCCCGCTGATGTCGCCTTTCCGACAGAGGCGATGCTGTCCGCGCCATCGCGAATGGCGTCTTCGATCGCGCCAACGGTGATGAGGTTGCACGAGCAGACATTCCTGTCGCGTCGCGAGGCCTCGGCCGCTACTGGATCGGCGGCGAGCGCCGCGGCTTCGGCTGCGATCGCCTCGGAGGTTCGCTCTTCCCAGCTCTTCTCTTCCCAGGGCGCCGGGCGGCGAACCTGTTCCCAGACAGGATTATAGAGCGCCTTCTCGATTTCGTGGACGAGCTCGACCATGCCCTCATAGCCAGCATAGGCGTGATGACGTTCCTGATTGATGTCGAGCCAGGGCATCTTGGCCTTAAGCGCGATGAACTGGGAACGGCCACCCGAAAGCATGATATCCGCGCGCGCTTCTTTCAACATCTTGTACATTTCACGCGGCGTCATGTCATCGATCATATGGGCGTCCTGACCCATCAGCTCCTTGATCTTTTCCTTGTCTTCCTTTGTCGACTTCTTGACGCTGGTGCCCGCGATTTCCAGGCCGGCCTCCTGAAGCGCAGCGACAACGGACCAACTCTTCACACCGCCCGTGATCAGCAAGAACTCGCTTTCCTTCGAGGCGCGACCGATAAGGCGCGATGCGCGCCCAGGCCCTGGCCTCTTCGCGCGCAATGACGGCTTCCGTGCGCGCCATCAGGTCGTCAGGAGCGCCGCGCTCGATAAGCAGACGTGCGATTTCCCGCAGACTGTCGCTCATGTCGCCAATACCGTAGAAAGATCCCTCGAAAAAGGGAATCGCATAACGCTCTTCCATTTTCCGGGCGACGTTTATCATTGCCTTTGAGCACACCATCATCGCGGCGCGGGCGCGATGCGAGGATGCAACCTCGTGGTATTTGGCGTCGCCGGAGATGCAGGCGAGTATGCGGATGCCTAATTCGTCGAGCAGCGGCTTCACCTGCCACAACTCTCCGGCAAGATTGTATTCGCCGATGATATTGATGTCATAGGGCGTCGTATATTCAGGCTCTTGTGTGCCGATGACGTGATCGAGGATTGCTTCTCCCGCAAGCTTGTTGCCGAGGTTTTTCGGACCGACAAATCCAGGGGAAATGACAGGGATCACGGGCTTGTTGAACTTCACCGCAGCGGCCTTGCAAACGGCCTCGATGTCGTCGCCCGTCATCGCCGGCACGCAGGTTTGGTAGACGAAGACCGCCGGCGGATCATATTTGTCGATGATTTCCTTGATTGACCGATAGAGACGCTTCTCTCCGCCGAAGACAACGTCATTTTCGCCGATGTCGGTCGTAAATCCGGTACGATAAAGGGACGAGCCGGAGGTCTTTGCGCCGCGATTGTCCCAGCTATTGCCCTCGCAAGCGATTGGACCGTGGACGAGATGCGCGACGTCGGTAATGGGTTGTAGTGCGATCTTGGCGCCGTCGAAGGCGCAGCCCCCGGCGGCGGCGCCCGGCGCAAGCTGCTTGGTGCAACCCTTCTTGCGCTCTCTTTCTGATTTGTTCTGGTTCTTGCCGCAACCGGGCTCGTTGAAGACGTCCTGAACTTTTTCGGAGAGCGTCGACATTCGAAAGGCTCCTGCAAGCGTTGCGCCGTTGTCGCGCCTCAGCATGCATTCGCCGGGCCAACATCGGCCCGGCGAGCGCTTTTCCTTTAGCGAATGATGTCGAAGGAATAGTCCGACTTCGCCACGACATTGGTGTTCCGGTCGATATCCTCGAAGATGGCGTCGAGAATCCATACCAGGACGTTCATTGATCCCTGATAGCCCCACACCGGATAGCGATGCTTGTGGTGGCGATCGAAGATCGGGAAGCCGATACGGATGAGCGGGGTGCCCGTGTCGCGGTCGAGATATTTCCCGTAGGTGTTTCCGATGAGATAGTCGACCGGCTCCGTGAACAGAAGCGAGCGCATGTGCCACAGATCCTTATTGGCGTAGACATTGCAGTTCTTGCCGAAGGGCGAGGAGTCGAGCAGTTCCTGCACCTTTCCGGCCCAGGCCTTGCCGCCGTTGGTGGAGAGAATGTGCGTCGGCTCGGCGCCGAGCTCCAGCAGGAAGCCCGCGAGTCCAAGGCACAGATCGGGATCGCCATAGATCGCGAATTTCTTGCCGTGGATATGCGCCGAGGAGTCCGCGATTGCGTCAACGAGGCGGCCGCGCTCCTTGGTCAACTCCGCCGAGATCGGTTTGCCGGTGATGCGTGAGATCTCCATCAGGAACTTGTCGGTGCCGCCAACCCCGATCGGGTGGTTGAGAGCGACGACTTCCTGCCCTTTCGTCTTGATGTAGGGAAGGGTCTTTTCGGTGCAGTATTCCTGCATCGAAATCGTCGCCTTTGCGTTGAGCGCGGCGGCCACGTCCTCAAGCTTGGTCCCGCCGTCATACATGCGGAATTCACCATCTGTCGGCGTGTCCCACACGTCACTGTTGTCGCCGATGATCGTGTATTCCACGCCCATGGACTCGAAGATGCGCTTCACTTCGCGGATATTTCCCACTGTGTAACCGTCGAAGCCGCCGAGAAAGTTAATTTTCTCGTTCGGCGCGCGCTCGAGTTTGGGCGCGGTGCCGGCCTTGCCGTCCCAGAAATGTTCGAGTACCCCCTTGATGACATTATCATAGCCCGTGATATGGCTGCCCACGAAGGCCGGAGTATGCGCGAAGGGAACGTCGAATTCCTGCGGAACGGAGCCTTTTTCCTTCGATGTCTTGATGAACGCGTTGAGATCATCGCCGATGACTTCCGCCATGCAGGTGGTGGAGACGGCGATCATCTTCGGCTTATACATATTGTAGGTGTTGGCGAGACCGTCGATCATGTTGTTGAGCCCGCCGAACACCGCCGCGTCCTCCGTCATGGAGGAGGAGACGCAGGACGTCGGCTCCTTGAAGTGACGCGAAAAGTGCGAGCGATAATAGGCGACGCAGCCCTGCGAGCCGTGAACAAAGGGGATCGTGCTCTCGAAGCCGACGGCTGCGAACACCGCGCCAAGCGGCTGGCAAGCCTTGGCCGGATTGACTGTCAGAGCTTCGCGCGCGAAATTCTTTTCCTTATATTCCTGCGTTTTGGTCCATTCGCGAATCTGCTCGAGCTTGTCGTCCGCGACCGGATTTTCGAAGTTCTTCTTCTTGTTCTCGAACATCTCCTTGTATTCCGGCTGGCGGAACAAATTAAGATGGTCGAGAACGTTGTCAGCATTCTGTGGCATAGGAGTTCCTCTCGTTTCCGCTAGCCGGTCTCGCCTCGGGGAGGAGGCGAGACCTTTCTTCTTTGCTGTATCAGGCAGCCCAGGGCGCCTTGGCCATTTTCCAGACCGGCGAATTGATCGCCATATCCATGTCGCGAGCGAAGATCGCGAAGCCGTCGTAACCGTGATAGGGGCCCGAGTAGTCCCAGCTGTGCATTTGACGGAAAGGCACGCCCATCTTCTGGAAGACGTATTTTTCCTTGATGCCCGAGCCGACGAGATCCGGCTGGATCTTCTCGACGAACTTTTCGAACTCGTAACCCGTCACGTCGTCGTAGATCAGCGTGCCGTCCTTCACGTAGTGGGTCGTGCGCTGATAGTCGTCATTATGGCCGAATTCATAGCCGGTTCCGATGACTTCCATGCCGAGGTCTTCATAAGCGCCGATGACGTGGCGCGGACGAAGGCCGCCGACGAAGAGCATGACCTTCTTGCCCTCGAGTCGCGGGCGGTATTTCGCGATGACGGCGTCCATGAGCGGACGATATTTCGCTATGACGCGCTCGGCTCCTTCCTTGATCGTGTCGTCGAAGTGCGACGCGATCTTGCGTAGCGATTCTTCGATTTTGGACGGACCAAAGAAGTTATATTCGCACCACGGAATGCCGTACTTCTCTTCCATGTGGCGCGAGATATAGTTCATCGAGCGGTAGCAGTGCAGAACATTCAGTTTCGCCTTTGGCGTCGCTTCGAGTTCGGCAATCGTGCCGTCGCCGGACCACTGAGCGACGACGCGCAGGCCCATTTCCTCGAGCAGGATGCGCGAAGACCAGGCGTCGCCGCCGATGTTATAGTCGCCGATGATCGCAACGTCGTAAGGCGTCTGTTCGAAGCGAGCGGGCTTTCCCTCCTGCTTGTCGAAGACCCAGTCGCGGACCGCGTCATTGGCGATGTGATGGCCGAGCGACTGGGAAACGCCGCGAAACCCTTCGCAACGAACCGGAACGATCGTCTTGCCGTCATATTCCTTCGACTTGGCCTTGGAGACCGCCTCGATGTCGTCGCCGATGAGACCGATCGGGCACTCGGACTGGACGGTGATCCCCTTGTTCAGCGGGAAGAGGACTTCGATCTCGTCCATGATCTTGGAGAGCTTCTTGTCGCCGCCGAACACGATGTCCTTCTCCTGGAAGTCGGAGGTGAACTGCATCGTGCCGAAAGTGTCTACGCCCGTCGTGCCGATATAATAGTTGCGTCGCGATGCCCAGGAATATTGGCCGCAGCCGACAGGACCATGCGAGATGTGGATCATGTCCTTGATCGGACCCCACACGACGCCCTTGGATCCGGCGTAAGCACAACCACGAATGGTCATGACGCCGGGGATCGATTTGATGTTCGACTTGACGCCGCAATCCGGTTTGCCGTCTTCGAATGTGCCGAGGTGCTTGGCGCGCCGCTTGGCGGTCTTTTCCGGATAGACCTCGAGGACTTCCTTGATGAGGTCCTTATTGCGGGCCTTGATGTCTTCGATTGATTTCAGCTTGCGCCACACTCATGACGGAGCCCTTTCATTTGGTCTGGTGGTAGGCCCGGCTCCGGGGGGAGCCGGGCAGTTGTCGTGTCAGGCGACGTTGAGTTCCGCCGCGGTCTTGCCGACCTGGGACTCGTCGACCGCCTTCATGATGCCGTGCTCCATGAGGAGATCTTCGAGTTCATCCATCGTGATCGGCGTTGGGATCGTGCCGTTGCCAGCGTTGGCGTCGAACTCGACGTGCGAGCTCACGATAATGCTCGGCCTGCTTCGACTCGGGCGCATACTCGATGACCGTCATACGGCGCAGTTCCGCGTGCTGAACGATATTGTCGCGCGGCACGAAGTATACGAGCTTCGAATTGAGCTTCTTGGCGAGAGACTCGGCCAGTTCCAGCTCCTTGTCGGTCTGGCGCTCATTGCAAACCAGTCCGCCCAGGCGCACGCCGCCGGAATTGGCGTATTTCAGAATGCCCTTTGAAATGTTGTTGGCCGCATACATGGCCATCATCTCTCCGGACATGACGATGTAAATTTCCTGGGCCTTGTTCTCACGGATGGGCATTGCGAAGCCGCCGCAGACAACGTCGCCAAGAACGTCATAAGAGACGTAGTCGGCATCGTCATAGGCGCCGTTTTCCTCGAGGAAGTTGATGGATGTGATGACGCCGCGACCGGCGCAGCCCACTCCAGGCTCCGGGCCGCCGGACTCGACACAACGGATGTCCTTGTAGCCGACCTTCATAACGTCTTCGAGCTCGAGGTCCTCGACCGAACCAGCTTCGGCGGCCAGCGACAGGATGGTGTCCTGCGCCTTGGCGTGAAGTATGAGACGTGTCGAGTCAGCCTTGGGATCGCAGCCGACGATGAGAATCTTCTTGCCCAGTTCGGCGAGCGCCGCGAGGGTATTCTGGGAGGTCGTCGATTTGCCGATGCCACCCTTGCCGTAGAAAGCGATCTGTCTAAGCGACATTGCATTCTCCTTGATTAAGCCGTTAACGTATTCGGCGCGCGCCACACGCAGGCCGAGGTTCAGTTACTTTGCGACGAGGCGCGGGCGACCGGATCTTTCCTACCGAGCGTTTGAACCGGCTGCCAAAAGCCTTGCGAACCCCGTTGCGCAAAGAGCATGCCAGAGGTTCGGTGTTGCTCTAGTCATTTGTAATCGCATCGATTCCGCCGCCCCGCATGGGCCTGCTGACACATGTGTCAAAGCCGACAGTCATGTTCGCAACCGCACTGACTCTGGAATGTTTGGAAAGCGCGAAATGCCGGACGGCATGTCGCTTGCTTGAAAACGCGCGATTGAAACGCGAGCGAGGTGGGAGATGCAGATCGGCGTCGAAATGTCGAAAGCGCTGGAAAACAAGCGAGTGTTCGTTGTCGACGACAATGAGATTATTCGCGCGGCGCTTCAGTTCATGCTGCATGACGAATTCGAGGCGCATGAAGTCGCGAGCGCCGAAAGCGCCTTTCAGAAGGCGAAGACACAGCCGCCGGATCTCATCCTCATTTCGGATGGCGTGCTGAGAGCGGAGGGGCTGGAGCTCCTCGGGAAGGTGCGCGAGCAAATTCCTTCAGCAAAGATTCTTGTCGTCGTCGAGGCAGAGGCGACAGGCTATGGCAAGGAATGTGTGTCGTCCGGCGCTCATGGATTTCTGGCCAAGCCGCTGAAGATCGAGTTCGTTCGTCAGAAAGTCGACGCGATGCTCGGTCGGAAAGTCGGCGGAGTGACAATCCCGCTTGCTGTTTTGAACGTGCGTTGATGAATCGGAGGACAAGATGGAAGCGGAATTGAA
Organism: uncultured Alphaproteobacteria bacterium; assembly: GCA_963713845.1. Lineage (GTDB taxonomy): Bacteria > Pseudomonadota > Alphaproteobacteria > Rhizobiales > Beijerinckiaceae > Methylocystis. Next base: position 111,334 of record CAVQNJ010000019.1, read on the forward strand.
ACACGAGCCTTTGAAGGCCGAGACTTCAGAGGCGGCGATTAGGAACTGCGTCAAGCGCTTTTACGACAAGGGCGAGATCGACCCCTTGTTGGGTCCGATTTTTGCCAAATCGATCCCCGAACTCGAGCCGCATCTCGAAATTGTCACGAATTTTTGGTCTCACGCGTTGCTCGGCACGACGCGGTATCAGGGAACGCCCTTCGGCGTGCATGTAAACCTTCCTGTTGAACCCCAGCATTTTGCGCGCTGGCTGACGCTTTTCGTCGAAACGGCAAAAGAGACCCTGCCTGAAGCGCTCGCCGCGGCGGCAATCGCCCGGGCAGAACATATGACGCAATGCTTCCAATCAGGACTCTTTCCGTTCAAGGACGCGGAGGGCCGGCCGTCGAAGGTTCCGGTCTGAGGCCAAAAGGAAAAGCCGCCCGCGCATTCTTGCGGCTTTCTTGCGTGCCTTGAGCAAAGGTTTAGGGCTGTGGCACGATGATCAGCCGCTCCACCGGATTTCCCTCGATGAAATGCGACTGAATGATTTCATCGATGTCCAGTTCTGTCCGCGGCGCATACCACACGCCTTCAGGATAAACGACCATCAGGGGGCCGGCGCGGCAGAAGCTAAGGCAGCCGGTCGCCGTCATCGATACATCAGGCAACGGCTGCGCGGCGAGCTTGGCTTGCAAGCGATCCAGAAGTGGCTTTGCGCCCGAACCCATGCAACTGCCCCGCGGATGGCCCGGGGGGCGTTGCTGGAAGCAGGCGAAGACGTGGTATTTGAAGACGACGGGAAGGTCGGCGATCATTCTTTTACTTTCCGAATTCAGGCTGCGGCGGCGGCGAGACTGGACTTCACAGAGAGCCGTCGTGAATCCGGCGAGCGTCGAGTTGATCCGTTTAATGCTCTGCTCACGTAGAAACTTCTCTTCATTTCGTGTGAGGTCGCCGTCGATCACCGCCCAATGCTTGTCTGACGAGCGCTTCATGATCTGTCGGGCGAAACTGCGTTCGAGCTGATTGGTGAAGCGACAGCCAAGAAACAGGAAGTTGCGTCCCGTGCGGATTGTCTGCACGGAGTCGGGGATCGGGGTCTGAATGTCGATTTCCGTCAAAACCTCGACATAGTCCGAATCCGACACGATAAAATTTGATGCCGGAAAAACGCCGCCAAGCGGCTCGTAAACCAGGCTGCGCCAGGAGAGTGCTTCCGCGGGAGCCTCGGCGGGCGCCTTGGCGCCGGACCCATCGCGAATGAATTCTCGTGTCGGCACGCGCGAACCATCCGGACGGAACCAGTTGACCCAGTCGCCGAAATGTTCGCTTTGAGTCACGCCTTGAACGAGTCCCCAGTCGCGCCGTGATGCAAAGGCCTTCAGCAAAAGGTCGTCATACCAGGCGTGAACGACAAGCGGGAGTTGCTCCTGTGCGGCGAGCCATACATGGAAAGGGCTCGGCTCCGCCTGCGACGAAGAAAAGGCCTTCGCCATAAGACAGGTGAGCGTCTTACGGTGCTTGAAGTTTTCGATGTATTGGGCCGCCGCCGTCAGATTGTTGCGAATCTTGTGCGGCACGGTCGCGCCCGCAACGAGGTCGACGACGAGTTTCTCGGGAAGCGACGGCGGGGCCGCCTCGCCCGGCAAGCCAGTGACGCCTGGACCAAGATAGGGAACGACGTCGCCTTGACGAAAGGCAGTTAGAATTTCACCGATCATGCTCATATCCTTTCGCCAAGCGAACGACGCCGTACCTTACTGAAGCGCCGTGGCCTTGAGCGCAGCGACTTCGTCAGCAGTGACGCGGAACAGACCGCGGCCGCCCGTAAGCGCCTGAAAGGCATTGCCTGCCTTCTCGGAAAGTTTGGTAAACCATTGTTGCGGGGTCAGACTTGCCGGGCGTTCGCCGATCTCGGACACTGTGCCGTCGCTGTTGAAGCGGACGTGAATGAGGACTTTGTCTGTCATTTTGTTCTCCTTTGTCGGGTTAGAAGCCGGAACCAAATCCCAGCAGTTCAACCGTTACATTTTCGGCGCCGAGTTGCGCCTGACATGCCAGGCGCGATTTGGAGCTGACCCCGACGATCGTATCGAGCATTTCATTTTCTTCGCGCGTCGCCCTCGACAGGCTCTTTCTGCCTTCCTGAACGAAGATATGGCACTTGCCGCATTTGGCCTCGCCGCCGCATTTGCTGACGATCTGCTCGCCCGCGGCGAGGATGGCGTCGAGCAATCGGCTGCCGGTCGAGGCTTCGACGGTCTTGCCCGACGGGAGAATTGTCAGTGTAGGCATGTGATCACTCCTTGATAAGCCCGGCTGAGAGCCGTTAGAGATAGATTGCCGCGCCCGCGCCGATGTTGATGGACGCGTCCTTCATGGTTCCAACGATGAAAGCCACCTGGTCTTCGGTCAGATGCGCATGGAAGGGCAGGGCGACGGCGCGCTCGGCGACTTTTTCAGTGACAAAAAGGTCGCCACGCCGATAGCCAAGATCGAAGTAATGGCGTTGCAGATGCAACGGTTGCGCATAGGCGCAGGACTCGATTTTTTCCTGGCGCAGATCGTCGATGATCGCGTCGCGGCTCGAGCGCGAGAAGCGCGTGCCAAGATGCACGACGTAAAGGAACCAGTGACACTGTTCGACATCGGGCGCGATATACGGATCCTTGATGCCTTCGAACGAGCGTACATATTCCTGGAACCACCGTTCGACGCGCTTGCGACGCGCAAGGAGCAGTTCTATGCGCCTTAGTTGCGCGAGCCCAAGCGCGGCGGCGATGTCGCTCAAGCCTGCCTGCAACGCGGGCCACGCGCCAAGGACAACAGAGGCGCGCTCTTCCGCCTTGCGGTTGCGCAGCCGCCGAAGCATTGTGGCGGTTTCATCATTGTCGGTGACAATCATGCCGCCCTCGCCGCTGACGAGGCCGCCGGGCTGTGAGAAGTCGAAAATTGCGCAATCGCCAAAGGCGCCGACGAGCTTGCCCTTATAGATGGAGCCAATCGCTTCGGTCGAATCCTCGATGAGCGCGAGATTATGCTCGCTCGCGAGGGCGCGCAACGCGTCCCATGGCGCCGGATGTCCATTGACATTTGAGGCGAGGATGGCGCGCGTTTTTCCCGTGATGAGCTTGCGCGCTTTTTCCGGTTCGAGTGTGCCGGCCCAATAGTCGATATCGGCGAAGACGGGTTTCGCGCCCGCCAGCGTGATCGCATGCGTCGTCTCGCGGAAGGAGTAGGATGAAGCAATTACTTCATCCCCGGGTCCAAGACCGAGCGCACGCAGGGTCAGCAGCAGGCCGATCGTGCCGCTACTCACCGCGATCGCATGTTTGCGACCGAGATAACGCGCGAACTCTTCTTCGAAAGAGTTCGACGACGCTACCCATGGACAGTCGCTCCGACTGAAGAATTTCCATGACGGAATCGAGATCAGCCTGGGTCAGGTCCGGATCGTTCAATGGCAGAAGGGTCGTCTTCATGCGGCTCCTCCATTCGGCGCGAGCGCTATCCCTGTCGCTTCGCCCGGATCCTGAGTGATTTTCCAGCAATGGTCGCGTCCGTCGACGAGATAGAGCGCGCAGTTTTCGTATATGCGGAATGGCGTTTCGTCACGCATGTCGAGCGCGTCGCACCGTGTTACCATCAGGGCTGGCGCAATCTTGCGGATCGACGCGACGGCTTGAGCGTCGGCTCCAGCGGTGGCGAGCGCAGCATCGATCAGCGAGACTTGCGCCGAGGCGATCGTCATTCGACGTCTCCGGAAATTTTCTTGGCTTCGACGGTTATCGGCAGCGTGGTCCCTTCAGCCATTGCGGGGAGTTGCAGTTTCCAGCCATTTGCGAGAGTGACCGAGCCGCCCCACAATTCAGGCGTTTCTACCGCGACGATCGGCTCTTCGAGATCCTTCTTGGGGACATAGGCCGAGAGGATGCCCTCGGAAGTCTCTGCGGATCATGACTTTCACGTTGCGCCTCTTTTGTTGGCCGGTTGCAAAGGATCAAACAGGTTCGATTTCGTCCTCGAGACAGCCGATGACGAGGCTCGGGGAAAATTCTACGAGATAAACGACCGTCTCGGTTTCGACATGGGCGCCGACATTAACGATCTCTCCAGTATCGCCCATCTTGACGAGGAGTTCTTCGTCAGCGCGGTCGGGATAGGAACCGTCATTCACGAGGTCGGTCTTCGCGCGCACGCGCTGTCCCCAATCAAATGTTCGTCGGTGCGCTCATCAGTCGCCCTCCTCGTCGATCATTTCGACCATCTCCAGTTCTCTACGCTTCATGCCGACGCGGTTGCCGGTGGATTCGAATTCGACGCCGTAGATGTAGAATTGCTGAAGAAAGGTGCCGATGTTGACGACATAGCCTTCCTCGCCTTTCTTCGCGAGAATTTCGCCGATGTCCTTGCCCGGAAAGGTGCCGTCGTTGCGGATCGTTCGACGTGCGCGCACCTTGTCGCCATAATCAAAAAAGGGCGGGCCATCCACCTCGACGTGATCGCTGTCTCTACTGATGTTGGTCATTGATCGCTCCGCTTCTGTGCGACGATGACGTTGGACGGCGCGCTCCAGCCCGGCCCGATTGAAGCGCTCCGTCGCACATTCGCGCACAAGTGGATCGTCGTCATTCACAAGCGCGGTGATTATCTGGGGGGCGCGCTCTTTGGGCGACCTCATAGCGGACACGCCAGTCGGGATCCGCGAGCAGCGCCTTGAGATCCGCAGGCTCCAAGCGTTTTGCGGCTTCCAAGCGAACCAGCGGGTCACGGTCCCTGGCAAGGCGCATCAGCGCCTCCTGAGCGATGCGGCTGGCGATCACGCGGCGAACGCCAGCGTCGGCGTCATTGATCATCAGCACGAGGAGGTCGGGCGGAAGCTTTTTCGCGACCGCCTGACGCACGGCGTAATCGTCGTCGGACAACATCGGAAGGAGGTCGGTCCCTTCCAGCCGGCCCGCGATGCGTATGCGCACTTCCCGATGCGGATCTTGGCGCAGCCTGAGAATATAGCGACGCGGCAAGCGACGCGCGGCGCTCCAGCGCACCGCCTCTTCGGGATCGTCGAGCAGCGCAGGCAGCAGGAAGATTTCCGCCGCCTTGGCCGCGCAGGCGCGGATCTCGAAATATGGATGCCCGACATAGTCGCGCGCAAGATCGGGATTCCAGTCGAAGAAGCGATCAATGCGTCTTGCGTATCGATCATGCACGCAGGCGCGCAGCGGCTTGCACTGTTCGGCCGCGAGTCGGTCCTGATGCGGGCATGCCGTGCAGTCGACGGCGCCGCCCTGCCAGTCGATGGCTTCGTCAATGTCGTCAGTCGACATCGTCCAGCCCCCGTCTTTCGAGAACATCGAGAAGCACACGCGCACCGACTTTGTCGGCAGGATCAAGCTCGAGCAATTTTGCGACAGCGGCTGCGCCCTCGTCGCAATCGCCGAGCCGCATGCGAAGGTAAGCATAGCCTTTCAAAGAGAACATGAAGAAGCGCGGCCCGACGGCCTCGAAATCGCCGAAGGCTGCGTGTTCCGCGCGCACGGCCCGCCAGTCGAGCGGCAAGGAATTGTCGATCGCGGCCCGAGTGAGACAGGTCTCGGCGATGTCGAGCGCCTCTTCAAGTCGACCTTTGTAAAAGTAGAAGCGGTAAAGGCCGATCAGCGTTGCCGGATGCGTCGGCGCGAGCAGCCGCGCCGCCATCAAATGCCCCAGCGCGACGTTATCCTGGTCGTAAGACAAGGCCGCGGCATGCAGCAGGCGTTCGACCTCCAGGGGAAGGCCTTCGCCGAGAATGGCGGCGACAGGGAAATCCTGAACCGCCAACTCACTGTTCTGCATTACCGCGCTACGCGCCATGTCACACTCTCACGCTGTTTCCTCGAAGGCGGGGGCGTCGGTCGTGGAGCAACCGCAACTCTTCGCCTTTGGGTCGATGAAGGCGAAGCCCGTGGACGTGGCCGTCTCCTTGAAATCGATGGTCACGCCATCGAGTAGCAGACGGCTCTGCGCGGGCAGGAACAACCTGAACTGTCCGTGCTCATAGGCTTGTTCGCCGTCAGCGGGGGCGGGCTCTACGGAGAATTCCGCCGACATGCCCGAGCAACCGCCCGGCGATACAAGCAGGCGAAGGCCGTAGCCAGGTCCTCCGTCGAACATGACGAGGCGGCGGATGAACTTTTCGGCGGAGGGAGTGAAGTCGATTTTCATCAGGCGCTCGGCTGGTAACGAGGAAGGGAGTTGTCGATAATGCAGGTGTCGTCCACCGGACAAACCGCGACACATTGCGGAATGTCAAAGTAGCCAATGCACTCCGTGCATTTTTTCGGGTTGATGACAAAAGTGCCGTTTTTTTCGGAGATCGCGACATTCGGGCATTCTGCCTCGCAGGCGGAGCAGGACGTGCATTGCGAGGCGACAATCTTGTAGGTCATGATTACAGCTCCTTTGCTGGCTTTAAGCATTCACGGGCGAGATAGGCGCCTTGGCGGATGTCGGCGTCGCCGCGCGTCACGTGAACGATCTCGCCGCTCTTGACGCGGGCGAGATAGTCCTTGAAGTACCACGATCGCGGATTGTTCGATGAATTCGTAGGCGTATTGATCGACGGGGTCGATCCCCGCCTTGATAAGGTCGTCCTTCGGGCAGTGGCCGATCTTTGCGACGAACACCGCAGTGCAATCGTTGATCGCGCGGATGACCGTTTCAAGAGCGTCGTCCTCGCCATAGCCGCCCTGACAGTAGAGGTCGACGCGACGATGCCCGACAAATTTTGCGCCCTCGCGCGAGAGTTCGTAAATCTGAAACTCGGTCGCATGGCCGAAATGCTCGTTGATACGGCCGCTGCCTTTTGTGGCGACCGCGACGAGAATGGTGAGATCTGCGTTCTCCCCGGCGAGGTTTTCGAGTTCGGCATTACGCGCGGCCACCTTGGCCATGCGCTCCTCCTCGACCCGATCCTGATAGGCCTGCCGCGCCTCCAGATCATAGTTGACGTCCATTTCCATGATCTTGTCGGTGGTGAACTCGGCGCTGCGGTCTTCGCCAAGAAGTCCGACCGCGTCGGCGCGGCACTGGCGGCAATGCCGCATCATGTTCATTTCGCCTTCGCAGCTGTCTTGCAGCGCCTTGAGTTCCTGCGCGGAGGGGCCTCTCTGGCCGTTGAGGCCGAAGACGGTGCCGTGCTCGGGCGCGGAGATGAGCGGCATGATGTTGTGCAGGAATGCCCCGCGCGACTTCACTTCCCTGTTCACCTGCACGAGGTGCTGGTCGTTGACGCCAGGGATCATCACGGAGTTCACTTTGCAGAGGATGCCGTTGGCCGTCAGCATCTCGAGGCCCTGCAATTGGCGCTCGGTAAGAATCTTCGCCGCTTCCTTGCCGGTGACGCGCTTATGCTTCCAAAACACCCAGGGATAGATTTCGGCGCCGATATCGGGATCCGTCATATTGATCGTGATCGTCACGTGATCGACGTTGAACTTCTTGATCGTCTCGACATGGTCGGGCAGCGCGAGGCCATTGGTCGAGAGGCAGAGCTTGATGTCGGGCGCCGCCTCCGCGATGAGCTCGAACGTCTTGAAGGTTTTGCCGGGATTTGCCAAAGGATCGCCGGGGCCGGCGATGCCGAGCACCGTCATTTGCGGGATGGCCGAAGCGACGGCGAGAACCTTTTTGGCCGCTTGTTCCGGGGTCAGCTTTTCGCTGACGACGCCGGGACGGGATTCGTTGGCGCAATCATATTTGCGATTGCAATAGTTGCACTGAATGTTACAGGCGGGCGCGACCGCGACGTGCATGCGCGCGTAATGATGGTGCGCCTCTTCGCTGTAACAGGGGTGGTTCTTCACCTTCTCCCAAATCTCGGCCGGCATGTCGCCCGAGCCGGCGCCTGTGCCGCAACTCGCTTTCCCGCTTGCGCCGGAGGTGCCGCAGCCCTTGTGCTCTGCAATTTTCTGCATGATGTCGTCGAGCGGAGCGGCGGGCTCGGACTCATGGGCGTCAAAGGAACGGGAGTCGTCCATGTGAACCTCACAGGCTAAAATCTTGGACCCGGGAAGACGGCGGTCTGGAACAATTCCAATGACTGCCGACGGCGTTGGCGGCTGATCCGCAACAAGTGTGCCATGGGTGCGTGTAGCTTGTAACGCTCTGTAAACGCTGGGTAATATTGCCAGACGGCGTCAAATTTGCTCGCGAAAAGACTTGTCGCAAAGCCGTCGGACATATGTTCGCAAGGCGACATTCAACGCGAGCCTTTGGAAGGCAGGCGCCGGAGGAAGCGGCGCCAGGTATAGTTTTTGCTCACGGAGCGAAGTCTTCGGCGCGGCGTGTTCTCAGCCTAAATATCTATTTTCAAATAAGAAAGCATTCTGAACCAGGGGTGGCGTGACAATTGCTTCCTGTAAGACAAAGCGTGTAACGAATGCGCGCCCCTGCAACGCCTGTCATGAGGCTCCCCCATGGGTCTTGAAGTCGGCGGCACGATAAACGCCCCGCCACCACGCGCGATGGTAACCGGTGAGACGACCCTCGTCGGAATTTATGAAATCTCCAAGCTGCTCGCCTCGCCCAATCAACTCGAGAACGTGCTTGCCGGCGTTCTGACGCTGCTATCGAGCTTTCTCGACATGCGTCATGGGCTGATCGCCCTGCTCGACGAAAAGGGCTCACCGGAAGTGGTCGTCGGCTCGGGATGGAGCGAGGGCGCGGCCAAGGTCTTCTTCGATCGGCTGCCTGAACGCGCCGTCGGCCAGATCGTCGCGACGAAAATGCCTGTCATCGTCGAGGATGTGGCGGCGTCGCCACTCTTCGAGGGAACGGATCTCTCCGAGTGGGGCCCGCCCGACGGCCAGTCTTTCTCCATGATCGGCGTTCCGATCAAGGACGGAGACGCGGTGGTCGGCACCCTGACGGTGGATCGGGCGCAGAACAAGCGGTCGTCGGTTCTGTTCGATCATGACGTCCGCTTCCTGACCATGATCGCCAATCTCGTCGGGCAGACGTTGCGGCTTCACAAGCTCATCGCCAGAGATCGTGAACGGCTCATGCAGGAAAGCGCCTGGCGCGAGAAATCGGAGAGACTGGCCGAGTCAAAGGTCGAGGGACTGAAAGGCATCGTGGGCGATAGTCCGGCGGTGCGCGCCGTCGTCGAAAAGATCCGCATCGTCGCCAAATCCAAGTCTACCGTTTTGCTGCGCGGCGAATCTGGCACGGGCAAGGAGCTTTTCGCCGCCGCGATCCACGATCAATCGCCGCGATCGGGTAAGCCGTTCGTCAAGTTGAATTGCGCCGCCTTGCCGGAAAGCGTGCTTGAATCCGAGCTTTTCGGACATGAGCGCGGCGCCTTCACGGGCGCGGCCACGCTGCGCAAAGGACGCTTCGAGCTTGCCGACGGGGGCACGCTGTTCCTCGACGAGATTGGCGAAATCACCCCCGCTTTTCAGGCCAAGCTGCTACGCGTTCTCCAGGAGGGTGAATTTGAGCGCGTCGGCGGGTCACGAACCTTGAAGGTCGACGTTCGCCTTGTTTGCGCAACCAATCGCAATCTGGAGGAGGCGGTGCAAAAGGGCGAATTTCGCGCCGACCTTTATTATCGGATCAGCGTCGTGCCGATCTTCCTGCCGGCGCTTCGCGATCGCAAGGGCGACCTCGGGCTTCTCGCCAACGAGTTCCTGCGCCGCTTCAACAATGAGCAGGGCGGGAAGCTCAAACTTTCCGAATCTGCCATGAGCGTCCTCAACGAGTGCGGTTTCCCAGGCAATATTCGTGAACTGGAAAATTGCGTCTACCGCACCGCAACTCTCGCGCATGGCGACGTGATCGTCGACAAGGACTTCTCCTGCCGTAAGGACGGTTGCCTGTCCTCGATCCTGTGGAGCGGCTCCTCGAAATGGCCGGCCGGCGTCACGCCGCTTCCCATTGTTTCGGTTCAAGCGGCGCGCGTCGCAACACCGGCGCCCACCCCGGTGGAAACGAATGCGAGCGCCGGTCCGCCTCCTGAAACCTGTCCGGGCGCGGAAAATTGCACGGTAATCGAAAAGGACCCCCGCACCGACTATGAAAAGCTCGTCGACGCTATGGAGCGCGCAGGCTGGGTGAAGGCGAAAGCCGCACGTCTTCTCGGCCTGACGCCGCGCCAGATCGGCTACGCGCTGCAAAAGCACGGGATAGAGGTCAAGAAATTCTAGCGCGTGTCGCGCCGGTTTGGCGAGGGCGCGCAGGGCATGGTGACTCGATCGCTGAAAGCGTTACATTCTCCCAAGGCGACGCAGTGGCGGAGGGAGCCTTTCATGGAAAGTTCAGTTTACAAGCTTGTCGAACTGGTCGGCACATCGCCCGACAGCGTTGAGGACGCGATCACTTCCGCCGTTCAGCGGGCCGCACTGACTTTGCGTAACCTGCAATGGTTTGAGGTCGTGCAGATCCGGGGGCAGATCGATAAAGGCAATGTCAAGAAATATCAGGTGACGATCAAAGTCGGCTTCACCCATGATCGCGAGGAAGACTAGCGCTTCAGGAGGCGGGAGCGGAGGCGCCTGATCGAGCCGCCGCTACCGCTCGGTCAGCGTTGGCCACTGGCGCCGTCATCGCCGAGTTCGTCTCCAGAAGTGCGCGCCGGCGGCGATGAACTCCTGAGTGTCCGACAGCATCCGCCGTGCATCTTCCGTCGCCAACTCGACATGTTTGACGGTCCAGTCCTGCATGACGTTGGCGGTTTCCGTCAAAGTCTTTGCGGAGGTCAGCCGATTGGCGAGATCCGCCGCCAGCGCCGCCTCCTTCTGCATCCGGTCGAGCCAGTTGCGGTTCGATGCCTGGACACGGTCCCAGAGCTGGGACTGGGCGTCAGCGAAATCCTCGAGTTCGATGTTGGCTCTGAGCGACAAACTCCGTCGTCGTCGCGGCCGCGCCCCGGCGATCTCCCTGGGGATCCTCGTTCTGTGTCATGTTATCTCACTTCGCGTTCGAATTGGCTCGCCGCCCCCGGGGGGTTATTTAGATCGGCGCCAACGAATGGATCCCCGGGGCGGGCCTTTTTTCCGACCTCGGGCGCCGCCGCGCCTGCGCTCTCGACAAATCGGGCGCATTCCTGTAATGGGTGCAGCCTCAACTAAAACAGCGTCCCGAAACGCTCGTCGGCCTCAAGGCTTTAGACGAAACGGCAGGAGTTACAAAGATGAGCATTATCGAGCAGCTCGAGGCCGAGCAGGTCGCAAAACTTATCGCGGGAAAGACGATCCCTGAATTTCGACCCGGCGATACGGTCGTCGTAAACGTCAAGGTCAAGGAAGGCGAACGCTCGCGCGTACAGGCCTATGAGGGCGTTGTGATTTCCCGCCAGGGCGGCGGCCTCAACGAGAGCTTTACCGTTCGCAAAATCTCTTATGGCGAAGGCGTCGAGCGCGTCTTTCCGCTGCATGGGCCCTTGATCAACTCGATCAAGCTCGTCCGCCGCGGCAAGGTTCGTCGCGCCAAGCTCTATTATTTGCGCGACCGCCGCGGCAAGTCGGCCCGCATCGCCGAACGCGTGGACAACAAGCCGAAAGTGGCTCAATAACGCGCCCGCAGCGGCTGAGGTTCTTTCGCCCGGCGCCAGGAAGCCGGGCGGATTCATTTTCGCTACTTGTCGAGTGGACCGTTCAGAATCCAACGATGGCCGAAGGGATCGCGCAGGCTCGCATAGCGTGTCCCCCAGAAAGAATTGGTCGGCTGCGTCTCAATCTTGGCCCCGAGCTTCGCGGCCCGGCCGCACGTGTCGTCGACAGCTTTCGCGGTGTCGAGTTCGAGGCTCACCGAGACCGTGGCGGTGTCGCCTGGCATGGGGATGCGCGTCTGGCCTAGTTCGGGGAAGAAATCCGACAGCATCACGGAGCCGCCATTGATCAGTAATTCGCAATGGGCGATCCGCAACCCATCGACCGATAGCATCAGCGCGCGTTGCTTGGCGTCGAAGGCCGCCGTGTAGAAAGCGATCGCCGCTGCAGCCGGGCTAACGGTCAGATAGGGCGCAACCCTGGGTCGGTTCATCCACCATCCTCCGGCGGGATCAGGGCGTCGCCCCAGTTCGATTTCCTAATGCCTTCATAGCGGGCCTTGTCGCGCTTTTGCACGAAAATTTCGCGTATTCCCTCCTTTTCGCAAAGCTTTAGTGAAATCCCCGCCTTGCCGCGGCGGGGCGGGGCGAGAATGCGGCCCGGCAGGGGGCGCCGTCCCGCGCGGCGATGAGATAAGCGAACTTCTCGTCCTCGAAAGGGGCGTCGGCGCCTTTGAGCAGCCTATGCTCCCGCGAACGTGGCAGACGCACCGAGAAATGGCACCAGTCGGGCGCCTGAATTGGGCAGGGCGCGTGATGTGGACACGGCCCCAGAATCGTCGCGCCGAGCCCGACAAGCTGCGCACGGACCCCCATCAGACGCGCATGATCGCGGGGAGAGCCCGGCTCGACGATCACGAGCGCCCCCGCCGCGCGCGCCCAGAGCGCGGCGGCTGCGGCGGCGCCTTCCTCGGCGGTGAGCTCGGTAAAGGCGTAGGCGGCAATGACGAGATCCATCGGTGGCTGGCGGGTCGGCGCGGGACGGGTCAGTTCCGCCGCCGTGATCGTCGCGCCCGCGACCTGGGCGACGCCGCTCGCAGCGGAAAGCTTCGCTGCGAGCGACAAAAAGGCGGCGCTGCGGTCGATGAGCGCGACCTCCTCGATCTCCGGCCAGACGGCGGTCGCCGCATAGGAGGCCGCGCCGAGGCCACAGCCCGCGTCCAGGAGGCGGCGCGGGGCGAAATCGGGCCGCTCCGAGGCGAGCCGTCCAATCGTCGCGATCGTCGCCGCAAAGGTCGCCGGCATGCGCGTGAGCGCGTAAGCGAGGGCGTCCGCTTCGTCCAGGATCGTCTCGCGGGTTGGTTTTCCGGCGCGATAGCGCTCGGAGAGGCGGCGCGCGCGCTCGGCCAGAGCCTGCCGAGGCCGACCTTCCAGTTGCGCGGCGATCGCCGCGGCGAGGCCCGCCGGCAGTGCAGGGGAGGGCGCGCTCACGAGGCGCCGGCCGAGGGCGGACGATGCGATCTCTCTTCCATGGCGCTTGCGTTACGAGTAGAAAACTCTCAATTCAAGAGGGCGTCGGACCGGATGTGGGGTCGCAGCCGATTGCGATCGCGCTGCGCCTTTCGGCAACCCTCTCTCCGACGCTGGTTAGGGAAAGAGAAATGTCCGCACAATCGACCGCGCCGCGCACGCTCTACGACAAGATCTGGGACGACCATGTCGTCGACCGGCAGGAGGACGGCGCCTGCCTGCTTTATATCGATCGCCATCTCGTTCATGAGGTGACCAGCCCGCAGGCTTTCGAGGGATTGCGCTTGTCTGGCCGCAAGGTGCGCGCGCCAGCAAAAAACTCTCGCCGTGGTCGACCACAATGTCCCCACCACGGACCGCTCGCTTCCCATCGAGGATCCGGAAAGCAGGGCGCAAGTCGAGCAGCTCGCTGCGAACGCCGGAGAGTTCGGCGTCGAATATTACAACGAACACGACAAGCGCCAGGGCGTCGTCCACATTGTCGGCCCCGAGCAGGGGTTCACCTTGCCAGGCATGACCATCGTTTGCGGCGACAGCCACACCTCGACCCATGGCGCCTTTGGCGCGCTGGCGCATGGCATCGGCACGTCGGAAGTCGAGCATGTGCTCGCGACCCAGACGCTGATCCAGAAAAAGGCCGCCAACATGCTCGTTCAGGTCGATGGCAAGCTCGCGGACGGCGCCACGGCGAAGGATATCATCCTCGCCATTATCGGCGAGATTGGAACGGCGGGCGGCACGGGTCATGTGATCGAATATGCAGGCGAGGCGATCCGCGAGCTTTCCATGGAAGGCCGCATGACCGTCTGCAACATGTCGATTGAAGGCGGCGCGCGCGCGGGTCTCGTCGCGCCCGATGAAAAAACTTACGCTTATTTGACGGATCGTCCAAAAGCGCCAAAGGGCGAGATGTTCGACACGGCGCGCCGTTACTGGGACATGCTCTATACCGATGCGGGCGCGCACTACGACAAGATCGTGCGGCTCGATGCGGCCGCTCTGCCGCCCATCGTCACCTGGGGCACCTCGCCGGAAGACGTCGCCCGCATCGACGGCGCCGTTCCCTCTCCCGAACTCCGCCAAGACGCCGCAAAAGCGCGCGGCGATCGAGCGGTCGCTCGCCTACATGGGGCTGAAGGGCGGCGAGAAAATAACGGACATCGAGATTGACCGCGTCTTCATCGGCTCATGTACCAATGGCCGTATCGAAGACCTGCGCGCCGCCGCCCAATTGGTCGCCGGCAAGAAAGTCCACGATCGCGTCAGCGCGATGGTCGTGCCGGGCTCGGGTCTCGTGAAGGCGCAGGCACAGGCCGAAGGGCTCGATAAAATCTTCCTCGCTGCCGGCTTCGAGTGGCGCGAGCCGGGTTGCTCGATGTGTCTTGCGATGAACCCGGATCGGCTCGCGCCGGGCGAGCGCTGCGCCTCGACCTCGAACCGCAATTTCGAGGGCCGCCAGGGCTTCAAAGGTCGCACTCATCTCGTCTCGCCTGCGATGGCGGCCGCCGCGGCCATCGCCGGCCATTTCGTGGACGTTCGCGACTGGCGTTGAATGAGGGTCGCCGCGGGGCGTCCATGCGTTGCTTCGCACGGAGGAATTCGCATGATGGAGACGAGCGGCGCGCGTGACGACATCGCTTCTCTCTGCGCGCGCCGCCGCGGTGGGTTCTCAAGATGAAATACCGGTTATGACCGACCCCGTCCCTTTGAGAGACGCGCGAGCGCCGACGCTTGCGGAGTTGGAAGCGCTCGCGGACACGGCTTTCGCGGCTTTGCCGGAAAACTTCAAGCGTCTTTGCGCAGGGGTCGTCTTTCGCGTCGACGATTTTCCCGACGAGGAGACGCTCTCGGAGATGGAGTGCGAGACCGCCTTCGATTTGCTTGGGCTCTTTCGGGGGAGGGGGCTGATCGACGGCGAGCATCTCGCGGAGACGGGCGCCGAGCCAAATATGGTCTGGCTCTATCGGCGACCCATCATGGACTATTGGGCCGAGGGTGAGGATACGCTTGGTCAAGTCGTCACCCATGTCCTTGTGCATGAGATCGGACACCATTTCGGCCTCTCGGACGCGGATATGGAGGAAATCGAGCAACACGCCGTCGACGATTGACGCTGCGCGCTATCGGGTCCCGGCGAAATGCGAAGCGAAATAGATTTGCCGAAGGGCGTTCTGCGCCGCGAGCCTTCCGGTTATCGCGGCGGCGTCGACGGGACGACTGAAACGGAACCCTTGAAACGAGTGAACGCCGGCGACGCGCAGGAACTGCTGCTGCTCGAGCGTCTCTATCCCTTCCGCCGTCACATGCATTCCGAGCGCGCGCCCGATGCTGACGATCGCATGAATGATCGCCGCGCTCGCGGCCCCGGTTTCGATCCTCGAGACGAAAGCCCGATCGATCTTCAGCTTATCGAACGGAAGCGACAGGAGGTAAGTGAGACTGGAATACCCCGAGCCGAAATCATCAAGGGCAAGGCGCACGCCCAAACGTTGCAGCGCGCGCATCTTGTCGCGGGCTTGATCGAGATCCGCGATAAGAAGATTTTCGGTAAGTTCGAGCTCCAGACGCGTCGGCTCCAAATTCGCTTTCGCCAGCGTGCGCTCGACGCCGGCAACGAAGTCCTGTCGCTCAAATTGCTGCGGCGACACGTTGACCGACAGAATGACGCGCGGCCAGTTTTGCGCCTCCGCGCAGGCGCGCCGCAGAACGAAGTCGCCCAATGGCGCGATCAGGTTCAAATTCTCGGCGAGCGGCACGAAGACCGCTGGCGCAATTTCTCCCAGCTCCGGGTGCCGCCATCGGCAAAGCGCTTCAACGCCGACCGTGGCCTCGGTCTTCGCATCGACGATCGGCTGATAGGCGAGATGGAGCTGACCCTGCGCGATGGCGCGCCGAAGGTCTGAGGCAAGCTGATCATCGTCGTGCGCCTTGCGCCGCTGGATGCTGAACATATGCAACCGGCTCCAGAGAGGCATCCGGATGGCAGCATTGCTTTCCCAAAGGTTGATTGCAACGGAATTTACATCACTGCGCCCTCTCAAGCTTAATAGCCTCTTAACGTCGTCGAAAATTCGCGGAATATCTCATTAAATCTTTGTTGCCGATGCGCTTGTATCCTTCGTGCAAGTCATTGTCCTATCGAAATATATGCCATTGCATAGAATGAGGTCCCGGCGCGGCGGCCTTGAGCGGAGATTGAAGTGTCAGAGGATGCGGCAAACAAATGGACGTTCGTCATCGACGAGGACGCGCGCATTCTCTTTGTCGACGACGACGTCATTCTGACGGAATTTGCGAGAGTGCATCTCGCGACGCCGACGACCGTTGTGGAATATGCGGCTGACGGCGAGCAGGCGTGGGCGCGCTTGTGCGCGGAACCTTTCGAATTGGTGCTTCTCGACATTGAAATGCCATGTCTCGATGGATTCGGACTGTTGCAAAAGCTTCGAGCCGACGCGCGTTTTGTTGATCTTCCGGTCATCATGCTGACAGGTCGTGAAGACATCGCCTCGATTGACAAAGCGTTTCAACTCGGCGCCAGTTCCTTCGCCGTCAAGCCGATCAACTGGCGCCAACTGAGCTACGAGATCCGATACGTATTGCGAAACAAGAGAATGGAGGAGGATCTCCTTAAAGAGCGCAAGCGTTCCTCGGAATTACTGCAATTGACGAACAACCTGCTCTCGCTGATACGCCTCGAAGCGCGCACGCCGTTGAGCGCCATCATTGGCTTTTGTGACTGCATTCGGGAGCAGATCGACGGTCCCGTCGGCGAAAACTATCTGAAATACGCCGAGCAGATCGATGCGGCGGCGCGTCAGTTGCAGGACAATTTCATGGATCTCATTCAATATGCTCAGCTGACGTCTGGCGCCGCGCAGCTCTCGCAGGAGGAGTATCCCGCGGTCAAAATCCTCGACGCGTCGCTTATGGGCCTTCGTACGGGGGCCCCGGCGGGAGCGACGATCGAGGTGACGCGACCCGAAGAGAGCTTCTACGTTCAATGCGACTTATTGTGGCTTACCCGAGCTCTTCGGCATTTGCTCGAAACTGTCGGCAGAGGTGCGGAACGCGTCGAATTCTCGATTTCACGCAGCGGTGATGATGGCGCTCTGATCTCGATACGCGCCTGTGGGCGCGACCCCGCCCCCGCGTCGACATCGCTGGAAAGCGTCCGCAATGGATTAGGGATGGGCGTCGCCTTCGCGCGTTACGTCATCGAACTCCACGGCGGCGTCCTGACAATGGACAGCCGCTCGTCGGACGAAACATCGATGAAGATCGAGCTTCCCGTACAGGGCGCGCGGCCGATTAGCGGTTCGCTTTCTGATATTGAGGCCGCCTGATGTCGCGCGCCCAGCATTTCATTGCGGACCGCCGAGGCGGCGTTGCGTTCTTCTTTTCGTTGTCGTTGCTTCCGCTCATGGCGATCGCGGGCGCAGGATTTCGATCTTCTGACGATGAGCAAGCTCAGGAGCCAGTTGCAGGCCGCTGCGGAGGCGGGAGCGCTGCGCGCGGCCCAGGAGCTTCGACTTGCGGAAATCAGGAAATTACGACGTTACGCCCTTTGCCAAATCCGCAGCACGAGAGGCGCTCGCCAAGGCGACGCGCGCGCTCGCATCGATTGACGTCACAGGCTTCGCTCGCCGACGCCAATAGCGCTGTACAGGTTAACGTCAGCGGCGTCTTCGAGCCAAAGTTTCTACACTTTGTCTACAAGCAATCGATCACGCTTGCCGCCCGCGCGATTGCGCGCACCAGAGGTTTTCCAATCTGCATTCTCGCGCTCGAAGACGATGCTTCGGGCGCGATTGATCTGCGCGAGAATGCGAAGGTCTCCGCACGTTCCTGCCTCGTGCAGTCGAACTCCCGCAACCCTCAGGGTCTCTCGGCGTCTTACAACGCGAACTCTTGAGGCTGCGATGATTTGCAGTTCGGGCGGCAAATCCACTTCGTCGGGCAAGCTCACTCCCGAGCCGTTGACCGACTGCCCGATTGTCACAGATCCCCTGGCCAGTCGGCTAGCGCCGGACGTTTCACGCTGCGACCGACAGAACATCGTCATATCTTCCGGCTCCGTTTCGCTCGAGCCCGGCGTTTACTGCGGTGGCCTCAAAGTGACAAATGGCGCCGCAGCGTCGCTTTCCCGGGTGAATATATCATAAAGGATGGTCCGCTCGTGATCGATGGCAGCGCCGAGATCACGGCGTTGGGCGTTGGCTTCTATCTGACCGGGAAGGACGCAGTTCTCAAATTCTCCCGCAATTCGACGGTTGCAATGACCGCGCCGCCGAGCGGCCCACTCGCCGGCATATTGTTTTTTGAGGACCGCGCCGCGCCTTTGCTTCGCGCCCACGAAATTCTCAGCAACAGGACGTCTCACCTTCTGGGCGCTCTTTACCTGCCGCGTGGTCTGCTCAGGATCGGCGCAAAAGGATCAGAACTCTCATGCCAGTTTCACAATCATGATTTCGCGGCAAATCCAAGTTGACCGGGATGCAGATCTGAAAAGCGATGACGATCGCGCGACGGATTTTCCGGGCGCAAGCGACGCGAAATCCCGCGACGCAGTTGTGAGGAAATAGGGCGCGTGCGTTCACGTTAGGCGACCGAGGTGACGGACAATGGAGATCAATTCGCCGCGCGTTCCGACAAGCCGGGCCGCCAAGCGTTCGATTGCGGGCAAGCTTGCGCTGCTCGTGGCGATCGCCGTCGGCGCCTCGGCGCTGACGATGAGCGGCGTTATGCTATGGCAGGAGATTAGCCGCTACGCCGAGTTGAGGGCGCGGTCTCTTTTCGCATCGGCCCACGTGTTTGCCGCGGCCGCGGCTCAGGGAGTGGCCGCGGGCGATCAAAATGCAATCTATCAGGCGATAAGGGCCATCGACCGCGTTCCCGGTCTCACTTACGCGCGGGTGGAGAGTCATGGAAGGATTATTGCCGCACTCGGAGGAGCGACGAGTTTGGACGACGATCTGCGGGTCGCAAAGTCGAATTTGGAGTCGTTGATTTCTCCGTACTCCGTTTTGGCGAGCCGCAGCATTCAGGTTGACGTTCCGATCATCAATGGGGGCGTTGACGTCGGTCGCCTGGTTCTCGTCGCAGACGCGAGCGATCTTCTCGAGGAGTTGGTCCGATCGGTGCGAGGCATGGCGCTCGGCGCCCAATTGCCCTTGCAATCGGTTTGATTGTCGCAGCCCGACTGCAGCGCGGCTTCGCGAAGCCAATTCTCCAATTGAGTGACACGATCTGGAGGATACGCCGTAACCATGATTACTCGGAGAGAGTGAATGCCAATAGCGACGATGAGGTTGGCCTTCTGATCGAGGGGTTCAACGATCTGCTCGAGGAGCTGGACGAACGAGAAAAGCGTCTGGCCGCACATCAGCGTGACCTCGAAATGGAGGTGCAGGACCGCACCCGCGATTTGAAGATCGCAAAGGAAGCGGCGGAGACGGCGAATGCGGCAAAGTCCGACTTTCTCGCAACCATAGTCATGAGATCCGAACGCCGATGAACGGCGTGATGGTGATGGCGGAACTCCTTGCGGCGTCAGACCTGCCACAACGGCAGCGTCGCTATGCCGAGGTGATCTCAAAATCGGGGCAGAGCCTTCTTGCGATCATCAACGACATTCTGGATTTCTCGAAGATCGAAGTCGGGCAAGCTCGAACTGGAACGCGTCGCGTTGGACCCCGGCGAAATCGCGGAGGACGTCACGAGCCTCTTCGCCGAGCGCGCGCGCGAGAGGCAACTCGATCTTGTATCTTACGTATCGCCGGGCGCTCCCAGACTTATCAGCGGCGATCCGATCCGGCTGAATCAGATCATCAGCAATCTTGTCAATAACGCGCTGAAATTTACCGAATCCGGTTCGGTCATTCTCAGAGTTGGTCCGGACCCCAAGCAGGTCGGACACATACGTTTCGCTGTGACCGACACGGGCATCGGCATCCGCGCGCACAAACTGCGCGATTTGTTCGGGGCCTTCACCCAAGCCGACCAATCGACGAACCGCCGGTTCGGCGGCTCGGGATTGGGTCTTGCGATCAGCAAGCGCCTCGTTGACGCGATGGGCGGTTCCTTTGATGTGAGAAGTGTTTACCGTCGCGGGTCGACTTTTTCGATTTCTATACCGACGGGCGCGTGTGAAGCGCCTGACGCGTGGCCGAGGATAAGCGCTGGCGCGGCAACGGCGGCCGTCGCCGTCAAAGGCGATGCGACGCGTGCGACCCTGCTGCGTTACCTCGGCGACGCGGGCTATGACGCGCACGCCGTTCGAGACGGCGCGGCGATCGCCGCCGATCTGATCGTCATCGATCCAGATCAGCTCGGGCGAGTCAGACGCTCCTCAGGCGATCGTATGATTTGCCTTGGCACATTTGGCGATCCCACTGCGCATCAGATGGTTGGGGACGGGCGCGCCGACGCGGCCATCACGCGCCCGCTGAGGCGGTCCGAAATTCGCGCGCTTCTGCGCAAGATCAACGCGGGCCGCAGCCTTTCAGGCTTGTCCCGCAAGTCGATCGCAACGACTGGGCAGCTCGAGCGCCACGACAATTTGCGCGTTCTCGTCGCCGACGATACGGCAATCAATCGCGAGGTGGCGTTCGAGACGTTGCAGCAATTGGGCGCGGTGGTCTCCACGGTGGAGAGTGGGGCTGAGGCGATAGATGCCGTCGAAACGCAGAGTTTTGACGTGGTCCTGATGGACGTGAGCATGCCCGAGATCGACGGGCTTGAGGCGACGCGCCGTATCCGCGCGCGCGAAAAGGCTTTGCAGAAGCCGCGCCTTCCTATCATCGCGGTCACGGCGCATGTGGTCGGGAACGCTGCCGACGCCTGGCGGGCCGCGGGTATGGATGCGGTTCTCTATAAACCCTACACGATCAAAACTCTTGCCAGCTGCATTTCGGGGCTCTCGCTGTCGCCGGACGTTCAGTCTTCGTCGTCTCGCTCTCTCGAGCAGACGAGGCTCGATCATACCAAGTCGCCGCTTCTCAACGAGGAGAAGCTCAACGAGCAAGGACTCCTCTCTGCTGGTGGCGCGACCGCGTTTCTCCATCGTGTTTTTGATCTTTACATGGAGCATTCGCCGAAAACGATCGCCGAGATGAGACGCGCGCTTCAAAACGGCGACAATGCGTCAATCGGGCGTACGGCTCACGCCCTGAGATCGATGAGCGTTAATATCGCCGTCGAACGCGTCGTCGCGATGGCGCTCGACCTGGAACAACGCGCGCAGTCGCAAACGCCCGCGATCGTCGTCGAAGACATAGAGCGCCTCGGGACGACTTTGCGACAGACGCACGAAGCGATCCGCACGCGCTATGGGTTCGATGAAAAGGCCGAGCCGGACGAGCGCAAACGCCCGGGATTGCGCCTCGTCAATGACGTGCCCCAATGACGACCGCCAGCTTATTCTGGCGAGCCGCCGCTTCGACCGCGTCCGACGAAACTATCCACGACCCGGTCGATAAAATTCTTCGAGGAATTCGCGTCCTGAGCAGATGGGCGCGTGGGCTCGGCCGCCGCTGCGACAGGGGCTGGCGGCGGCTGCGGCGGCGGCGATTGGGGTTGGACGGTTTGCGGTCTTAACCTCGCCGACCAGGACCTGTGTGCAGAGGTCTTCGGATAGGCGACACCATGTGCGCGGGTCCCGATGGGCCTCTGCCGGGTCCCGTATGTTGATGCGGCTTCCTTTGGCGTCGTCGGAGTCAATCGCGCCTGCGGCGGGATCGGCGTTGCCGGAGCCGGTTTAGCGACGTTTGAATCCGTCCTTGCGGCCGTATCGCTCAAGTCGCCCCGCGCGGGGGCCCTGGTGGCCGTATCGCGTGTCTGATCGATTGGCGGCGGCGCGCTTGGCGGCGCAGGCGCGTGGATGGAGCCAACGGGTTCTCGATCCGTCTTGATCGAGGCGCGCTTCAGGGGCGAATCCACGCGTTTGGCCTGCAGCACAACGGGCGACATATTCTTTCCAGGATGCGGCTCGAGAAACAATGCGGCAAGGCCGAGCAAAGCCATCGCTGCGAGGCCGTAGCCCAGGAGCGTGGATCCTGACCCTGTGGCATGCGTGCGCCCGGACGCCGGCGGAGCCGGATTGGATGCGACGCCGACGTAAACGGGGGGGCTCGCTTTCAATTCGGACTGTATTCTGACCAGCCAGTCAGTCTCTCGCGGTTTCACGTAACTGTGAGAATCCTTGTCCGTCTCCAATTGTTCGTCAGGTTTTGCGTCGCCGCCGCGAAGCGAATGGAGAAATGATACGATCTGGCGTTCGCGCAGCGCGATTTCAGC
This sequence comes from uncultured Alphaproteobacteria bacterium, assembly GCA_963713845.1. GTDB lineage: Bacteria > Pseudomonadota > Alphaproteobacteria > Rhizobiales > Beijerinckiaceae > Methylocystis. The sequence goes on from CAVQNJ010000019.1 coordinate 133,670, forward strand.
GGAAGGCAACTCTTCTTGCGCTGTCGCGTCACGCGCTTCGTCGACGACGCGATCGGGCAAAGGCTTGACGCGGTGATGAGGCGCCGCCCGATCCAGAGAACCAGATTGAACATCCGAAAGATCATCATTTTCGATCTTTCGCGCCACTTCGACCCGCGACCAATAGGCGGGGAGCGTCCAGTCGCTTTCCATGATTGGCGCATCCGGGCACGGGATGGCCGCGAGAGTCCGCCTCGCGCCGCAATTTCTCCCGCGCCTGAAAGGCAGGAAGCGTCCAATCGCTGACGTGAACTGTTGGGATGCCGACGCTGTGTAAAGGCTCCGCTTCGTCCAGTCGGCGCGCGTCGTCTCGCGCCTTATAGGCGCCGAGCGTCCAGTCGCTGATGCCATCCATCTCTTTTCTCCGACGATCCGACCAGCCCCTGTCGCCTGAATTTCGCATGTTTGGGCAAAGTTTTAGCGCCGAGCAAGCTTTTTGGTCCGCGCGAATGGTCGCTGCTTCTCGCCGACCACGCGCGTAAGACAAAATTCAATAAGTTAATGCAAATCCATTGCAGGCAAGATGCCGGCAAGGAAGCTAGGTACCTGGATCTGAACGGGTTTATCGAAGCGAAAATAGTTGTGGACGGCGAAAGCGGGGTCGGCTTCGCCGATCAGGTGAGGCGTAGCTCGCCTGCTAATTGACAAAAATTACCCGAACCCGCTTCGTCGGATCCTCGGCGAAATGCGCCGGGCAGAACCAAGAGACTTTGAAAACAGGCGGATTGCCGGGGCCGGATCACTTTCTGCCGCCGTGAGCTGGCGGGCGCAGCGGCGCAAGCGGCGAGCTCTGATGATCGACTCTGAGATCGAATCGCATAGACTGCTGTCGCCGCCATCGACCTCTTTGACGCCCATTCGGCTGATCTGCGGGCGATTCTTTGGAGACTGCGTTATGACCGAGACATCCAAGGCATGGGTCTGGACCCAATATCGGGGCGTCATCTCGGATAATGATTCCGCCGCGACGTCTCCTCTTCCCCTGTTTGGCGACGCCTCGGCCTTGCCGCCCAGCCGGACCAGACGCGGGGGCTTTCTGGCGATCACAATGCTGATCGGCCTCTTATTCCCAAAGATCGCCTTCCTGCTGCTCGTCCTCTCTGGTCTATTGATTCTCCGGCATTGATGCCGAGAGATTTGAGAGCTTCTTCAAGACCCTTCCCGGCGGGCCTGCTCTGTTGAAGCTGCTCGATATCGTGGACGCAATTCTACCCTGACGCTGTTGAGCGTCGTTTGCGAAAATTGTCGCTTTCAGGGTGACGGGCTTCCAAACGGTTGGGGGAGATCCGCGCGCTTCGCGTCGCCTCGACGCGCCCGGACCGCGGACGTCACGGCCGGGCGCTCACCCCACGGTTCAGGGGCTTTATGAAAGCGGGGGACGCGGGGGCCTACCAGCCCCAGCCCCATCCTCCTCCGCCGTAATAGCCGGCGGCGGGAAACCCGCAGACGTTAACCCATCTTTGCGTCCAACCCCATCCGGTCCAGATCGGTTGCAGGCGATAGCAGCCACCATAGCCCCAGTTGGCCCTTCGCCAATAGTTGGGTCGGTAGCCCCAGCCGAGGCCCGCGTAGCCCCATCGAGGACGACCCCATCCTCCGCCCCATCCGCCACCCCATCGTTGGCCGCCCCATCCGCCGCCCCATGGGCCGCCGCCAAAATGCCCCCCTCCAAAGCCGCCTCCAAAATGGCCTCCTCCAAAGCCGCCTCCAAAGTGGCCGCCTCCAAAGTGGCCGCCGCCAAAGCCTCCCCGTGCAAGAGCTTCATTGGGGAGAAAAATCGAGGCGGCGAATCCGCCGATCAGGGCGATTTTTAGAAGCATGCTTTACTCCAAACGGTCCTGGACGCCCCTCGGCGCAAACTTAGGCCCGCGCACCGTCGTTCGTGTTTCAAGATTATTTCTCGTCCTCCACGGTGGCCAGTGGCGTCGCGGAGCCGATGTCGCGCCAGAAGGGGGCCGCAATACCGAGAGCTGCTTGGACGACTTGACTAGTTTTCCCTGTCGCCACGCATTTCGATCAGCGTGACGCTGTCGCGGAATTCGATCAGCTCCACCATCAGCCCATCTTCGAAGCGAACAAAGTTGGCGAGATCCACGACGCCGCGACGCCCCGTGCCGCGATGGCGCCATGCGACTCTGCGGCGTCCAGCGACGCGTCCGTCCTCGATGAGGACGTCAGAAACGTCGAAATAAGACTGCTCGAAGTCGACTGCGACGGCCATGACGATGTTTTTCAACGCCGCCACGCCCACATGCCGTCCAGCATAGGGGATACGGCTGCGATCGCCGACGAAGTCGCACACGATTTCAGGCGCGCAATATTTTTGAATAAGTGCGACGTCGGGGCCATTGACGGGGAAGTTGACCAGCTCCAAGGAGCGCTTTTTCATCTCTTCCCGCGTCAGGCCGGGTCGCCTCTCCGCCAGAAGTTCGGAATAACTCAGGTATCGTGTTTGAGGATTGAATTGCGACGCGCGTTCAAAAAACTCGTGCATTTCGACGACGAGGCCATTGCGCCACGTCAGAAAATGCGCCGCGTCGATCGTGTAAACCTTGCCGTTCGCGTGACGGCGCCAGTTGCCGCGCCACCGCACGACCGCATGTTTCCCGTCGACGAGAATGTCGAGGATTTCGTGATCCAGCGGCTCGTAATTTTCGTCATTGAGGCGCGTGATGGAACGCAGCGCGTCTGCGCCTTCCCAAACGCCCGTTGGAAGGACGCCTTCTCTGGAGGAAGCGCAGTGAACAACGGCGTCGGGCGCGAAGTGCCGCAGCATCTGATCGATATTTCTCGACATGCGGCTTTGCAGCATCTCCGCTATGCGGCAACGGATATCTCGGGTTTCCAGTTCGTCCGTTTGCATAATAACAGCCTACGATTCGGCGAATGCTCTGAGGGAGGGCGCGCGCGCGTTCCACGAGCTGGATTTGCGGTGTCAACGGTTTCGGCAGTCGATCTTTGAACGGACCCCCTTTAGCAAACGGCGCCTGCGTCAAGTCAAGCTTTGCCGCCATGACGTCCAGCCAACCTGCTGTGTCTCGCGCCGCTTTCGGCCGTCGTCGTTTCGCGCCGCAACAGGAGTTTTGCTAAAGCGTTGTCGTTGCAACAGCGTTCGACGCCGTCGCAGCCAAGGACTATCTCTCTCGGGCGCCGCCGTCTATCGTCTCGGCGTCATGGCCGCGATCGCGCGGTAGAGCTTTGCGCGGTGAAGGCTGACTAAGGTTCTGCACGGAGGAGACGCAAAAATGACCTTGAAATCAATCCTCACGGCCACCGGCCTGTCGGCTCTTATCGTGGCATTCGCGCCTCAGGCGGCGCGCGCGATCCCGGCTGCGCCTGTTAAAGAGGCTGTTATGTCGCACATCGAGAAGACATACGGCGGCTGCGGCGTCAACGGCCATCGCGGCGCGTACGGCGGATGCCGTTTTGGAGGTCAGCGCCAAGTCTACAATGCGCGTCGGGGATACTACGGACATCCCTATTATCGTCGTTGGTGATCATACCGCACTGAGGCTTTAGGCGCGGCCGCGACAGGCAGTGTCGCTTATGTCGGCCAAACGGTGGCGGCTCATCCACCCGTGGCGGCCCATGGCGTGCATGAGTGCGCCCCAAGCTTTCCGCGCGCTGGCGGCGCGCGGTTTCGCGCGCGTCGGCCGCTCCGGCTAGAGGCGCTCGATTTTTCGCGCGGCTTCATCGATGATGTCGGCGACGGAAAATAGAAGCTCCTTTTCAGGCTGACCAGACAAGCGCTGATGCAGCACGGCTTTCAGATTGCTCATTGCCCGAAATACCGGGCCGGCGTCGACGACTTCATTCTTCTTTCGCAACTCGTCGAGCCGGGCGAGCGCGACCTCTGCGTCGCGTCTGTTGTCCGCGAGATGGGCCGATCCGGTCTCGCTGATCGCGTAAAGTTTTTTCGCGCCGTCCGCCGCGCGCGCCTCGACTTGCCCAAGTTCCTCGAGCAGGGTCAGCGTCGGATAGACGATACCGGGGCTTGGTGCGTAAGCGCCGCCCGTGCGCGTCTCGATTTCCCGAATGATGTCGTATCCGTGCCGGGGCTCGCCCTCCAACAGCAGGAGGATGACCAGGCGTAACTCACCCCCTTCGAACATGCGGCGTCTTCCGCCGCCTCGGCCGCCCCGCTCGCCGTCGCCGGGCCGTCCATATCCTCTCCGACCGAACCCCTCGCTTCCAACGCCACGCATGGCGCGGGGATGGCCGGACCGAAGTCGTTCGCCGCACGGGCGATATTTGTGGCTGTGCATCATAAAAATATGTCTCCTTTCGATTAGACAGCTCTAAGATATATCTTATAACCAGCTTGGTCAATACGCCCTTGCTGAAATTTCCGATTTGCGTCTTGGACGGGGCGCGGAGCAGGGAGATGGCGGCGCGACGCCTTCATCGAGGCTGAGAAAAACGCGGACCTTATGGTCGCCAATGCGAGAGCTGCTAAAGAGGGCGGCGAGCGCAGACGCCGTTCAACCATGGCCCCACTGCGCACATCAGATCCGTCCAAGCAGCATAAGAACGACAAGGACGATCAAAATCAGCCCCAGGACGCCAATACCGCCATGGCCATAGCCATAACCGTACCCTCCGAAGCGCCCACTGAAGCCGCCCAGAAGGAAGATGATGAGGAGAACGACGAGGAGTGTTGAGATAGACATTCAGGCAACTCCACTTTCAAAAACGCTGGCGCGTAGATCAATGGATTAGCCCAAGGCCCAGAAGACCGGATATGATCAAAAAAATTGCGATGATGTAATTTAGCAGTTGCGGCATGACCAAGATCAGGATGCCAGCGATCAATGACACAATCGGTTGAAGATGCGCGACGCCTAGTGTCATGTTTTTTGTCCCAAGCCGATCATGTGCAGTCAACTAAGGCGCGCCGCAATCGTTGCAAGCGGTCGCGACGCAACAGTCCAAGCGATTTGCGTCGCAGGAGCCCAGGTAATTATTGTGGTCTTGGGAGCGTGCCCAACCGCGTCGGATTCGACCCGCCGAGCCAACGATAAAAGACGTTCTTCGCGATCTCGACTATCATCAGATAGACGACCACCATCGCCGTCAGAATCAAATAAAATTGACCAGGCAGCGGCACAAAGCCGAAATACGGTCCCAAAGGGGTAAAGGGCAACGTCGCTCCGATTGTCGCGATCAACAAGGAGGTCGCGACCAGGACCGGATGCGCCCGGCTTTTGAAAGGATTGCCGCGCGTGCGGATGATGAAGATCACCAGGACCTGCGTCGAAAGCGATTCAACAAACCAGCCGGTCTGGAACAACGTCTCATCCGCCTTCAGCACGACCAGCATGACATAGAAGGTCAGAAAGTCGAATACGGAACTGATCGGCCCGATGACCAGCATGAAATTGCGAATGAAGCTCATGTCCAGAACCTGTGGACTGCGGACGTCCTCCGGATCGACTTCGTCCAGCGGGATCGGCACTTCTGAAATGTCATAAAGAATGTTGTTGAGCAGAATCTGGGTTGGCAGCATCGGCAGGAAGGGAAGAAACAGCGCCGCGCCGGCCATGCTGAACATGTTGCCGAAGTTGGAGCTGGTGCCCATCATGATGTATTTCATAATATTCGCGAAGGTGCGGCGACCTTCCAGCACGCCGTCATGGAGAACGTGCAGATCCTGATCCAGCAGGATCATGTCGGCCGCTTCCTTGGCGACGTCGACGGCTGAATCCACCGATAGACCCACATCCGCGGAGTGCAGGGATGGCGCATCATTGATGCCGTCTCCCAGATATCCGACAACATGACCGCGGGCTTTGAGCGCGAGGATCACTCGATCTTTCTGCGACGGGTTGACCCGACAAAAGAGATTGGCTTGCTCGACACGGGCGCGCAGCGTCTGATCATCCATCTCGCCGATTTCTTTTCCCGTCAGCACGCCAGTCACCGGAATGTTCAAGGTCGCGCAAACGTGTTGTGTAACCAATTCGCTGTCGCCCGTGACAATCTTGACCGTTACGCCGCTTCCCGCGAGCGCCGCGAGCGCCGCGCCGGCGCTTTCCTTGGGTGGATCGAGAAACCCCGCAAAACCCGCGAACACCAACTCGCGCCTCGTCGCCGACGACGGCATGGGGATGGTCCTTTGGAACCTGCCGCCAGGCGATACCCAACAGGCGAAAGCCTTCCTTTTCGAGGGCGACGCGTTGTTCCTGTATGCGTCCAAGCGTCGCGGAATCGAGAGGAGGCTGGCGCGCGCTCTCCTGTTCCTCATACCGGTTGCAAAGCGCGACGATTTCCTCGGACGCGCCCTTTACCACCAGCAATCGGTCGTCGCCCTTCTCGATCAGGACAGACACCCGCCGTCGTTCAAAGTCGAAGGGAACTTCGTCAATTTTCTTCCACGCGCTCACGTCGATGTTTGGATGGTCGAGAATGGCGTCATCAAGCGGGCTTTTAAGGCCGGTCTCGAAAAAGCTGTTGAGATAGGCAAGCTCCAGCACACGGTCGCTCGGCGCGCCTTTCGCATCCACATGCTGTTCGAGCTTTATCTTCGCCTCGGTCAAGGTGCCCGTCTTGTCGGTGCAAAGCACATCCATCGATCCAAGATTTTGAATGGATGCCAAGCGTTTGACGATGACGCGTTTCCTTGCCATGTGCAGCGCCCCGCGTGACAAGGTGACGGACACCACCATTGGCAGGAGTTCCGGTGTCAGGCCGACCGCGAGAGCGACCGCAAACAGAAACGATTCAAGCCAGGGCTTGTGCAGCAACGTGTTCACCAGCAGCACGAACAACACGAGCAAGATCGTGAGGCGCATGATCAGCAGGCCGAAGCGTTGCGTGCCGGTTTCGAATGCCGTTGCCGGCGGGCGGCGGGAAATGCTGTCGGCGATGGCTCCGATAGCCGTGTTGGCGCCGGTTTTCACCACCCTCATTCTGGCGCTGCCGCTGATGACGCTCGTGCCCATGAAGACCGCGTTGGCGGCGTCCTGAAGGTCGCTCGCTTCGGGCGGCAGCGCGCCGGGGCGTTTCTCGACCGGGTAGGGCTCGCCGGTCAACAGCGCCTGCTTGACGAACAAATCGCGCGCTTCCAGCACCAAGCCATCCGCAGGAATCATATCGCCCGCGGAGAGCACCGCCAGGTCGCCGGGAACCACCTCGCTCACCAGCGTCTCCAATGGTTTGCCATCGCGTATTAGCGTGGCGCGCAGCGAGACGGATTGGCGCAAGCGCTCTGCCGCTTTGCCGGCGCGGTTCTCCTGAACGAAATCCAGCGTTACGCTGAACAGCACGAGCGTCGAGATGATCAAAAAATTGGTGACTTCGCCGGTCAACGCGGAAATCGCGCTGGCCACGAGCAACAGGACGACCAGAGGATTTTCGAAACGGGAGAGAAATTGCAAAATCAGAGAATGTTGTTGACGGTCGTGGAACAGGTTGGGGCCAAATTCGGCAAGGCGCGAACGCGCTTCTGCGCTCGTCAAGCCGGCGGCGTCGCTGGCCAATTCCGCGCCGTGATCGGCGAGGGGCTTCAGCCACCAGGCGGGATCGTCGAGCCTTCGCTGAAAGGCCGCGCCGGATTTTTTCCCGAGAAAAAATCGCCGCGTCGCCCACAAGGCCGCCAAGGCGAGAAAACACGCGGCCGCGGCCACGAGATAATAAAAGGAGCGCGGCGCGGCCAAGCCCGCAGTGATCCACGCGACGGCGGCGCTGGCGATGGTCATGAGAAGGCGCTCTCTGTCAGAATTGGCGTCGCTCGCTGACTATCACATCGAACCCGAGTGGCTTGTGAATTTGCCAGACGTGCAGGAGGGGGAGCGCCCAGTCCGCCGGTTGGCGGCGTTGCGCGGCTGAGGTCGGGTGAAAAACTGCTTGCGCCTTCCAGAAGGCAAAATTCTAACAAAATCAGCTTATTGAAATTTTTGGCGCGCCCAAGGGGAATCGAACCCCTGTTTTCGCCGTGAAAGGGCGACGTCCTAGGCCTCTAGACGATGGGCGCTAAGCTGCGTCGCACGGCGGCGCAGCGAGGGCTGTATAGAGGCGCGCGGCCGACAAGACAAGCCTCGGGGCGACGCCGATTTCCCTTGGGCGGGGCCGGCCGCGACCCCTTATATGCCCCACTCGAGCGCCTCATAGGCCCACAGGGCGATTCGCGTTGCGTAAATCGCCAGCAGGGCGACCCCGAAAGCCTTCACCGTGATCCAAAAATACCCTTCCATATCTGGGTGCATGAGCGAGCGCCTTTCGTTTCGCGTTGATGCGCCTTGAGTTTCCCTCTCTTTTCTGACCTTGCGGGGATGTAGCAACGCCTATGCCAGCGCCCCAGGTCGCAGGCCTGGTCCAAATCTTTCTGGCGACGCTGTGGCGGGCCTGTTACTGCCCTGCGCAAAGCCCTCGCGCGCGCCTTGGATCATGCTGACAATCAACGCCCTCACATATCGGCTCGGCGGCCGGTTGCTCTTCGATCAGGCAGGAGTCTTCCTGCCCGGCCGCGCGCGCGCGGGCTTCGTTGGCCGCAACGGGGCCGGCAAGACGACGCTTTTTCGTCTCATCGCCGGGGAGATCTCTCCCGAATCGGGCGAGATCGCGCTGCCCGCGCGCACGCGGCTCGGCCGCGTGGAACAGGAGGCGCCCGGCGGCCCCACCGCGCTGGTGGATTTCGTGCTCGCCGCCGACGTCGAGCGCGCGGCGCTGCTCGATCGCGCCGAGACGGCCGGCGACGCCCACGACATCGCCGAGATTCAGACGCGGCTCGCCGACATCGAGGCCCATTCGGCGCCGGCGCGCGCCGCCGCGATCCTCCATGGCCTCGGCTTCGATGCCGCCGCCCAGCAGCGTCCCCTGTCGGAATTCTCTGGCGGCTGGCGCATGCGGGTCGCGCTCGCGGCCGTTCTCTTCTCGCAACCCGATCTGCTGCTGCTCGACGAGCCGACGAATTATCTCGATCTCGAAGGCGCGCTGTGGCTCGTCGACTATCTCGCGCGCTACCCGGCGAGCGTTATCGTCATCAGCCACGATCGCGATCTTCTCGACGCCGTCGCGACGCACATCCTTCATCTCGATCGGGGCAGGCTCACGCTTTACAAGGGCGATTACACCTCCTTCGAGAAGCAAAGACGCGAAGCCAGAATTCTGCAGCCAAGGGGGCCCGCAAGCAGGAAGAGCAGCGGAAGCATCTTCAGGCCTTTGTGGACCGCTTTCGCGCCAAGGCGACCAAGGCGCGCCAGGCGCAGTCACGGCTCAAAATCCTCGAGCGCATGGAGCCTGTCGCGGCGATCGTCGAGGACGGCGTCCTGCCGATTCATCTGCCATCGCCGCCAAAGCCGCTGTCGCCGCCAATCATCGCGCTCGACAAGGCGTCCGTGGGCTATGGAGCCCGCGTGGTGCTCTCAAGCCTGACGCTGTCGATTTCCAATGACGACCGCATCGGGCTTCTTGGCGCCAATGGCAATGGCAAGTCGACCTTCGCGCGGCTGCTCGGCGGCCGTCTCGCGCCGCTCTCGGGCGAGATGGTGCGCGCGCCGAAGCTCGAAGCCGGCTTTTTCGCCCAGCATCAGGTCGACGATCTCGACGAGGCCGACACGCCCGCGGCGATCTTCACCCGACTGATGCGGGACGCGCCCGAGGCGCGGGTGCGGGCGCGGGCGGCGCAATGCGGCTTTTCGGGCGCCCGCGCCGACACCAAGGTGGCGCAACTCTCCGGCGGCGAAAAAGCGCGGCTGCTGCTCGGCGTCGCCTCCTTCAACGCGCCGCATCTGCTGATCCTCGACGAACCGACGAACCATCTCGACATCGACAGCCGCGCCGCGCTGATCGAGGCGATCAATGACTACGAAGGCGCGGTCGTTCTCGTCTCGCACGATCGCTATCTGCTCCAGGCCTGCGCGGATCGGCTGTGGCTTGTGGACGAGGGGACGGTTCGCCCATTCGACGGCGACATGGACGATTATGCGCGGCGCGTGCTCTCGCGCGCGAAGGACGAAGCGCCCAAACGCCCGCCGGCAGAGCCGGAGGCTGCCGCCGCGGCGCCGAAGCGGCGCGACGCGGGGCAGGCGCGGCGCAGGCTCGCGGCGGCCGAGGAGCGCATGCGCAAGCTCACCGAACTCCTCGCCCGCGTCGACGCGGCCCTCCTCGCGCCTGACGCCTTTTCCCGCAATCCACAGGAGGCGGCGAAACTCGCCGCCCAGCGCGAAGATCTTGCGCGGGCGCTCGCCGCCGCCGAAGAGCAATGGCTCGAGATTGCGAGCGAGGCCGATGGCGCGTGAGCCGCGTTAGTCGGCTTTGAAGTAGAGCAGATTTTCCGTGTGGATAAGCAAATCAAAATCACGGGCGGCAAAGGCCCTTTGAAAGCCTCTGCTCGATTTCTTGCCCGGCAACATCCAGTCATGCGGCTCGATGATGACAAGAGACGGCTCGTCGAGCCAGTCGGTATTTTCCGAGAAGAGGTCCAATTCGAAACCTTCTATGTCGATCTTGACGATGAATAGGCGGCCACCCGCCACCTTCTTGATCAGGTCTGAGACGGGCACGATCGCGACGCCGTCGCAGGAGACGTCGGCCCTTTGCGTCTGGATGCCCCAGCTCGCGCCCGAGGGATTCTCCACGAAGACTTTGCCGGGCTTTGCGCCAATAGCCGCTTCGAGGACGACGACGTTACTCAAATGATCGGTGTTTGTTTTGCAGCACGCGACGTTTGCGGAGTCCGGCTCTATGGCAAAGACTTGCGCCTTGGGATATTTCGCGGCGAACCAGATTGTGCTGGCGCCGATATTTGCGCCCGCATCGACGATAATCGGCGTCGCTCCGGTTGCGCAAAGCGCGTCGTATTGTCGTGAAACCCATGCCTCCTGAGGGAATTTAGCTATATCGTATGAGCGGAGAACAAAAATCTGACGTGCGACATCGAGATCACTTTCGTGGGTGCGTATCTCGACATTTCCGAAATTTGCAATTCGTAGCTGCATCTTGTGGCTGAATAGCCAATGCAATGCATATTCGATTGGGAAAAAAAGCCCAAATTGCGTCATGTCTCTTAATGACTGGAGCATTTTTCTTGGCAATTGCGTTGAGATCTGCATGGAGCTGCTTTCGCGGGGGTTATCGTTTTTTGCGCAGGCCTCGACGTGGCTACGGCGTCACATTAGCAACTCGCGAAAATTCCTTGATAATTGCGGCCTCTGTGCGGCCCGAGACAACCTTTTGATAGGTCGCGACAATGATCCGTCAATGGGTAAGGAGGCGCCGCGGCCCCGCATCCTTCGCGACGCGCGCCGCGGGATGAGGGCGCCCGAAGGCTGCTCAAGGGGGCGAACAGGGTGATTTCTCCGCCGCGGACTTTGCGGGCGGGGCTTGCGCTCCCTATATGTCCCTCCCGAGGGGGCGACGCTCCCCGAGACAAGAGGAAAAGTCATATGTTGCGGTTTCTTGCGCAAAAGCGCGGATCGCTGGGCGCTTTGATTCTCGCCGCGCTGCTCGCCCTGGCGCCGACGATCGCCGAGGCGCGGATGGGTGGGGGCGGCAGCTTTGGCTCCCGCGGTTCGCGGACATGGTCCGCGCCGCCATCGACCCGAACGGCGCCGGGCATGGCCGCGCCTTTCGAGCGGAGCGACACGCCACGCCCGGGCTTGGGTCAAAGCCAGCCGGGCGGGTGGAATAATCCGGCCTATCGCGGCTCGTCCTTTGGCCGCGGATTGCTCGGCGGACTCGCCGGCGGGCTGCTCGGCGCGGGTCTCTTCGGCCTTCTGACCGGGAACGGCTTCTTGGGCGGAATGGGCGGATTCATGTCGATCATCGGCCTGCTGATGCAAATCGCGCTCGTCGTCTTTCTGGCGCGCATGGCCTTCGCCTGGTGGGCGCGGCGCAACGCGCCAACCAGCGCCGCCTCCCCGGGCTCAGGCTCCGGTTTTTCCTTCTCCGGCGGCGCGCCCTTCGGGTCGCGCGCGGGCGGAGGGTCTAACGCAGCGCCGACCGGATTTGGCGCCGCCGCGCCGCCGCGTCCGCGCGCGACCCCGATCAAGGTGGAAGGCGGCGATTTCAACGCTTTCGAGCGCCTGCTCGGCGAGTCGCAGGCCGCATATAGCCGCGAGGATCTCGGGGCGTTGCAGGCCCTCGCGACGCCGGAGATGGTCCGCCACTTCGACGACGAACTCTCGGCCAATCGCGCCAAGGGCCTCGCCAATCGCGTCAGCGACGTGAAGCTGCTGCAGGGCGACCTCTCGGAGGCGTGGCGCGAGGGCCCCGACGAATACGCCAGCGTCGCGATGCGTTTCGCGCTCAACGACGTTCTCGAGGACCGCGCCACAGGCAAGCCGGCGCCCGGTTCGCCGGGGGCGAGCGAAGCGACTGAAGTGTGGACCTTCCGCCGCCCGACGGGCGCGGGGTCTCAGGACTGGAAGGTCTCCGCGATCCAGCAGGCGGCGTAAGGCGAAGCCTGATAAGGAAGGGCGCTCCCGCAGGCCGGGGGCGCCCTTTTCGCGAATTGAGCGTGATGCGCCCAAAAGATCATTTGCGCCTGCCCATCGATGACGTGTTGCCGCAAATCGGCGCGGCGCTCGCGCGCGGGCGCAATCTCGTCATTGTCGCGCCGCCCGGCGCCGGCAAAACGACCCGCGTTCCGCTTGCGCTGATGGACGCAGACTGGACGCGGGGCGGCAAGCTCGTCCTGCTCGAACCCCGGCGTCTTGCGGCGCGCGCCGCGGCGAACCGCATGGCGTCAATGCTCGGCGAGCAGGTCGGCGAAACCGTCGGCCTGCGCATGCGGCTCGAAACGCGCGTGAGCGCGCGCACGCGGATCGAGGTGGTCACCGAAGGCGTCTTCGCGCGCATGATCCTGGACGATCCCTCGCTCGAGGGCGTCGCGGCGGCGCTCTTCGACGAATATCACGAGCGTTCGCTCGACGCCGATCTGGGACTCGCGCTCGCGCTCGACGCACAATCGGGGCTGCGCGAGGATCTGCGTCTCATCGCGATGTCGGCGACGCTCGACGGCGCGCGCGTCTCGGCGCTGATGGGCGACGCGCCGACAATCGTCAGCGAAGGCCGCGCCTTCGACGTCGAGACGCGCCATGAGGGGCGCGACCCGAACGAGCGTCTCGACGCGGCGATGGCGCGCGTCATTTTGCGCGCGTTACGCGAGGAAAAAGGCTCGCTGCTCGCTTTTCTGCCGGGGCAGGGCGAGATCACACGCCTCGCGTCGCGTCTTGCAGAGGCGCGGCTTGAGAATATCGACATTGCGCCCCTTTACGGCGCGCTCGATCGCGTCGATCAGGAGCGCGCCATCGCGCCGGCGCCGCCCGGACGCCGTAAGATTGTGCTGGCCACGTCGATTGCGGAGACATCGCTCACGATAGAAGGCGTGCGCGTCGTGATCGACAGCGGGTTGTCGCGCGTACAGCGCTATGAGCCGGACCTCGGCCTGTCGCGGCTCGAAACCGTGCGCGCCGCGCGCGCGAGCGTCGATCAGCGCCGCGGCCGCGCCGGACGCACCGAGGCTGGCGTGTGCTATCGCCTTTGGGACGCGCCACAGACGGCGTCGCTCCAGGCCTTTGCAACTCCCGAAATTCTCGCGTCCGATTTATCGAGTTCTGGCGCTCGATCTCGCGGCTTGGGGCGTGGCCGATCCGCTTCGCCTTGCCTGGCTCGATCCGCCGCCGGCGTCCGCCTGGAAGGAGGCCGTCGCGCTCGCGCGCGATCTGGGCGCGCTCGACGCGGACGGACGGCTCACGGAGGAAGGCAAAGCCCTGCGCGCGCTGCCGCTGCCGCCGCGCCTTGCGCGCATGCTCGTGCTGGCCGCCCGTCATGGCGCGGCAGACCGCGCGGCCATGCTCGCCATGGCGCTCTCCGAGCGCGGTCTCGGCGGCGTGGACGCCGACCTGACGCATCGACTGGCGCGTTTGGGAAGCGACGGCTCCAAGCGCGCGCGGGAGGCGCGCCGCCTCGCCGCCAGTTGGGCGCGTCTGGCGCAATCATCGGCTGGCGGGAGTGATTCGACGCCCCTTTCCGACGGCGCGCTCGTCGCCCTGGCCTTTCCCGATCGGCTCGCCAAGGCGCGCGGCGCGAAAGGCGAATTTCTCATGGCCAACGGCCGCGCCGCGGGCCTGCCTCTCGAGGACCCGCTCTCGCGCGCGCCGTTTCTCGCCGTCGCCGAACTCACCGGCCGCGCCGCGCAGGCGCGTATACTTGCCGCTTGCGCACTGGAAGCGGAAGAGGTCGAGGCCATCGTCGGCGCGCATGTCGAGACGCACGAGGAGACGGTTTTCGACCCGGCGCGCGCCGGCCTGCGCCGGCGCCGCGTGCGTCGCCTCGGCGCGATCCGGCTCAGCGAACAAAATCTCGCGGTTGAGCCGAGCGAAGCGAGCGCGCGCACCTTGGCGCTTGGGCTCGCAAGTCTCGGCCTGTCGCGTTTGCCATGGACAAAAGCGCAGGTCCAGCTTCGCGACCGCGTCGCCTTTTTGCGTCGCGCGGAGGGCGCGGAATGGCCGGATCTGTCGGATGGGGGCCTCGCGGCGGACGTCTGCGACTGGCTCGCGCCCCACATCGTCGGAAGGAGCGGGCTCGACGACATGACGGCGGCCGATCTCGACGCGGCTTTGTCGCAGCTTCTGCCCTATGCGCTGCAACGCCGCCTCGACGCCGAGGCGCCCGCGCATTTCGAGACGCCGGCCGGGGCGCGCCACGCCCTCGATTACGCCGCGCCGAACGGGCCGCTTCTCTCGGTGCGCGTGCAGGAGCTTTTCGGTCTTGCGACGCATCCCACGCTTGCGCGAGGCAGGGCTCCGCTCACGCTGGAATTGCTCTCGCCGGCGCATCGGCCGATTCAGACGACGCGCGATCTGCCGAGTTTCTGGGCAGGCTCCTGGAACGAGGTCAAAAAGGAAATGCGGGGCCGCTATCCGCGTCACCCCTGGCCGGATGATCCGACGCAGGCGCCTCCCACGACCCGGGCCACGCCGCGCCGCTAGGCGCGTCGCCCGCGACGACGGCGAGAATGCGCGCATTGGCCTTAAGGCGCACGCAAACTTTGCGTGCGACGATCGCCGGCGATCTGACGCGAACGGCCGCCAACAGCCGCTTGCGCCGGAGCCATCAGGATTGGCGCGATGCTTGGCAAACATGTGACTTACGCCGTAGCGGCGATCTTTCTTGCGATGCTGGCGGCCCAGTCCCTCGCGCGCATCGGCGCGAAGCCGGACACGCCGCAACTCCCCCTTCGCGCCGCGATGGCGACGCCCGCGCCCATACGCGCGGCGCTGCCGACGCGCAGGGACGAGGTCCGCATTTCCTCCGATGCCGTCGGCCAATTTTCGACTGACGCGGAAATCAATGGCGCGCGCGTCTCGAAAATGCTCGTCGACACGGGCGCGACGCTCGTCGCGCTTTCTTATGAGGACGCTTCCGCGGCCGGGCTCTATCCCGCGCCTGCCGATTATAAATACCAGGTCAACACGGCCAATGGTCTCGCACATGTCGCGCGCGTCAAGCTTGCGGACGTGCGCATCGGCAGTATTGTCGCCCATGATGTCGAGGCCGTCGTCGGGGAGCGCGGCGCGCTCAACGGCAGCCTGCTTGGCATGACCTTTCTTTCGAAACTCTCGCGCTTTTCCATCGAGTCGGGCGCGCTCGTCTTGAAACAATAGCGCGCGCGGCGCGTGCGAAGCGAAGCCGTTAGCGCGCGGCGCGTCGCAATGCTTCCGTTGTGACGTATCACGCCGCCTTTGCGTCGGGGCCTTCGATTTTGCTCGGGCCTCGCCCTGGTGTAAACGAGTGCGCCGCCAGGCCGCTCGAAAAGGACCGCTCATGCTGCCAAAGCCCGTTTCCGCCCTGACCCCGAACAGCTTCGAATATGAACGAAAGCCGCTCGTCAAGCCGACGGGATTTCGCGAATATGACGCGCGCTGGCTGTTCGGGTCGGAGCTCAATCTCATGGGCGTGCAAGCGCTCGGCATGGGGCTTGGCACGCTCATTCACGAAATGGGCGTTGCGCCTGACATCGTCACCGGTCACGACTATCGTTCTTATTCGGCCTCCATCAAGCTCGCCCTCGTCAACGGACTGATGGCTTCGGGCGTGCGCGTGCGCGACATCGGCCTCGCGCTCTCGCCGATGGCCTATTTCGCGCAATTCGAACTGGATGCGCCGGCCGTCGCCATGGTGACCGCCTCGCACAACGACAATGGCTGGACCGGCGTCAAAATGGGCGCGCAGCGACCGGTGACCTTCGGTCCGCAGGAAATGGGCCGCCTCAAGGAGATCGTGCTTTCCGGCAAATTTCGGGAGCTGGGGGCGGCGCCTATCGCTATATCGAGGATTTCGGCGCGCGTTATCTCGACGATTTGACCCGGCGACCGAGCTTCGCGCGCAAGATGAAGGTCGTCGCGGCCTGCGGCAATGGCACGGCGGGCGCTTTCGCGCCGCAGATGCTGGAGCGGCTCGGCTGCGAGGTGATCCCGCTCGACGTCGAAGCCGACTACACTTTCCCGCGCTACAACCCAAATCCCGAAGATCTGCAGATGCTGCACGCGATGGCCGACAAGGTGCGAGAGACGGGCGCCGACGTCGGGCTCGGCTTCGACGGCGATGGCGACCGCTGCGGCGTCGTCGACAATCACGGCGAGGAGATCTTCGCCGACAAAATCGGGGTAATGCTGGCGCGCGATCTCTCGAAAGTGTATCCCGGCGCGAAATTCGTCGTCGACGTGAAATCGACCGGGCTTTTCGCCACGGATCCCGAACTCGTCGCGCGGGGGGTCCATACGGATTACTGGAAGACTGGACATTCCTATATCAAGCGCCGCGTCAATGAACTCGGCGCGCTCGCGGGCTTCGAGAAATCGGGACACTTCTTCTTCAACGCGCCGATCGGTCGCGGCTATGACGACGGCCTGCTGACGGCGGTCCACATTTTGGAAATGCTCGACCGCAATCCGGGAAAGACCATGGCGGACCTTTATGACGCCTTGCCCAAGACCTGGGGTTCGCCGACGATGTCCCCGCACTGCGACGACGAAAAGAAATACGACGTCGTGAAGAAGGTCGCGGCGCGCATTGAAGGCATGAAGGCGCGCGGCGAGCGGCTCATCGGCGAGCCGATCCGGGACGTCGTCACGGTGAACGGGATTCGCGTCACCGTCGCCGATGGCACATGGGGGCTTGTGCGCGCTTCCTCCAACAAGCCGGAACTTGTCGTCGTCGTCGAGAGCCCGAAGTCGGAGTCGCGCCTGCGCGAGATGTTCGCCGCGATCGACTCCATCTTGCGCGAGAACCCTGAAGTCGGCGCTTATAATCAGACGATTTGAATGAGCCGCCGGCGCGCAACGGCGCCGGCGGCGATGTCTCGACTCAGGGCGTCGGCGCGTTGCAGTTCGTGCCCGACGTCATCAGATATTGGATGTGAGGCGGCACGTAGGTGTTGCGCACCGCGGAATAGCTCGTGCGCTTCATCGTATATGTCGGCGAACTGTTCCACTTGAACATTTCGAAGTGCAGACCTGGCGAGTAGTCGTAAACGACGTCCGCGACGACGATATATCCCGCCGAGGGATTAACGCCATTGACCGGCAGAATATAACTTGGCGGCAGCGTGTTGCTCGAGACTGGCGGCACGTCGCCGGGCTGCATGGGCTGGCAGGGGCGCAAGGGACCACCGTTGCGGGTGACGCTCCAGGTGGGCGTCGCCTGCCATACCCCTGTCGACGGCGATGTGATGTTGATCTCCGTGATCGTCATTTTGAGCGTCGTGGTCGGCAAGGGCGTCATCAGCATATTTGCCGCCGTGAAAATCGCGCTGATATCGCTCTCGCTTAATCCTGCCTGATTTATGTTCTGGCCGCCGATGAGCGTCTGCGCCGTAAGATCGGACAGCGTATGTGCGACGAGATCGAGTTTCTGCGCGGCGCGCATGCCGCGCGAAAGCTCGACAAGCCCCATGTAGATGACCAGCATGAGCGGCAGGATGAGGCCGAATTCGACCGCCGCGACGGCTTTGTCATTTGTGAGTAGATCGGCTCCGGGCCTTTGGGCTTTCGACATCGTCACGGCTCCACTTTGAAGGCGGCGATGCCCATCAGCATATATGGCGTGTCGCCATGGACGGCCTTGATCCCCGCCGCGCCGACGGCGCTGCCGCCGAGCATGAAGGAATAGGAGCTCATCGGATAAACGACGCGGATGATGGCGACAGAGCCTCTCGCCGGGAATGTGATCGCTTGCGTGCGCGCCGGCGGATTAAAGCTGTTGCTTGCGTAGGAATTCGCCGTTGACCAACTCGTGGGGGTGTCGATTTCGACCTTGAGCTGGCTACAATCGAACATTCTTCCGAGCGTGCCGGGCTGGACGACGCCTTGCCCTGTTTGCCAGGTGCAAACATATTGATCGATGAACTGCTGATAGGTCAGCCCGTCCGTGAGCGAATGCGTGAGAATGCCGCGGCTCGCGGTCTCCGTCGCCGCCTGAAGTTGAGAGGCGCGGAAATAGGCGCTGCCGGTTTCGAAGACAGCGCCGATCAGTCCGATGAAAGGAACGGAGATCATTGCGAATTCGATCGCCGTTGTGCCGGATATGTCGCCGAGAAAGTTCCTGCCTCGGAATCTTCTCGCCAAAAGAGAGTTGAAGCTCCTGGCGCCTGCCATAGTGATGACCCATGCGTTGGCGAGTCCGACTGCCCTCTCCTCGCGCGATATGATCAGGTTGATGTTCGGGAGTTGCCAGCGTGTTACCAGTTTCGTCGACATCGGCCGCTGGCGACGACCGATTTCACCTTTGGTTATCGCCGGCCCGCTTATCGACGCATCGCTGCCGCAGCCCCGTCGTGGGATTTCACCGCATCGATCGCGTTATTCATATATTGGACGTCGTCCGCCAGATCGACCGAGCGGCCGCATTTCGGTGCGCAGGAGAGCGATTCGCGATGCGTGCCGCGTTGCACGATCACTTTGTCCTGCGCGGGGACGACGGTGATGATGGACTCGCCGACCTGAGCGCCGGAACGGTCGAGCACGATGAGGTTGGTCGTCCCGAAGCTCTTTCCCGTGATTACCATCAGTTGGCTGTTCTTCAACATCGTCACGTCGGCGACCACCGGATTGCCGATAACGAGAGTCGTTGCGCCCTGGGGGATCTTCACGATGCGCGCATAGTCGATGTCGACCCGGATCGTGCGCTCGTCAGCGCCGGCTGCCGCGGCGGCGCTCGCAATGGAAACCGCGCCAAGGGCCGCCATCAGCGCCTTGCGGATAAGTGACATACAAGAAGTCATTTGGTTCCCCATGGAGCCCTGTCACGCACCCCGCGTGCAGCCAAGCCGCCCGCGCTTCAATTGTCGTCAGGCCGAGGCGAAGCGGTTCAATCCGCGCACGCTTTCGGCGTTGCGACAAATAAAACAGCGAATGGTGAACGATTGCTGAAAAGCGAATGGCTGGCCAGGTTCAAGCTCCCGCGGAGTTTCCGCATCGTCGACCTAAAATCTTACCCAGTATAGAAAAAATCGACTGCAAAAAAGTAATCGCATGACGCGTGCAAGCTTTGATAGCGTACGTACCCACGCTGTCCGCCATATGGAAAACTGTAGAGTGCGACATTTTCAGGTCAATACATCTTCTGCATCAAGAAAATCGTAAGATTCGCCGCCTATGTTCTCGCTATTCGACGGGGTCACTGGACATGGCGCCTCGAATGCCCTCTAATTATTGGAGCACACTATGAAAAACATCTTCGCTCGTTTCCTGAAGAACGACGCGGGCGCCACTGCGATCGAATATGGCCTGATTGCCGCTGGCGTCGCCGTTGCCATCATCGGTGCGGTCCAGGCGGTCGGCACCAAACTGTCGACGACCTTCGCTAAGGTTGGCGGCAACCTCAGCTAATCGGCGCAGACGAAGCAAAGGCGGATCGTGCGGTCTCGGAATCGAGACCGCACGAGCGTTCCGCGTTCCGCGGCCGTCCCGGTCTGCTTAACGACAGGTTAATGATTAGGCCGTAATAACGTCATTCAGGCTTGGCGCCGTCGCGCGTCGGGTTAGGACAGGATCTTTTCCATGATCGAGGCAGCGGCGCTCATAGTTTTCCCGGCCCTGATGGTCTTCTCGGCGTTTTCCGACCTCTTCACGATGACGATTTCCCAATCGGGTGTCGCTGGCGCTCATCGTCGTTTATGTGGCGCTCGCCCTCTACCTTCCATCCCGCTCAGAACCTTCGGTCTGCATGTTTCCTGCGGTCTTGCGATGCTCGCCCTGACCTTTGCGATGTTTCAGTTGGGCTGGGTCGGCGGCGGCGATGCGAAACTCGCCTCAGCGTCGGCTTTGTGGCTCGGCTGGGAAAATCTGCTCGATTATGAAGTCGTCGCCTCCATTGGCGGCGGCGTGTTGACCGTGGCGATCATCGCCCTGCGGTGGAACGATATGCCCGGCCGCTTGCTCTCCATTCCCTTCATGGCGAGACTCGCCGAAAAAGACGCTGGCGTTCCGTATGGAATCGCGCTGGCGCTCGCTGGTCTCCTTCTCTACCCGCACTCGGGTATTTGGAACCAGCTTAGCGCCGTCTAAGAGGCATTTTCATCACTGACGCGTTCCGAAGGTCCCGCGCCATGGCGCGGGACCTTCGCGCGTTTGACGACGCGCCTCGCGCGCGTCGCCGCGCAACGAAGCCCTGCGGCGCGCGCGCGAAGAATTCCCCGAACGCGACGATGTGTAACATCTGATTAACCCTAATTTGACTTTTATCCGTTTGAATGAGCTCAGCCGCGATTTGGCGGCGCGTGGAAACGACAAGATGAATAAGGCACAAATGATTGTTCTGGCGGTCGCGGTCGTCTCGGGCGGCGGCGCGTTCATGCTGATGAACGGCTCGAACAATCCGCCCCCGGAGCCCGTCGCAGCGCCGCAATTGGTTGACGTCGACCAGGTGCTTGTCGCAACGCGCGATCTGCCCTACGGGACCGAAATTGCCGACGCGGATGCGAATTGGGAGAACTGGCCCAAGGCGTCAACGCCGCCTGGCGCGCTCACCAAAAGCGAATCGCCACACGCAAAAGAGGATCTGAAATCCTCCTACGTGCGCATTCCGATTTCGAGCGGCGAGCCCATCCGCAAGGAGCGCCTCATCAAGGGCGTTACCGCGGGCCTGATGTCGACGATGCTGGCGTCCGGCAAGCGCGCGATCGCGATTGACGTTACGCTCAACAACACCGCCGGCGGCTTTATTCTTCCCAACGACCGCGTCGACGTGTTGCGCACGTTTCGCGATCCGGAAGCACGCAGGCCGCAGGCCACGAGGTCTATAATTCCGAAGTCGTGCTCGAGAACGTTCGCGTTCTCGCCATGGGCCAGACGATCGAGAAGAAGGGCTCCGAGCCGGTCGTGACGGGCACGACGGCGACCCTCGAGCTCGATCCGCGTCAGGCAGAGCTCGTGGTTCTGGCGCAACGCACGGGGCAGCTCGCGCTCTCCTTGCGTCCGATCACCGATGCGATCGCAAAGGACGCGACACCGCAAATCTTCCAATGGATTTCGGCCACGACGACACACTGACGGTCGTCAGGCGCGGCGTGTCTGCGAATTTGCGAACGAAATGAGCGCCCGATGACATCCTCAAATTCCGCCTTCACCCAAAGCCGAGGAACGCCGCGAATGGTTCGTTTCGAGCAGAATTTGGTCGCCCTGTTGATGGCGTCGGCGGGGCGCTGGCGGGGGTTGACCCGATCAGGACGGCGTTGGCGCAGCCTGCCGGAGTCAAAGCGGATGGCGCGGCGCTGCTCGCGCGTCGCATCTCGATGGGCGCCGGCAAGTCGCTGATCGTCGATCTGCC
>CAVQNJ010000020.1:0-197104 GCA_963713845.1 uncultured Alphaproteobacteria bacterium
CGCGGGCTCGGGATCGTTCGCGAACCCTTCGAGCCGGCGGGAGTGATTCGCGGCGTGGTCGATTTGGCGCCGCCGGGAGAGCCCCCGCCGCGCTATCCGTCCGAGTGCGACGCCACGACGCAGTTGCGCGGTTTGAGGTTGCCACGCTGCTTCGCCGAGCTGCGCGACCCTGCCGCGGCGGAAAAAATACTCTTATTTTGCCAAGGCTTAGAGTAATTCAGCTACGTTTCGCGCTTTTCGCTTGCCAATTTCGCCGCATCGCACAAAATGGAGGTTCGAAGAGCGCCCGCGACATAATATCGGCGCTCGTGTATAACGCGTCTTAGGTTCACTATGTAATGTTGGTCTGTCCTTCTCTCTTGCTTTCGCCGGGGTTTTGGAGCAGGCCAGTCCCGCCGGACCTCGGATTGTTCCCTCGGGTCGCCTCGCGAGACGTCGTCATAGGTGGTAGCGTCGCATGATCGGAATGGTCCTTGTGACCCATGGACACCTCGCCACGGAGTTTCGCGCCGCGCTCGAACACGTGGTCGGTCCGCAAAAGCAACTCGCCTCGATTTCGATCGGGCCCGAGGACGACATGGAGCGCCGCCGGCTCGACATCATCGAGGCGGTCAGGCAGTCGGACAGCGGCCAGGGCGTGGTGCTGCTCACGGACATGTTCGGCGGCACGCCGTCGAATCTCGCGATCTCCGTCATGAACGGCGGCAACATCGAGGTGTTGGCCGGCGTCAATCTCCCCATGCTGATCAAGCTCGCTTCCGTGCGCGACTGCCAGACGCTGGAGCAGGCCGTGTTGCAGGCGCAGGACGCCGGGCGCAAATATGTGCATGTCGCCAGCAGAATTCTCAACCCAAAATGCGCCGCCGTTAAGCCGCAGGCGACCGAGCCCGCCAAATGAACGGGCCAGCCAAGTGAACAAGCGCGCCAAGTGAACGAGCTCGCGAAGTGACAGAACAAGAAGCCGCTTTGGCGCTGGCGGGCGCGAAATTGTCGCGCGAGCTGACGATCGTCAATATGAAGGGGCTGCACGCCCGGGCGACGGCTAAATTCGTGCAATGCTGCGACCGTTTCGACGCCGTCGTCACCGTCACGAAGGACGACGAGACCGTGGGCGGCAGTTCGATCATGGGCATTTTGACGCTGGGCGCGGCCAAGGGCTCCTCGATCCTCGTCACCGCCTCCGGTCCCGACGCGCAAGCCGTGCTCGACACGCTGGCGGAACTGGTCGCCAACCGGTTCGGCGAAGAGGAATAGGCCGCGAGCGCCATTGCCGCTGGCCAGCCGGGTTAAGAGTCAAAGCATTGACGAGCGCGCGATCGCCGCAATTCGCGAAACCGTCGCCGCGCGCATCGGCGACGTTGCGGCCTTCTGCGTTCAAGCGCTCCAATGTTGCAACTCCGCGCATCCGTCGTGGAAAATTTTTAACGGACACAATTGGGAAACACTCCCGCCGCGACGGAAACATATCTTTACAAAGAAGATTCGGCTGTGAATGGCGTCGGACCGCGCTGATAAGGCTATTCGTGCGACGATGCGGACGGACACCTTTCGAGGAGCAGCGGCGTCGGCCGGAGGGGCCAGATTGCGGTTCATTCCCTGACCCATCTAGGGAATGCAGGCTAAATGGCTAAAGCGACGACAGTTTTCGTGACCGGGGCGAGCGGGTTCATCGGATCGGCGGTCCTGCATGGGTTGGTTGAAGCCGGGTTCGTTGGTGCGCGCGCTCGTCCGCCCTGGCAGCCCGCGCGATCACTTGCCAGATCACGGCGTGCGGCTTGTGGAAGGCGATATTCGCGATCGCGAGTCCATCAGATCAGCCATTACAGGCGCTCGCTACGTCTTCCATGTCGCCGCCGACTATCGCCTTTGGTCGCGCGACCGGAACGAAATTCTCGCCACCAACATTTCGGGAACGCGCATCGTCATGGAAGAGGCGCTGCGCGCCGGCGTCGAGCGCGTGATTTACACCAGCAGCGTCGCGACCCTCGCGCCGCGGCCCGATGGCGCGCCCGCCGATGAAAGCGTTTCTCTGGCCGAACCCGATCGATCGGAGCCTATAAGCGCAGCAAGATCGCCGCCGAGCAATTGGTTTTGTCGATGGTGGCGGATCAAGGCCTCCCCGCGGTCATTGTCAATCCATCGACGCCGGTGGGACCGCGCGATGTGCGGCCAACCCCTACCGGACGGATGATCGTGGCCGCGGCTTCGGGAGGAATTCCCGCCTTCGTGGATACGGGCCTGAACCTGGTGCATGTCGACGATGTGGCGCTCGGGCATTTGGCCGCGCTGGAGCGCGGCAGGGTCGGCGAACGTTATATTCTGGGAGGGCAAAACGTGCCGTTTTGCCAAATGCTTCACGACATCGCCGCGATCATGGGACGAAAGGGGCCGAAATTTCGCATGCCCTGGTATTCGGCGTTACCCGTGGCCTTCGTGGCCGAAGCCATCGCGGGGGTTACCGGGCGGGAGCCCCTGGCGACACTGGAAGGCGTTCACCTCTCGAAACACCGGATGTTTTTTTGCGCGGACAAGGCGGAGCGCGAACTGGGCATAAAAGCGCGACCCTATCAGGAAGGCCTTTTGGAAGCCGTCCGCTGGTTTCACGACTTCGGTTACTGCAAGGCGGCGCCGATCGAGTGAAAATGAACTCGTCGTTGCTTTCCCCTCGCCGCTAATTCCCTTCGCCCGGCAGGCCCGGAAACGGCAGGATCTCGATCCCGTCCTCGAGCAGGGATTTCGCCTCGGCGAGGCTGGCGCGGCCGCGAATGGGGCGCGGCTCGGCGTCGCCGTCCTGTATCTTGCGCGCTTCGCTCGGAAAACGCTCGCCGACATCCTCGGTCGAGGCCACGATGCTCTCGCGCAATTCGCGGATCATCGCGCGTAGCTGCGCGTGCCGCTCGTCGAGCAGCGCGACCGGCCGGCTCTCTTCCTGGCCCTGTCCTCACGCCGCGCGCAGACGGCTGGCGCTTTTCTTCAACGGACGCGCGCGAAAAAATTTGCGCGCCACATGCGGCGCCATCACCGCCTTGGCGATGTTGGTCGAATGGCAGTAGGGGCAAACGACGACGCCGCTCGACGCCTGCGCGTCAAAGGTCGCGCTGTCGCGAAACCAGCCGTCGAATTCATGCGCCGCGTCGCAAACGAGCGAATAATGAATCATGTCCGCGCCTCGCCCTCGGCGAGCAGCGGATCGAGCCGGCCCTCGCGCTCCAAATCATAAAGATCGTCGCAGCCGCCGATATGGCGCCCATCGATGAAAATCTGCGGGACCGTGGTCCGGCCGCCCGCCAATTCGCTCATGCGGGCGCGGCCGGCGCGGTCGCCGTCGACCTTGATCTCCTCGAAAGCCGCGTGTTTTTGAGCCGAGCAGGCGCTTGGCCGCGAGGCAGTAAGGACAGGTGGCGGTCGTGTAGATGACGATGCGAGTCATGGCGATTCCGTGCGGGAAGCGCCTCTATACAGGAATTTTACGCGCCTGTCACCGTCCGCGCGAAAACGAGGAGATCGACGCGGGCGGCGCCGGCCTTCAGCAGCGCCCGCGCGGCGGCGTTGGCCGTGGCGCCGGTGGTGAGCACGTCGTCGACCAGCACGACGGCGCCGCCGGCGATTCGCCCGGCCCTCGTCTTGTCGACGCGAAAGGCGCCGGAGAGATTGGCGGCGCGCTGCGGGCGCGTCAGCCCCACCTGCGGCGCCGTCGGCTTGACGCGCTCCAGCGCCATCGTCTCCAGCGGAACGGCGCTCTCGCGCGAAATCACCCGCGCCAGCGCGGCCGACTGGTTGAAGCGCCGCGACGCCAGCCGCAGCCGGTGCAGCGGGATCGGCACCAGCAGATCGGCGTCCCCGAGCAGCTCGGCGCCGGCGCGGGCCATCCAGCGGCCCATCGGCTCCGCGAGCTCCAGCCGGTCGTAGATATTTCAATCGGTTGGCCAGCCCCGCGCGGTCCCGCCGTCATAACGGGCGACGGCGCGGGCCCTGGCGAAAACCGGCGGATGCGCGGCGGCCTCCGGCGAGATCATGCCCGGCGCCTCGAAATCGCGCTCGAACGGCGTTCCCAGCCGCTCGCAATAGGGACGCTCGATCAGCCCCATGTCGTTCCAGCAGTCGGCGCAAAGACCGCCATGCGCCGCGACGGCCTCGCGGCAGCAAAGGCATGAGGGCGGATAGACCAGATCCAGCAACCGGACGCCGGCGTCTCTGGCTCCGCGCAGGGCGTTTCGCAGCGGCGAGGCGAACATCGGGAGCCCGAAGCCTTGGCGCGCGTTTTCGCGCATGGAGACGCAAAACGCGGCGTCGCGCGCATATCGGCGCATCGCGCGAGCCATTTGACGCGGCCGCCGCGCCCGCGCAGGATGCGCCCAAAATCGCCGCTTGAGGAGACGCTCGGTGGACGCCAAAATCATAATCGAGCGCGACGGCGCCGTCCAGCGAATCGTCTTCAACCGCCCGGACAAGAAGAACGCGCTCGACCGCGAAATGTATCTTACGATCATCGCCGCCCTGCGCGAGGCGGAGGCCGACGCGACCCTGCGCGCGGTTCTGTTCGCCGGCGCCGGCGGCGATCTTCACCGCCGGCAACGACCTCAATGATTTTCGCGAGGGGCCGCGGCCGGGCGAGGAGTTTCCGGCGCTGAGCTTCGTCAAGACGCTCGCCGCTTTTCCAAGCCGATGATCGCCTCGGTCGCGGGCGATGCGGTCGGCGTCGGGACGACGATGCTGTTTCACTGCGATCTCGTCTACGCCGCCCCGAGCGCCCGCTTCAAAATGCCCTTCGTCGATCTGGGGCTCGTGCCGGAGGCCGGCGTCAGCCTGCTCGCGCCGCGCCTGATCGGCCAGGCCAAGGCCGCGCAATATCTGCTGCTGTGCGAGAGTTTCGACGCCGCGGAGGCGCTGCGCCTAAACCTCGTCAACGCCGTGACGGACGATCCATTGGCGATGGCGACGGACGCCGCGCGGCGCCTTTCGCAAAAGCCCGCCGAGGCCGTGGCTGCGTCGCGCCGGCTGCTGCGCGGCGACCCCGCGCTGTTGCTGGAACGCATCGACGAAGAGGCGCGACTGTTCGCCGAGGCGCTGGCGACGCCGGCGCTACGGGCGCGGCTGGAGGCGTTTTTCGCGGGGAAGCGGGAGTAGGCGCGGCGATTGAAATTCGCTGGTTGGAGCCTGTTTGGGCTTCGAGCGGGGAGCATGTCGCGGTCGGCAAGGCGCTGCCAGCCGATGTTGCGCCCGGCCAAGAACAGGCCTCCCGAGGTTGAAATTCATTCGGAATTTAAGATTTTTGCACCGCGCTCTGTCGTTTGGCGATTACCAAAAGAGCAATGGCCAGCACGGGGCAAATGATGTCCATGTAGAACGGAACGCCCGCGTTGCCGGGCGCGAAGTTGCCTGCAATCAGCATCTGCTTGACATGTCCAACGGCATCGCCGAGCAGGAAAATGGAGGCAGCACTAGGGTCCAGACTTATAACCAATAGCTGACGGTTGCGGCGATGCAGACGGCGGCGAGGAAATTGACGGCGTTTCGATCATATCGCGTCGCGACGCGCCTGAAGTCCTTCAGCCGGCAGAACATGCGCTCGATGGCGTTGCGATTACGATACAGGAACGGCGAGAAGCAGTTCTTCCATTTGCGGTTGGCCTTGGGCGGGATGTTTGGCATCGTTCCGTCATTCTCGACTTGCCGGCGGATCGCATCGCTGTCGTAGCCCTTGTCGCCGTGGAGGATTTCGCAAGGTGGAAGCCGCGCGAGAAGTTCCGCGCCGGCCGTGCAATCGGCGACGTTTCCGCCCGTGAGCATGAAGGCGATAGGACGGCAATTTGCGTCGGTCAGCGCGTGGATTTTGGTCGTGCGACCGCCGCGTGAGCGGCCGATGGCCTGATTTTTCTCCCCCCTTCGCCGCCACTGGCCGAGCGGTGCGCCTTCACCGCCGACGAGTCGATGAGGACCTCCGCCGGCGGCCCGCCAGCTCGCGCGAGCGCGTGGAACAGGTCGCTCCAGACGCCCTTGGCCGCCCAACGGACGTAGCGATTGTAAAGCGTCTTCTTGGGTCCGTATTCTGGCGGCGCGTCGATCCAGCGCCCGCCGGATTTGAGCACATGGACGATGCCGCTGATGACCCGGCGGTCGTCGACCCGCGCCTTGCCGCGCGTGTCCGTGGGAAGATGCGGAGCGATCTTCGAAAACTGCGCATCCGTAAGCCAGAATTGGTCAAGAATCATCGGCGTTTCCTTTCGGAAGCCGTGAATCACAACTGGCTCATGCCGCCAAGCACTTTATGGGTCTACGCCCTAACGGTCGCCGCTTTGAAATTCAGGTCACGCCAAAAGGCGATCACCGCGGTCGTACCGATGGCCAAGTCGGCCATGCCGACCTCCAACTGGAACGGGCTCACGTCCCACCCAATCAGCTTCGCAGCCGTAGCGGGAAAGAAGACATGAAAAGTCCCAGCCCACAGCCCTGTGACGCCAATGGGGAGTAGTAGTATCCACGATAGGAACCGCTCGGCGGCGGGCCCGCGATGACGCTGAGCCGCCGCGACCAAGAGGGCGACGATAAACAGCAGAGCGGGAAGGTTTTGAAGCACAAAGCCGATGATGTGGGCGACCATGGAGTTTGCTCCTACTAGGGGAAGTGTTCGACGTGAATTTCGGCGGTGCGACCGAAGTAGACAGCGCGTCGACCGGTGAACGAGACGATGTAGCCTGCACATCCAGCTGCCATGACCTTCGCGCAGAAACCTGCGTAGGTGTACCCCGGCACAAGCTGCTGCGCTTCGCGGATTGCCGCTTCAATTGCTTTCGTGTCGAAGGCCTCCGCAACGGAAGCGGCGTGCTGATGCGTCGGCAATTCAATGCTTTCCCCATCAGGGCGGTAATAAATTGCGTTCGACCGCCGGTAGTCGATTGCGTAGCTCTCAAATCCTTCCTCCATCAGGGTACCCACGATCCGCGGAAATGCCATGGAGTTATCTTCCGCGCCGCGCAGGCACTTTTCGGCAATATGTTTCAAACGATTTTCCATTGGTCTTTTGCTCCTCTATTCGATTGGGGTTGCTGTAATGCCCAGCCGAGCAACTGTTTCTTTCAAGATGCGCTCTAGTGTGCGCCGATCTTCGTCGCGCATTTGCGCGAAGCACTCTGCGTCGTTTTGATCTGCGAGCGCCGCCAGCTCCGGCACAACGGCGGCTCCTTTTTTTGTCAATTTGAGCGTGTGCGCCCGACCATCGTCTGGTCTTGGCTCTCTAGCGAGCAGCGTCTTGCGGATAAGCCTCTCTGCCAGTTTCGAGACTGCTCCGCGCGTCAGCCCCATGTCGTCAGCTAACTGGCTGGGAGAAGTCGGCTCCCTGCCGTAAAGCATTCGCATCAACGTCCACTCAGCGACCGTGACGTCTCTCCCTGCCAGCTTGCGGGCAAATGCGTGCGAAACGTGGTTCGAAAGGTGGCGAAGCCAGTAGCCTAGATGTCCAGGTCAGTTCGGGAACGGCAGTCATGGTCAGATCCGGTTGACTAGGAAACTACATGATTTGATATCCTAGTCAACTAGATTTTGGCCGGTACAAAATCAAAACTTTCGCATAAAAACCGCACCTTTGAGATTCCAAGGGGTTGCGGCATGCAAAATATACTTGCATAAGTCCACCGTCGTTTGGTGGGCGAGCCTTGTCGATCGGAACGTCTCCTCCGGGCCCAAACCGTTCCAACGGAGACCGCTCGCGGCGTTCCATCTCGCCAACGGCAAGGGCCGGACTTCCCCGAGGCGCCCCGGTTCAAAGCCCCGCGCGTAAATTCAGCAAATTCCGCGGCGGGCCGCTCGCGCCCCTAAACCTCGTCGGTATTGGCGTCGTTCACCAGCCGCGACGCGCGGGTCAGAATGATGCGCATTTTCTCGGCGGCGCTTTGGCAAGTGTTCGCGCGTGTTCCAAATCCTTTGCGGAACCTGCCCCAGCATCATCACCAATTCATTGAACAAATTGAGGTTTTCTCTTGAGGAATGCAAACCGGCATTCCCGCTTCGAAGCGCAAATGGGTTGACGCGTTAAGTCAGCGCGAACACCGCCGAGAGCTCACGCGAGTTCCCCCGATCGCTTCGCGGCGCGAAGCGATCGGGCGCAAATCGTATCAACCCTCGTAAAAGTCCCGCACCAGCCGGTCGAGCAGACGCACGCCCCAGCCGGAGCCCCAGCTCTGGTTGATGTCGCCGGCGGGCGAACTCATGCCGGCGCCGGCAATGTCCATGAGAATGGCAATATAGCAATAAAATACCACCTCAACGTTCAATGTCCAAACGACATCATCGACTTTCGGCCAGATAGGAAACAAAACAAATGAACGGGCGATCCGAATCAAAACTTGAGGAAATGGATAAAAGCCCGATAGCAGAGCAATGGTAGCGGACACTAACGTGCAAATCCAAAGCCCAGGAACTAGCCGCATGAAACGCTTATATAAAAAACTATGAAACCCATCATTCCGGGAACTGGAATACGCAATTACAAAACCAGAAATAGTGAAAAATATCTGTACTCCTATCAAGCCCGTGAATGCAACTGATGGTAATTGATGTGGGTAGATTTGCCCATTTCCTGGCAATACCGAAATCAGTAAGTGCCCAATAAATCCATCACTTGCGCCCTGAGATAGCGCTCCCCATAGATGGGCCGAAGCGACCATAGATGCTGCGACAAAACGCAATATGTCAATTCCAAAGACATGCGCAGCCTCTTTCTTCGACGAATTCGAGTTGATGACTTGATCAGCCTCTATGGTTACGGCCGCATCCGTTTGGTCCAATCCAACAAAGTGACCGCCGTGCGTTCCGTTCGTGTCAATCACTGTGGTCCCCGGCAGATTGAGGTAGTTACTAAACCACGAATTTTATTTAACGGGCCATAGACACCAAAAACATGGCTAATTTTAATTGCAACGCGGCGTTCTGACTAAGTGGCCATCGATTCGCTGAAGGATCACGAATCGTTGCTGAAAATAGGTAACATGTAATTAATCGGGAGGCTGTCGGAAAGTTGGCCTTGCCCCCTGACCACCGCGACACCCGCATTCCTCACGCGTCCTTTTCTTCAGCGTCCCGCGATAATCTTGCAAGGCACATCAGGGACAAGGCGGATTCGGGCGCATAGGGGTTCATGCCTGATAGAATTTGCCCCACCTGGTATTTCAAAGCTGACGTGCCCCGTTGACCCCTTAGGACCTCACCCCCGTTTCTATGATTGTGTGGAAATATCTCGATATCAAAACCCAGGGGCCGGAGCGCTTTTTCAAATAACTCATGCGTTACTCCCTCGCCTGGATGGTGATGTAGTTCCGAAGCAAGGACGGCGGCCTGCTCCTCGAGTGAGGAGTGAAACCCTCTCTTAATCCAATAATAGGCCGACAGCCGCGCGTTCCAAAGCCACATTCCGAGACCTTTGAAGTTCCAGGCGCTCCGTTGCGGGTCATGATCGGTCGCCAGGAGTCCGCCCGGAGCAACAAGGCGTCCGGCCTCTTCGATAACGCGGGCCATGAGTTCGCAATGATGGATCGTGGCATTGAGGATGACAATGTCGGCGACGCCGGAGGAGAACGGCAGGTCATGTGCATCGGCCAAGAGGCTCTCGTAGCCAGCTGCGCGAGCCTGCTCCAAAGCGCCTGCGGCGACGTCTACGCCAATCAGAACCTTCGGTTTGATTCCGAGTGTCGAAAAGACGTTGCCGGGGCCGCACCCGACCTCTATGACGACTTTGTCCGTCACATCTCCGAGAGCTGTGATCCAACGGTCCCTGAACGCCGCATCACGATGGACGTGATTAAAATAGCCCTTCATCCAATCCGGGTTACTGAAATACCGCCTATGAGCTTCAATTCCTTCCGATGACTTGATTTTGACGACGGTTGGAATCGTCCCTGACCAGTCGATTTCAACGTCGGGCTTTAGCATAATGCGCAGCTGGGACTCTTGGTCGAACCATTTTGGGCCTTGCATGAGCTTATTCGGAAAATTCATCGATCCGCACCACTTCGAAACACGTAAAACCTCTTTTGCCGGTCATTGCATCTCTAATGCCGACTATGATGGCTCGAACCGATACTGCAGCTCACGATCGCATTATAGCTTCCCGATGACGCGTCCAGCCCGTCATCGTGAAACAGGCCCGAAAACTCTACACCCGGGCGGTCCAAAGTTGGCTGCGGTTCAACAAACACTGAGACTTTAGTCGCCACTGGATGAAAGTTCAGGCGCAGGGCAAGCCAAACGAGGTCTGAGCCATGAATTTGGTCCATGATCAGCTCTTCGATGGACGCAAGCCATTTCGAATGCGCGCTCATTCGATCGAGCGGCGCGGCAAGGTAAGCCGAATGCCCGGCCGATCGTTTGGTGCACCGATGAATTCGACGCCGGCGGACTCGAGCGCTGATCTGATTTCAAGAAGTGTCGAAGACCGACTTGGGGGCACGCCGTCAACTACTTCGAACCGCTTAATTGTTTGAATACTGATACCCGCCTGGTCCGCCAGCTGTTGGACAGACCAACGTAGCGCTGCGCGGGCCGATCGAATCTGGGTTCCGGTGATCATTGACATAGCGCCGTAAATAGTCTATTTAGACCCATTATGGGCATTTTTAGACCAAATGAGTTGTCTCGTTGTATGCTTGCAACGCTTAAACACAGAAAACAAGGGTGGTCGTACAGCAGCTTACCTGTCCGAGACTGGCAATCAGCAATCACTCGCCTCGCAGGCGCCTATTCCGAAAACACC
This sequence comes from uncultured Alphaproteobacteria bacterium, assembly GCA_963713845.1. Taxonomy (GTDB): domain Bacteria; phylum Pseudomonadota; class Alphaproteobacteria; order Rhizobiales; family Beijerinckiaceae; genus Methylocystis. The sequence goes on from CAVQNJ010000020.1 coordinate 10,745, forward strand.
CTTCGAGCCTATCGCGCAGATTTCGAGTTATTTGAGGATTGGTGTCACGAGATGCGGCTCCCTCCCCTGCCCGCCTCGCCCGAAACCGTGGCAACCTTTCTTGCTCATGACTCCATCAAATCTTCGCCGTCTACGCTGCGTCGTCGGCTCGCTGGCATACGGAAAGTTCACCGACTTTTGCGCCTTGAAAATCCCGTCGAAGACGAAGAGGTGCTCATCGCCATGCGCCGGGCGCTCCGGAACAAACCGCGTCGCCAGAAACAAGCACATGGGCTGACGAGTGAATTGCGAGATAAACTGCTCGCGGCCTGCCCCGACACGCTCCTAGGCTTGCGCAATCGCGCGCTGATTTGCGTCGGCTATGACACGCTATGCCGTCGCTCGGAACTGGTTTCGCTCCGGATCGAGGACATGGCGCCGCTTGAAGGCGGGGCGATGTCAATTCTTGTCCGACGCGCCAAGAACGATCCGTTTGGCGACGGCCGTTACGGTTATCTCACTGCGCAAACCGTCAAAACTCTCGAAAAATGGCTCGATGCTGCTCCGGTCAAAGGGGGATGGCTGTTCCGAAAAATTTCCGGTCAGACTATCGGCGCCAATGCGCTTCATCCCTACACAGTAAATCGCATCATCAAGGGAGCGGCTTCAGCGGCGGGACTCGAGAATGAAATTGTCCGAAACCTTTCCGGCCATTCCATGCGCGTAGGCGCAGCTCAGGACCTTATGTTAGATGGAGAAGGGCTCCTTTCCATCATGCGCGCGGGAGGCTGGAAATCGATGAATATCGTCGGACGCTATGTTGAGCACGCTGAACTCCGCGCCCGAAAACAATCGCCACGCCTGTAATGTTTCCTCAGGCCTCGCGCCGCAGCCGCGCCAGATCGGCGTCGACCATTTCCCTGATCATCGTTTCGAGATCGATCTCGGGCGTCCAGCCGAGCGCCTTGCGCGCCTTGGTCGAATTGCCGAGCAGAACGTCGACCTCCGCCGGCCGGTAAAGCGACGGATCGATCACCAGATATTTGTCGATGTCGAGACCGGCGTGGTCGAAAGCGATTCGGCACATGTCGCGCACCGTCGTCGTCACCCCCGTCGCCACCACATAGTCGTCCGGTTTCTCCTGCTGAAGCATCAGCCACATCGCCCGGACATAGTCCTTAGCGTGCCCCCAATCGCGCTTGGCGTCAATATTGCCAAGTCGCAGCTCGCTCGCCTTGCCCAGTTTGATCAGCGAGACGCCATGCGTCACCTTGCGGGTGACGAACTCAATGCCGCGCAACGGGCTCTCGTGGTTGAAAAGAATCCCCGAGGAGGCGTGAAGCCCGAAACTCTCGCGGTAGTTGACCGTGATCCAGTGGCCGTAGAGCTTGGCCACGGCGTAGGGGCTGCGCGGATAGAAGGGCGTCGTCTCGCTCTGCCGGGGCTCCTGGATCAGCCCATACATTTCCGAGGAGGAGGCCTGATAAAAGCGCGCCTGCGGCGCCCCGAGGCGCATCGCCTCCAGCACATTGGTCACGCCGACGCCGGTGACGTTGGCGGTCAGCAGCGGCTGGCGCCAGGACGAGGCGACATAGGATTGCGCCCCGAGATTATAGATCTCGTCAGGACGCACCTCGGCGACCGTGCGCAGCAGGCTCGAGAGATCGATGAGGTCCGCGTCATGCAGATGCACGCGGCCGCTGATCCCCAGCCAGCGCAGTCGGTGGTCCTCGACCCCGCGATGCGAGGAGCGGCGCACGACGCCATGCACCTCATAGCCCTTGTCGAGCAGGAACTGCGAAAGATAGGCGCCGTCCTGTCCCGTGACGCCCGTCACCAGCGCTACACTCATAACACTTACACTCCTAGTTAATTGCGATTGTATACATCTTCAAACCGGACAATGTCGTCTTCACCGAGATAGGAGCCGGTCTGCACCTCGATCAGCTCGAGATCGATCTTGCCGGGATTGGTGAGCCGGTGCTTGCAACCGATGGGCAGATAGATCGACTCATTCTCATGGACGAGATGACGTTCTTCGTCGCGCCCCACTTCCGCCGTGCCGCGCACCACGATCCAATGTTCGGCGCGGTGGAAATGCTTTTGCAGCGACAGGCGCTCGCCGGGCTTCACCACGATGCGCTTCACCTGATAGCGCTGCCCCTCGTCGATCGACTGATAATACCCCCAGGGGCGGAAGATGCGCTTGTGCTCGCCCGCCTCCCGGCGGTTCTGCATCTTGAGTTCGTCGACGAGCTGTTTCACCTGATCGCCATGCTCGTGATTGAGCACCAGCACCGCGTCCTGTGTCGTCACCACGATCACGTCGTCGACGCCGACCACCGTCGTCAAGGTGTCGTCGGAGCGCACATGCACATTCTTGGCGTCGAGAACGACGCCATGGCCGCGCACCGAATTGCCGAATTCGTCGCGGTCGGACAATTCCCAAACGGCGCGCCAGGTGCCGACGTCCGACCAGCCGATGTCGGCCGGAATGAGCGCGGCCTTTTCCGTCTTCTCCATCACCGCGTAATCGATGGATTTCTTCGGCGCGCGCGCGAAGGAAACCTCGTCGAGGACGAGAAAGCCCAGATCGTGCTGCGCGCCGTCGATCGCGGCTTCGGCCGCTTCCGCAATGGCGGGTTCGAATTGCGCGATCTCCGCCTGCATCACGTCGGCGCGGAAGATGAAATTGCCGCTGTTCCAGAAATAGCCGGCGTCGAGATAGCTCTGCGCCGTCTCGCGATCGGGCTTTTCAACGAAGGCGTCAAGTTTCAGAACCCGACCGCCCGGATGGAGCGGCGCGCCGGGACGCAGATAGCCGTACCCCGTCGCCGGACTGTCGGGCTTGACGCCGAGGGTGACAATAAAGCCTTCCGACGCCGCTTCGCCCGCGGCTTTGCAGAGCTCGACCAGCCCGTCGCGATCGCGCACGACATGATCGGCGGCGAGAACGACGACGACGGTCTCGGGCGCGCGGCGCGCGGCGAGGCCTGCCGCAACGGCGACGGCCGGGCCTGAATCGCGGCGCGAGGGCTCGAGCACGATCTCGGCTTCGGCGCCGATCTCGCGAAGCTGATCCGCGATGAGGAAGCGGTACGCGATATTGGAAATGACGATCGGCTTCTCGAAGGCCGGATTCGCCAGCATCGCCAGAGTCGTCTGAAAGGTCGAGCGCTCGCCCACGAGCGGGATGAATTGCTTGGGCAGGCTCTCGCGCGATTCCGGCCACACGCGGGTGCCCGAGCCGCCGCACATGATCACGGGCAGGATTTTGGTCATGGGGTCTTCTCCAGCCCGATACGATTTGCTTGCGCTGTTCTTGCCAGAAATAATTTCACGCCGCCGACGCAGTCTAGGCGATTTCCGCGGCGCAGCAAAAAGCCCGGCTCAGGCAACCTGATCCGCCCTTTTCTTGGCAAGAATTTGACGCCTGCCCCAATCGCCGCCGCAACTTGCTCAACCTTTGCCCTTTTTCTCAAGCTCCGCCTTGAGCGCCGCGAGCTTGGCGAAGGGCAAATCCGGGTCGGGCTGGCGCTCGCGCTTCTCCGGCTGCGCGAAGCCGCCGCCGGGCGGACGGCCGCGCCGGCGATCGTCGTCGCGCGCGCCAGTGCGCTCGAAACGGGATTTATCGAAGCGCGGCTTGTCGCCATGCTTGCCGCCCGGTTTGCCGCCAGGGCCGGAGGGGCGCCTTGCGTCGCGGCGCCGCCCTCGGTTTGTCGCGGCCGGTCGCGACGCGGCGGTCGGCGGTCCCCCTCGGGGGCGTCATTTCGGTTGGGCGCGCGGCGCGGACCGCTATGAGTGTGCCGCTGCGGGGCCCAGACGTCGATCACGGGGGCGCTCTCGGCGCCAATGGTTTCCTCGGCGGACTGACCCGTCACAGCTTCGGCTGTCGAGGGCTCCGCCGCAGCGGGCGCAGGCGCGTCGGCGGGGGGCTCGGGCGATTCCTGCGGCGTTTGCGCTGTTTCGACCTCGGGCTCCGAGGGAGAAGCCGCCGCCCCGGACTTCGGACTTCCGACTGTGCGTCCTCGGGCGCCGCGTCGGCGGCGGATTTGGGCGCGAGCGGTTGGGTGGACGCCGCCGGGATGAGCTGCACCGTGATCGCGGGCCCGGGCCGCTGTGTCGACGCATAGCCCAAGGATTTGAGAATTGTGGAGAAGGCGTCGCCCGAGCAGCCGGTTAGCGAGGTCATGGCGACGGTGACGACGAAGCCCTCGCCGTCCGCCGCGCCCGCCGGCGGCTCGCCCGCGGTGACGCCCGGCCTGTAGGCGATCGCAGGGCGGATGAGATCGGCCAGCCGCTCGAGGATGTCGACGCGCACGACGCGCTCGCCGCAGACCCGAAACCCTGCGGCGCGATAGAAGCCTTTGGGTATCGATGCGTCGGCGGCGAAAGAGGTGCGTCCCGAGGCGGCCAGATGCGGAACCTCGTCAAGGCCCTTCACCTGGTCGAGACCGCCATGCTGCAGGGCCCAGAGGAGCGCGGCGAGGCTGCGCGGCGCCGGCTTGAGAAGCAGCGGCAGGTAAACATGATAGGCGCCAAAGCGCACCCCGAGCTTGCGCAGTGCGCCGCGATCCTCCTGAGAAAAGCCTTTCAGCTCCTTGGCGACGCGCGTGCGGTCGAGGACGCCGAGCTCTTCGGCGAGCTGGAAGGCGACGCCGCGCGTCACGCCTTCGAGGCCGTCGCCCTTTTCGAGCGCTTCCAGCGGACCGAGGAGTTTCTTCACATGCTGCGCCAGCCAGAGATTGAGGCGGGTTTGCACTTTTTCGAGCGCCGCGCCGGTCAATTGCTCGTCGGCGAGGATGCGCGTCGTCGGCGTCAGAACCCCGGCTCCGCCGGCGATCTTCGCCACGGGCTCGCCGAGCCAGCGAATGACGCCGTCGTTGCCGAGAACGAAAGCGTCGTCGACGGCGTCGAAGACACGGATGGCGCGCGCCTCGAATTCGCCGGCGAGCGCCTTTTGGGCCGCGGCGTTCAGGGCTTTGGCGGCTTCGCCCGCAGCGCCCGGATCGGGGGTGAAGCGGAAGCCTTGCAGGCTCCCGACATGCTGCCCCTCGACCAGGACGTCGCCTGCGGCGTTAATTTCGGCTTCGAGCATCGCGTTCTCTCTCAGGCGGCGCATCAGCACGCTGGTGCGGCGATCGACGAACCGCTGGGTCAATTTGGCGTGCAGCGCGTCCGACAGGCTGTCCTCTACCCGACGCGCGACGCTCTGCCAATGCTCGGCGTCGTCGAGCCAGCCGGATCGATTGGCGATGAAGCTGACCGTGCGCACTTGCGCGAGCCGGTTGGAGAGCGTGTCGATGTCGCCGTCGACCCGGTCGACGGCCGAGATGTGCCGCGCCATCCAGTCGCCGGGTATCTTGCCGCGCCGGGCGATGAAGCTGAAGACCGAGAGCGCCAGCTCGGCGTGGGCGGCGGGCGATGTCTTTCGATAATCGGGGATCTGGCAGGCTTCCCAGAGCCGCGCGACGTCGGCCGGCGTCTTTGCGTTTTTTTGCGCGATCTCGTCGCGGCCCGCCGCCTCCAGCGCAAGCTGATCGACGGCGACGATGGCGCGGGCGAAGCGCGGATGGTCCGGGGTCTGACCGAGGGAATGGATCAGCGCCTTGATCGAGGAGAAGTCGAGGGCGCTGTTGCGCCATTGAAGAAGCGTGAGGGGATCGAAGCGATGGTCCTCGAGCGCCTCGATCAGCTCTTCCTCGAAAGGCGGGCACCGCCCCGTGGCGCCGAAAGCGCCGTCGCTCATGTGGCGGCCGGCCCGCCCCGCGATCTGACCAAATTCGGCGGGCGTCAGCCGTCGATGACGAAAGCCGTCGAATTTGCGGTCCGAGGCGAAGGCGACGTAGTCGACGTCGAGATTGAGGCCCATGCCGATGGCGTCGGTGGCGATGATGTAATCCACGTCGCCGGACTGAAAAAGCGCCACCTGCGCGTTGCGGGTGCGCGGCGACAGCGCGCCCAGCACCACGGCCGCGCCGCCACGCTGACGTTTGATCCATTCGGCAATGGCGTAGACCTCGTCAGCGGAAAAGGCCACGATCGCCGAGCGCGGCGGCAGGCGGGAAAGCTTCTTGTCCCCTGCGAACGTGAGCCGCGACAGGCGCGGGCGGGAAAAGATCGGCGCGCCGGGAAAGAGTTCGCCGATGAGCGGCGCCATCGTCTGGGCGCCGATGAGCAAGGTCTCCTGGCGACCGCGCCAGCGTAGCAGGCGATCGGTGAAAATATGGCCGCGGTCGAGGTCGGCGGCGAGCTGGATCTCGTCGATTGCGAGGAAATCGACGTCAATTTCGCGCGGCATGGCTTCGACCGTCGAAATCCAATAGGCCGGCGCGCGCGGCTTGATCTTTTCTTCGCCCGTGACGAGGGCGACGCTCTCCGACCCGACCTTGGCGACGACGCGCGTATAGACTTCGCGCGCAAGGAGGCGCAGCGGCAGGCCGATCGCGCCTGTCGGAAAGGACAGCATCCGCTCGATGGCGTGATGCGTCTTGCCAGTGTTGGTCGGACCGAGCACCGCCGCCACGCCCGTGCTTCGGGCGGCGGCGCTTCTACCCGGCGGGAGCGGCGCCATGGTTTCCTGTCGCTTCTTCTTTTTCTTGTCGATTCTCAATCTTGCGCCGCAGATTGGCGACACGCCGCCGTCTCATATCGGAACTTCGCGCGGGACGCGACTTTACCTTTTGAACAAGCGCGGAACAAATCGCGGCCGAATCGCTGACTCGGCGCGAGTCATGCTCTGTTCCGCCATCATATGGGGGCGCAGAGACCGATCGGCCCCAGTTCTTGTCTTTGGACCGTCCCGAGGCGCTGGCCCGGCCCACCGGCGGTCAGAAGCGGCGCGCGGCGAGTGTCAACCGTCTCCTGAATGATTTTGCGGCGGCCGCTCTTAACCTTCGGCGCGAAGCGTGAACGGAACTCGCACGAATCGCTCAGCATGGTCAGTTGCCGTCCCGTTCCCACGAGATGCGCGCGCCATTCGCAAGCGTCGCCACTAAATCTGGTGCGAGACCGCCGCGCGCCGCTGCCGCCGGCGATGACTCGCGGCGCGCGTTCTTAACCTTCTGTGCGAAAGCGAGACGGCGGCGGTTGGACGGCGGGATGGCGCAGAGACGAAAAAGCGTGCGCCGTCGCCGGCGCGGCGCTCTCACGGCGCCTTGAAGGATTAATGATTCTGTCGTTCGGCGGCCCGCCGCGCAGATCAAAGGTCGTCGGTCCACATGCGGCGCGCGTCGGAGGTAAGCCAAGCATTAACCATCCAGCGCGATAGTGGCGCAAGCCGGGCGCCCGTCCGGCCTCGATCGACTGGCGGCTCGACATGAAGGTGGTGGTTCTGACCGGCGGCCTCGGCACGCGTCTCGCGGAAGAGACGTCCGTGCGGCCCAAGCCGATGGTCGAAATCGGCGGCCGGCCGATCCTCTGGCACATTCTGAAAATCTATTCCGCGCACGGATTCAACGAATTCGTGCTGTGCCTCGGATACAAGGGCTATTACATCAAGGAGTTTTTCTCCAATTACTTTCTCCATATGTCGGACGTCACCTTCGACATGCGCACGCGCGAAATGGAGGTGCATCGCGGCAACGCAGAACCCTGGCGCGTCACCCTCGTCGACACCGGCGACGGCACGCAGACCGGCGGCCGCGTGAAACGAATTTACGATTATGTGAAAGACGATGACGTCTTCGCACTGACCTACGGCGACGGCGTCGCCGACATCGACCTCACCGCGGAACTCGCCTTCCATCGCGCGCATGGCAAAATGGCCACAGTCGCCGCCGTGCGGCCGGAGATGCGCTTCGGCGCGATGACCCTCGAGGGCGACGCGGTGGTTCGCTTCGCCGAAAAGCCGGTCGCGGAAAGCAGCTATGTAAGCGGGGGCTTCTTTTTTCTCTCGCCGAATGTCTGCGACCTCATCGAGGGGGACGCGACCGCCTTCGAGCACGCGCCGCTCGCCCGTCTCGCCGAGAACGATCAACTACGCGCCTTCGAACACACGGGATTTTGGCGTCCGATGGATACGCTGCGCGACAAGCTCTACCTCGAAGAACAGTGGAACTCCGGCCAAGCGAAGTGGAAAATCTGGTGATTTCATCGGCATTCTGGCTCGGCAAGCGGGTCTTCGTCACGGGCCACACCGGCTTCAAGGGCTCGTGGCTGACGCTCATGCTTGCGCGGCTCAATGCGCGCGCGAGCGGTTATGCGCTGGAGCCGCCGACTCAACCCAATCTGTTTTCGATCGCAAATGTCGCCGAATATATCGACGACATGCGCGGCGACGTGCGCGATCTTGCGACCCTGACCGACGCGATGGCGGCCGTATCGCCCGAGATCGTGATCCACATGGCCGCGCAACCGCTCGTGCGCGAATCCTATGCCGATCCGGTCGGCACCTACGCCACCAATGTGATGGGCACCGTCAATGTGCTCGAGGCGGCGCGCAAGGTCGGCAGCGTCCGGCTGGTGCTGATCGTCACCACCGACAAATGCTACGAAAATCGCGACTGGGTGTGGGGCTATCGCGAAAGCGACACGCTCGGCGGCCACGATCCCTATTCGAACAGCAAGGCCTGCGCGGAGCTCGTGTCCAGCGCGTATCGCGACAGTTTTTTTCGCGCCAAGGATGACGTGCGCATTCTAACCGCCCGCGCCGGCAACGTCGTGGGCGGGGGCGACTTCGCAATGGACCGCATCCTTCCCGACGCCCTGCGCGCCTTCGCAGCGGGGCGTGCGCTCGAGCTGCGCAACCCGCAAGCCGTGCGGCCGTGGCAGCATGTGCTCGAACCGCTCGCCGGCTATCTGCTGCTCATCGAGAAAGCCATGACCTCGCCGCCTCAGCGCGCCAGCGATTTTGACGGCGCGTTCAATTTCGGACCGGGGCCGTCGTCCGAGCAAAGCGTCGAACATTTGCTTGCGACCTTCATCGCCGCCTGGGGACTCGAGGCGCGTTGGGAGCGCGACGGCGCGCATCATCCCCACGAAGCGCGTCTGCTGCGCCTCGACACCGCAAAGGCGCGCGAGACGCTCGGCTGGGAGCCTTTGTTGACCTTTGAACAGATGACGCAATGGACTGCGCTCTGGTATCGCGCTTACGTCGAAAAATCCGACATCATGGCCCTTACCCTAAATCAGGTCGACCGTTTTCTCGGCCAGCGCGTGCGACTAACGTCGCCCTTTACGCAAGCCCTCACGAAGGACATCGAACATGACGACAAACGCAATGTCGCAGGCTGAGGAATTGCGCGCGCAGATTCTCGCGCTCGTTGGTCAATATCACCAGCTCGCCCATCCGCCGAAAAGCTTCGCGCCGGGCCAGTCGCCCGTCCCGGTTTCGGGCCGCGTGTTCGACGCGCGCGACATGCAGGCGCTTGTCGATTCGGCGCTCGACTTCTGGCTGACGACCGGCCGCTTCAACGCCGATTTCGAGGCGCGTCTTGCCGACTATATCGGTGTGAAGAAGGCGCTTACGGTCAATTCCGGCTCCTCCGCCAATCTCGTCGCGTTTTCCGCGCTGACCTCGCATACGCTGCGCGATCGCGCATTGCGCGCCGGGAGACGAAGTCATCACCTGCGCGACCGGCTTTCCGACGACCGTGAACCCGATCCTGCTCTGGGGCATGGTTCCCGTCTTTGTCGACGTCGACATTCCGACTTACAACATCGACGTTGCCGCCGTCGCGGCGGCGATCACGCCGAAGACGAAGGCGATCATGGTCGCGCATACGCTGGGCAATCCGTTCGACGTGCGAGCCATCAGGGCGCTCGTGCGACCGACACGATCTCTGGCTCATCGAGGATTGTTGCGATGCGCTCGGCGCCAAGGTCGACGGCAGGCACGTCGGGACATTCGGCGACATCGGCACGCTCAGTTTCTATCCCGCCCATCACATCACCATGGGCGAGGGCGGCGCGGTCTTCACCAACAATCATCACATCGCGCAAAGCGATGGAGTCGTTCAGCGACTGGGGCCGCGACTGCTATTGCGATCCGGGCAGGGACAATACCTGCAACAAGCGCTTCGGCTGGCGCCTCGGCGATCTGCCCAAGGGCTACGATCACAAATATATTTATTCGCATCTCGGCTTCAATCTGAAGATCACCGACATGCAGGCGGCGGTCGGCCTCGCGCAACTCGATCATCTCGAGGACTTCATTGCCGCGCGCAACCGGAATTTCGATGCGCTGAAGGCGGGACTGGCGCGGCTCGGCGATCTGTTCATCCTGCCCGAGGCCACAACGGGAACAGAGCCCTCCTGGTTCGGCTTCCCGATCACCCTGCGCGCCAACGCGCCGTTCACACGGGACGATCTCGTCGTCTATCTGAACGAGAAGAAGATCGGCACGCGGCTTCTCTTCGGCGGCAATCTCGTCCGCCAGCCCTACATGAAGGGACGCAATTTTCGCATTGCCGGCGCATTGCCAAACGCCGACATTGTGGTCGACCGCACCTTCTGGATCGGCGTCTATCCCGAACTTGGAGAGGCTCACGTCGAATACATGATCGACGCGATCGAGTCCTTCTGCCGTCCGGCCGAATTGAGGGCTGCGGTATGACGGTTTTCGACGCCACGCCCGAGGGAGCGGCGCTCTCGCGCCATCCGCTCTGGCGCGAAGACCTGGTGCAGGTGCTGGCGGCCGATCTGGACTGGCGCCAGTTCGACGGACGCACGATCCTCATCGCTGGCGCAAACGGATTTCTCCCTGCCGCCATGGTCGAGACGCTGCTGGCGCTCGCCGTGCGCGGCAAATCGCCCGCACTCAAAGTTGTCGCGCTTGTGCGTTCCCGGGAGAGAGCGCTGCGCCGTTTCGGGGCGCATCTCGGTCACCCGGCCCTTTCAATTCGCGTGGCCGATGTTTCCGAGCCATTCGACATCGAAGGCCCGGTGGACATGATCGTCCACGCGGCGAGCCAGGCCAGTCCGCGCTTCTATGGCGTCGATCCGGTCGGCACGGCGCTGCCGAACGTCGCGGGAACGCATCATCTCCTTGAACTCGCGCGCCGCAAGGGAAGCGCGCGGTTTCTCTATTTCTCGAGCTCGGAGGTTTACGGCGTTTTCGAAAGTCGCCAGACTCCAATCGCCGAAACCGATTTCGGCGCGCTCGATCCCACGTCGCTTCGCGCCTGTTACGCGGAGTCGAAGCGCATGGGCGAGACATTATGCGTCGCCTATGGCGCCCAGCACGGGCTGCATTGCGTGATCGCACGGCCGTTTCACACTTATGGTCCCGGCATGCGTCTCGACGACGGTCGCGTCTTCGCCGACTTCGTGCGCGATCTCGTCGCCGGGCGCGATATCGTCCTCAACAGCGACGGCGCCGCGGAGCGCGCCTTTTGCTACCTTGCCGACGCAACGCGCGCCTTCTTTACGCTCCTGCTGAAGGGGCGATCGGGCTGTGCTTACAATGTCGGAAATTCGGCGGCGTTGATCTCCATTCGCGATCTTGCGCAGACGCTCGTCGATCTTTATCCGGAGCGCGGACTTGCCGCGCGCATGGCGCCGCCTGCCGAAGGCTATCTCGCCAGCCGCGTCGCGTGCTCGGCGCCGGATACGCGGCGGCTCGAATCGCTGGGTTGGCGCGCCACGACGGGAATCGAAACGGGCTTCAGGCGCACGATCGATATATACGCCGACATTTTCGGCCGCCGCAGACTTGGAGAAAGCGCATGATACTTTTCCCTGCGGCGTTCGACGCCCGGCGCCTCTGACATGTCCGGTCAGCGGGCGCGCTCGACCATGCGCAACGCTGTGGCGGTTGCAGCCGCTGCGGTTTCTCGTCGTGGGCGTCGTCAACACGATCGTCGGCTATGGAATTTATTTCGCGCTGCTGCGCGGAGGGCTGGGCCCGACGGCCGCGCTCGGCGCCGCGACCGTCTTCGGCGTCGCCTTCAATTTCGTCACGACCGGGCGGCTCGTCTTCTCCAACGCCGACGCGACGCGGCTTTGGCGCTTCGTTCTCGTCTATGCGCTCGTCTTCGTCGTCAATGCGGCGGCGCTCGAGGCGGCGGTTCGCGGCGGACACGACCCGGCGCTTGCCCAGGCCCTGCTGCTCCCGCCCTGCGTCGCGCTCTCCTATCTCCTCAATCGCGCGCTCGTCTTCGCCCCCGCTCAGGAGGCATGAGGCTTCATGAAAACCATCTCCATCGTCACGCCCTGCTACAATGAAGAACTGAATGTGCGCGAATGCCACGAGGCGATCAAGCGGCTCTTCGAGAATGAATTGAAGGACTACAGGCGCGAGCACGTCTTCTGCGATAACGCCTCGAGCGACCGGACGGTCGAGATCCTGAAGGAGATCGCCGCGCAGGACGCAAACGTCAAGGTCATCGTCAACGCCCGGAATTTCGGCGCGCTGCGGTCGAATTACAACGGCGTGATGGCGACGACCGGCGAGGGCGTGCTCTTGCTGATGCCGGCCGATCTCCAGGATCCGCCCGAGCTCGTTCCGCAATTCGTCGCCCTCTGGGAGCAGGGCTATGACGTCGTCTTCGGCATCAGGAGGATTCGCGAAGAAAACGCCGTCATGCGTTTTCTGCGGGGCGCCTATTATCGACTCCTGACGAGTCTCTCCGAACTCTCCACGCCTCCTGGAGTCGGGGATTTCCAGTTCGTCGACCGCAAGGTCGTCGAGGCCATGCGCAAAATCGAGGACGCCTATCCTTTCATGCGCATGATGACCTTCGAATGCGGGTTCAAATCCGTCGGCGTCCCTTATCGATGGGTCGAGCGCCGCCGCGGCGTCTCAAAGCATAATCTACCGATCCTCGTAGATCAGGGCATGAACGGTCTCGTCACCTTCACGCCGGCGCCTCTGCGCGCCATTCTCTTCGTTGGATTCGTCATCGCGACGCTCTCGATCGCCTATGCGTTCTTCAGCCTCGTCATCGGAGTGGTCTATTACAAGACTCTCGCTCCGCCAGGCGTGATGACGATTGTTGTCGCGCTGTTCTTTTTCAGCGGCGTCCAGCTTTTTTCGATCGGCATCGTCGCCGAATACGTCCTCGCGATTTACGCACAGGTCCGGCGCAAGCCAGTTGTGTTCGAAAGCGAGAGAATCAACTTCTGACGTCGCCACGCGACCAGCGCCAACGGAGCAACAATGAGTCTTTCGAACCAGGACACGGATTTTTCATATCGCTCGTCGAGCGGCGAGAAGAACGCGCGCAAGGCGTTCGTCGAGCTCTTCCGCGCGACGCCCATACCTGTCGAGGAACTTGTTTACGCGCAATTGACCCTCTACCTCGGGCGCCAGGAACTTTCGCGCGCGCTCGCGCTCAGTGACATCTATCGCAATCATGTCGTGGAAGCGAACGGCGTCCTGTTCGAGTTCGGAACCTGCTATGGTCGGACGGCGGCGCTTCTCAGTAACTTCCGCGGCATTTTCGAGCCGTATAATTTCACGCGCAAACTCGTTGTGTTCGACACCTTTTCGGGACTTGCGGGCGTCACGCAAAAAGACGGCGGCCACGAGCTCGCCCGCGAAGGTCGTTACAGCGCCGGCCAGGGATATGAGGATCATCTTGCGGCGGTTCTCGGCTACCACGAATCCGAATCGCCGATCGCGCACATTCCCAAGACGGAAATCGTCAAGGGAGACGCGGCGGCGACGCTCAAGGACTATCTCGCGAAACATCCCGAAACCATCCTGTCGCTGGCCTATTTCGACTTCGACATCTACGCGCCGACCAAAGCGGCGCTCGAATTGCTGAAGCCGCATCTGACCAAGAACAGCGTGCTGGTCTTCGACCAATTGAACTGTCCGGAATACCCCGGGGAAACGACGGCGCTCGCGGAAGTCTTCGGGCTCAATCGCTGCCGCATTCGCCGCAGCCCGCTCACGCCGTGGATGTCTTACCTCATCGCCGAGGACTTATTCTAAAAGGACCTCTCTCTATGTCGATCGACCTACAAAGGGCTCCCGGACAGGGCGTGACGACGAAGGATATCGCCGGAACGGCGACGGGCAGCCTCGTCAATGCGCATCTGCTCTTTGCGACAGGCCTGCTCTTCCTGCTGCCGAACGCGATCTTCGCAGCCGCCCTGCAATCGATTCCCGCGGCGGTCGTGCTTGCGGGGTCCGCCGGCGCCGCCGCGCTCCTTTGGCGCAGCCCGCGGGACGGCGCGCTCGCGGCGCCGGTCGATGCGCCGGAGCTCGCCCTTAGCCTCGTCGTCGCCTTCACGCTTTGCCTGCTGGGCGGAGAGGGCCATATTTTCTATGCGACGCAGGATTGGCTTACGCGGGACGCCGTGCTCGCCGATCTCGTCAGCAATGGCCCGACCGTCCTTTATCGATATGGGGGTCAGGAATATCTGTTGCGCGCGCCGCTGGGGATGTACACCCTCCCGGCCGCCGTCGGCCAGTTCTTCGGACTCATGGCGGCGCACGTCGCCCTGCTGATACAAAACTCGCTGATCGTCGGAACGATCCTCTATTTCGTCGCGCTTCTCGCCAGGACGTCGCGGACGCCGACGATGTTGGTGTTCATCGGATTCAGCGGGCTCGACATTGTCGGAGCGATGCTGGGCTACCTTCGCGCCGATTTTTCCGGAGGCAATGTTCTTTCGCTCGACAATCTGGAGTGGTGGGGCTCCGCCCTTTCCTGGCTGCCGCTTCAATATTCGAGTAATATCACGCAGCTTTTCTGGGTTCCCAACCACATGGCTCCCGGCTGGTGGTTTGGGCTACTCACGCTGCTTTACGTGCGTCGCGACGTGCAATTGCCGACGCTGCTCGTCTCCTTCGCGGCGCTCGTCTTCTGGTCGCCGCTCGCGATGATCGGCGCGGCGCCCTTTCTTGTGCTCTTTGCGCTGGAGCTCGCCCCCTCGCGGCTTTTCGCTTGGCGTAATATCGCGGCCTGCGTAATCGGTCTTTGCTTCGCGCCGATCGCGCTCTATCTCGTCATCGATGCGGGCTCGGTGCCGAGCGGCTGGCTCATAACGCAAGACACTTTCTTCGCGCGCTATTTTCTTTTCATCGTGATCGAGATCCCGCAAGCGGCGATCGTGTTCTACGCCTGGGACAAGGTCGAGCCGTCCGATCGGCGGATTTTCATCCTCGCCGTCGCCGTCCTGCTCGTCCTTCCGGTCTATGCGCTTGGGCCCGGCAATGATCTCGTGATGCGCAGCTCGATTCCGTCGCTGTTTCTAATCGCGTTTGTCTTCGCGCGGATCGCCGTGTCGACGCCGCGGGACAATGGCGCGTTCGCCACGGTCATTTCCTCCATCATCATCATCTCGGGCATGACCGGGGCAGTCGAATTCGCGCGCGCGCTTCATCCGCGCTATGCGATCAGCGACTGCAATCTGCTGTCGGCATGGCGCGGACAGAACATCCCGGCTCTGCCGACCAATTATCTCGCGCGCACGGAGAAAATCCCCGATTGGCTGATGTTGGGCGACCAGCGCCAGTTGACCTTCGAGAATCGCGCCTGCTGGCCGGATCACCCCTCTGAAGCAAAAAAGTGATCCGCGCACAATAAATCATCTGTGCGTGACCGGGCGTCGACGGCGGATCGTCTTTGACTTCCGCCGCGGGGCTTCGTTAAGAACCGCTTCTTCCAGGAGAAGGAGCGGCGCATATGACTTCGATCGTCGAGCGGCTGAGCGGGGAGCTTGCGGCGAAGCCCTGGCAGGTGGAGGCGGCGATAGGCCTCCTGGACGGCGGCTCCACGGTTCCCTTCATCGCGCGCTATCGCAAGGAGGCGACCGGGCAGCTCGACGACACGCAGCTTCGCAAGCTCGAGGAACGGCTGCGCTATCTGCGGGAGCTCGAGGAGCGCCGCAAGGCCATACTCGAATCGATCGATTCGCAAGGAAAGCTCGATGAGGCGCTGAGGCGCGTCATCCTGGAGGCGGACAACAAGGCCCGCCTCGAAGATATCTATCTTCCGTTCAAGCCCAAGCGCCGCACCAAGGCTCAGATCGCCATCGAGGCCGGTCTCGCGCCGCTCGCCGAGGCGCTGCTCGGCGCCCCTGAAAAGGATCCGAGGACGCAGGCGGAAAGCTTCGTCAATCCGGAAAAATCGGTTCCGACGCTTGACGCGGCGCTCGAGGGCGCGCGCGCCATTCTCGTCGAGCGCTTTGCGGAAGACGCCGATCTCATCGGAGCCTTGCGCGCGATCCACTGGAGCCAGGCGATTTTGACGTCGTCGGCGCGCGCGGGCAAGGAGGCGGCCGGCGCCAAATATTCGGATTATTTCCGGTTCTCTCAGCCGATCAACAAGCTGCCCTCGCATCGCATCCTTGCGCTCTTTCGCGGCGAGAAGGAGGAGATGCTCGAGCTCGAGCTGTCGCCCGAGACCGAGCCGGGATCGTCCGGCTATGAAAGCCGCATCTGCCGGCGTTTTCAAATCGAGGATCGCGGACGCCCGGGCGACAAATGGCTCATCGATACGGCGCGCTGGGCCTGGCGCACGAAGATCGAACTCCATCTTGCGATCGACGCGCGCGCGCGCCTTTGGCGCGTCGCCGAAGAGGAAGCCATTCGGGTCTTCGCCGAGAATTTGCGCGACCTTCTGCTGGCGGCGCCCGCCGGCGCCCGCGCCACCATCGGGCTCGATCCGGGGTTCCGCACGGGCGTCAAGGTCGCGGCGATCGACCCCACCGGCAAGATCGTCGCAACGACCGCGATCTATCCGCATGAGCCGCAAAGGCGGTGGGACGAATCGCTGGCGACCCTCGCGCGGCTCGCGCGGGAACATCGAATCGAGCTCATCGCCATCGGCAATGGCACGGCCTCCCGCGAAACGGACAAGCTCGCGGGGGAGTTGATCGCCAAACATCCCGAGCTGAAACTGACGAAGATCGTCGTTTCCGAGGCGGGCGCCTCAGTCTATTCCGCCTCGGAATACGCCTCGAAGGAACTGCCCGGTCTCGACGTCTCGCTGCGCGGGGCCGCCTCGATCGGGCGGCGGCTGCAAGACCCCCTCGCAGAACTCGTCAAGATCGAGCCCAAATCGATCGGCGTCGGCCAGTATCAGCACGATGTGTCGGAGACGAAGCTTTCGCGCGCGCTCGATGCGGTGGTCGAGGACTGCGTCAATGCGGTCGGGGTCGATCTCAACACCGCCTCGGCGCCCCTGCTGGCGCGCGTCTCGGGCCTGAGCGAAACGCTTGCGGCCAACATTGTCGTGCATCGCGACTCACATGGGCCCTTCCGCACCCGCGCGGCGCTCAAGGAGGTGCCGCGGCTCGGGCCCAAGGCCTTCGAGCAGAGCGCAGGCTTTCTGCGGATTGTCGACGGCGATGATCCGCTCGATCGCTCGGGCGTGCATCCGGAGGCCTATCCGCTCGTGCGGCGGATCCTTGACGTCGTGAAGACGGATATAAAATCCCTCATCGGCGACGCCGCAACGCTGCGTCGGCTCAAGCCCGCGCAATTCGCCGATGCGACGTTCGGCGCGCCGACCGTCACCGACGTGCTCGCGGAGCTGGAAAAGCCCGGGCGCGACCCGCGTCCCGCCTTCAAGGCCGCGACATTCCAGGAGGGCGTCGAAACGCTCAACGATCTTCGGCCAGGGATGACGCTCGAGGGGGTCGTCACCAATGTCGCGGCCTTCGGCGCCTTTGTCGATGTCGGCGTGCATCAGGACGGCCTCGTGCATATTTCGGCGTTGTCGAAAGAATTCGTGAAGGATCCAAGGAGCGTCGTGAAGCCGGGCGACATTGTGCGCGTCAAGGTTATGGAGGTCGACGTTGCCCGCAAGCGGATTTCCCTCACCATGCGTCTCGACGATACGCCGGGCGCGGCGAAAGCGGGCGCTGGCGAGGCCCGGCGTCCCCGCGGCCCCCAGCCTGCCCAATCGCCCCGCGGCGGCGGCAAGCCTGCGGGCGCCGCAGCGGGCGGCCTCGGCGAGGCGCTGCTCGCCGCCATGAAGCAGAAGGGCGGTCGGTGAGCATTTGCTGCGCTTTTTATCGATTTCGGCGGGGGATGGAGCGGGTGAAGGGAATCGAACCCTCGTATTCAGCTTGGAAGGCTGCTGCTCTACCATTGAGCTACACCCGCAGCAGCTTTTCTATGCCAATCCGAGCGTCGGTTTGCAATGGGGGATTCCGGGGCCGGCTTTGCCCGCATTTATCCATTTGACAGAGGCGCTGGAGCCAACTAACCCCAGCGCCCGACAGTCATCGTTCAGGCGGGCGTTCCCACGCTGCTTCATTTGCAAGGACCAACGAACCGTGGCCAAACCCGATCTCGGCGCCAAGCGCCATTGCCAGTCTTGCGCGACCAAGTTCTACGACTTCAACAAGGATCCGATCGTCTGCCCGAAATGCGGGACGATCTTCCAGATCACGGCGCTCTCCCGGGCCGCCAGCCGGGCGGTGGTTGAAGACGAAAGCGAGGTCGAGAAGGAGAATCTCGACACGGTTTCGCTCGAGGAGGTGGCGGCGACTGAGACCGCCGCCGAGACCATCGACGTCGAGGACGAAGTGGAGATCGACGACGACGCCGACGCCGACGATACATTCCTTGAGGAGGAAGAGGGCGAGGACGATGACGTTTCGGGGTTGATCGACGGCGATATTGAAACCGACGACGAAGGGTAATTCGCCCCAACACGCGAGGCTTGGGCCTCGGCGTCCCGGATTTCGGCGACCCGCCTCAACGCGCCATGACAAGGAAAATCCCGCGGGCTTTGCCGGCCCGCGGGTTTTCTTTTACGAGCGCGTTACTTCGCGCGGCGACGACGCTGTTGGCCGAGACCCATTTGCTTGGCAAGATTGGAGCGCGCCTTGGCGTAATTGGGCGCGACCATCGGATAATCCGCCGGCAGACCCCATTTTTCGCGATATTCTTCGGGCGACAGGCCATATTGCGTGCGCAGATGACGCTTGAGGGACTTGAACTTTTTGCCGTCCTCCAAACAGATGATGTAGTCGTTCGTCACGGACCGCTTGACCGCGATGGCGGGCTTTGGCGGCTCGGTCGGCGCGATGACGGCGTTGGAGCCAACCCTTTGCAGGGCGTTGTAGACTTCGCTGATCAGCGCCGGCAGTTCGCCCGCGGGAACCGAATTATTACTGACATAGGCCGACACAATGTCGGCCGCGAGTTCGATGCTGTTCGTGACGGTCATTGGGCGCCTATTGCCTTGGGATTTCCTGGAAAGATGCGGCGCCACAAAAAGCGTCGCCGCTTCTAAATCGCTCAAGCAAAACCGATTACGCTGGGGCTTGGCCGAATTGGTGAAGAGTATTATCTCTCTACACCAGTCTTCTCACATCAGCAAGAATTATTGACGGCTTATTCGTTCCTGATCAGAATTTGTCGAAAATGTTTCTGTCTTGCGCGACATGAGGCGAGCTGAGGCGGCGCGAACTCGAAAAGACTAGCCTCCTTTGCGATAAAAGGACAGAAAAGGGCGGCCCGAACGATGCTTGAACGGGCGCCTGTTGCGCAGTTGCGCGAGATAAAAAGAGACATTCCGCAGGTTGGAGCGCGCATGACGCCTTTCAGAGCCATTCGTATTGACGGCTCGCCGCAGCAATACAACGCGGATTATGTCGAAATGACTGCCGATGCGCTGATGCCCGGCGACGTCGAAATCGACGTCCTTTTTTCGGCGATCAATTACAAGGACGGCCTCGCGGTTACTGGAAAAGGCCCCGTTGTTCGCCGATTTCCCATGATTCCGGGCGTCGATCTCGCCGGGCGCGTCACGGCGTCCTCTCATGGCGAATTCGCGCCGGACGATCTCGTCGTCGCCACTGGCTGCGGAATCGGCGAGGCCCATTACGGCGGCTTCGCCGAGAAGGCGCGTCTGCCCGCAGACTGGCTCGTGAAACTGCCGCCCTCGCTGTCGCCGGCGCGCGCCATGACGGTCGGCACCGCGGGGCTGACGGCCATGTTTTGCGTGATGGCGCTCGAGCGTCACGGGCTCTCGCCCGTCGACGGCCTCGCCGTCGTCTCCGGCGCCTCGGGCGGCGTCGGCTCCTTCGCGGTCGCCCTGCTGGCGCGGGCGGGCTGGCGTGTCGCGGCCGTGACCGGCAGCGCCGGCGAGGGGGACTATCTGCGCGGGCTCGGCGCGCAGGAGATTCTCGCGCGCGAGGATTTCGCCGCGCCGGGCAAGGCGCTGCAAACGCAGCGCTTCGCCGCCGGAATAGATACTGTCGGAGGCCTGACCCTCGCCAACCTCCTTGCCCGGACGCAATTCGACGGCGCCATCGCCGCCTGCGGCAATGTCGGCGGCATGGACTTGCCGACGAGCGTCGCGCCCTTCATCCTGCGGGGGGTGTCCTTGCTGGGCGTGGAAAGCGTCCGGCCGAGGATCGAGACGCGCCGCCGCGCCTGGGCGCGAATCGCCGCCGACCTCGACTCTGCGATCATCGACGCCATGTGTGAGATGGTCCCCTTCGATCAGGCGCTGACGAGGGCGCGCTCGATCGTGACCGGAAAGATAAAGGGGCGGGTGGTCATTGCGATGCCCAAGTCTGTCGGGACGTCGCCTCGTTGACGCGAAATGTCGCAGCGCCAAAGCGCGTCATCGACTTTGTGGCGGCCCGGCTATAGTGCCGGCGTGGCTCATCTCGAGCCGTTTTTTTCAGGCCCTCGCGGCGCCAAAGGTAGGATGCATGAGTTCGGCTTTCACCAAAGAACAGGAAGACGACAACCCGCGCGAAGATCTGCCGGATCGCCCGGTCAGCCCCCATCGCAATCTCGTCACGCCGGCAGGTCTTCAGCAGATCGACGACGCGCTGACGCGGCTTCATCGCGACGTCGAAAAGGCGACGGTCGCCGATGACGGTCACGCCCTCGCGGTGGCCCAGCGCGATTTGCGCTATTGGGGCGCCCGCCGGGCCAGCGCGGAATTGGTTCGCCCGATCTCGGATCATTCCCATGTCCGCTTCGGCCATCGCGTCGTCTTGGAGCTCGAGGGCGGCGAGCGGCGCGTCTTCCGACTCGTCGGCGAGGATGAAGCCGATCCCTCGAAGGGGTTAATCCCCTATGTCGCGCCGCTGGCGCAGGCTTTGTTGGGCAAGGCCGTCGGCGACAAGGCCGACGTCGTCCACCACAGCGCGCGGATCGTGGAAATCGAATAAGAAAGAGGCCGCGCGATTTCCGCGCGGCCTCTTATCGACGCCTTGTCCCGGCGGCTTTTTATGTTAAGCCGCGGTATCTTCAAGCCGCTTTTCTGGCCGGCTTCTTGGCCGCCGGCTCCGCTTTCGCAGCCGCCTTTTCGACCGGTTTGACCGCAGCCGTCTTCTCCGCGGGCTTGGCGGCAGGCGCGCGCTTCAGGCGCCGCTTGATCGAGCCCCAGAGCTCTTTCATTTCCTGCGCCGCGACGCCGTCGGGATTGTATTCGGTCACGCCCAGACCCAGGCGCGCGGCTTCCTGATAATCGACGCGGGATGAAACCAGCGGCGCGAGCAGACCGCCCATAGCCTGCAGCGCCTTCGCGCCGTGCTCGACGCGCGCGTTCTGCTGCGACGGGCGGGCATTGATTGAGCAGAAAGGCATAATCGCGGCCGAGCTCCTTCACCTGCGCGCGGGTCATTTCGCTGGCCCAGAGATCGAACACATTGGGACGCGCGGGAATGATGCAAAGATCGGCGGCGCGAACGCGCGGCGGAGGCATGTTCGCCTTCCTGCCCGGGCGCGTCGATGACGACGAGCGTGACGCCCTTCTTTTCCAGCGCGGCAAGCGCCTTGGCCAGCTTGGCCGGCGGCACGTGCTCGACGCCGATGTCGGGGGTCTCGCGCGTGCTCGACCATTTCACCAGAGTCTGCAACGGATCGAGGTCGATGATGAAAACGCGTTCTCCGGCCGCGCGCGCCGCGACGGCGACGCCGCTGGCCAGGGTGCTTTTGCCGGCGCCGCCTTTTTGCGTAACGAAAGCTATGGTCCGCATTGTTCGAATTCCGTGTTGTTGCGGGTGCTCGCGGGCGCGAAACAACGCAATTATCGAGCAATACGCAGTCGGCTACCGGCTCGAATCATTTACTTGCACGAATCGCAGAGTAATCGTCTGGTTAAGCCCGCGTCGAGGTGGTAATCGCCAAGGCTAAACGCGCCACTTATCGCGCTGGCTGATCAAAAGCCCATGGCAGATCTCTTCCAATCCGCTCGAACTCGATGAAGACGCGCCGCGCCCGCTCGCGGACAGGTTGCGCCCGACGCGCCTCGACGACGTTGTCGGACAGGATCACCTGCTCGGCCCGGACTGGCGCGTTGACGCGGCTGGCGTGCGGCGGCGCGCTTGGGTCGCTGATTCTTCTGGGGGCCGCCCGGCCGGGCAAGACGACGGTCGCGCGTCTGCTCGCGCATGAGACAAATCTCGCCTTCGTCCAGATCTCCGCGATTTTTTCCGGCGTCGCCGATCTCAAGAAGACTTTCGACGCCGCGCGCGCGCGGCGCGCCACGGGACAGGGAACGCTGCTCTTCGTCGACGAGATCCATCGCTTCAACCGCGCGCAGCAGGACAGTTTCCTTCCCGTGATGGAAGACGGCACGATCACGCTGATCGGCGCGACGACGGAAAATCCCTCTTTCGAACTCAATGCCGCGCTGCTTGTCGCGCGCGCGCGTCATGACGTTCAAGGCGCTTGATGCCGCAGGCGATCGAGAAACTGCTCGCGCGGGCGGAGGCGGTCGAAGGGCAGCCGCTGCCGCTCGACGCCGACGCCCGCGCGGCGCTCGTCGCCATGGCCGACGGGGACGGCCGCGGCGGCGCTGACGCTGTGCCGAGGAGATCTGGCGCGCGGCGAGGGAGGGCGAAAACTTCGATCGTCGCCGGCTCGCCGAGGTCGTGCAACGGCGCGCGCCGATCTACGACAAGGCGCAGGAGGGGCATTACAATCTCATCAGCGCGCTGCATAAATGCGTGCGCGGCTCCGATCCCGACGCGGCGCTCTATTATTTCGCGCGCATGCTCGACGCGGGCGAAGATCCGCTGTTTCTGGCGCGGCGCATCGTGCGCATGGCGGTGGAGGATATCGGCCTTGCCGATCCGCAGGCGCTCGTCGTCGCCAACGCCGCCAAGGACGCCTATGATTTTCTCGGCATCCGGAGGGCGAATTGGCGCTGGCGCAGGCGGTGATCTATGTCGCGACCGCGCCGAAATCCAACGCCGCCTATGTCGCCTACAAGAAGGCGCGCCGGCTGGCGGAGGAAAAGGGCTCGCTCATGCCGCCCAAGATCATCCTCAACGCGCCGACGAAACTGATGCGCGAGGAGGGCTATGGCGAGGGTTACGAATATGATCACGACGCGCCGGACGCTTTCTCCGGGCCAGAATTATTGGCCCGAGTCGCTTGCGCGGCAGAAGCTTTACGAGCCGGTCGAGCGCGGCTTCGAGCGCGAGATTGCCAAAAGACTAGATTATTGGAGCAGATTGCGCCGTGAGCGCAGCGGCAATATAGCGGCTTGGGGATAATTCTGTTGCACAATTGTCACGCACTGACGGCAAACGCGCTGCACAAAGGCTGATCAGCGCAGCGTTGTCGTTGACCGTGCTGAATGTTCGGCCGTAGGTGTGTCGAGACGGGGGTCGCATCGCGCACCGAACCGCCCATCAATATTGAAAATGGGATCGCCGCTATGAAAAAAGTACTTCTGGGACAGTCGCCGCGGTGGCCATGGCCGCCGGCGGGATCATTTGCGCAAGCTGCGGATCTTCCTACGCGTAAGGGCCCTCCGGAAATTATCCCCGCCGCCTGTTTTCAGCTGGACTGGCCTCTACGGCGGCATCAATGTCGGTTATGGCTTCGGCGCCAG
Source organism: uncultured Alphaproteobacteria bacterium (assembly GCA_963713845.1). Lineage (GTDB taxonomy): Bacteria > Pseudomonadota > Alphaproteobacteria > Rhizobiales > Beijerinckiaceae > Methylocystis. The sequence goes on from CAVQNJ010000020.1 coordinate 34,438, forward strand.
CAATCAGGAAACCGGCGGTCTCGGCTATCTCAGCGTCGGCGGCCTGCCCGCCGCGCCGCTTGGTTCGGCTTGGAGCAATGGGCAGAACCTAAACGGCGTTCTGGGCGGCGGACAGGCGGGCTACAACCGGCAGATCACGCCGTGGCTCGTCCTCGGCGTCGAAACGGATATCCAGGCCGCCGACGTGCACTACACCGTGCGCAACGTGAACGGGATCGTTGACGGCAACGGCGCGCACGCGCAGTCCGTCAATTCGACGAAGAGCGTCGACTGGTTTGGCACGGTGCGCGGCCGTGTCGGCTTCACGCTTCCTTCCATCCCCAACCTGATGGTCTACGGCACGGGCGGTTTCGCCTACGGCCAGGTTGTTCACAATGTCTCCTTCGCGGACAATTTTGTGGGCCCGCGCGGCGGGTTTGGTTCGGCGCGTCGGGCATGGCTATAGCGACACCACCCGGGTCGGCTGGACGGCCGGCGGCGGCCTCGAATGGTCGCCGTCGCAGTTCCCTGCGTGGTCATTCAAGGCCGAATATCTATATGTAGATCTCGGCTCGACGAACGCCAACTCCGTGCCGCTGAATGGCGGCGTCCCCGCCTTGGGTCCGCTCGGCCTCGCCTCTCCGGTGTTCGCCGCGACGCAAAGTTCGCCGACCGCCTTCCACACCGTGCATGTGGGCGTGAACTGGCATTTCGATCCCTTCGCGCCGAGCGCCGCCGCGCCGAGCGCGCTCGGCGGCCTGCCGTCGATCAAGGGTCCGCCAGTGGTCGCGGATAGCTACCAGCCGTTCCAGGTCCGCCTGAAGGTCGGCGGCGTCGTGCCGTTGGCCGGCAAAGGCACGACCTATGATCAGGGCATGGGCTACCCTGGATTGGGCAGCCTTGGCGTGCTGACGGGCTTGACCGGCTACAATGGCGTGGTCTCGAATGCGAGCACGAGCACATCGTGGGCCGTCATCCCCATGCTCGACGTCGCCTACTACCTCAACAAGAACTGGGCCATCGAAGCGATTTGCTGCGTTTCGCCCCATCACATCCAGGGCACCGGCACGATCGCCAGCGACTTCGCGCGCACATGGGTGTTCCCGCCGTCTCTCCTGGCGCAATATCACTTCACGAATTTCGGCGCCTTCCAGCCTTATCTCGGCGTTGGCGTGAACTTCACGACCTTCTGGGGCACCCGGGTTAACAACGACGTCTGGGGGATTCCTTTCGCTCCGGGTTCGTTCCTTTCGAACCTTGGCGCTCCTGCCGCCCTCGCCACATTCCAGTGGGCGTCCGTCACCCCGACCTGGGGCGCGGTGGGCCAAGTCGGCGCCGACTACATGCTCAACGAGCATTGGGGCGTGAACATCGACCTCAAATATATTTCGACGCAGCCCACTGTTCATGCAGCGGTCAATGCTTTCGTGCCGAATGCTCCCGCCCTTGGCGCGATCTTCATCCCGGTCAAAGTGGCCCTGCCGATCAATCCGTTGGTCGTCTCGGCGGGCCTCACCTATCGCTTCGGCGGGGGGCTTGTTCCGCCAGTTCTCGCCAACTACTGAGCGATCCGACGAAAAGAGAAAACCGGCCCTACGAGGCCGGTTTTTTTGCGTGCCCAACGGCGCTCCGGCGCGGAACGCGCCATTACTCGTTCCGCGCGGAGATAAGGCGATTGCTGAAAAATAGACAAACTGCCTCTATGCTTTTAACCTCGACGCTGTCGCCGCGAGTCATCGGGAGCCGAAACGCGTTGTTTCGGCACGGTTGATGGCGGCTCTTGCGGCTCGGCCTTCCGTGTTGATCTCCCGTCATTTTCTGGCTTCGGTGACGCGGGCGTGGAGAGGCCCGTCGAGCGCGTGCCTTCAAGAACCTGTCGGGCCGCGCGGGGTGGGGACACAGGACCAGCGCCTCGCACCTTTCATGAAGTGGGCCCCCAGTGGGCGCTAACTCGCCAGAGACGTTTCCTGGCGCGGCTCAACGGAGACCGAAAGCGGCAGATGTCCCGTAAGGCCACACTTCGTTCTTGCGATCCTCGCAAGCCTCGCGCTCGGCGCGACGCTTGCCCGGCGTTTTCGCCAGATGGGGCGCCAGCCGCCGCGCCTGACGCCGGAGCCGGCGGCGCGCCGGCCGACCCGGACGGTATCGTCCGCCTCTCGGCCGAGCAGATCGCGGCCGCAAAGATCGGACTCGCGACGGTCGGCCCGGGCGTCATCAAGCGTCAACTCACCGTCCCCGCGGCGATCGCCCCGGATCCGGACCACCTCGCCCGCGTCGCCGCCAAAGTCTCGGGAGTCGTCGCGGAACTGCGCAAGAAGCTCGGCGACCTCGCCGCAAGGAACGAGACGATCGCGGTCATCGATTCGCGCGAGGTCGCCGACGCGAAGAGCGAATATCTCGCCGCCCTCGCGAATTATGATTTGCAGGCGCAGCTTTTTCAGCGCGAAAAGGGCCTGTTCGAGAAGAGAATCGTCGCCGAGCAGCTCTTCCTGAAGGGGAAAGCGACTTTTACCGAAGCCAGGTTGCGTCTGGATCTCGCCCGCGGCAAGCTTGCCGCGCTCGATCTGTCGGAAGGCGAGATCGCCGCGCTCGCCGGGCAGCCGATCGGTCGCCTGCGCGAAAAAGACATCCGCGCGCCGATCGCCGGCCGCGTCATCGATCGTCTCGTCAATCTTGGTCAGCCGGTGACGGCGAAAGCCAGCTCTATGTGCTCGCCGACCTCTCGGAGGTCGAAGCCGAACTGGCGGTGCCCCTCGCCAGCCTCGCTTTCGTGCGCATTGGCCAGCCGGTTGCGCTCAAGGGCCAGGACGGGCAGGTCTTCGAGGGCGTGGTGCGGGTCGTCAACGCGGTGCTTGCACCCGACACGCGCACCGGACATGTGCTCGCGTCCTTCAAGAATCCGGATTTCGCGCTGCACCCCGGCGTGCTGCTCAACGCCGATATCGCACTGGCGCAAAGCCCGGCGAAAGTGCTGGCCCCGCGCATGGCGGTCCAGCTCATTCATAACGAGCCGTCGGTCTTCGTGCGCGTGAAGGACGGTTTCGTGAAGCGCCCGGTCGAACTGGGCGCGCAGGACGAGACCTCGGTGGAAGTGACGAAGGGACTGGCGCCCGGCGAGACGATCGCCGTCGCCAATAGTTTCGTGTTGAAAGCGGAAGCTGGGCAAATCGGAAATTCCGGAGGAGTGAAGCGCGCACCATGATGCAGCGGATCATCGCCTTTTCGGTTCATAGCCGCTGGCTGGTCGTGCTGCTGGTCGCGCTCGTCGGCGCGTTCGGCGTCTATGCGCTCAAGCATCTGCCGATCGACGCCGTGCCCGGACATCACCAACAATCAGGTGCAGATCAACGCGCGCGCGCAGGCGCTCTCCGCATTCGAAATGGAGAAGCAGGTCACCTATCCGATCGAGAACGCGCTCGCCGGCATTCCGGGACTTGAATATACGCGCTCGCTCTCGCGCAACGGTTTCGCCCAGGTGACGGCCGATCTTCTCCGATGGCGTCGACATTTTTTTCGCGCGCCAGCAGGTCAATGAACGCGTTCAGCAGGCGCGCGAGGATTTCCCCCCGCAAGTCGAACTGCGCGTCGGACCGATCGCGACCGGACTGTCGGAAATCTACATGTGGACGGTGCGCTACAAGCGAGCCGCATGAGCTGGCGCAGGACGGGGGCCCCGGCTGGCAGAGCGACGGCGCCTATCTGACGCCGGAAGGCGTGATGTTACGCACGACGGTCGAGAAGGAGTCCTATCTGCGCACGGTGCAGGACTGGATCATTCGGCCGCAACTGCGCACCGTGCCGGGCGTCGCAGGCGTCGATTCGCTCGGCGGCTATGTCCGCCAGTATCATGTGCAGCCCGATCCGGCGAAACTCATGTCGCTCGGATCTGTCGTTCGGCGATCTCGCCGCGACGATCCAGAAGAACAATGTCAGCCGCGGCGCGGGCTATGTCGAACGCAATGGCGAGGGCATCGTCGTGCGCAGCGGCGGTCGGCTCGAGTCGGTGGAGGATATCGCCAATGTCGTCGCGACGACCCGCGGCGGCGTGCCGGTGAAGGTGGGCGACATCGCAAGCGTCGCCATCGGCACGCGAGTTGCGCACGGGCAGCGCAAGCATCGAACGGCGAAGAGGTCGTCATCGGCACGGCGCTGATGCTGATCGGCGGCCAATAGCCGCACGGTCTCCGCGGCCGTCGACGCCAAGATGAAGACGATCGCCAAATCCCTGCCGGCGGGAATCGAGACGAAGACGATCCTCAACCGCACGATGCTCGTCGACGCGACCATCAGGACCGTCGCCAAGAATCTGGCCGAAGGCGCGGCGCTCGTCATTCTCGTGCTCTTCGTCATGCTGAGCAATTTCCGCGCGGCGCTGGTCACGGCGACCGTCATTCCGGTCACGATGCTCTTTCTGGCGATCGGCATGTATGTCGGAAAGATCAGCGCCAATCTGATGAGCCTCGGCGCGCTCGATTTCGGTCTCATCGCCGACGGCGCGATCATCGTCGCCGAGAACGGCCTGCGCCGTCTCTCCGAGCGCCGGCGCGCGGCCGGCCGCGCGCTGACGATGGAAGAGCGGCACGACACGATCATCGACGCCGCCGTCGAGATGCGCCGCCCGACGGTCTATGGGCAGGCCATCATCATCCTGGTCTATCTCCCGATACTGAGCTTCTCGGGGGTCGAGGGGAAGATGTTCCATCCGATGGCGATGACGGTGATCATTGCCCTCTTGTCGGAATTCTTTCTCTCGCTCACCTTTTTTCCGGCGATGCTCGCGCTCTTCGTCTCCGACGCCGGCGACGAGCACGAAAACGCGATCGTGACGCGGCTGAAGGAAATCTACGAACCGCTGCTGCGATGGGCGATGGACGCGCCCGTCACGGTGATGGCGATCGGCGTCGGCTCCTTCGCTTTTGCGGTTCTCCTTTACCTCAGCCTCGGACAGGAGTTCATTCCCCGCCTCGACGAGAAGAATCTCGCCATGCAGGCCAATCGCATCCCGAGCGCCTCGCTGACGCAGTCGCAGGCAATGCAGCTCGACATCGAAAACGCCATTCGCGCGCTCCCCCAGGTGGATTACGTTTTCTCCAAGACCGGCACGGCCGAGGTCGCGACGGATCCGATGCCGCCCAATCTCACCGATACATTCATCATGCTGAAGCCGCAGGAGGAGTGGCCGGACCCGCATCTGCCGAAAGACAAGCTGATCGAGGAGATCACGCGGCGCGTCGAGACGCTGCCGGGCAACGCCTATGAATTTTCGCAGCCGATCCAGTTGCGTTTCAATGAGCTGCTCGCCGGCGTTCGCGGCGACGTCGCCGTGAAGATCTTCGGCGAGGATTTTGACGCGATGCTGAAGGCGGCCAATCAGATCGCCGCGATTTTGCGCGCGACGCCGGGCGCGGTGGACGTGAAGGTCGAACAGGTGACGGGGCTGCCCCTCCTCGACATCAAGATCGACAAGAACGCCATCGCGCGCTACGGCCTCAGCCTCGGCGCGGTGCAGGATACGATCGGCGCGGCGATCGGCGGCGAACCGGCCGGCATGATCTTCGAAGGAGACCGCCGCTTCCCGATCATCGTGCGACTGGGCGACAATCTGCGCGAGGACGCCGGCGCGATCGAAACGATCCCGGTTTCGCTGCCGCCCGACGCGCAGGGCCATGTCCCGACCGTCCAGCTCAAACAGGTCGCGCGTTTCTCGACGACCGAGGGACAAAATCAGATATCCAGAGAAAACGGCAAGCGCCGCGTCGTGGTCAGCGCCAATGTCCGCGGGCGCGATATCGCGTCCGTGGTGACGCAGGCGCGCGCCCGGGTCGACCAGAAAGTGGTCCTGCCTCCGGGCTATTGGATCGAATGGGGCGGCCAGTTCGAAAATCTCGCCGCCGCGCGCGCGAGGCTGATGTTCGTCGTGCCGATCTGCTTCTTCATGATCTTTCTGCTGCTCTATTCGGCGCTGGGCGCGGCGCGCGACGCGCTGCTCGTCTTTTCGGCGGTGCCGCTCGCGCTTTCCGGCGGCGTTGCGGCGCTCTGGCTGCGGGGCATGCCGATGTCGGTCTCGGCCGCCGTCGGCTTCATTGCGCTCTCCGGCGTCGCCGTCCTCAACGGGCTCGTGATGCGCACCTATATCCACCAGCTGATGGTCAGCGGCGTTCCGGAGCGCGAGGCGATTTTCACAGGCGCCATGACGCGCCTGCGTCCCGTCGTCATGACGGCCCTCGTCGCGTCGCTCGGTTTTGTGCCCATGGCGCTCGCGACATCGACGGGCGCCGAAGTGCAGCGGCCGATCGCGACGGTCGTCATTGGCGGCCTCGTGAGCGCCACACTGCTCACCTTGATCGTGTTGCCGGCGCTCTACGCCTTTTTCGGCGAAGACCAGGCGTCGTTGAAGGCGGCGCGCGAAAGGGAGGCAGCGTGAGGCCGAGGCGCAGCGCCCTTCTCCTTGTCCTCTGCCTTCTTGTCTCCTCGGCGCGGGCGGAGACGCTCAGCGGCGCTTTGTTGCGGGCCTATAACGCCAGTCCCGTTCTGAATGCGGGACGCGCCGGCCTTCGCGCGCTGGATGAAAAAGTGCCTCAGGCGCTCTCCGGCATCCGGCCGCGGGCGAGCGCCAACGCGTTTCTTGGCGCGCAGGACAACCGCGCCGTCACCAGACAATTCGACATCGACCTTCGCCAGCCCGATATTCACGCGCCGACGAAGAGCATTCAGACGGGCGGCAGCATGCCGCGCGCGGCAAACTTCTCTCTCGAGCAGCCGGTTTTCGACGGGTTCAAGACGTTGAACGCCACGCGCGCCGCCGAAACCGGCGTATTCGCTGGCCGCGAGAGGTTGCGGCTTGCCGAGCAGCGCGTCCTGTTCAACGCCGTCTCCGCTTACATGAACGTCCTGCGAGACACCGCCGCGCTGCGATTGCAGGAGAACAACGTCGCCGTGCTGACGGAGCAATTGCGGCAAACACGGGAGCGTTATCTCGCGGGGCAGATTACGCTGACCGACATCGCGCAAGCGGAAGCGCGTCTGGCGGCCGGCCAATCGCTCGTCGGCCAGGCGCGCGCCGCGCTAGAGACCAGCATGGGGGTCTATCGCCAGACGATCGGCGACGAACCGCGAAAACTCGCGCCCGGCAATCCCGTTGACGGCCTTCTCCCGAAGACGCGTGAGGAAGTGGAGCGCATCGCGCAGGCAGAGCATCCGGTCATCCTGGCGGCGCTGCACGACGCCGATGCGGCGGATCTCGAGATCAAAGTCATCGAAGCCGATTTCATGCCGCGTTTCTCGATCGTCGGGAACGTCTTCACGCAGACCGACATGTCCGGCGTCTATAATCGCAATGTCGGCGCCTCGATTGGCGGTCGCCTCAACGTGCCGCTCTATGAGGGCGGCATGACCTCCTCGCAGGTGCGGGAAGCCAAGGAGCTTGCGGGACAGCGCAAACTCGACGTCGACATCGCGCGCGCGGATCTCATCGCGCTGGTGCGCGCAAACTGGGGCGCGCTGCAGGCCGCCAAAACGCAACTGACCGCCGCGCAGGCGCAGATCGCCGCCGCCGAGCGCGCGCTCTATGGCGTGCGCGAAGAGGCCAAGGCCGGTCAGCGCACGACCCTCGACATTCTCAATGCGCAGCAGGAATTGCTTGCCGCGCGTATTGGCCTCATCTATTCGCAGCGCGAGCGCGTCGTCGCGTCCTACGCCGTGCTCGCCGCAATGGGGCGGCTGTCGTCGCAGACGCTCCGGCTCGCCGCCGACCGTTACGACCCAACGCTGCACTTCGACCAGGTGAGAGAGCTTTGGGGCGGCGCCGCGACACCCAATTCCGGGCGGTGAAGACTTTTTGCGCAAAGCGATTTACTGTCCCCGCCAATCGCCCCTCGAGGCGAGGCAAGAAAAATGAGGAAACCCATGCGAGGCGCGTTGTTGAGATTTGTCGCCATGGCCATCGTCGCGGCGCCGGTCGCCGCGGGTCCGGCTTCGGCTCTTTGCTGGCTGGGCTGTCCCGACCCGACCGAGGCGCACGCCCGGAAAATTTTGGAAAATCTCCTCAAGCAGCGCTTCGACAAACCCGGCAATATTCTCGAATTCAAGCAGACCATGGCTGAAAAGCTCGAGATGCACGCCACAGGTGAAAAGGGCTATGAAATCTTCTTCAGCGCCAAAGTGCAGTTTCCCGAAGGCGCGAACCTCGAGTGCAAGCCGGACGACGCCGGCAAATACAGGGAAGGCTGCTCGGACAGCAAACATTATGTGACCGCGCCGCGGAGCGCAGACCCGAAGGGCCGGCAATATATCGCGCCGGGCGAGACGGTGTCTTTCGAAGAGGAATACCGTTTCTACGAGGACCCCAATGGCTGGAAAGGTCCAGACGGCAACGTCTATCAGTAACCCGAAGATTTAAGGGGGCGCAGAATTCTGCGCGCCCCTGAGATTCAAGGGCCTCTCTTTGCGGAGAGGCCGCCAGACAAATCTTACTTCAGCAGGTCCGAGTTCTGCGGGCAGCCGGCCTTCTCGTTGCAAGCGTGAAAGTTGGCGCGCAGCTCTTCCTTGTTGGCGCCGTAGTTCTGCTTGCGGGCAAGATATTCGTCGTAGCACTTCGACGCGGCCGCGGCTTGCTTGTCGTCATCAGCCTTGCGGGTGTCGCAATCAGCAAAAGCCGGGCTGATCATCCCGGCAATCAGGGCCGCCGCCGCAACAAAGGCAAATTTATTCATTTTTGGGCTTCCTCTTGTTCCATTTTCTGGGGTTTTTGCTCGCGCTGGCGTGAACCCTTCCCGCCGATAACAGTAACGGCCCTCAATACGCGCTAAGCGGGCGGAACGATGTCGGAAGATTTGTCCGGTGTCAATCTCGTATCAATTCTGTGAATGCGCCGTCATCGCGGCGCCGCGCGGGCGTCGAACGCGGCGCCGGCAACGTCCGCAATCCGCGCAAACGCCTCGAAAAAACACGAGGGGCGCCTTGGCGCGCCCCATAATCGTCAGCCGGTCGAGAAGGGCGCCACGGCGCGACGCGCCGGGCGTTTACGAGGCAAGTTGTCGCAGGACATAGGGAAGAATGCCGCCATTCTTGAAGTATTCCAGCTCGTCGAGCGTGTCGATGCGCAGCAGCAGAGGCGCGGAGACGACCCTGCCGTCGGGGAAGGCGATTTCCGCGACGAGCGTCTGGCGCGGCGCAAGGCCGGCCTCCAAACCGCGGATCGCGACGCTTTCCTCGCCCGTCAGTCCCAGCGACGACCAGCTCGTTCCGGCCTCGAAGGTCAGCGGCAGGACGCCCATGCCGACGAGATTGGAGCGATGGATGCGTTCGAAGCTCTGCGCGACGACGGCGCGCACCCCCAGCAACGCCGTCCCCTTCGCGGCCCAGTCGCGCGACGAGCCGTTGCCATATTCGGCCCCCGCGAAAACGACGAGCGGCGCGCCGTCCTTCTGGTAACGCATGGCCGCATCATAGATCGAGAGCGTTTCGCCGCCGGGATAATATTTGGTGAGCCCGCCCTCTGGCGTCACGCCGGCGGCGTCGGTCATCATGTGGTTCTTGATGCGGATGTTGGCGAATGTGCCGCGCATCATCACCTCGTGATTGCCACGGCGCGTGCCATATTGATTGAAGTCCGCCTGCGCGACGCCATTGTCGAGGAGCCATTTGCCCGCGGGCGAGGCCGCCTTGATCGAGCCGGCGGGCGAAATATGATCGGTGGTGATCTTGTCGCCAAATAACGCGAGGATTCGCGCGCCGACAATGTCCCTGACCGGCGTCGGCTCCTTGGCGAGGCCGTTGAAATAAGGCGGATTGCGCACATAGGTCGAGGCGTCGTCCCAGACGTAGGTCTCGCCGCTCGGCGCCGCGACGGCCTGCCAATGCGCGTCTCCCGTGAAGACATTGGCGTAGGTCGCGCGGAAGAGATCGCGCGTCACGTTCTGGCGGATGAACGAGTCGATTTCCGCATTGGTCGGCCAGATGTCGCGCAGATAAACGGGCTTGCCGTCCGCGCCCTGGCCGAGCGGGTCCTTGGTGAGGTCGGCGGCGATCGTGCCCGCGAGGGCGAAAGCCACGACGAGCGGGGGCGAGGCAAGGTAATTGGCCTGGACGTCGGGATTGACGCGGCCTTCGAAGTTGCGATTGCCGGAGAGCACGGACGCGGCGACGAGGTCATGCGCGTTGATCGTCTTCGAGACGGGCGCCGGCAAGGGGCCGGAATTGCCGATGCACGTCGTGCAGCCGAAGCCGACGAGATTAAAGCCCAGGGCGTCGAGCGACTTTTGAAGCCCGGCTTTTTCGAGATACTGGGCGACGACCTGGCTGCCCGGCGCGAGCGAGGTCTTCACCCAGGGCTTGGTCTTCAGTCCCTTCGCGATCGCGTTTCGGGCCAGAAGCCCCGCGCCGATCAGCACGCTCGGATTGGAGGTGTTGGTGCAGGAGGTGATGGCGGCGATGACCACGTCGCCATGGCCGAGGTCGAAGTTGGCGCCCTCGACCTTGTAGCGTGGCCCCAGCCCTCCCTGCTTCTTGTATTCGCCAGCGAGCGCGGTCTCGAAGGCCTTGCCCACGTCCTCGAGCGAGGCCCGGCCCTCGGGCCGTTTGGGGCCGGCCAGGGAGGGCGTCACGTCGCGCAGATCCAGCGCGAGCGTATCGGTGAAGGCGGGGTCGGGCGAGTCGGCGGCGCGCAACATGCCTTGCGCCTGCGTATAGGCCTCGATCAGGGCGATGCGCTCGGCCGAGCGGCCGGAGGTGTTGAGATAGGCGAGCGTCTCGGCGTCGACCGGGAAGAACCCGCAGGTGGCGCCATATTCCGGCGCCATATTGGCGATGGTGGCGCGGTCGGCGAGCGTGAGATGGTTGAGCCCCTCGCCGTAGAATTCCACAAATTTGCCGACGACGCCTTTTTTGCGCAGCATTTGCGTGACGGTGAGCACCACGTCGGTTGCGGTGACCCCTTCCTTGGGCGCGCCCGTGAGCTTGAAGCCGATGACCTCCGGCGCGAGCATGGAGAGCGGCTGGCCGAGCATGGCCGCCTCGGCCTCGATGCCGCCGACGCCCCAGCCGAGCACCGCCAGGCCGTTGACCATGGTCGTGTGCGAGTCGGTCCCCACCAGAGTATCCGGATAGGCGAGCTCGACGGCCGCGCCGTCGGCGCCCTCGCGGCGGGTCCAGACGGTCTGCGCCAGATATTCGAGATTGACCTGATGGCAGATGCCCGTACCAGGCGGGACGACGCGGAAATTGTCGAACGCCGACTGGCCCCACTTGAGGAAGCGGTAACGCTCGCCGTTGCGCGCGTATTCGAGCCCGACATTTTCGTCGAAGGCCTTGGGCGTGCCGAAGGCGTCGACGATAACCGAATGGTCGATGACGAGATCGACGGGAACGAGCGGATTGATCTTCTGGGGATCGCCCTTGAGCGCGACCATGGCGTCGCGCATGGCGGCGAGATCGACCACGGCGGGGACGCCGGTGAAATCCTGCATCAGGACCCTGGCCGGGCTGAAGGCGATCTCGCGCTCGGTTTTGCCTTTCTCGGTCAGCCATTTGGCAAAGGAGAGGATCGTGTCCCTGGTGACCCAGCGCCCGTCCTCGTTGCGCAGCAGGTTTTCGAGCACGACCTTGAGGGAATAAGGCAGGCGCGAGACGCCCGCCAGGCCGTTGGCTTCGGCGGCCTTGAGCGAGAAATACTCATAGGTCCTGTCGCCCACGACGAGCTTTTGGCGGGACTGGAAACTGTCGACAGATGTCATGGCGGGTCCTTGCAGACGTCGGGGCGGGTCGTCGCCTTTCTAGAAAATTCCGTGCCACGCGCACAAGGGCGTGACGATTATAAACATAGGTCAGCGGCGGCGCTCGCCCCGCAGGGGACGCTCCTCCATGCGCGCCATAAAGGCGAGGGAGAGCGCCATGCAGACGGTCAGCGCCACGAAAACGAGCCGAAAGCTCGAAACGAGGCGGGCGAGCTCCTCGGGAGAGAGCGTCGCCTCGGTCATGAAGGCCGCGCGTCCGCCGCCGAGCGCGAGGGCGCCGAACAGCGCGACAATGACCGACGCGCCGAGCTGTCGGAAGAATTGCATCGTCGCGGTGGCCGTGCCCAGATCGCGGGCCAGGACGGCGTTCTGGACGGATACGGTCGCGACCGGCAGCATCGCCCCGACCCCGAAGGTCACGATCGTGAGCAGCGTATTGAGCGCCGCGAAGGACAGGCTCTCGACTTTCCATGCGGCCGTCGCCGCCGCCAGCGTCCCCGCGGCAAGGCCGGCGAGCGGGATCAGCTTGTAATGATGGACGACCGCCATCAGCCGGCCCGAAAGGGTCGCGCCCGCGACCGTCGCGCCCATCAAAGGGATGAGGACGAGGCCGGAGTCGTGCGCGCTGAGCCCGATCGCCACTTCGAAATAAATCGGCATGACGACGGAGAGTCCGACGAAGGCGCCGAGCCCGCAGGCGCTCGAGGCGATGGCGTCGCGCACAATGCGCAGGCTCAGGATACGCAACGGGATGAGCGGCTCCTCGACGACGCGGGTGCGCCAGGCGAAGACGCTCCAGGCGAGGGCCGAAAGAGCGAAAAGAGACAGGATGGGCCCGGAGCTCCACCCATAGCGCGAACCGCCCCAGCCGAGGGCGAGCACCAGGGCGCCCGACGCCGTCACGATGAAGCCTGCGCCGAGATAATCCACGCTGTGAGGGTGTCTGCGTTCAGGCAGGCGTTTGAGGCGGCCGTTGACGACGACGAGCGCGGCGAGGCCGAGGGGCAGATTGATCCAGAAGATCAGCGACCAGTGCAGATATTGCGCAAAATAGCCCCCGAGCGCCGGACCGGCGACGCTCGCCGTCGCGAAAACGGCGGCGAAATAGGTCTGGTAGCGGCCGCGTTCGCGCGGCGAGACGAGATCGGCCACGATGGTCTGCGCGAGCGCGATCAACCCGCCGCCGCCCAGTCCTTGCAGGAGCCGCGCGAACGCAAGCGCGGTGACGCTCGGCGCGAGCGCGCAGGCCAGCGATCCCAGGACAAACGTCGAGACTCCGACGAGGAGCACGATCCGGCGCCCATAGACATCGGCGAATTTGCCGTAGAGCGGCGTCACCACGGTTGCGGCGACGAGATAGGCCGTGACCACCCAGGGCAGATTTTGCGGATCGCCGAGATCGGCGCCGATCGTCGGCATCGCGGTGACGACGATGGTCTGATCGAGCGCCGACAGCAGCATGGCGAGGCCGAGTCCGATCATGACCTGCCGAATCTCGGCAGGTTGACTTCATCGTGTCGGGCGTCATGGCGGCGGGCGACCCTGGTCGGAGAAAGCCGCCTTCTATCGCATCGTGGTCCAGAGCGAAACGTCACGGCGCATCGTCGAGCGCCTGCGCGATGACCCGCAGAAAGGCGTCGGGCTCGATGATGTTCGTAAAAAGCGGATCGTCGGGCCGCTGCGGGCCCGCGATCGCCAGCGCACGCAGGGCCGCTTCGCTCGCCACCTGGCGCGGAGCCAGCCGGCGTCGCCGGCCGATGGCGGCGCGCTCGGACGCGAGCGCGCACATCAAACGCGCCTGCCGCACAGTGAGCGCTTCCGCCGGCGCCCCGTCGAGGGAAACGTGGTCGGGGAGGCGGTCGGCGCGCTATGAGCGCAGGTTCATCAGGCGCGCCTGCCGCAAAATGCGTCAGTCGGCTCGCCAGCGCGACGCGAAAGGCCAGGGCGCGGGCGCCGGCGCGTCGCGGCCAGGCGAGCGCGCCGCCGCGGCAATGGTCGCAACGCCCGCAAGGCGTGCTCGCCTCTCCAAATTCGGCGAGCAGGGCCTCAAAGCGGCAGCCCGAGGTGACGCAAAGCCGCGCCATCGCCTTGCGCCGCGCGGCCGCGCCCGCCGCCGCCGCGTCGCCGTCGACCCGATGCGAACTCGGACCAGCGCAGCGCGAGTTCGCGCGGTTCGAACAAAGCAAGCGTTCGCGCCGGCGCGCCGTCGCGGCCGGCGCGGCCGATTTCCTGATAATAGCCCTCGATCGAGCCTGGCAGGTCGGCGTGGATGACGAAGCGCACATCGGGCTTGTCGACGCCCATTCCGAACGCGATGGTCGCGACCATGACGACGCCGCGACGGGCAAAGAACGCGTCCTGATGCGCCGCGCGGGTCGAGGCGTCGAGACCGGCATGATAAGGCAGCGCGTCGATCCCGAGCCGCGCGAGCGCGGCGGCGAGCGCGTCGGCCATGCGGCGGGAATGGCAGTAGACCACGCCGCTTTCTTCCGCCCGGCCGATTGCGGCGACGATCTGGCCGAGTCCCGGTCTCTTGCGGGCGAAGGAGAGGCGCAGATTGGGGCGCGCGAACGAACGGATGAAGACCTTGGGCTCGCGTGTGAAAAGGTTGCGCAGAATATCGGCCCGCGTGCGGGGTCCGGCCGTCGCCGTGACGGCGAGGACCGGCGCGCGCAGTTCTCTGGCGACCGCGCCAAGACCCAGGTAATCCGGTCGGAACGCGTGCCCCCAGTGCGAGATGCAATGGGCCTCGTCGACGGCGAAAAGGTTGGGCCGGTTTTTGCGCAGCAATTCGAGCGTCCCGGGCTGAACGAGGCGTTCGGGCGCGGCGTAGAGCAGGCGCGCGCGCCCCGAGGCGAGCGCGTCATAGGCGGCGCGGGCCTCGGAGTCGTCCTGCGCGGAATGCAGGGCGACGGCGGGAACGCCGGTTTCATCGAGCGCGCGCAATTGGTCGCGCATGAGCGCGATCAGCGGCGAGGCGACGACGACCAGTCCCCGCGACGCGGCGGCGGGCAATTGATAGAGAAGCGATTTACCCGAACCCGTCGGCATGACCGCGAGCACGTCCTGCCCCGCGAGAATCGCCTCGACGATCTCGGCCTGTCCGGGAAGAAAGTCCAAATGCCCGAATTTGCTGCGCAGCAATTCGCGCGCGTCGGCGTGGCTTCGCCTCTCGCTCATGTCGCGGCGAGAAGCGCCGCGGCGATCTCCGCCCATTCCGCCTCGAGCGGCCCCGTCTGCGGCGGCCGGCCGGCGCGGGCGTACCAATAGCGGGCATTGGCCAGGTCGCCCGCCTTGCGGTGGAGGTAGGCGTGCACCCAGCAGCTCTGCGGATCGTCGGCGCTGTCGACGCATTTATGAGCGCCGTCCCAGTCCCCTCTCGCGTCGAGCCAGAGCGCGCGCAGCGGGGCGGGCAGGCGCGGCGGGTCGTCGTCCGTGATCAAGGCTCGGAAAGTGGAAAGCGGAAGGGGCACGCCTGGCTCGTCTCGTCGCCGCGTCACTATGCGCCTTTCCCGCGGCTTGTCGACAGGAGATGCGCGGAAGCATTGACAGGGCGGCGTCCGCGCGGCCATTTGCGGGCGGAACCGCGAGGCGTGATGACCGAAAGTCCCTGCAACAAGATTTGCACGCTGAACGACGATCATATCTGTGTCGGCTGCGGGCGCAGCCGCCAGGAGATCGCGCTCTGGAGCCAGTTGAGCGAGGGCGAAAAAAGGCGCGTCGCCGATCGGGCGCGCACGCGTCTTGCGGCGCTCTCCACGGTCCGGACGCCCGTCAAGGGGTGAGACCCGAAAGGGCCGGCTCCGGGAACCGGCCCTTGACGGCGTCACAGCCGCTCGAGCGTCGCCTCCGCGCTCGAAACGGTGGCGAGGCTGGAGTTTTCCTCGACGTTGATCCATTCGACGACGCCGTCTTTCACGACCGCCGCGAAGCGTTTGCCGCGCACGCCGAGGCCGACTTCCTTGAGATCAAGGTCGAGGCCGAGCGCCTTGACGAAGAGCGCGGAGCCATCGGCGAGCGCGTCGATCTTGCCGGCCGCGCCGCGGTCCTTGAGCCAGGCGTCGAGCGTGAAAATATCGTTGACCGCGGTCACGGCCACCGCGTCAACGCCCTTGGCTTTGATCGCGTCGTATTTCTCAACGAAACCGGGCAGGTGCTTGGCGTGGCAGGTCGGGGTGAAAGCCCCCGGCACGGAGAAAAGGGCAATTCTGCGCCCCGCGAAATAATCGGAAGATTTGATCGGCTCGGGGCCGTTCTTTCCCAGGACAGTGAGGGTGACGTCTGGAATTTTATCGCCGGCTTTGATGGTCATGCCCTGTCTCGCTCCTGTGTGGGGGTGACGCCGGTCTTATTTAGCGCTTTTGCGCGGCTTGTCTTCCGTAAAGACGCCGCTTTCCATCTGGCGCGCTTGTCGCAATCCCCGCCGCGATGCAACATGTGGCCGTCGACCGCTCCGGATGCGAGCGCGATCTTCACGGAAAGGCGTAGGAAATGTCCAATATGGAAGGCCCCGACGGACAACCGCCGAAAGCCTGGGTCTGGAGCCAATATCGGGGCCAACTTCTCGCCGAGCCGTCGTCGCATGCGCCCGCGCCGGCGATACATTCAGCCGCCGCCGGACTGGGTCTTGCGGCCGCGATCCTCACCGTCGCCGGCCTGACCTGGCTATTCGCCGCTCCCGAGCCGCCGCCGGCGATCCAAACGCCCCCCGCGGCCCAAAAGGGAGAGTCGCCCGCGTCCGAGCCGCCAATCACCGCCGCCGGGCCGACGGCCGAGCCTGCTCAGCAGCTTCCCAAGACTGCCGCGCCGGTCCATGAGCCAGCCGGAAACGAGAGCGCAGGGACTGAGGTCCGCAAGAAGGCGCCCGCAACGAGCGCGCCGAGCAGGAAACAGAAAAAGCGCAAGCACGCGGGCGCGTGAGACCAATTCGCGTCTACGGCCAGCAACGCGCCGTCCCCGTTTCAAGCGACGCGCGTCGCGGCTTACTGTCCTGCGGCGTCGATGGCTTTGGCAATGAGCGCCCTGGCCTCGGCGGAATGCCAATTGGCCGGGCCGTTCATGAGGCCGATCTGGCATCCTGCGGGGTCGATGAGCAGCGTCAGCGGCAGGCCCAGCGCTTTACCGGCCTGTTTGAGCTCGTAAAAAATATTGGCCTTGGGATCGGCGTAGAGCGTGAGCGCCTTCACGCGGGCGTCTTCAAAGAATTTTTTCGGCCGCTCCGGGCGCGAGGTGTCGATGTTGACGGCGACGACCTCGAATTTATGGGAACCCAATTCCGCCTGAAGCTTGTCGAGCTCCGGCATTTCGGCGCGGCAGGGCACGCACCAGGTCGCCCAGACGTTCAGCAGCAGGAGCTTGCCCTTGAAGCTCGAAATTGACGCCGGCTTGCCGTCGGGACCGGTAAAGGCGTAGTCGCCGATCTTCTCGGGAGTCTTTGGACAGGTTCAGCGCCGCGATCTCGCCCGTGGCGAGAGTCTTCACGGCTTCAGCGACCTTCCCGGCCGCCGCGCAATCGTCCGCCGCGCGCGCTTCCTTGCCGCTCGGGCCGCCCGCGTATAGAAACCCGGCGCCGGCCGCCGCAATCAAAAACGTCGCGACGCGTTTCGACAGGGCGGCGGGCTTCAACATCAGGCGCAGGCTCCGGGGCGAAAATGACGAGCAAGATATGGGGCGGGCGCTTCAAAAGCGCAACCGACGCGGTTTTGGAGGCGATCAACGTCTCCATCGATTTTGACAAGCGTCTCGGGCCCCAGGACATTCGCGGCTCTCTCGCCCATCTCGCCATGCTCGCGAGGCAAGGCGTCGTCTCTAAGGAGGACGCGGCGAGGATCACGCAGGGGCTCGAGCAGATCAAGGGCGAGATCGCGCGCGGCGAATTCGTCTTCTCGCGCGCGCTGGAAGACATCCACATGAACGCCGAGTCGCGCCTTGCCGAACTTGTCGGCCCGGTCGCCGGGCGTCTGCACACCGCCCGCTCGCGCAACGATCAGGTGGCGACCGATTTCAAGCTTTACATTCGCGACGAGATCGACGCGCTCGACGCGCAGCTCGCCGATCTGCAGCAGGCGCTCGCCGAACGCGCGCTCGCCGAGGCCGACAGCGTCATGCCCGGCTTCACCCATCTCCAGTCGGCGCAGCCGGTGACGCTTGGCCATCATCTCCTCGCCTATGTCGAAATGGTCGCGCGTGATCGCGGGCGTCTGCGCGATGCGCGGACGCGGCTCAATGAATGTCCGCTTGGCGCGGCGGCGCTGGCGGGAACGTCGTTTCCCATCGATCGCCACATGACGGCGGCGGCGCTCGACTTCGACCGCCCGACCGCCAATTCGCTCGACAGCGTTTCCGATCGCGACTTCGTGCTCGAGACGCTCGCGGCGGCGGCCATTTGCGCGACGCATCTGTCGCGTTTCGCCGAAGAGATCGTGCTGTGGACGACGCCGCAGTTCAGTTTCATTTCGCTGTCGGATAAATTCACCACCGGCTCGTCGATCATGCCGCAAAAGCGCAACCCCGACGCGGCGGAGCTGGTGCGCGGCAAATCCGGCCGCATCATCGGGGCCTTGCAGGCGCTTCTTGTCGTCATGAAGGGATTGCCGCTCGCCTATTCCAAGGACATGCAGGAAGACAAGGAGGGCGCTTTCGACGCGCTCGATTCGCTGTCGCTCTGCATCGCCGCGATCGCCGGCATGACGCGCGACATGAGCGTCCATCGCGCGCGCCTGAAAGAGGCGGCCGGCGCGGGCTTTGCGACGGCGACCGACCTCGCCGACTGGCTGGTTCGAAAGCTCGACCTTCCCTTCCGCGAGGCCCATCACGTCACCGGCCGGGTCGTCTCGCTCGCGGAGGGCCGGCGGATCGGCCTCGAAGATCTGACGCTCGCCGATCTGCAAAGCGTCGAGCCGCGCATTACGCAAGACGTCTTCGCCGTGCTCGGCGTTGAAAAATCCGTCGAGAGCCGGACGAGCTATGGCGGCGCGGCGCCGCGGAATGTGCGCGCCGCCGCGCAGGCCTGGCTCGATCGGCTGGGAGGCGCGGCATGAGCCTGGACGCGCCCCAACTCTATCTCGCAACGCCGCCGCTCGTCGCGGCGCGCGATTTTCTTCCGGCGCTTGAGGCCGCCCTGTCGGCCGGGGACGTCGCGAGCCTTCTCATCCGCTTTGGCGCCGTGGACGCGCGCGAAAGGGAAGCGGTCGCCAAAACGCTTGCGCCCCTCGCGCAAGCGCGCGACGTCGCGGCGCTGGTCGAGGGCGATCCGTCTATCGCTTTGCGCGCGGGCGCCGACGGCGCCCATGTTTCGGGAAGCGGGGAGGCATTGGCCGAGGCCGTGACGAAATTGTCGCCGCGCTACATCGTCGGAGCGGGCGACCTGGCGTCGCGCGACGACGCCATGCGCGCGGGCGAACTGGACGCCGATTACGTGCTCTTCGAGGCCGAGGACTTTGACGACCGCCTCGCCCAGGTCGACTGGTGGGCGGAGCTGTTCAATACGCCCTGCGTCGCGCGCGCCGCGACGCTCGGGGAGATTGCGCCGCTCACACGGGCGGGCGCCGACTTCATTCTCCTCGACGACGCGGTATGGGACGACGCGCGCGGCCCCGCCGCGGCCGTGGCGCAGGCGCTCGAGACGCTCTCGCAAGGGCGCGCGCATGAGTGAGCCCCGGTTCCGCGCCTTGCGCGCTTGCGCCGTTCGCGCCCTCGTGGCGCTTTGCGCGATCGCGATTTGCGCGATCATGGCCGCGCCCGTCGCCTGCGCGGCGGCGTCCTCCCAGCCCGCGCAGGACATCGCCTATGGCGCCTATCAGCGCGGCGATTACCGCACGGCGATGATCGAAGCGAAAAAGCGCGCGGCCGCCAATCCGAAAGACGCCGCCGCGCTGACCCTGATCGGCCAGCTCTATCTCGAAGGCGCCGGCGTCGATCGCGACACGAAACAGGCCATGGACTGGTTCAGGCGCGGAGCCGACGCGGGCAATCGGGAAGCCGCTTATCTCTATGGCGTCGCCGCGCTCGAAGGCATCGACATTGTGAAGGACCGCGCCCGCGCCCGCGCCTATCTGGAAAAGGCTGGCGCGCAGGACCATCCGGCGGCGCTGCATCTGCTGGGCGAACTCGCGCTCGAAAACGAAGGCAAGGAGCCAAACTTCGAGCGGGCCATCGGCTTTTTCCATCGCGCCTCGGCGGCCGGCTCTCCGGACGCCGATTATGCGCTCGGCGTGCTCTACAAGACCGGCAAGGGCGTCGAAAAGAACGACGCCCAGGCGGCGGAGTGGTTCAAGCGCGCCGCCGACCTCGGCTTTACGCCGGCGATGGTGGAATACGCCATCATGCAGTTCAACGGCGTCGGCGTGCCGCGCGACAAGGTCGCGGGCGTCGATCTGCTGCGGAAGGCGGCGCTCAAAGGCAACGCGGTGGCGCAGAACCGTCTCGCGCATCTTTACGCCGAAGGGCTCGGCGTCGAGCTCGACCTCGCGGCGGCAAAGGACTGGCGCGACAAGGCGCGGGCCGCCGGTCTTTCCGACCCCTCCCTGGATTTTCTCTCCAACGCGCCCGCGGGCGCAAAACCGGAAACGGCGCCGGCGAGATGACTGAACCAGCCGGCAGTCCGGCGGCGCGCCAAACGAGCGCCCTGCTGCGCCGTTTCGTGAAGCCGCGTCTTGCGCCGCTGATGATGGGCGCAAGCGCCGCGCAGCAGCGTTTCGACGCGGTTTTCGCGCAGCAGGAGGCTCCCTTCGCGCAAGGAGTCTTCGGCGAATGGACCCCGGCGTCGACCCCCGGCGGCGCGACAGGAACGCTCATGTATCTGCATGGCGGCGGGTTTCTCGTCGGCGCGCCGCGGCTGTTTCGCTTCGTCTCGCGCCAGTTCGCGCAAGCCGGCTTCGACGTCTTCACGCCCACCTACCGGCTCGCGCCGCAGCATGTCTTCCCGGCGGCGCTCGACGACGTCTTCGCCGCCTATCAGGCGTTGCGCGCGGCGCGCCCCGGCCCGGTCGCGCTGGCGGGCGATTCGGCCGGCGGCGGTCTTGCGGTCGCGCTGATGCTGCGTCTGCGCGCGGCGGGGCTTGCGCAGCCCGCCGCCGCGGCGCTGTTCTCGCCCTGGACCGACCTCTCGGCTTGCGGAGACTCGGCGCGCGAGAATGAAGCGATCGACGCCTTCTTCACGCGCAAGACCATTTTGCAGGGCGCCCGCGCCGTTCTCGGCCGCGAGAGCGCGCGCAATCCTCTCGCGTCGCCCGTCTTCGCCGATCTGAGCGGTCTGCCGCCGATCCTCGCGCATGTCGGGCGCGCAGAGGCCCTGCGCGACAACTCAACTCGATTGATCGCGCGGGCGCGCGCCGCAGGGGTCGCAGCGCAGATCGAACTCTGGCCCGACGTTCCGCATGCCTGGCAGCTCATGCGCTTCATCCCCGAGGCCCGGCAATCGCGCGAGAGGGCGATTGCCTTTCTGAAAGACCGGATCGGATTCGCAACGCGCCGGCGCGTCTTAGCCCCAGGGCCCGCGCTGCTGCAAATCGAGCGGCGAGCGGCCGTCGGGCGGCAGGAAGCTGGTCTCGGCTTGCGACTGCGGCGCCGCCGGCTCGACATGCGCAATGTCATGACCGCCGGCGTAAGCGATCAGCGCCTGCACGCGCTCGTCGACGCTCGGATGCGTCGCAAACAAACCCAACTCTTGCACGCGGGCCGGGCTCTCGATGAAAAACGCGTACATGCGCGAGGGCATGGTGGGGATGACCGCATGCGCTTCGATCTTGCGCAACGCGGAGATCATGGCGTCGGGATTCTTGGTGAGCTCCACCGAGCCGGCGTCGGCGAGATATTCGCGGGAACGCGACAGCGCGAAGCGGATGAGGATTGAGGCGCCCCAGCTCAGCGCAATGATGAGCAGCGCGATGATGATCGCCAGTCCGGCGCCGCCTTCGCGGCGGTTGTCCTCGCGCTCCCGAGGCCGGTAGGGCGAGAAGCCAAAGGGAAAATCCCACCGGCGGATGGTCAGATCGGCGACGAAGGCGAAGATGCCGGCGAAGATCACCGCAATCACCATGAGCTGCACGTCGCGGTTGCGGATATGGGTCAGCTCGTGACCAAGCACGGCCTCGATCTCGGGGTCCGTCAGCTCAAGGAGCAGGCCGCGCGTGACGGCGATTCGATACTGGCCCTCCTTGATCCCGGAAGCATAGGCGTTGAGCGCCTCGCTCTCGATGATCTGGAGGGCGGGAATCGGCACGCCGCGCGAAATGCACAGGTTCTCGAGCAGATTGTAGAGGCGCGGCGATTGCGCCCGCGAGACGGATTGCGCGCCGGTCGCGAAATCGATCATCCGTTGATGGAAGAAATAAGCGATGAGGAACCAGAGCCCCGCCGCGCCGACGCCGATCGGCCAGCCCTGGGCGAGATCCTTCGTCGCGCGGGCGAGGATCCAGTCGAAGGGCGCGCCGGGCGGCGCGCCGAAGGCCTCGATGAGCAGCGCGAAGGAAAACATCAAGGCCAGAAGCAGGGCGACAAATCCCCCAAGCAGGAATGCGGAGCGCAGCCTGTTGGCGCGAATGTGAGAATAGAGGCCGTAGGCTTTGAACATCGGAATCCCGTGCGTCCGGCCCGCTCAAGGCGGGCTCGCTGCGGCCTCGCGGGGGCGACGTCGCCCCCGCAGCGCCAGGCGCGAAATTAAGATCCTGCTAGAACTGCACGTTCGGCGGCGCCTCGATGGTCTTGCGCTCCTCTTCGGTGATATTGAAATAATCGAGCGGCTCGAAGCCGAAGCGCTGAGCGATGAGGAAGCCCGGAAAACCTTCCCGCGTCGCATTATATTCGGCCACCGTATTGTTGAGGAAACGGCGCGCGGCGGAAATCTTGTTCTCGATGTCTGAAAGTTCCGATTGCAACTGCTGGAAATTCTGGTTGGCCTTGAGGTCGGGATAGGCTTCCGAGAGTGCGATGAGTCGCGAGAGCGCGCCGGTCAGCGCGCCTTCCGCCGCGCCCTGCGCGTTGGGGCTCGAGGCCGAAACGGCGGCGTTGCGGGCCTTGATCACATCTTCGAGCGTCGACTTTTCGTGGGTCGCATAACCCTTCACCGTCTCGACGAGATTGGGGATGAGGTCGTGGCGTTGTTTGAGCTGGACGTTGATGTCGGAAAACGCCTGCTTCGAGCGCTGGCGCAGATTGACGAGTCCGTTGTAGACCCCGACGAGCCAGAACCCGACGCCGGCGGCGAGCGCCAGAAAGATCAGTAACGCCATTCTTGGATCCTCCCTGAGCCGGCGGCGCAGAATCGCGGGCGGCCGAGCCGCGACTATGTTAACCCCGCGCCCGGCCGTGGCAAAGCCGGCTTTATTTGACGTGGGGGCCGCGCACGCCTATTTCTTTGAGCAAAGACACGCGGCGAGGACGCTCAGGTCACGGGCTTCGCCAAGGCGTTCAGCCCGACGCTCTCCCCGAAGATGCGTTGCGCCGCGCGACGAACGAGAAGACATCGCCATGGCTCTGTTGCCGATACTTACTCTTCCCGACCCGAGGTTGCGAAAAGTCTCGCAGCGCGTCGAACGGATCGATGCGGAAATCCTGCGGCTTCTCGATGACATGCTCGAGACCATGTATGACGCGCCTGGCATTGGCCTTGCCGCCATTCAGGTGGGGCGGCCCCTGCGCGCGGTGGTCGTCGACACGGGCAAGACGGAAGAGGAGCGCAGCCCGCTCTTCCTGGTCAATCCCGAAATCGTCTGGGCCTCGGAGGAGCTGTCAACCTATAATGAGGGCTGTCTGTCGGTTCCCGATTATTTCGACGATGTGAAGCGTCCCGCCCTCGTGAAAGTGCGCCATGTCGACCGCGACGGCGAGACGAAGGAGTTCGACGCGGTGGGGCTCCTCGCCACGGTCGTGCAGCATGAGCTCGAGCATCTCGACGGCGGATTGTTCATCGACAATCTCTCCCGTTTGAAGCGGGAGCGCGTGGTCAAGAAATTCACCAAGGCCGCCCGCCTGGACGAGCGCCGCGTCGACGCCGCAGCCCACCAGTCGGAAGAAGCCGAGGCCTGACGCTTGCGGCTGATTTTCATGGGCACGCCGCCCTTCGCGACGGCGCTGCTTAAAGAGCTTTGCGACCGGGGCCATGAGATCGCGGCCGTTTACGCCCAACCTCCCCGGCCCGCCGGGCGGGGCCTCGCCGAGAAGAAATCCAGCGTCCACGCCTTCGCCGAGAGCCGCGGCCTTCCCGTGCGCACGCCCACGAGCCTGCGCGGACCCGAGGAGATCGCGGCCTTCGCATCGCTCGGCGCCGACGTCGGCGTCGTCGCGGCTTACGGGCTCCTTTTGCCCAAGGCGATTCTCGAGGCGCCGAAATTCGGTTGCCTCAATCTGCACGGTTCGCTCCTGCCCCGTTGGCGGGGCGCCGCGCCGATCCAGCGCGCGATCATGGCAGGCGACGCCGAAACCGGGGTCGAGGTGATGAAGATGGAGGTGGGTCTCGATACGGGTCCCGTCGCGCTCACGGCGCGAACGCCCATCGGCCCCGAGATGACGGCTGGCGAACTCCACGACAGGCTCGCGGCGCTTGGCGCGCCGCTCATGGCGGAGGCGCTCGAGCGCCTCGAGCGGGGCGCGCTTGGGTTTACGCCGCAGACGGAGTCGGGGGCCTGTTACGCCCAAAAGATCGACAAGGCGGAGGCGCGCATCGACTGGCGCCGGCCGGCGGGCGAACTGCATGATCACTTGCGCGGTCTGGCGCCCTTTCCGGGGGCCTATTTCGAGGCCGATCTCGGCCACGGGCGCGAGCGGGTGAAAGTGTTCCGCGCCCGGATCGAAGCGGGGGCGGGCGCCCCGGGGACCGCGCTCGACGACTTCGGCCTCATCGCGTGCGGTAAAGACGCGTTGCGTCTTCTGCGCGTTCAGCGGGCCGGCCGCGGCGAGATGGACATCGACGAGTTCCTTCGCGGCCGAAATCTGACGCGCGGCGTCGCACTGCAATGACACAACCTCTATGTCCCGCCGTGGCGTCCCCCCTGGGGACGCGGTGACATGCAACGCTATGCGCTCATCGTCGAATATGACGGCGGCCCTTTCGTTGGCTGGCAGCGGCAGACGAACGGCGTTGCCGTGCAGCAGCGGCTGGAGGAGGCGGTTCTCGCCGTCAATGGCGCGCGGGTCGTCGTCCATGGGGCCGGACGCACGGACGCCGGAGTCCATGCGATCGGCCAGGTCGCCCATGTTGATTTGCGCCGCGATTGGGCCGCCGATCGGTTGCGCGACGCGCTAAACGCCCATCTCAAGCCGGACCCGATCGCGGTGCTTTCCGCGCGCGCCGTCGCACAGACGTTCGAGGCGCGCTTCTCGGCGATCCGCCGACACTATCGCTATGTGATCGACAATCGCCGCGCGCCGCTGACGCTCACGCGCGGCCGGGCCTGGCATGTCAAGCGCCCGCTGGACGCCGCCGCCATGCATGTCGCGGCGCAGCAACTCGTCGGCCGCTTTGATTTCACGACCTTTCGCGCGTCGGAATGTCAGGCCGAGTCGCCGGTGCGCACCCTGGAGCGGCTCGATGTTCGCCGCGACGGCGAGCGCATCGAAATCGTGACCTGCGCGCGCTCTTTCCTGCACAATCAGGTGCGCTCAATTGTTGGCTCGCTCGAACATGTCGGCAGCGGCAAATGGGGCGCGGCGGATCTGGCGGCCGCGCTCCATGCAAAAGACCGCGCGCGCTGCGGACAGGTCGCGCCGCCGCACGGTCTCTATCTCGTCGCGGTGGATTATTGAGCGAGGCTTGTCGCCGGCGCCTTCGCAGGCGAGGCATCCGGCGTCGCGGCCCGCGCCTCTTCCCGCGCCGCGACATACGGCGGCCAGTTCGCGGGGGCCGTTAAGAGATGCGACGACTTTCTTTTGAGCGCGCCTTTCGCGGGGAACGCGCGTGCCGACAGAACAGCGGCGAGTATGCCGTTAATGGCGCCTTGATGATTGATCATGAAAAATCCCTCTCGTCGCATGCCCCCGCATCGACACACCCCGCCGACTCAACGCCCAGGCCCATGAGGCACGCGAACCAAGGT
Organism: uncultured Alphaproteobacteria bacterium; assembly: GCA_963713845.1. Classification (GTDB taxonomy): domain Bacteria; phylum Pseudomonadota; class Alphaproteobacteria; order Rhizobiales; family Beijerinckiaceae; genus Methylocystis. Next base: position 60,182 of record CAVQNJ010000020.1, read on the forward strand.
AATGTTGCGCCTCTGGCTTGGCGCGCGCGCGTTGTTTTTGCGGCGGCCTCGGGCGAGAATGCGGCTGAAAAGCGCAGGAACTTTCAGGATCCGCTGAACCAATTGTACCCCTTGTCCTCCCAGTACCCGCCGGGATTGGCGTTCGCGACAAAAATTTCGGTGACGAATTTCGGGTTCTTGAAACCGAGCTTCGTCGGCATGCGAACTTTAACCGGAAAGCCGTATTTGGCGTCGCCCGGAGCCGGAAAATCCAAGGCCAGAAGAGTTTGCGGATGCAGTGCGCTCGGCATGTCGACGCTCGTGGAATAACCGTCCGCGCAGCGAAAGCCCACGTAGCGGGCGGTCACATCGGCGCCGATGCGTTCGAGAAAAAGGCGAAAGGGAACTCCGCCCCATTCGCCGATCGCGCTCCAGCCTTCGACGCAGACCTGCCGGGTGATCTGGCGCGCCTGCGGCAAGGCGCGCAGGTCGGACACGGTCCAGGGCCTCTTGTCGCCGATAAGGCCGGAAAGCCTGAGCCGGTAGCTCTCGGCGTCGATCGCCGGGGAAAGGCGCTCTTCGTAAAAGGCGTTGAAGGGGAAGGGCGTGGTCGTCTCGGCGGCGGTAAAGGTCGGCGCGAGCTTGTTCGGGTCGAAGAGCGCAGCCTGCACAAGGTCGTTCCCGCGCGAGACGGCGAAAAGAAGGCGGTCGAGGGCGTCATCGTCCTTCAAGGTGCAGCCGGACAGAAGAGTCAGGGCGCCAAGGGAGAGGCTCTGCTTGAGAAAGAGTCGTCGCTCCAGCCGTTCGAGCTGCGGACGAAAATCCTCGAGTCGCACTTTCTGCAGGGTCATGCGGGTCTACTCCCCCCGGCCGGTGATCATGGGCCGCAACGCGCCTTTAACGCCGAGCGCGAAGCCGACATGCAGGACGATGAAGAACACGAGCGCCGCCATCGCGAAGAAATGAACGCGTCGCGCCGCCTCGAAACCGCCAAGGAGCGCCGTGATCTCCTGCAGCTGCACCGGTTTCCAGATTGCGAGGCCCGAGACAATCGCGACGATGATGGAGGCAATGGCGAAGACATAGGCAGCCCTTTGCGCGCCGTTATACTGCGCGGGTCGATGCGGTCGGCGTCCCGTGAGGACGTCCCGCAGGTCGCGCCAGACGCTCCGCGGCCATAGCGGGAGGAAGGCGCGAGCAAAGTGCCCCGTTGTGATTCCGTAAAGCATATAGGCAATTAGATTGAGGCCGAGCAGCCACATGGCCGCAAAGTGCCAGGCCAACGCCCCCGCGAGCCAACCGCCCACGGTGAGGTCAGGCGGAAAGATGAAGCCGAAAAGAGGCGAGGCGTTATAAATCTTCCATCCGCTCAGGATCATCACGATCACCGCAAAAGCGTTGATCCAATGCATCAGGCGCAGAGGCAGCGTGTGCGAGGGACCCTGTCCGGCGATCGTGCTCAACCTCTTTTTCCTCTCCGTTCACTCAAAAACGATCTCGCCCCCGTCGAATAGGCGCGTCGCGTTGACACGCCGCCCATGATTGACCAAGACGGGGGCGCCCGAGGGGACATAGGCTAGTTAAGGCTACGTATGCGCGTTTTCATCACCGGCACGGCGGGATTTATCGGTTTTCATCTCGCGGAGCGGCTTTTGGCGGCGGGCCATGTCGTCGATGGTTTCGACGGCATGACGCCCTATTACGATCCCCGCCTCAAGGAGGCGCGCCGAGAGATCCTTTTGCGCGACTCCGCCTATCGTGACACGATCGCCATGCTCGAGGATATGGACGCGCTGGCAGGAGCCGCCGAGCGAAGCGCGCCCGACGTGATCGTCCATCTCGCGGCGCAGGCCGGCGTGCGCTACAGCCTGCAAAATCCGCGCGCCTATGTGGAGGCCAATCTCGTCGGCACGTTCAATGTGATGGAGCTCGCGCGCCAGCTCAAGCCGCGCCATCTGCTCATCGCCTCGACCAGCTCGGTCTATGGCGCCAGCCCGACTGTGCCTTTTGTCGAGAGCGACAAGACCGACCATCCGCTGACGCTCTATGCCGCGAGCAAGAAGGCGGGCGAGGCCATGGCGCACTCCTACGCGCATCTGTGGTCAATTCCCACCACCATGTTCCGCTTCTTCACCGTCTATGGGCCGTGGGGCCGCCCCGATATGGCGCCGCTCAAGTTCCTCGACGCGATCGAGGACGGGCGCCCGATCGACATCTACAATCACGGCGACATGTCGCGCGACTTCACTTACGTGGGCGATCTTGTCGAGGCGATCGCGCGGCTTGTCGACTGCGTCCCCCAGCGCGGCGCGGGCGACGAACTCGGTCTCGCCGGTCGCGCCCTATCGCATCGTCAATATCGGACGCGGGGCGCCGGTCGCCTTGCTCGACTTCATCGACACGCTCGAACGCGCGTTGGGCAAGAAGGCGATCCGCAATTATGTCGAGATGCAGAAGGGCGACGTGCCGCGCACCTTCGCCTCCGCCGAGCTTCTGGAGCGACTCACCGGCTACAGGCTGGAGACGACGCTGGACACGGGGGTGAGGGCGCTCGTCGACTGGTATCGGGATTATCGCGCCCGATATGGCGCGCTCGCCTATTGAGGACGGCGGCGCGGCTAGGCCAGCCAGTCGGGCACGCGGTCGAGCGCGATGAGATCGGCGACGCTCGGGCGCGGGCGGATCACGGCGTATTGCTGACCGTCGACCATCACCTCCGGAACGAGCGGGCGCGTATTGTAGGTCCCCGCCTGCACCGCCCCATAGGCGCCCGCCGTCAGGACGGCGAGGCGTTCGCCGGGACGCGTCTCGCGCATGATCCGATCGAGCGCCAGATAGTCTCCGGTTTCGCAGACCGGTCCGACGACGTCCGCGACGATCTCGGCGCGGTCCGGCGCCTCGATCACCGGGACGATGTCGTGATGGGCGTCATAGAGCGTCGGGCGGATGAGATCGTTCATGCCGGCGTCGACGATGACGAAGGTCTTGGCCTCGCCCTTCTTCACGAAAATGACCTCGGTGACGAGCAGGCCGGCGTTGCCGACGATGAGTCGACCGGGTTCGAAGAGGAGCTTGCAGTCGAGCCCCGAGAAATGACGGCGCACGATCGCCGCATAACGGTCGGGGTGGTAGGATTGGGGATCCTCCCCCTCGCGGTAGGGCACGCCGAGGCCGCCGCCGAGGTCGACATGGGAGATGGGATGGCCGTCGGCCCGCAGCGCTTGCACCAGCTCCGCGAGCAGGGAAAAAGCCTCGTCGAACGGCGCAAGATCGGTGAGCTGCGAGCCGATATGCATGTCGACCCCGGCGATCTCGACGCCAGGAAGCCGCGCCGCGCGGGCATAAACGTCGCGGGCGCGCGACAGCGGCACGCCGAATTTATTCTCGGCCTTGCCGGTCGAAATCTTTTCATGCGTGCGGGCGTCGACGTCGGGATTGACGCGCAAGGCGACGCGCGCCGTCTTGCCCTTGGCGCCCGCCACGCGCGAAATTTCCTCAAGTTCGGGCTCAGATTCGACGTTGAAACAAAGAATATCGGCGTCGAGCGCCGCGGCGATCTCGGAGCGCGTCTTGCCGACGCCGGAAAAAGTGATTTTTGAGGCAGGCGCGCCGGCCGCCAGCGCGCGGGCGAGCTCGCCCGCCGAGACGACGTCCATGCCCGCGCCTTCCTTGACCAGCAGGCGCAGCACGGCCTGATTGGAGTTGGCCTTCATTGCGTAACAGACCGTCGCGTCGAGGCCGACGAAGGCTTCGGCGAAAACGCGATAGTGTCGGCGCATCGTCGCCGCCGAATAGCAATAGAAGGGCGTGCCCACACTGTCCGCGAGCCCGGACACGTCGACCTCTTCGGCGTAAAGCGCGCCGCCGCGATAGGCGAAATGATGCATCGCGTTTAAAGCAGCGGATCGAGGACGAAGGGATATTGCGCGGGCGGCCGATTCCCGATCGTGCCAGGGATGGCGGGGGCGCGCTGTTCCGGGGCCTCCTCGCCCGGCGCGGGCTTTGCCGCCGTGCGGGCCGTCTTTGCCGCCGCGGCGTCCCTCTCCGCCTTCAGCGCGTCGCCGCGCGCCTGAACTTCCGGCGGCAACTCGAGATTGCCGCGGCGTCCGCAAGCTGAAAGGCCGGCGGCCGCCGCCACGGCGGCGCAAAGCAGAAGCAGGCGAAATCCTCGAGGCGTCACGGGTTGTTCCGGCTGTTTATGGTGGAAACGCCGGCACTATACCGATCCGGGTCGAAAAGGCGAGAGCGGCGCGTCAGCTCGCCTTGCGCTTCAGCAGTCCGCTGGCGGCCCGTTTCGCGAACGCCTTCAGGCGACGGCGGACCTGATCGCGCCGGCAGCTCAGGCGAAAGTCCGCCTCGCCGCCGCGCCGCAGGGAAGCCGCGACATCACAGACGCCGATGCGGTCCGGCCACAGGCGGTCGATCATCGGATGGTTGGCGATGGCGCAGCTATCGACCAATTCGAGGTCGGCGCGGTCGAGAGAGGCTTTGGTCACGCCATCGACGAGCTGCACGCCGGGGGCCTGCGCGCGCAGTTTCTCGTCATAGGCGATCTTCCACAAATAGCTGCGGCCCTGGCTCTCGATCGCGACGGCCATGGCGACGGGCCGGCCGTCGAGGCGCAGCGCGTGAATCTTGCAACGCCCGTCGGCGGCGAGGAGCCGCGCGGCGCAGCGCAAGAAGGTCGCGAGCGCCGGCTGGGAGAGCAAGGCGCCCCGGCCGGCCTTCCAGCCGGAGGCCTCGAGCGCCAGAAACTCTTCGGCGGCGGCTTTCACCCCGTCGACGGTCTCATGCGTCTCGAAGGCGACGCGCCCCATTTCGCGCAGGCGGCGGGCCTGACGCCGCACTTCGGCAAGCGTCTTTTTCGAGCCGGCGCGGGCAAAGGTGGCGTTCGCGTCGCCGCCGGGCAGGAGCGCCGCCCGCGCATGGCTTTCGAGGACCGCCCCGCTGCGGCCCGAGGCTGCGAGCGCGCCATCGAGCGCCGCACGAAATCGGCCGTCGGCCGTGATGCTGGAGAAGGCGACGCCCGTGGCGCGGCTGTTGGCGGCCATCCAATCCAGAAAGGCCTGGAGGATTTCGACGGCGGCCCCCTGTGCGACGAGAGGCGTCGCCAGCGCCGCCTGCTTGTGAAGCCAAAGTCGTGCGAGCCCATCCCCGGTCAAGGAATTGCCCATGACGATCGGGAAGAGGCCCGCGAGAGCGCCCGCGCCGTCGCGCACGAGAATAAAGCGCGGCCGCTCGCTAATGGGGAAATGCCGCGCCGCCGAAAGCGCGAAGCCGGGCTCAAAGAACGCGTTGGGTTCGAGGGCGCGGTGCGCAAGATCGGCCCATTCGGCGCGGGCCGCCTCCATGTCGTCCAGCGAGGCCTCCATGGCGAAAAAGCCGCTCGCGGTCCTGGCGGCGGCGCCCGCGACCAGCCGCAGGCGGCCGCCGGCGGGCGCGGAGCCGTCGGAGGCTCCGCGCTCACTGGCGGCGAGCGCGATCCCTTTCATGCTCAGGAACGGCGCGACCATCTTCGACATACGCATCGAGCATCCCATATTGAAACAAGAGCGGCGGCTTTTGGCGCCTTCCGGGGAGCCAAAGCGTGTTGCGCGCAATTTGCTTCAAACCCGGCGCCAGGCGGGAGCGTATTGGTCGACCATATCGGGCAAAGCGCTCGGCCATCGTGGTCCGGGAGTCTTTACGCGGCCAAGGGAGCATGTTTAGGTCGGCCCATGAAAACGCTTCGGTTCCTGCTCCTTTGCGTCAGCCTCGCCGCCTGCGGCGCGGCTCAGGCGACGGTGCGCATTTCCATCGACCTGTCGACGCAGCGCCTGACTGCGGCGCGCGGCGGCGAGACGGTCGTCTGGAAAATCTCCAGCGGGCGGCCGGGCTATGAGACGCCGTCGGGACGCTATTCGGTCATGCGCATGGAGGCCGAGCATTTTTCGGACGAATATGAGCAGGCGCCGATGCCCTACGCGATCTTCTTCTCGCCGAGGGGCCTCGCCATCCACGGGACGTCCGAGCGTGGCCTGGGCCGGCCGGCGTCGCATGGCTGCGTCAGGCTCTCCGTGGTCAACGCCCAGAAGCTCTTCGCGTGGGTCGAGGAACAGGGCGCGACCATCGACATCGTCGGAGAGACCCCGCCCGTCGCGGAACGGAGCCCGCGCGCGGAGCGCGGGCGTGCCGCACGGCGCGCGCGCGGCGTGCAGGACCCGAGCGATTTCGTTCTGGAACAGGCCTATCGTTAATTGATTTTTGTCAGGGCTTTGACCCCGCGCGCCGCCATGGCGTTGCGCGGGGGCAACAGTCGCGACAGAATCCTAACGGAGTCGGGGATGGGCGTTTGCCGGCTCGCGCCTTAGCGGATATGCCTTTCAAACTAAGAAATTGCGGTCCGACTTGACGCGAGAAAGCCTTTGACGACATCGAAGACACCCCTTCTCGATCAGATCCCGACGCCGGAGGCGCTTCGCACGCTCCAGCCAGGCCAGCTCAAGCAGGTCGCCGAAGAACTTCGCCGCGAGACGATCGACGCGGTTTCGGTCACGGGCGGGCATTTGGGCGCGGGCCTCGGCGTGGTCGAGCTGACGGTCGCGCTGCATTACGTCTTTGACACGCCGCGCGACCGGATCATCTGGGACGTTGGGCATCAGACCTATCCGCACAAGATCCTCACCGGTCGGCGCGACCGGATCCGCACGCTGCGCATGGGCGGCGGCCTCTCGGGCTTCACCAAGCGCGCCGAAAGCGAATATGACGCCTTTGGCGCCGGTCACTCCTCGACCTCGATCTCGGCCGGACTCGGCATGGCGGTGGCGCGCGACCTCTCGCATGGCGACAACCATGTGGTGGCGGTGATCGGCGACAGCTCCATGTCCGCCGGCATGGCCTATGAGGCGCTCAACAACGCCGGCGCGCTCGATTCCCGCCTGATCGTCATCCTGAACGACAACGACATGTCGATCGCGCCGCCGACGGGCGCGATGTCGGCCTATCTGGCGCGCCTCGTCTCCGGCGGCGCCTATCGTTCCATTCGCGACGCCGCCAAGCAGCTCGCCTCCCATCTGCCGCGCTTCATCTACGACAAGGCGCGCAAGGCCGAGGAGTTCTCGCGCAGCTTCATCACCGGCGGCACCATGTTCGAGGAGCTCGGCTTCTATTACGTCGGGCCGATCGACGGGCACAATCTCGATCATCTCCTTCCCGTCCTCAAGAATGTCCGCGACAAGGACGACGGCCCGGTCCTCGTTCACGTCGTGACCCAGAAGGGCAAGGGATATGCCCCAGCCGAGGCTGCGGACGACAAATATCACGGCGTGGTGAAGTTCGACGTCGAGACGGGCAAGCAGTTCAAGCCCAAGGCCAACGCCCCCTCCTATACGGGCGTTTTCGCCAAGGCGCTCGTCGCGGAAGCCGAGCATGACGACAAGATTGTCGCCATCACGGCGGCGATGCCGTCCGGCACCGGCCTCGATATTTTCAGCAAGCACTTCCCGGACCGCACCTTCGACGTCGCCATCGCCGAGCAGCATGCGGTGACCTTCGCGGCCGGACTCGCCTGCGAGGGCTACAAGCCCTTCTGCGCGCTCTATTCGACCTTTCTGCAGCGCGGCTACGATCAGGTCGTGCATGACGTGGCGATTCAGCATCTGCCGGTTCGCTTCGCGATCGATCGCGCCGGACTCGTCGGCGCCGACGGCCCGACCCACGCCGGCGCTTTCGACATCGCTTATCTCGCCTGCCTGCCGGGCATGGTGGCGATGGCGCCCGCCGACGAGACCGAGCTGATGCATATGGTTGCGACCGCCGCGGCGTATAACGAAGGCCCCATCGCCTTCCGCTATCCGCGCGGCGAGGGCTTGGGCGTCGACCTGCCCGAGCGCGGCGAGGTCGTCGACATCGGCAAGGGCCGCATCCTGCGCGAAGGCTCGAAAGTGGCGTTGCTCTCGCTCGGCACGCGTCTCGCCGAGGCGTTGAAGGCGGCCGAGGAACTGGAAAATTACGGCGTCTCGGCGACGGTCGCCGACGCGCGTTTCGCCAAGCCTGTCGATCGTGATCTCATCCGCCGCCTCGCCGCCAATCATGAGGCGGTGATCGCCATCGAAGAAGGCTCGATCGGCGGCTTTGGCGCGCAGGTCTTCCAGGCGCTCTCCGACGACGGGCTGCTCGACGGCGCCCGCGGCGCGTTCAAGTTCCGCAGCATGACCCTGCCCGACGCCTATATCGACCACGACAAATATGAACTCATGATCGCGCGGGCGATGCTCGACAGCAAGGCCATCGTCGCCAAGGCGCTCGAGCTTCTGGGCGATGAAAAAGGCGCGGCGCGGGTGATGATCGCCTGAGCCTGTCGGTTTCAGCCCGTCTGATTGTCCCGCACGGTCAGGCGCGGGTAGAACGCCGCGCCCGGCTTCGTCAGGTCGCCGGGCAGAAAATTCATCCCCGCCGCGGCCACCACCGCCCCCTTGCTCGCCAAAATCCTGTTGCGCGCGACCAGCGCCTCGCCCACGCCGTCGCCCGTGGCCAGCACGACGCCGTAGTCGACGCCGGAAATGTCATTTTCCTCGGCGCGCAAATTTTCCCGCCAGCCGCCGAGCGCGACGCCGATCCAGCCGGGCCCGATGATCCTGTTGCCGCGAATATCGGCGTTCTTCTCGGCGAGAATGCCCGTGCGCCACAGCATCTCGGGGCCAAAATCCGCGTCGGGATGGCTCGCCTTCATCGCGCGGACGACATTGCCGAGGATCAGCGCGCCGTCGGTGCCTTTGTCGGCGTTGGCGACGGCGATCCCTGCGCCCGCGTCCTCGATGCGATTATCGCGAAAAATCGCGTTTTTCGCGCCAAATTCGGCATACATGGCCTTTTCGCCGAAGCCTTTGCAGTCATTGCCGACGACCTCGACGCCATGACCCGCATTGTTTCGCACCGCCGAATAGGCGCAGCGCAAGATCCGGTTGCCCGAAACGCGCACGGAGCCGGCGCCGAAGATCAGCACGCCATTGCCATAGGGTCCGTTGCCGCCGGAACGCGCGCTGACGTCCTCGATGAGATTAGCCTCGACGCGCGCGCCGTCGAAGCGCCCGGCGAGGCTCGACCACAGCACGAGGCCATTATCCCCGCATCGCCGGATTTCGTTGCTGGCGAAACGGGCGCCGAGTCCGTCCAGCGCGAAAATGCCCGACTCGGCGACATTCTCGATGGTGGTTTGCGTAACAACGCCGCCGCAGCGCGTCAGATTGAGTCCCCGCCCGCGGGCGTTTCGGATCGTGCAGCCCCTCACCTCGAACTCCACCACGTCGGAGGCGTCGACAAGCCCGGCGTCTTTCGGAAAGATGCCGCCCGCGCCATCGAGAATGAGGTTTTCGAGCGTAATCTTGCGCGCCATGCGCGCGGTAAGCAGTGGTCCAAGACCCTCGAGCTTCAGGACGCTGCGGCCGGGCGCGCCCGTGAGGACGGCCCCGTCGGGAAGGTCGAGCCCCGACAGGGTCATCTCGCCCGGCGGCAGCGTGACCGCCCCGCCTTTGCGGGCTGCCTCTGCGAGCCGCTGAGCAAGGTCCGCCGCGCGCGCCCGCGCGGGCGAATCCGGCGCGAGGAGCGCGGCGCATGCTGCGCAGCAAAGGCGCAGCATTTTTCGCCGGGGCAGAGACTCTGAGTGAAAATTGCTGCGCAGCATTTTTGGAGTTTGGCCGCTCGGCGCGTCCGGGTCGAGACCCTTCGCGGGAGAAGGTAAACGTGCGGCGACGCATCCAAGACGGCCCAACCCAGTGGACGCGGGCAGGAATTGGCGGGCAGAAACTGGCGGGGCAAGACGGCGGTGGCAAGGCGGCAGCAGACATGTCAGGCATGAGCCTGATTTTCTGCGCGAGCGAGGCCCCTCCCGCGCCGGGCGCCTATGCGCTTTGGCTGCGCCTTGACGCGCCGCTTCGAGCGAAAGCTGGCCGGCGTCATGCGACGCTTGCGGCGGGCGACTATCTCTATTGCGGCTCCGCGCAGGGACCGGGTGGGCTGCGGGCCCGGCTCGCCCGCCATCTGCGCCCGCGAAAATCGGCGCATTGGCATATTGATCAACTCACGGCCGTGGGGCGGCCCCTTGGCGCCTTCGTCCGCCCCGGCGGGAGCGAATGCGCGCTCAATGCCGCGCTCGCGGCCTTCCCCGTTCCGCTGCCGGGCTTCGGCAGTTCGGATTGTCCGCGCTGCGCGTCGCATTTGCGATTCTTTCCTGCGGCGGCGCGGCTTCCCTCCGAATGGGAAAATGCTAGGAAGGCGGCCGACTCTGCGCCGCCCGCCTGAGACGGCGCGCATTGGAACGGGTTGAATGTCCAACGACGAAAAAACGATGAAAGTCGAGGCGCGCGCGCCGCGTGGCCTTGCCGATCGCGAAGCGGGCGAAATCGCCGCCACCGGGCGGATGCTCGAGGTCATTCGCTCAGTCTATGAGCTCTATGGCTTCGAGGCGCTCGAAACGCCGGCGATCGAATATACCGACGCGCTCGGCAAGTTTCTGCCCGATCAGGACAGGCCGAACGAGGGAGTCTTCTCCTTCCAGGATGAGGACGAACAATGGCTCTCGCTGCGCTATGATCTGACGGCGCCGCTCGCGCGTTTTGTCGCGCAGAATTTCGATCGGCTGCCGAAGCCCTATCGCTCCTATCGCTGCGGCGCCGTCTACCGCAACGAAAAGCCGGGACCGGGCCGCTTCCGGCAATTCATGCAGTTCGACGCGGACACGGTTGGCTCGGCGTCGCCCGCGGCTGACGCGGAAATCTGCATGATGGCGGCGGACGCGCTCGAAAAGCTGGGGATCGTGCGCGGCGATTATGTCGTCAAGATCAACAGCCGCAAGGTGCTCGACGGCGTGATGCAGGCGGTGGGCCTCGCAGGCGAGGAGAACGCCGGGCGACGGCTCATCGTGTTGCGCGCCATCGACAAGCTCGATCGGCTCGGGCCCGACGGCGTGAGACAATTGCTGGGCGAGGGCCGCAAGGACGAAAGCGGCGACTTCACAAGGGGCGCGGGCCTGCCGCTTAAGGCGATCGACACCATCTTGAGCTTCAGCCTCGGCGGGCAGAACAAGGACATCGCGCCCGAGTTCGATCTCTTTGGCCTGTTGGGAAAAAGCGAGATCGGCGCGCAGGGCGCCGAGGAGCTTCTGGAAATCGAAGATCTCGCGCGCGACGCGGGCTTCGGACCGGATCGCATCCGCATCGATCCCTCGGTGGTGCGGGGCCTCGAATATTACACGGGGCCGGTCTTCGAGGCGGAGCTGACCTTCGAAACGCGCGACGAGAAGGGGCGCCCCGTGCGCTTCGGCTCGGTGGGCGGCGGCGGCCGCTATGACGGGCTCGTGGGGCGCTTCCGGCCCGAAAACACGCCGGCGACCGGCTTTTCCATCGGCGTGTCGCGGCTCTTTGCGGCGCTGAAGCGCGTCGGCAGCCCCATCGTCACGGCGCGGGCCCATGTCGGCCCGGTGGTCGTGCTCGTGCTCGATCGCGACCGTCTTGCCGACTATCAGCGCATGGTGGGACGGCTGCGCGGGGCGGGAATCGCCGCTGAGCTGTATCTCGGCGCGGCGGGCATGAAGGCGCAGATGAAATATGCCGACCGCCGCAACGCGCCGCTCGTCGTCATTCAGGGCTCGGACGAGAAAGCGCGGGGGGAGGTCCAGATCAAGGATCTCGTCGCCGGCGCGAGGGCGGCGGCCGGGATCGCCACCAATGAGGAATGGAAGTCCGCCCGTCCGGCGCAGGAGTCGGTTTCCGAGGCCGAATTCGTCGAGCGAGTCGCGGGGGCGCTCGCGGCCCGGACGACGGAAAAGTGAGAGACTGCGACGCGGTGCGATCTAGGCGCGTCGCCCTCGCCGACATAGGTTGACAACAGAAGCATCGGGGGAGCGACATGACCGGCGAGACGACCAAATCCATCGTTCATCCGACGGACCTCTCCTTCGCAAGCCAGGACGCTTTCGCCCATGCGCTGCGCATTGCGGTGGCCACAAAGGCGCTGCTGCATCTGCTGCACATAGAGAATCAGGAGACCGACGATCCGGACGACTGGAACCGATTTCCGCATGTGCGGGAGACGCTCGCACGCTGGGGGCTGATCGCGCCCTCGGCCTCGCGCGCCGAGGTCGCCGAAACGCTCGGCTTGAGAATCGTCAAGGCCTCGGTGGAATCGGCTTCGCCGGTCCATGGCGTTTCGGCCTATGTCACGCGGCATCTATGCGACCTCATCGTGCTGATGACGCATAATCGCACCGGGCTCGAGCGCTGGCTCGACGAGTCATTGGCCGAGGAGGCCGTCCGCGAAACCAGGACTCCGGCCTTGTTCCTGCGGGAAGATCAGGCAGGGTTCGTCGATCGAGAGACGGGGAAGCTTACGCTCGAGACGGTGCTGATGCCGGTCGACGCGCGGGTGCCGCCGCTCGACGCCTTCCGCCGCATCGCTGATTTCGCCCATGGGCTCAATCCGGCGGCGGACGTTATGCTGCTGCATGTCGGCCCGGATCTTCCGATCTTCGAGGGGCTCTTGCCGCACATCGAGTTGCGGCAGGGCCCCGTGGTCGAGACGATTCTCGCCTATGCGAAGGAGATCGGCGCCGATCTCATCGCCATGCCGACGCAGGGGCGCCGCGGTCTTCTCGACGCGCTGCGCGGCACGACGACGGAGCGCGTCCTGCGCCAGTCGCCCTGCCCCGTCCTCGCGGCGCCGGTGAAATAGCCGCCATCGGTTGGCGGCCGTCTCAGGTCGCGCCGGTCACAAGGAGCGCTGGAACTTCAGCAGGCCGCCCTTGAAGCCCCGCAAGGTGAGCTCGTCGCCCTTCACGTCCCAATAGGGGCCGGAGAGCAGCACGCCCCAAAGATCGCGCTCGATGCCGGCCAGCGCGCCGTCGCATTGGCGCTCGTTGACGGCGGGCATGGCGCGGGGGCCGAGCCGGTCTGGGCCAATGGCGAAGACGCCCGACCAGTTCTTGCAGCCCGAGAAACCATTGGCGCGGCCCGTCGAATCGATGTTGATCCAGATTTCGACCGGCGGTTCCTTGCCGTTGATTTCCTTCAACGTGAAGTTGCGGTCGTGGGGGAAGGGCACGTAACGGGGAAGGCCGGCCGCGTCCTTGCCGCCCTCTTCCTGGGGCGTTTCCTGCTTCTGGCCGGCCTCGTCGGGCTTGGCGCGCTTTTTCGCCTGGGCCGGCGCGGCGACGACGGCGACGCAGAGAGCGGCCGCGAGAATGGAGATCGTTTTGTTCATTTTGCGTCCTCCCTGAAAACGCAATCAGGCGCGTCGTTTCCCGGCGCGTCGGCGGTTCTGGCGCTATGTCCCTTACCACATCACAACATGCTGGGCAGAACGCGGTCCGGCGGCCGGTGGCCGTCCATGAAGGTCTTGATGTTGATGATGACCTTCTCGCCCATGTCGACGCGTCCCTCGATCGTCGCCGAGCCCATATGCGGCAACAGCGTCACCTTGCCCGCCTGCGCGAGCTTGAGGAGCTTGGGGGAAACGGCTGGTTCGTGCTCGAAAACGTCGAGTCCGGCCCCGGCCATCTCGTTCGCCTCGAGCATGCGCACAAGCGCATTTTCATCGACGATCTCGCCACGCGCCGTATTGACGAGGATGGCGTGCGGGCGCAAATGCTTCAGGCGACGCGCCGAGAGCAGATGATAGGTCGCGGGCGTATGCGGGCAGTGGATCGACACGATGTCGACGCGCGCCAGCATCTGATCGAGCGATTCCCAATAGGTCGCTTCGAGCTGCTCCTCGACCTCGGCGCTCGCGCGGCGGCGATTGTGATAATGGATCGAGAGGCCGAAGGATTTGGCGCGACGGGCCAGCGCCTGGCCGATGCGTCCCATGCCGACGATTCCGAGGCGCTTGCCGGTGATGCGATGTCCGAGCATCCACGTCGGCGACCACCCGGACCAGGACCCTTCCGGTATGGCGCGCGCGCCCTCGACGAGCCGGCGCGCGACCGAGAGGATCAGGGCCATGGTCATGTCGGCGGTGTCCTCGGTGAGAACGCCCGGCGTATTGGTCACGGTGATCGAGCGGCCGAGCGCCGAGGCCACGTCGACATTATCGACGCCATTGCCGAAATTGGCGATGAGCTTCATCTGTTCGCCGGCCTGGGAGATGAGGCTCGAATCGATGCGGTCGGTGATCGTCGGGACCAGCACTTCCGCCGTTCGCATCGCCTCCGCGAGCTGGTCATGACTGAGCGGCTTGTCGCTCTCATTGAGCCGCGCGTCGAATAATTCGCACATGCGCGTCTCGATCACTTCCGGGAGTCGGCGCGTCACGATAACGAGCGGCTTTTTCTTCGGCATCTTGCGCTTCGTCCCCTCTGCACGCGCGCTTGCCGCTGCGTGGCAAAAATCCAAAAACTTGTTATAACCCAAACGCGACGCCCGCGCCGTCGGATCCGTCGGGCGCCGCCGGCGCGCGCGCTTTCAACCCGGTCTTAACGACGGTGGGCGACAAATCGAATACGACGCCCGACGCTGTGTTTTTCGTTCCTAGCAGATGGCGGGCCAAACACAAGACGAGCGGTTGACGGACATCATGCGGCGAGAGGAAATCGAAACTTTGACAGGCTTGTGCGCGACGTTCCTCATTTTCGCTTTGCTTCTTTCACCGATGGCCCGGGCTCAGGAGCAGCAGAAGGGCTCGGCGAGCAATCTGCCCATTCCGCGGTATGTCAGCCTCAAGTCCGACCGCGTCAACGTCCGCGAAGGGCCGAGCAAGGACCACCCGACCGTCTGGGTCTACGAACGCGCCGGTCTCCCGGTCGAGATCACGGCCGAATTCGAGACGTGGCGCAAGATTCGCGATTCCGAAGGCTCGGAGGGCTGGGTGCTGCACTCGTTGCTGTCCGGGCGCCGCACCGCGCTCGTCGCGCCCTGGAAAAAGGAGCCCCAACTCCTTGTCGCATCCGACCACGCGACGCCAGTGGCCAAGCTCGCGCCGGGGGTGATCGGCGCCCTGCGCGGCTGTGACGGCAAGTGGTGCCGGATGGCCGGCAAGGAATTCGACGGATACCTCCAGCAGGAATTGCTCTGGGGGGTCTATCCCGGAGAGAAGGTCGACTAGCGGCGGCGAACTCTCAGTCCGTCTCGCGCCGCAACCGCACGACGACGTCGACGCGGTCGATGCGAAGCCCCTCCGGCGGCGTCGGCACATTGGCGACCGCGACATTCGACCCTGGTGGGATGTCATAGAGCTCGCCGTCTTCCTCGACGAGGAAATGATGATGGTCGCGCACGTTGGTGTCGAAATAGATCCGCGCGCCGTCCACGGCGATTTCACGCAGCAAGCCCGCGTCGGTGAACTGATGAAGGGTGTTGTAGACGGTGGCGAGCGACACGGTGAGACGGGCGGCCGACGCTTCGTCGAAAAGCCGTTCGGCCGTCACATGCCGGTCGCCGGCGCCGAACAATAATTCGCCGAGCGCGACTCGCTGCCGCGTCGGTCTCAGCCCGGCAGTCGCGAGCATCTCCTGAATGGATCGGCGCGCCGGGAGGCCGGGCGGGGAACATCGGGGGGAGAAGGCGTCCATCGGGCGGCTCACGAGACCTCGGATTCCTTTGATATATACCAAAAACGCCCGCAAATCTCAACTTCCGCCGCGCGTCGCCGCATCGCGTCGGGCGCGGGCGGGTGGAAAGCGGGCGCTTCCGGCGCGCCTTTGGCTATGTTACGGAACGTCTGCCCATAAATGCGGCCCCCGACCGAACGGGATGGGGGCGCCAAAAAAAGCGGGCGGCGCGGCCTTCGATCATCGTCGGGCGGCGCGAGGGAATGGGAACAGGGCTAAAAGCTCCAGCGGAGGCGGTAAGACCATGAGCGAGAGACGCTCGTCATTCGGCTACGAGGATTTATTGGCCTGCGGGCGCGAGGAGCTTTTCGGCCCCGGCAACGCGCAATTGCCCTTGCCGCCGATGTTGATGTTCGACCGGATCACCGAAATTTTCGAAGAAGGCGGCGAGCACGGCAAGGGCTATGCGCGCGCCGAGCTCGACGTGAAGCCGAGCCTTTGGTTCTTCGACTGTCACTTCAAGGGCAATCCCGTCATGCCTGGCTGCCTTGGCCTCGACGCGCTCTGGCAGATGGTCGGCTTTTATCTCGCATGGCTCGACAATCCCGGGCGCGGCATGGCCCTGGGAGTCGGCGAAGTGAAATTCTCCGGACAGGTGCGGCCGAGCGTGAAGACTGTCAGCTATGGAATCGACTTCAAGCGTATTTTCAAGGGCAAGCTGGTCCTTGGCGTGGCCGACGGCTGGGTCGCCGCGGACGGCGCGCGGATTTATGAGGCGAAGGATCTGAAAGTCGGCCTCGCCAAAGAGGCGTCGGCCGCTTAAAGCGAAGAGAGTTAAGCCCCTGTCGCCGCTTTCGGCGAGACGGCGGCCGGGGCCTCTGCGGTGTCGCGCAACGTTGTCGCGCGCGCCGCGATCGGCCCAGGGCGAGCCACGGGGACCCCACCCTCATCCGGGAGACGGGCGAGGGGGAGAAATCAGCGGGAGAGAGAGATGAGACGAGTCGTCGTCACCGGCATGGGCATCGTGTCGTCGATTGGCAACACCACGCAGGAGGTGGTGGCGTCGCTACGCGAGGCGCGATCGGGAATCGTGCGCGCCGACAAATATGCGGAGCTTGGCTTCCGCTCGCAGGTTCACGGCATGCCGACGCTCGACCCGGCGCAGGTCGTCGACCGGCGCGCCATGCGCTTTCATGCCGCCGGCACGGCGTGGAACCATGTCGCCATGGATCAGGCCATACTGGACGCCGGGCTCACGCCGGCTGAAGTTTCCAATGAACGCACCGGCATCATCATGGGATCGGGCGGCCCCTCGACGCATGTGATCGTCGAATCGGCCGACATCACCCGCGAGAAGGGCCCAAAGCGCGTCGGCCCCTTCGCCGTTCCGAAGGCGATGTCCTCCACCGCCTCGGCGACTCTTGCCGTGTGGTTCAAGATCAAGGGCGTGAACTATTCGATCTCCTCGGCCTGCGCGACCTCGAACCATTGCATCGGCAACGCCTATGAGCAGATCCAGTACGGCAAGCAGGACATCATCTTCGCCGGAGGCTGCGAGGAGCTGGAATGGGAGCTTTCCGTCCTCTTCGACGCGATGGGCGCCATGTCCTCCGCCTATAACGACCGCCCCGCCACGGCCTCGCGCGCCTATGACAAGAACCGCGACGGCTTCGTGATCGCGGGCGGCGCCGGCGTTCTCGTGCTGGAGGAATATGCGCACGCCAAGGCCCGCGGCGCGAAAATTTACGCTGAGGTCGCGGGCTATGGCGCGACCTCGGACGGGCACGACATGGTCGCGCCCTCGGGCGAGGGCGCCGTGCGGTGTATGCGTCAGGCGCTCGCAACGGTGAAGGCGCCGATCGATTATATCAATCCGCACGCCACCTCGACCCCGGTCGGCGACGTCAAGGAGATCGAGGCGATCCGCGAGGTCTTCGGCGTCGGCGACAAATGTCCGCCCATCTCGGGGACGAAATCGCTCACCGGCCATTCGCTCGGCGCGACCGGCGTGCAGGAGGCGATCTATTCGCTGCTGATGATGCAGAACGGCTTTATCTGCGAGAGCGCCAATATCGAGGAGCTCGATCCCGAATTTGCCGACATGCCGATCCTGCGTGCGCGACGCGATAATGTGAATCTCGGCGCCGTGATGTCGAACTCTTTCGGTTTCGGCGGCACCAATGCGACGCTGGTTTTCAAACATCCGGACGCGTAAGCGCGCGGCGCGCGAGACGTAAAACGCATTCGGCGCATGCGTTGCGAAACATGCGTCCAGGCGCTCGCGGACGCATTCCCGCGGGCGCCCTTTTGATGTTCGGCCAACATGAACGGCGCCGAAGGCGCGCAGAAAGACGATAGATGACGGTTGCGACTGAATTGATGAAGGGGAAACGCGGGCTCGTCATGGGCGTCGCCAACGACCATTCCATCGCCTATGGAATCGCCCGCGTTCTCGCGCGCCATGGCGCGACGCTCGCCTTCACCTATCAGGGCGATCAGCTCGGCAAGCGCGTGAAGCCGCTCGCCGCCGAGCTGGGCTCCAATCTCGTGCTGCCCTGCGACGTCGAGGACGTGGAAACCGTCGACGCCGTCTTCTCGCGGCTGGCTCAGGAATGGGGCGAGATGGATTTTCTCGTCCACTCGATCGCTTATTCCGACAAGAGCGAATTGAAGGGCCTTTACGCCGACACCTCTCGCGAGAATTTCATCCGCACGCTGGTGATCTCCTGCTTCTCGTTCACGGAGGCCGCGCGCCGCGCCGCGGCGCTGATGACGAAGGGCGGATCGATGGTGACGGTGAGCTTTGGCGGCGGCACGCATGTCATGCCCAATTACAATGTGATGGGCGTCGCCAAGGCGGCGCTCGATTCTTCTGTCCGTTATCTCGCGGCCGATTACGGCGCGCGCGGCATTCGCGTCAATGCGCTCTCGCCGGGGCCGGTGCGCACCATGGCCGGGGCGGGCATCACCGGCGCGCGCGCCATGGGCGCCTTCCAGAAGCAGCACTGTCCGCTGCGGCGAATGATCACGCTCGATGAAATCGGCGGCTCGGCTCTCTATTTCCTGTCCGAGCTCTCGGGCGGCGTGACGGGCGAAGTGCATCTCGTCGACGCGGGCTACAACATCATGCTCCAGCCGCGCCCGGAGGATTTGAACGGGGGCGAGTAACCGGGAGAAATTTTCATGAAAGCGGCGTTTGTGTCGACACTCCTTTTCCTCGGGAGCAGCCTCGCGCCCGCCTTCGCGCAGAGCGCCGTTTCCGGGCCCGGCGCCCAGCTCGTTCAGGGGGATTGCGCGTCCTGCCACGCGGTGGGAGCCGATCCTCAGGCGAAGAGCCCCGACGCGAGGGCGCCGCGTTTTATCGACGTTGCCGCAATGCCCTCGACGACGGAATTGTCGATCAAAGTGTTCCTGCGCTCCTCGCACAGGAACATGCCCAATCTGATCCTGACGCCGGAAGAGATCGACGCCATCGCGTCGCATATTCTTTCGCTCAGGAAGAAATAGCGCTCAGGCGGCCATCTTGTGGCCGACCATGCGCCGGCATTCCTCGGCGCAGCGGCGGCATTCGGCGGCGCAGGCGGTCATGTCGGGGATCGCGTCGCATTCCTTGGCGCAATCCTCGCAAATCTGCGCACAGAGCAGGCAGGTTTCCTTGGCCTGCGGGGCGTTCATCAGCATCATCTGAACGGCCTCGCGGCATATGTCGGCGCAGGCGATCATGGCGCGGAAATGTTTGGGCTTCACATGGTCGCCGCCCTGTTCGAGGCAATGGTTCATCGCCATGCCGAAACACGTTTGATAACAGCGCAGACAGGCGTCGACGCAGTTTTGCGTCTCTTGCGGGATCATCTGCATGGCTCGTCCTCGGTTTGGCGCGTCCCCCGGCGCCTCGTCAGCTAGGGGATATGCGCGCCCAATCAAGCCGGACACGCGCGAGAGGCCTATCCCGACTCCCCGCTTGACTCTTTCAGGATTGAGAACAAATATCGAACAGCGCGCCGCCGGGCGCATCCTCCAAAGTCAGGGCCTTGAAACCGATGTCGCAAAGCGGCGTTTCGGAACGCATGGGTTTTTTGCGCCGGCGCATCGCCGCCATCGAGGCGCGCGAGGTCGCGATTCCTGCCCCCAGCGGGGCGGCGGTCCAGCATTTTCTCGACGCCTTTGTGGGCGCCGGGCGGGGGGGCTTGAGCGAAATTCTCCCCGCCCGTCCGCCGGACGCGCCGGCGGCGACGGCCTTCGCTCTCGCCATGGCGCTCAGGGCGCGGGCGGCGCGCGGCGGCGGCGCGCTCATCGTCGTTATCGATGAGATGAGCGTGCGCGAATATGGCCTGCCCTATGGGCGCGGCCTCGCGGGGGCGGGCGTGGATCTTTCCAGCTTCGCGCTCGTCCGGGCGCGCCGGCCGGGCGAGGCGCTCTGGGCGATGGAGGAAGCGCTGAAGAGTCCCGCCTGCGCGGCGGTCGTCGCCGAGGCTTTCCTTTCGTCGCGCCTCTATGGGCTTTCGGCGTCGCGGCGGCTGCTGCTGGCCGCAAGGCGGGGCGGCGCTCTCGGTCTGATCGCGGCGCAGGGTGTGGAGGCCGCAGGTTTTTCCAGCGCCGCGGAGTTGCGCGTCGAAATCGCCGCTCTCCGGGCGGCGGCCTTTGCGCCTCTCGCCGCAGCTTTTGCCGCGCGTCCGCCGCTCGCGCCTGACGCGCCTTTCCGGTGGCGGATGCGGACGCTCAAAGCCCGTGCGGGCCTTCTCGGCCCTCTCGGGGAGATCGATCCGGCGCACTGGCGCGACGTCGCCTTCGATTCCGAGAAAATGGTGTTTCGTCATGCGTTTCCTGAGCGTCTTCCTGCCGAGGCTGCCGACCGACCGCCTGCTGCGCAAATCGAGGCGGCGCCGCGCCTGAGGCCTTCGCCGTTTACGCCCGCGTGAAGGGGGCGGAGCGGCTGACGGCCGTCGACGCACGGGCGCAGAAACTGGGGCTCGTCCCCGGCCTCGCCGTCGCCGACGCCCGCGCCCGCTACCCCGCCCTCGCCCTTGCCGAGGCCGATCCCGGAGCCGACGCCGCGCTTGTCACGGCGCTCGCCGATTGGAGCCGGCGCTTCACGCCGCTCGCCGCCGTCGATCCGCCCGACGGCCTGATGCTCGACGTCACGGGCGCGGCGCATTTGTTCGGCGGCGAGGCGGCGCTCCTCGACGACATGGAGAACCGCCTTGCCGCGCAAGGCTTTAGCGCCCGCGCGGCGATTGCGCCGGGTCCCGCCCTGGCGCGCGCCCTGGCGCGTTTTTCGGCGTTGCGGCGCGTGTCGTCCGACGCCGATCAGGCGGCGCTCGACCGCCTCGCCGCCCGCCTGCCGATCGCGGCGCTGGGCTTGGCCCCCGAGGACGACGCGGGGATGCGCCGGGCCGGCCTGCGCCTTGTCGGCGATCTGCTGGAGCGGCCGCGCGGCCCGCTCGCGGCCCGTTTTGGTCAAGGCGCGCTCGCGCGGCTCGACGCGCTGACCTGCCGCAGTCGCGATCCGATCATGCCGCGCTTCGAGGCGCCGGCCTTCATGTCGGAGCGGCGTTTTCTCGACGGGCTGACGCAGCAGGCGGACATAGAGGCGACGCTGCGCCAGCTTTGCGCCGATCTTTGCCCCATGCTCGAACGCGCCGGCGTCGGCGCGCGGCGGCTCGAAGCGGTTTTCTACCGCGTCGACGGGATCGTGAAGCGGCTTTCCGTCGGGACCAGCCGGCCGCTGCGCGAGCCGTCCCGCCTCGCCGCGCTGCTCATCGAGCGCTTGGCGGCGGTCGCGGAGGAGGGGCTCGACGCCGGCTACGGTTTCGACGTTCTGCGCCTTTGCGCGAGCGAGACGGCGCGCGCCCCCCCGCCCCAGACGAGTTTCGTCGCGCCGCCGCGCAGGTCGGCGGCCGACGAAGATCTCGCAGACCTTCTCGATCGGCTCGGCGCGCGGCTCGGGCTGCGGCGGGTGCTGCGGCTCCATGCGCAGGCGGCGCATCTGCCGGAATTCGCCGTCGCCGCCCTCCCGGCCGCCTTCGGCGCGCCGTCGGCCTTTGCGCCGCAGGAGCCCATCCGCCCGCTACGTCTCTTCGAACGCCCCGAACCCATCGAGGCGGTCGCGTTGTTCCCCGACGGCCCGCCGCTGAAATTCCGCTGGCGCCGCGTGCTGCACGAGGTCGTCGCCTATGAGGGCCCGGAACGTCTCGCGCCGCCCTGGCAGGATGCGGCGCAACGATCCGCTCACGCGTGATTATTTCCACGCACAGGATCACGATGGCCGGCTGTTCTGGCTCTTCCGCCAGGGGCTTTATGGGCGGGAGACGGACGCGCCCCGCTGGTTCGTGCACGGGCTCTCATGAGCTGAGCCTCAGCCCCGCAACTTGACTTGTGGCGCGTCACGCCCAACGTTTCCGCCAAATGCGTCATTGTGGCGTCATCTTTTGCGGACGAAGTCCCTGGGGCGGCGGCGGGCTCGCGCTCGTGGCGTCGCTCCGCCAGCGAGCGGTCAATGCCAAAAGACGAGGATATGACGATTTCTTCCCCGCCGAGCCTTCCTGTCGCCCTGCCCCGGCGCAAAAACTTCGTCGATACGTTGCAGGAACGCCTCCCGCACGGGGCGGCGCATATCCTTGGCGCGCTTGCGAGCGTCGCGCTGTTCATCGTCGCGGCGTACATTCTCGGAAATGTTCTCTCGAAGATCCGTTTCAGCGACGTTGTCGCCGCGCTCCACGAGATGGACGGCTCCCAGATTCTCGCGGCGCTGGCCTTCACCCTGCTCTCTTATCTCGCGCTCACCGGCTACGACCTCTCGGCCCTGCGCCAGATCCGGCGTCGCCCGCCCTACCGTGTGACCGCGCTCGCCTCCTTTGCGAGCTACGCCATCTCCTTCAATCTCGGCTTCCCGATCGTGACGGGCGCGGCCGTGCGTTACTGGATATATTCGCGCGTCGGCCTGAGCGCGCTGAACGTCGCCAATGTCACGGTCATCACCGGCGTGACCTTCTGGCTCGGGGTCACGACGGTGATCGGCTTCAGCCTCGTCAAGTCCGCAAGCGCCATCGCCGCGCTCGATCGCCTGCCCGTTTTCCTGCACGTCGCGGTCGGCGTCCTCGTGCTCGCGAGCGTCGCCGCATATTGCGTATGGGTCGCGATCGCGCCGCGTCGCATTCGTCTGCGCGGTCATGAGCTGCAATTGCCTGGCGTCGGCTCGACGCTGACCCAGCTTCTGGTCGGCGTCGCGGATCTTTCCGCCGCCTCCGCGGCGCTTTACGTGCTCATGCCGCAAGGCGTCGATCTCGACTTCATCGCTTTTCTCGGCGTCTATGTCTTCGCCTGCATCCTCGGCGTCGTCAGCCATGCGCCGGGCGGCATCGGCGTTTTCGAAGCGACGATGCTCAACGCCATTCCAGGCGCGTCGCAGGAGAGCGTGCTCGCGTCGCTGCTGCTCTTTCGCGTCGTGTATTACTTCCTGCCCTTCATCGTCGCGCTGGCGCTGCTCGGCGCGGACGAAGGCGCGCGGCGGTGGAGCGCATTGCGCGAGGCGGTCGCGCGCATTATCGACGAACGGTCATTCTGACCGAGCAGCGAGTCTATCGCCATGGCGCAGCTCAAATGGCGCGACCACGCCGAGGCGATGGTCCGGCCAGTCATCGACGGCGCTGCCTGACCCCGTCTTCGTCGTCGACGCGGAAACGCATGCGGTCGCTTTCAACGCGGCCGCGCGGCGCGCTCGCGCCGGCGCTGCGCGTCGGCGAACCGCTCGCCCGCGCGCCTGCGCTCGCCCGACATGCTCGACGCCGTCATGCGCGTCCTCGCCGGCGGCGAGGCCGAGAAGGCGTCTGGGTGGAGCGCCTGCCGGTCGAGCGCTGGTTCGAGGCCCATATCGCGCCGATCCGCGTGCCGGGCTACGATCCAGCCGCGTGTGATCAGTCTGCGCGATCTGACCGAAGCGCATCGCGTCGAGCGCATGCGCGTCGACTTCGTCGCCAACGCCAGCCATGAACTGCGCACGCCGCTCGCCTCGCTTCTCGGCTTCGTCGAGACGCTGCAGGGCCCCGCGCAGGAACGACGCCGTCGGCGCGCGACAAATTTCTGAGCATCATGCGCGAGCAGGCGCAGCGCATGTCGCGCCTCGTCGACGATCTGCTGTCGCTGTCGCGCATCGAGCAGCACATGCATGTGCGTCCCGCCGAAGCCGGTCGACCTCACATGCTCGTCGCCCATATCGTCGACACGCTCATCGCCGATGGCGGAGGAGAACGGCGTCGCCGCTGGAGCTCGATCTCGAGCCCAGCGTCATCGTGCCGGGCGATCGCGACGAACTCGCGCGCGTCGTCGAAAACCTCGTCGAAAACGCGCTCAAATACGGCCGCAGCGAATCGGCGCGCAGCCGGTGGAGATCACGCTGGCGCGAAGGGCGCAAGCGCCGTTTTCCGGTGCGCGATCATGGACCGGGCGTCGCGGCGGAACATCTTCCGCGCCTGACCGAACGCTTCTATCGCGTCGACGCCGGCAAGAGCCGGGCGAAGGGCGGCACAGGGCTCGGCCTCGCCATCGTCAAACACATCGTGCTGCGCCATCGCGGCCGGCTGGCCATCGAATCCGCGCTCGGCGAGGGTCGCTGTTCCGGGTGACCCTGCCGGCTGATCGGACATCAGCGTCTCGAAATCAATATAGCTATTGAATTTCATATCTTACACTGTCATAAAACTGTCGTCATATGCTGTCACAAAACCCTCTTGGCCGGTCGCTAGAACTGGCCGTGACGGCGCTCCGGCGCCTTCGTCGTCGTGTTCTCGAGCTGAAAGCGATCTTCGGATGATCATCAAGATCTTAAGTGCGCCGCCGTTGCGGCGACGGCCTTCGCGGCCCTGGCCGGCCTTGCGACCGACCGGCCCAGGCGCTGGACATTTCCGGCGCCGGCGCGACCTTCCCTTATCCCATCTACGCGAAATGGGCCGAGACCTACAAGAAGGAGACCGGCAACGGCCTCAACTATCAGTCGATCGGCTCGGGCGGCGGCATCAAGCAGATCAAGGCGAGGACCGTGACCTTCGGCGCCTCCGACCAGCCGCTGAAGCCCGAGGATCTCGACGCCGCCAATCTCATCCAGTGGCCGCAGGTGATCGGCGGCATCGTGCCGGTGGTCAATCTCGACGGCGTCGCGCCCGGCGACCTCGTCGCTCGACGGCCCGACGCTGGCCAAGATCTTCCTCGGCGAAATCAAGAGCTGGGACGATGCGGCGATCAAGAAGCTGAATCCGAAGGTCAAGCTGCCGGCGACGCCGATCGTCGTCGTGCATCGTTCGGACGGATCGGGCACGACCTTCAACTTCACCAACTATCTCTCCAAGGTCTCCGCCGACTGGAAGACCAAGGTCGGCGAGAATTCGGCGGTCGAATGGCCGGCCGGCATCGGCGCCAAGGGCAATGAGGGCGTCGCCAACAACGTCGCCAACACCAAGGGCGCGATCGGCTATGTCGAATACGCCTACGCCAAGCAGAACAAGATGACCTACACCAAGATCGTCAACGCCGCCGGCAAGGTCGTCGCGCCGGGCCTCGAGAGCTTCCAGGCCGCCGCGGCCAACGCCGACTGGGCGAAGGCGCCGGCTTCTATCAGATCATCACCAATGAAGCCGGGCGCCAAAGTCCTGGCCGATCGCCGGCCGCGACATTCATTCTGATGCCCAAGCAGCTCGAAGGATGAGGCGGCCGCGACCGAGGCGCTGAAGTTCTTCGGCTGGGCCTTCGCCAACGGCGCCAAGGCGGCCGAGGAGCTCGACTACATCCCGATGCCCAAGCACGGTCGTCGAGCTCATCAAGAAGAACTGGGCCGACAATGTGAAGGGCGCCGACGGCAAGCCGCTGGCGCATTAAGTCGGCCCCGCCCGCCATTGCGGCAGGCGCGCCGGCGGTCCATGACCTAAGGCCGCCAATCGAGAAGGCGACTGCCGGTCTGCCCGACCGGCGTCGGCGAGTCGTAAATGACGATCGACCGAGCCGAAGCCGCGTGGATGCGAATGGAGCGGACCAAATGTCTGACCTAGCGGTTGAGCGCGCCGGTCGAACGCTGCCGTCGATCGCCGATCGCGCAAGAGCGCTCGCGGCAATCGCGTTCGTCGATCGCATATTCCACCACGTGACGCGCGCCGCCGGCGTCGTCGTGCTGATTATCCTCGGCGGCGTGATCGTCTCGCTCGTTCACGGCTCGCTGCCGGCGATCAGGGCTTTCGGCCTCGGCTTTCTCGTCTCGCAGGCCTGGAACCCGGTCACCGATAATTTCGGCGCGCTGGCCGCGATCTACGGCACGATCGTGACCTCCCTCATCGCCATGCTGATCGCCGTGCCGGTCGGACTTGGCGTCGCGATCTTCCTCACCGAACTCTGCCCGCATTCTCTGCGCCGCCCGATCGGCATCGCCATCGAACTGCTCGCCGGCATTCCGTCGATCATCTACGGCATCTGGGGCCTTTTCGTCTTCGCGCCTTTCGTTGCAGACCTATGTGCAGCCGGCGCTCATTTCGCTCTTTCGGCGACGTGCCGGTTCTCTCCACGCTCTTCGCCGGACCGCCCTATGGCATCGGCATGCTGACGGCGGGCTTCATCCTCGCCATCATGGTGCTGCCCTTCATCGCCTCCATCTCGCGCGACGTCTTCGAGACCGTGCCGCCCGTTCTCAAGGAGGCGGCCACCGGCATCGGCTGCACGACATGGGAGATGATGCGCTATGTCGTCATTGCCCTATACGCGCGTCGGCGTGATCGGCGGGGTCATGCTCGGTCTCGGCCGCGCGCTCGGCGAAACGATGGCCGTCACCTTCGTCATCGGCAATGCGCACAAGATCTCGCGGCTCGCTGCTGGCGCCCGGCACGACGATTTCGGCGACGATCGCCAATGAATTCACAGAGGCGGTCGGCGATGTCTACACCTCGGCGCTGATCGCACTCGGCCTCATCCTCTTCGTCATCACCTTCATCGTTCTGGCGATCGCGCGTTACATGCTGATGCGCATCGAACGAAAGTCGCGCCTGAAGGAGCGCCATGTCGCTGTATGCCGCGCGCCGCAAGCGCAACTCGCTGGCGACGGCCCTTGCCTGGGCCGCCGCGATTTTTGGCCTCGCCTGGCTTTTTCTCATCCTGGTCGCGCTGTTCTACGAGGGCCTGCGCGGCCTCTCCTCGACGTGTTCACGCAAATGACGCCGCCGCCCGGGAGCAAGGGCGGCCTGCTCAACGCCATCGCCGGCTCGCTCGCTGATGACCATTGATCGGCGTCGCAATCGGCGCGCCGCTCGGCCTGCTCGCCGGCACCTACATGGCCGAATATGGCCGCTATTCGAAGCTGACGACGGCCGTGCGCTTCATCAACGACATATTGCTCAGCGCGCCCTCGATCGTGATCGGCCTGTTCGTCTATACGGTCCTCGTCGCGCCCATGGGCCATTTCTCCGGCATTGTCCGGCGCCGTCGCGCTGGCGCTGCTCGTCATCCCGGTCGTCGTTGCGCACGACCGAGGACATGCTGCTGCTCGTGCCCGGCTCGATGCGCGAAGCCGCGGCCGCGCTCGGCGCTGCCGCGCGCCTATGTCGTCAGCAAGGTCGCCTACCGCGCCGCGAAGGCCGGACTCGTCACCGGCGTTCTGCTCGCGGTCGCCCGTGTTTCCGGCGAGACGGCGCCGCTGCTGTTCACCGCGCTCAACAATCAGTTCTGGAGCGGCGATCTCAACGCGCCGATGGCCAGCCTGCCGGTCGTCATCTTCCAGTTTGCATTGTCGCCCTACAAGGACTGGCAACAACTCGCCTGGACCGGCGCATTGCTGATCACGGTCGCCGTGCTCGCACTGTCCATCACAGCCCGCGCGCTCAGCGCCGGCCGGAGAAAAGCGAAATGAACGCCCCCGCTCAGGTGAAAGAACGACGCCACGAAGGTCTCCGTGCGCAATCTCGAATTCTTCTATGGCTCGACGCGCGCCCTGAAGTCGATTTCGCTGCCCTTGCGCACGAACAAGGTGACCGCCTTCATCGGCCCTTCAGGCTGCGGCAAGTCGACGCTGCTGCGCGTGCTCAACCGCATGTACGATCTCTATCCGGGCCAGCGCGCCGAGGGCGAGGTGCATGCTCGACGGCGAGAACATTCTCGATCCCGCGGTCGACCTCAACGCGCTGCGCGCCCGCGTCGGCATGATGTTTCAGAAGCCGACGCCCTTCCCGATGTCGATCTACGAGAACATCGCCTTCGGCATTCGTCTCTATGAGAAGCTTTCGCGCGCCGACATGGACGTCGCGTCGAGGAGGCGCTGCGCGGCGCCGCGCTGTGGGACGAGGTCAAGGACAAGCTGCAATCGAGCGGGCTCGGCCTTTCGGGCGGCCAGCAACAGCGGCTGTGCATCGCCCGCAGCGTCGCCGTTCAGCCCGAGGTGATCCTGTTCGACGAGCCCTGTTCGGCGCTCGATCCGATCTCGACCGCGAAGGTCGAGGAACTCATCGACGAGCTCGCCGCAGAATACACGATCGCGATCGTGACGCACAACATGCAACAGGCGGTGCGCGTCTCCGACTACACGGCCTTCATGTATCTTGGCGAGCTGATCGAGTTCGGCGACACCGACGAGGTCTTCAATCGTCCGCGAGAAAAGCGGACGCAGGACTATATCACCGGCCGCTTTGGCTGACGCTCAATTCCAGGGAAACGCGATGACCGACCATATCGTCAAGTCTTACGACCGCGATCTCGAAGCGCTGGGACGTCGCATATCCGAGATGGGCGGCGTGGCGGAAAAAATGCTCGCGGAAGCGATGGATGCGCTGTCCTCGCTCGACATCGAACTCGCCAAGCGCGTCGTCTCGAGCGACGCGCGCCTCGACATGTCTCCAGCGCGAGATCGAGGAAAACGCCGTCCTGACCATTGCGCGGCGCCAGCCGCTCGCGGTCGACCTGCGCGATTGCATCGCGGCGATCCGTATTTCCGGCGACATCGAGCGGATCGGCGACCTCGCCAAGAACATCGCCAAGCGCACCTTGAAAATCGCCGTCGAAGCGCGGTTGCCGCGCGCGATCGTCGGCCTCAAATCCATGCACGAGATCGCCGCAACGCAGCTCAAGGACGCGCTCGACGCCTATGCCCTGCGCGACGTCGAACGCGCTCGCGCCGTCTGGGAGAATGACGCCGATCTCGACGCGCTGGAAGACTCCGTGTTTCGCGACCTGCTCACTTTCATGATGGAGGATCCGCGCAACATTTCCTTCTGCACGCATCTGCTGTTCTGCTCGAAGAATCTCGAACGCATCGGCGACCATACGACCAACATCTCCGAGACGGTCGTCTATCTCGTCACTGGCGAGTCCATGCCGATGGAGCGGCCCAAATCGCGCGCCAGCAGTCTCGGCGCAGAGAGCGACGGGCAGGAATGAACGAAAGCATCACCCAAACCATCATACGTGACGTCAAGGGCGACCGCGCGCCACGAATACTCGTCGTCGAGGATGAGACGGCGCTCGCGACGCTGCTCGTCTACAATCTTCGAGGCCG
Source organism: uncultured Alphaproteobacteria bacterium (assembly GCA_963713845.1). Taxonomy (GTDB): domain Bacteria; phylum Pseudomonadota; class Alphaproteobacteria; order Rhizobiales; family Beijerinckiaceae; genus Methylocystis. Next base: position 89,194 of record CAVQNJ010000020.1, read on the forward strand.
AGGGCTATCAGGTCGAGCATGTCGACAATGGCGACGAGGCGGAGCTGCGCATCGCGGAGTCGCCTCCCGATCTCGTGCTTCTCGACTGGATGCTGCCGGGGGTTTCCGGCCTCGAAATTTGCCGGCGCCTGCGCGCCCGCGACACCGCCCGCGACATGCCGATCATCATGCTCACCGCGCGCGGCGAGGAAGCCGAGCGCGTCCGCGGCCTTTCGGTCGGCGCCGACGATTACGTGGTCAAGCCGTTCTCGACGCCGGAGCTGATGGCGCGCGTGCGCGCGCTGTTGCGTCGCGCGCGGCCGGAGCGCGTGGCCTCGAAACTGTCCGCCGGCGACATTGACCTCGATCGCGACACGCGCCGTGTGCGGCGCGTCCGGCCGCGAAATACATCTCGGCCCGACGGAATTCCGGCTGCTGGAATATTTCATGGAGAAGCCGGGCCGGGTTTTCACCCGCGCGCAACTTCTCGACAGCGTCTGGGGCATGTCGGCGGAGATCGACGAGCGCACCGTCGACGTTCATGTCGGGCGCCTGCGCAAGGCGCTGATCCGCGGGCGGGAGAAAGACCCGATCCGCACGGTGCGCGGCTCGGGCTATTCCTTCGACGAAACCTTTGGCCGTGACTGATCAGGCGTAGCGCGGCGTCTTGAACTGCTCGCGCGCGCGCGGCGACGATCCTGCGCGGGCTGATAGGCAACGCGCGCATGATGGGCGCAATAGGGCCCGCCGCCGATCGGCGAATTGCCGCCGCAAAAGCGAAATTCCGGCGTCGTCGGATCGCCCATGGGCCAGCGGCACATGGATTCGCGCAACTCCATCAGCGTCACGCGCTCGGACATCGGAATGACGACCTCCTCCTCCGGCTGCGCGCGGGCGACGACCATCGCCTGCGGTGCGAAGGCGAGCGCCACATTGCCGTGGACAATATGTCCGCTGGCGCGCGGCGTGGCGGCGACCGACGGGCGCGGGGCCTTTGCGGGACGCGGGCGCGGCGCGCTCGCGGTCTTGGCGCGCTCGGCCAGTCCCAGCCGGTGAATCTTGCCGATCACGGCGTTGCGCGTGATGCCCGGCCCCAGTTCGGCGGCCACCTGGCTCGCGCTGAGCCCGTCGCTCCAGAGCTTGCGCAAAAGCTCCACGCGTTCGTCGGTCCAAGACATGATCTGACCTCCAAGGGTCGTATCATGCGCGGATCTGCAAGCGAATCCTTCACCGTCCGCTGCGCCGGCAAAAGCCGGCGGCGATATGACGCGCATCGAAACTCGAGAAGCGCCGCTTGCGGTTAAGACGCACCCGCCTCGGCGAGAAAACTTACGAGAACTGTTGAATCACGGGCCGGAGTCGCTGGCAAGCAAAAGGGGGCGTTCTCAACAGGGTTTCGAGGCGCTTTCGCAGCAAGTGTTGCAAGTCCGACTCACTTGGGGCGCGTCTTCTACGCAAAACAGCGCTCTTGGCCGCCACGGCCCGCGCGTCGTGACGCCGAAAGATTTGACCGAAACGGCGCCCGCGAATAAAATAAACTCTGCAAATTGCCGCCCCGCAAAGGGCGGCGCTTTGTTTTTTGGGCTCCAACCGCGCCGCGGCGGGCCCCATGGGCTTGGAGCTTGGTTTTGACTTCTGCGCTCTATCCGACCTATGCGCGGGCCGACATCGCCTTCACGCGGGGCGAGGGGGCTTGGCTTGTCGCCGAGAACGGCGAGCGCTATCCTCGATTTCGCCTCGGGCGTCGCCGTTTTGTCGCTCGGCCACGACCATCCCCATCTCGTCGCGACGCTCAAGGCCGCGGCCGAGCAAGCCCTGGCATGTCTCCAACCTCTATCGCATTCCGCAAGCCGAGCGGCTGGCGCGAGCGCCTCGTCGACGCGACTTTCGCCGACGTGGTCTTTTTCGCCAATTCCGGCGCCGAGGCCGTCGAATGCGCCATCAAGACCGCGCGCAAATATCACGCCGCCAATGGCAGCCGGAGCGCTATCGCCTGATCACCTTCGAGGGCGCCTTTCACGGCCGCACGCTGGCGACGATCGCCGCCGGCGGCAATCCGAAATATCTCGAGGGCTTCGGCCCGCCGGCGCCGGGCTTCGACCAGGTTCCCTTCGCAGATCTCGCGGCGGTCGAGGCGGCGATCACGGAGGAGACCGCCGGCGTGCTGCTCGAGCCGGTGCAGGGCGAGGGCGGCCTGCGCGTCTTCCCGCCGGCGTTCCTCGTCGGCGCTGCGCGCGCTCTGCGACGCGCGGGGCCTGCTTCTCGTCGCTCGACGAGGTTCAGTGCGGCGTCGGCCGCACGGGCAAGTTCCTCGCCTGCGAACACGCCGGCGTCACGCCTGACATCGTCGCGCTCGCCAAGGGGCTCGGCGGCGGCTTCCCGATCGGCGCCTGCCTTGCGACCCACGACGGCGGCCAAGGGCATGACCGTCGGCGCGCATGGCTCGACCTTTGGCGGCAATCCGCTCGCGACGGCCGTCGGCGGCGCCGTGCTCGACGTCGTGCTGGCGGAGGGCTTTCTCGACCGCGTCGCGGCGCTCGGCGCGCTGTCTGCGCCAGCGGCTCGCCGAACTCCAGGACCGCATATCCGACGATCATCGCGACGTGCGCGGCGAGGGGCTGATGTTCGGCGTCAAGACGCGCATGCCGAACGGCGATTCGCGGCGGCGGCGCGCGCCGAGGGCCTGCTGACGGTGCTCGCGGGCGATAATGTCGTGCGCCTGCTGCCTCCGCTCATCATCGACGAGAGCCATATCGCCGAGGCGACGACGCGTCTTGACGCGCGCCTGCGCGCGTCTTTCGCGCGGCGACGAGGGGCCGAGCGATTGGGAGCGGCGTGATGACCGCGCATTCGATGACGCGGCCGCGTCACTTCCTCGATATCAGCCGACTTCTCTGCAAGCGGAGCTGCGGCAGATCCTCGACGCTCGCCGAGGAGCTGAAGGCCAAGCGCGTCGAAGGGCGCGCCGCCGCAGGGAGCGACCGCTCGCCGGCAAATATCTCGGCATGGTGTTCGACAAGCCATCGACGCGCACGCGCGTCTCCTTCGACATCGCCATGCGCGATCTCGGCGGCGAGACGATCATGCTGACGGGCGGCGAGATGCAGCTCGGCCGCGGCGAGACGATCGGCGACACGGCGCGCGTCCTGTCACGCTTCGTCGACGCGATCATGATCCGCATCCTTTCCCATGACGATCTCGTCGAGCTCGCGCGCCACGCGACGGTGCCGGTGATCAACGGGCTGACGAAGGCCTCGCATCCCTGCCAGATCATGGCCGACATTCTCACCTTCGAGGAACGCCGCGGCCAGATCGAGGGCCGCGACGGTCGCCTGGGTCGGCGACGCCAACAATGTCCTGGCGAGCTGGGTTCACGCCGCGGCGCGCTTCGGCTTCGCCATCAATATTGCGACGCCTCGGGAGCTGGCGCCGCCGAAGGGCCTGCTCGACTGGGCCACGTCGCACAGGCGCCGACGTCGACGTGACGGACGATCCGCGCGCGGCCGTGGCCGGCGCCGCAGGCGGTCGTCACCGATTGCTGGGTGTCCATGGGCGACGCGGACGAAGACTTCCGCCGCCGGATCCTCGCGCCATATCAGGTCGACGCGCGCGCTGATGGCGCGCCGCCGCCAAGGACGCGATCTTCATGCATTGCCTGCCGGCCCATCGCGGCGAGGAAGTCACCGACGAGGTGATGGACGGTCCGCAATCCGTGGTGTTCGACGAGGCCGAGAACCGTCTCCACGCGCAAAAGGGCGTGCTCGCCTGGTGCCTCGCGCCGGGTCTGGCCTGATGCTCGACGGCGCCGAGCCCGGCCCGTCTCGCGCGAAGCCAGGGACGATCGCGTCACCCCTTTCGCCGTGGAAGCGCTCGACCTGCGCGGGCGCCTCGTGCGCCTCGGGCCGACCGTCGACGCCATTCTGAAGCATTATGACTATCCCCCGCAGGTCGCGCGCCTGCTCGGAGAGGCGATCGCGCTCGCCGCGCTGCTCGGCTCCATTCTCGAATCGCATGGGCGATTCCAGCTCCAGACCCGCAGCGACGGTCCCGTCGAGATGCTTGTCGTCGATTTCGACGCGCCGGGCAAGCTGCGCGGCTTCGCCCGCTTCGACGCCGACCGCCTCGCGCGCGTCGCCGATCCGGCGCCCGCCGCCCTGCTCGGGCGCGGCCATCTCGCGCTCACCATCGAGCGTGAGGAAGACGTCGCGCGTTATCAGGGCGTCGTCCCGCTCGAAGGCGAGAGCCTCGCCGAGGCCGCGCATCTGTATTTTCGTCAGTCGGAGCAGATCCCGTCGTTCGTGCGGCTGGCCGTGGGCGAGGTGGTGACGCCGCAGGGCCGCCATTGGCGCGCGGGGGGCCTTCTGCTGCAATATCTGCCGATGCCTGGCGGACGCCTGCGCGATTTGCCGCCCGGCGACGCGCCGCAGGGAGAGGCTCCCGACGCGCCTTTCGAGGAGGACGACGCCTGGGAGGAGGGCCGGGCGCTGGCCGGCACGCTGGAGGATCATGAACTGCTCGACCCCGCGCTCTCTGGCGAGCGGCTGCTCTTTCGCCTTTTCCATGAGCGCGGCGTCAAGGTTTTCGCCGAGACGGCGTTGGAGGAGTTCTGCCGGTGCTCCACCGAACGGATTGAACGGCTTCTCAAAAGCTTCACCGCGCAGGAGCGCGCCGACATGATTGGCGAGGACGGCCGCATTGGCGTCACCTGCGAGTTCTGCGCGACCTTTCGAAGCTTCGATCCCGCCGAGGTCGGCTGAGGCCTGCGCAACCCAGCGACGTTTTTGCGGCGCCGCAACACGGCCTGACGGCGGCGGGGCCATCATGTATAAGCGCCGCAGCAGCGCTGGAGAGTATCGAAAATGCCCGAGCGGTTCGTCTTTCCCCCGCCGCCGACTCCGTCCGTCGCCGTCGCAGACGAAACCGGGCGTTTCCCCGTGCGCCGCATCTTCTGCGTGGCGCTGAACTACGCCGCCCATGCGCGCGAGATGGGGAAGGAGCCGGGGAAGGAGCCGCCCTTCTTCTTCACCAAGCCCGCGGACGCCGTGGTCGAGGACGGCGCGACGATTCCCTTCCCGAGTCTTACCCATAACCTCCACCACGAGATCGAGCTTGTCGTCGCGCTCGGCGCTGGCGGAATGGACGTCGCGCCCGAGCGCGCGCTCGATTGCGTCTATGGCTACGCCGCCGGCGTCGATCTCACCCGGCGGGACATGCAGAGCGCCGCGCGCAACGCCGGCCGCCCCTGGGACATGTCCAAGGGCTTCGATCGTTCCGCGCCGATCGGCGCCATTCGCACGGCTGCGCGGATCGGCCATCCCACGCGCGGGGGCATCGCGCTTTCCGTGAATGGCGCGTTGCGCCAGCAGGGCGACCTTTCCGATCTGATCTGGAGCGTGCCGCAAATCATCGCCGCGCTTTCAACGCAAGTGGCGCTTGCCGCTGGCGATCTCATTTTCACAGGCACGCCCTCCGGCGTCGGGCCGCTTCTTCCGGGCGATGCGGCGCGCGGCGAGATTGAGGGCGTTGGCGCCGTCCGCGTCGCCTTCGAAGGGTGAGCGGGTCCCCAACCGGTTGCGCGGGCAGGGCAAAGACGGCTATTGGCTGGGCGGTTCGACTCGCCCGGAGACGCGCGGCGCATGCCTGATCTGACCGCTTCTGCGCCGACGACCCGACGCGCGAGCGCTGCGACATGACCAAACCCGTCGACCTCGATCCCGAGGATTGGGAAGACTTCCGCGCGGAAAGTCATCGTGCGCTCGATCTGATGATCGACTATCTGCGCGGCTTGCGCGCGCGCCCCGTATGGACGGAGCCGAGCGCGGAGGCGCGCGCGCGCTTCGACCGGCCGCTCCCGCGGACAGAGCGCGACCTCGCCGCCGTGCTCGAAGATTTCGATCGCTATATCAAGCCCTTCGCCACCGGCAACGTCCATCCCATGTTCATGGGCTGGGTGCAGGGGGCCGGCACCCCGGTCGGCATGATCGCCGAGATGCTCGCCGCCGGGATGAACGCCAATTGCGGCGGGCGCAATCACATTGCGATCGATGTCGAGCGCCAGATCGCCAAATGGATGGCCGAGGCCTTCGGCTTCCCCGCCGACGCCTCCGGCATTTTCGTCACCGGCGCCTCCATGGCCAATTTCCTGTCGCTGCTCGTCGCGCGCGACCAGGCTTATGGCGCGCGCGACGTGCGGCTCAACGGGCTCTGCGCGCAGAGCGGGCAGCTCATCGCCTACGCCTCGCGGGAAGCGCACAATTGCGTGCGTCAGGCCATGGAGCTCGCCGGCCTCGGCGCACGTCATCTGCGGCTCATTCCGTCCGACGACAAGCGCCGGATCAAGGTGAGCGCCCTGCGTCACGCCATCGCGGCCGACCGTGCCGCCGGTTTCCGGCCCTTTCTCGTCGTCGGCACGGCGGGGACGGTCGACACGGGCGCGATCGATCCGCTCGATCGTCTCGCCGATGTCGCGCATACGGAAGACATGTGGTTCCATGTCGACGGCGCGTTCGGGGCGCTGGCGGCGCTCTCGCCGACGCTCAAGCCGCTGGTGAAGGGCCTGGAGCGCGCCGACAGCATCGCCTTCGATTTTCATAAATGGCTGCATGTGCCCTATGACGCGGGCTTTTTCCTCGTCCGCGATCCCCAGGCCCACCGACGCGCTTTCGCGGCGAACGCCGCCTACCTCTCGCGCGCCCCGCGCGGCCTCGCCGCCGGCGACATCTGGCCCTGCGACCTTGGGCCCGACCTCTCACGCGGCTTCCGCGCCCTCAAGGCCTGGATGACGATCGAAACCTTCGGCGCTGACAAGCTCGCGCTCTGCATCGAGCAATGCTGCCGCATGGCGAAGCGTCTCGAGTCCTGGATCGCGGCCTCGGATCATTTCGTCATGCGGGCCCCGGTCGCGCTCAACATCGCCTGTTTCGGCGTGAAGGGAGACGAGGACGGCGCGCTGGCCCGCGAAATCGTCATGGAGCTGCATGAACGCGGCGAGGCCGCGCCATCTTTGACCATCCTCGATGGCGCGCCCGCCATCCGCGCGGCGATCATCAATCACCGCACACATGAGGAAGACATCGACGCCTTCACGCGCTTCCTCGACGCGGCCCTGCGCCGCGCCCGCAAGGAGCCGCATGACTTCGGCGCGCTCGTGGAGCCGCATGGGCCGGGGAAAACACGACTGTCGGAGGATTGACCGTCAACGCCATTGTCACAAAGCCGACAACGGGCGGCGTCGCAAGTCCATGATTCGCCGGGCTATGTAGTTGGGAACGAAGATTGCTTCGCGTTGGCGGTCACGTTGCGCGAGGACGAAATGCCGCTCTATGCCTATATCTGCGACGCCTGCGAAGCCGAATTCGAACTTCTGGTCCGCTCAACCGACACGCCGGCGTGCCCGGCCTGCGGCGCGCAGGCGCTCACCCAGCAGGTGTCGCGAATCTGCAAGGAAATCAAGTATCCGGCCATCGCCAAATCCTGGCGCCGACGCGCGGCCGCCGAAGGCGATCTCTCCAATTCCAGCAAGGCCGAGCGCGGCAAGCTCTGAAGGCGGCCATCGCCCTTGCCCGCTTTTGGGCCCGCACGGCGACTTGCTCCTTTTCCCGCGCCCGCGCATATAGTGGCGCATGCCGCCCGCGCCGACCAACCGCCGCCCCGCCTCGCCAAAAGACGCCCCGCAGGAGCCCTTCAAGCGGGCCGTCGCCGGCGCGATGCGGGCCATGGCGAAGACGCCCAAGCTCGACGTGCTTTACGCGCCGGAGCGCCCCTCGCTGATCCAGAGCGAGGCCGGGGCCAAGGCGCGGCTCACCGAGCCGCCGCGGAAATTGTCCGCCAAGGAGGCGGCGATCGTTCGCGGTCAGGCGGATTCCATCGCGCTCCGCCTTGCCTGCCATGACGACGCGCTGCATCGCCGCTTCGCGCCCGAGCCAGACGAGGCGCGGGCCGCTTTCGATGCGATGGAGCAGGCCCGGGTCGAATCGATCGGGGCGCGCCGAATGGCGGGAGTCGCCGCCAATATCGACGCGATGCTCGAGGACCGTTACGCGCGCAGTCATTCCGACAAGATTACGAGCCAGAAGGATGCGCCGCTCGAGGATGCGCTGGCGCTCCTCGCCCGCCAGCGACTGACCGGCCTCGCCCCGCCGCCTCATGGCGCGCGCATCGTCGATTTCTGGCGCGACGTCCTCGAAGCGCGCGCCGGCGCGGATCTCGACCGCCTCGCCGGCGCGGTGGACGACCAGCGGCGCTTCGGCCAGATCGTGCGCGAATTGCTCGCCCATCTCGACATTGCGGGCGCCGAGTCGCCCGAGGACACGCAGGCGCAGGACGACAGCGACGACGCCCCGCAGAATCCGGACGAAAGCCAGGAGCAGGAAGAGGAAGACGACCAGGCCAAAAGCGCCGCCGAGATGGAGACCGCGCGCGCGGCCGAGGATTCCGATCAGCAGGGCGAGAGCGAATCGGCCGACGCCCCTTACGGGGAATCGGCCGAGGAGTCCGACGCGGGCGATCTTGAAGAGGCGGCGGACGCGCGCCGCCCCTCGACGTCCGCCGCCGAGCGCTCAGGCGCGGATTACCGCGCCTATACGACCCGCTTTGACGAGACCGTGCGCGCCGAGGAGTTATGCGACGTCGAAGAGCTTGATCGCCTGCGCGCCTATCTCGACAAACAGCTTCTGCATCTTTCGTCCGTCGTCGGACGGCTTGCCAACCGGCTCCAGCGTCGTCTGATGGCGCAGCAGAGCCGGAGCTGGGAGTTCGATCTCGAGGAGGGCATGCTCGACCCCGCCCGCCTGCCGCGCGTCATCATCGATCCGCAGCAGCCGCTCTCCTTCAAGCGGGAGAAGGACACGGATTTCCGCGACACGGTCGTCACGCTGCTGCTCGATAATTCCGGCTCCATGCGCGGACGCCCGATCACGGTGGCGGCCACCTGCGCGGATATTCTGGCGCGCACGCTCGAGCGCTGCGGCGTGAAGGTCGAGATCCTCGGCTTCACCACCCGCGCCTGGAAGGGGGGGCAGTCGCGCGAAGCCTGGATCAATGAGGGCAAGAAGCCTAATCCAGGCCGGCTCAACGACATTCGCCACATCATCTACAAGGCCGCCGACGCCCCCTGGCGGCGCGCGCGGCGCAATCTCGGCCTGATGATGCGCGAGGGGCTCCTGAAGGAAAACATCGACGGCGAGGCGCTCGACTGGGCGCACCGGCGCCTGTTGGCGCGCACCGAGCAGCGCCGCATCCTCATGATGATCTCGGACGGCGCGCCCGTCGATGACTCGACGCTCTCCGTCAACCCGGGCAATTACCTCGAGCGTCACCTGCGGCAGATTATTCACGAGATCGAAAGCAAGTCGCCCGTCGAACTGATCGCCATCGGCATCGGCCACGACGTCACCCGTTATTACCGCCGCGCGGTGACGATCGTCGATGCGGAGGAGCTCGGCGGCGCGATGACGGAGAAGCTCGCGGAGCTTTTCAGCGAAGGCGGCGCGCCCGCGTCGTCCCGGGCGCCTGGCCGCGCGCGAACCGCTTTCGCGCGCGCTTAACTTTACTTTGGCGCAACCATGCGGCGGGAACAGAAAAATTCCCGCCCGGACAATTACAATTGCAACCATTCCTCTCGACGCGCGTTAACAGGGGCGCGCCAGGTTGAACGAGCGCGCCCAAAAAAGTGTCGCCTCGGGGAGTGGATGGAATGGCGTTGTTGAGGAAGATGCGCAACGAAGCGCCCGAATTTGAAAAAGTGGCCTGTGTCACGGCGATTTGCGCTCTGGCCACCCTGCCCCTCGCCTTCTGCGCCGCCGTGACGATTTTCGGCTGAAAGCGTCGAGACGGCAAGAATGACGGGAGCTCAGCGGCTCCCGTTTGACGTTTCTAGGACGCGTCGGAGATCGGCCACTCCGCCTTGAAAACTCCGCCCTGATTGTCATGCGCGACAACGCGCAAGGTTTTCGCTCCGTTCGGCGCATAGGCGAACCGGAAGTTCGGATCTTCCGAAAGGGAAATCCCGCCCTCCATTTTGAAAATCAGTTCGTCGCCCTGCCAGACTTCAACGGAGTCGATGAAATGCGCCGGCGTGTAGGCGCGCGTCAACGGGTCAATTTGCAGACCCGAATTATTGGGATGGCGGATCATGATCTGCGCCTCCCGCCTGCCCGCGACGGCGCTCTTGAACTCGCGATATTTCATCTTGCCCATGTCGGCGCGCGCCTCGTCCGGGTCCTTGCCGGCGGGCGCAGAACACCCGCCCGAGGCCTTTACGAAGCGGGTGTCCGAAACGAGCCTGCCGTCGGACGTTTGCGCCACGGCATGGACGTTGGTGTAGGAGTTGACCCGCACCCGCGTTTCCATGAAGTCGACTCCCGCCGCCGCGCCGAACACGAAGCGCGCCGCCATGGGCATGGGATTTTGATCGATCACCAACGTCGCCGCGGCCGTCCGCGCGGGGTCGCTGAAGCGGAGGGTCATCGGCACGATGGCCGCGTCTTCGGCGCGATGCGGCGCCTCGAGCGCGATCACGCCGTCCGCGGTCCCCACGGACTTGCCGGGAAAGAGATCCGTAACCAGTCCTGGCCAGGGATCGGCGACCGACTGGGCGTGCGCGGAAACCGAGAGCCCGGCGACGAATGCCGCAAGGACGCTGACGGCCGTACGCTTCTTTGGCTGAAGGAACATGACGAACTCCACTGGCTTCGCGCCAGAGTAGCCTAATTTCGCCCGTTTTGCCGAGAGGTCGTCGCCTAGGGCGTTTCCCACTCGAGTTCGGCGAATCCGGCGGTCGCGTTTCGGGCGTTGTAGCTTTCGAAAAGCCGCCATTTGTCGCGCTCCTGCGCGCCCGCTTGCGCGGCCGCCGCCGCGACGGTTTCACCCTTCCTGATCGCGGCCCGCAGATCGCCGACGAGCCTCGTCAAATAATCGCGTTGCGCGACGAGCGCTCCAGGCCAGGGCGCGACCGCAGGTCCATGGCCCGGAACGACCCGCGCGGCCTTGATGGAGCCAAGCTGATCGACGACCTCCAGGAAGCCGAGCAGGCTGCCGTCGACGACGGGCACATGCTGCAAGAACAGGAGATCGCCGGCGAAAAGCGTCCCCGTCTTCGCGTCGAGGACGGTCAGATCGGCTTCGCTGTGGGCGGTCCGCCAGGCTCTGAGCAAGACCGGCCGCCCCCCGAGATCGAGCGTGAGCGAGTCGGCGACGGTCACGGTCGGAGCGACGATCGTCACGCCGTCGAGCGCCTCGCCCATGATCTTGCCGAATGCGTCGAGATAATGCGCGCCCCGCGCGGCGAGCGCCCGCGGCAGGTTCTTGTGGCCGATGAAGATGACGTCCGGACCCACGAAGGCGGCGTTGCCGAAGACGTGGTCGGGATGGGCATGGGTGTTGATGACGTAGCGGATCGGCTTTTGCGTCTTCTCGCGCAGCGCCGCGAGAAAGGCCTCGCCTTCGCGCCGGCTGCCGCCCGTATCAATCACCGCCGCCGACTCCTCGCCGACGATCGCGCCCAGATTGGCGATGCCCCCGAGGTTGTCGCGGGTCATCAGCGCAATGGCGCCCTGATGGACATAGACGCCGGGCGCAATTTCCTCGAGCGCGAAGCCCGGGTCGGCCACGGCGGGGGCGGACGCGAGCGCGGCCGACAAAGGGCCCAGCAGCGCGCAAGCCCGGAGCAATCCGCACAAACGCCTGATACGGCTCGAAGCTTTAGCGCTGCCGAGTCTCACGCCGACGCCTCCGTTTTTGCGATTGCGATTCAGCCTCACGCGACATATTATCCCGACGTTTCCGGGATAGAAGACGCCTTCCGGACGGGAACCGGAAGCAGCCCGACGCCATAACATCGCACGATCGGCGCGGGCGCAAAACGGAAAACGCCTTCCCAATGTCGAGGCGCCCAAAGAGGCGCGACGTCGGCGGCGGCGCATCATTGGGGCGCGCCGCGGCGTCGTCAGGAGGAAAAAGCTCATGCATAAGCTGTTGTTGTCGACTTCCGTCGGAATTCTCGCACTGGCCGCGGCGGGCGCGGCGCAGGCCGACGATGAATTGCTGACGCTGTCGAAGGACCCCCGGCAATGGGTTTCTGCGACGGGGGATTACGCCAATCTTCGTCATTCGGCGCTCAAGCAGATCACCGGCGAGAATGTGGGCAAGCTTGCGCCCGCGTGGCAGTTCTCGACGGGGGTTCTTCGCGGCCATGAGGGCGCGCCGCTTGTCGTGGGCGAGGTGATGTATCTTCACACGCCGTTCCCCAACATCGTCTATGCGCTGGATCTGAAGGATCCCGAGCACAAGATTTTGTGGAAATACGAGCCCAAGCAGGATCCCTCGGTGGTTCCGGTGATGTGCTGCGACACGGTCAATCGCGGCCTGGCCTATGCCGACGGCAAGATTTTCCTGGCGCAGGCGGACACGACGCTGGTGGCGCTGGACGCCAAGACCGGCAAGGTCGTGTGGTCGGTGAAGAACGGCGATCCCTCGAAGGGGCAGACCTCGACGGCGGCGCCGCATGTGTTCAAGGACAAGGTGTTCGTGGGCATCGCGGGCGGCGAATTCGGCGTGCGCGGGCATCTCACGGCCTATGACGTGAAGACGGGCAAGCAGGCCTGGCGCGGCTATTCGATGGGGCCGGACGCGGACACGCTGATCGAGCCGGGCAAGACGACGCATCTTGGCAAGCCGGTGGAGAAGGACTCCGGGATTACGACGTGGGAAGGCGAGCAGTGGCAGACGGGCGGCGGGACGACGTGGGGCTGGTATAGCTACGATCCCGAGCTGAACCTTGTCTATTATGGATCGGGCAATCCCTCGACATGGAACCCCAAGCAGCGGCCGGGCGACAATCGCTGGTCGATGACGCTGTGGGCGCGCGACCTCGACACGGGCAAGGTGAAGTGGCTGTATCAGCTGACGCCGCACGACGAGTGGGACTATGACGGGATCAACGAGGTGATCCTTGCCGATCAGACGATTGGCGGGAAGACGGTGAAGACGGCGGTTCACTTCGACCGCAACGGCTTCGCCTATACGCTGGACCGCACCAACGGCGAGTTGCTGGTGGCGGAGAAATATGATCCGGCGGTGAACTGGGCGACGAAGGTCGATCAGGACAAGAGCTCGAAGACCTATGGGCGTCCGCTTGTGGTGTCGAAATATTCGACGGAGCAGAACGGCGAGGACGTGAACACGCAGGGCGTCTGCCCGGCGGCGCTTGGGTCGAAGGACGAGCAGCCGGCGTCGTACGATCCGGCGACGGGGCTGTTCCTTGTTCCAACGAACCATGTGTGCATGGACTATGAGCCGTTCCGCGTGTCCTACACGGCGGGCCAGCCCTATGTCGGGGCGACGCTGGAGATGTTCCCGGCGGGGAAGGTTCTGGGCGACGGCACGACCCACACGGGCAATTTCATTGCGTGGGACGCGAAGGTCGGCAAGATCGTGTGGTCGAACAAGGAGCAGTTCTCGGCCTGGGGCGGCGCGGTGTCGACGGACGGCGGCGTGACCTTCTATGGGACGCTGGAGGGCTATCTGAAGGCGGTCGACACGAAGACCGGCAAGGAGCTCTACAAATACAAGACGCCGTCGGGGATCATCGGCAATGTGATCACCTATGAGTCAGGCGGCAAGCAATATGTCGCGGTGCTCTCGGGCGTCGGCGGCTGGGCGGGCATTGGCCTGGCGGCCGGCCTCTCAAAGTCGAACGAAGGCCTCGGCGCGGTCGGCAATTACGCCTCCCTCGCCAACTACACCGCCCTCGGCGGCGTCCTCACCGTCTTCGCCCTGCCAAATTAAGGCAGGACGGAAAGTCGCATCGGAAATACTGGCGCTCGGCGCGACCCTCAGCTAAGGGTGTCGCCGAGCGCTGTCGTTTAAGTGCAAAAAAAGAACACTGACAGGGAGAGAGTGATGAGATCGTCGCTTGCCGGGGCCGTGGCCCTGGGCGTCATGATGTTTGTGGGGACCGCCGCGATCGCCGAGGCTCCCGGAGACCCCAAGGCCGCCAAATCCGTCGACGGCAAATATTTCGACGCGAAGGGCGATCCGACCTATAACGTCGGCGCCGACGGAACGGTGGATTGGTACACCTTCTCCGGCTATCGCCGCTATCACGCCGAATGCCATGTCTGCCATGGCCCGAACGGCGGCGGCTCGACCTATGCGCCGGCCCTCAAGGAGTTGGTCAAGCGTTTCAATTATGCGGAGTTCGCCGGCATTGTCATCGGCGGCCGTCAGAACGGCAACAGCGTCATGCCGGCCTTCGCCGAAAACAAGAACGCGGTCTGCTATCTCGACGACCTCTATATCTATCTCCGCGCGCTTTCCACCGGCGCCGTCGAGCCGGGCCGCCCGGAGAAAAAGGAACCGCGTCCCGAGGCCTTCGCGAAGGCCGAGGCTGATTGCATGGGCGGGAAATAGCGATCGCCGCGCATGAGGCGGAGCAAATGATCCTCTCCAACGCCGCCACGCGCCGCCGCGCCGCGCGCAACGTGTCCCTCGGAGCCGCCGCGATTGTCGTCGCGGCGGCTCCGGCCTTCGCGCAGCAATTAGGACCGGACGCCGGCGCCAAGGGCGCCGAGAGCGCTGGCGCCATCGAGCTCATCGATCCCAAGGTGCTCCGCGTCTGCGCGGACCCCAATAATCTTCCCTTCTCCAACGAGAAGGGCGAAGGGTTCGAGAACAAGATCGCCGAATTATTGGCGGGCAAACTCGGCAAGGAGCTCGCCTACGCTTATTATCCCGGCGCGACGGGCTTTGTTCGCAATACGCTCAATGCGCATCTTTGCGACGTTATCCTCGGCATGCCGCAGGGCAATGACCTGGTGCAGCCGACCAATCCTTATTATCGCACGAGCTATGCAATTGTGACCCGCGCCGGCTCCGAGCTCGACGGTCTCGCCACGCTCGACGATCCGCGACTGAAAGAAAAGCCGCGCCGCATCGGCCTCATCGCCAATACGCCCCCCGGCAATCTCCTCGCGAAAAACGAACTCATGGCGTCGGTGAAGGCCTACCCGCTGATGATCGACACGCGCGTTGAGTCCTCGAGCGCGCCGATGATCCACGATCTCGAAACCGCGGACATCGACATCGCCCTGCTTTGGGGGCCGATTGCCGGCTATTACGCCAAGAAGTCCAACGCGAAACTGAATGTGACGCCGCTGCCGGAGACGCCGTCCACGCGCATGGCCTTCCGCATCTCCTTCGGCGTTCGCCATTCGGACCAGATCTGGAAGCGCCAGCTCAATACGCTCATCGCGGAAAACAGGAACGAGATCGAAAAGATCCTTCTCGATTACGGCGTCCCGATGCTCGACGAAGCGGGTCAACCGCTCAGGAAGGCGCCGTGACGCGCGGGGCGTGCCTCGCATGCGTCGCCCTTCTCATGCTCGGGACGGCGCTCCACGCCGAACAGAAAGCGCGTCCGCCCGAGCCCGAGGGTTATCGTCTCGAGGCGTATCGCGCCAGCGTGCCGGCGACGTTGAAGGGCGCGAGTGTGATCGATACGGCCAGGGCCTTCGCGCTCTGGGATTCCAAGGGCGCCGTTTTCATCGACGCCCTGCCACATGCGCCAAAACCCGAGGGCTTGCCCAAAAACGCCGTGTGGCGCGAGCAGCCGCGACTCGATATTCCCGGCAGCGTCTGGTTGCCGGACACGGGCTTTGGCGCGCTCTCGGAGGCGACACAGCGCTATTTCGAGCGCGGCCTCGCCGCCGCGACGGGCGCGGACAAGACGAAGCCGATCGTCTTCTATTGTCTTGCCGATTGCTGGATGTCCTGGAACGCCGCCAAGCGGGCCATGGCGTTGGGTTACGCTTATGTCTCCTGGTATCCCGAGGGAACCGACGGCTGGTCGGCCGCAAAACATCCGCTCGAGGCGCGAACGCCCTTTCCGCGCGAGGCGGCGCCGATCACCCCATAGGATCTCACGCCATCGCAGCCAGTATGGCGCGGGCGAGCGTCCCAAAGCGTTGCTCGATCAAAGCCGGACTTTCGCAAACATAGGCGATCATCTTGCGCTGCTCCTCGAAGACGCGCACGCGCCATTGCAACGTTTCGGCGGCCGTCTTGATCGCGTCCGGATCGGGGGGCTTCTGGTTCTGGAGTTCATAAAAGGCTTGCGTCTCCTCGCGCGTTTTCGCGGCCATCTCCTTGAGGCGACGCCCGAAGCGGTCGAGACCGTTGACCACGTCGCGACGTTCGTCGTTCATGCGGTCGAAGAGACCGGCAAACAAAAGCGTCAATCGAGCGTTGCGGCCCGCTCCTGCGGCCTGCGCAAATTCCGAGATGAGCTTCTCCGCCTCTTCAACGGACGTTCGACGCAAGGCGATGCGCGCGACGAGATCGGCGACGGCGGCGTCGCTGCGCCAGTTTTTTCGCTCGGCGTCGATCGCGGGGCCGGTCCAGACGCCGCCGAGCGACAATTCGGGAACGCGCACCTGTCTGCAGGGCCAATCGCTCTGCGGCGCCTGGGCGAATGCGGCCGAAAGGACGCCGGACAGAAGCAGAAGTGAAAGCGCAAAGCGCGCGGGCGGCTTTCTGCGTATCGGAATGCGCCTATAATGCCCCATGCTGATCGTTCCCGTCATCGATATTCGTGAGGGCGTCGCTGTGCGCGCCGTCGCGGGACGGCGCGACGACTACCGCCCGCTGCGGACGCGGTTCGCATCAACGAGCGCGGCCGAGCGCGTCGCGCGCGGATTTCGCACCCTCCATCCGTTCACGACCCTTTATATCGCGGATCTCGACGCAATCGAAGGGCGGGGCGACAATCGCACCGCGATCGACGCCGTCGCCGAGGCGCTGCCCGATGTCGACCTTTGGGTCGACGCTGGGCGCGCGCGGGTCGAGGCGATGCGATCGGCTGCGCGGCGCGTCCGCGTCGTCGGCAGCGAATCCCTCGCCGACGACGCAGCGGCGGCGCTGCGCTGTCAGCCGCCGCCTATCCTCTCGCTTGATTTTCGCGACGATGCATTTCTCGGCCCACCCGCGCTACTTTCGTCCTCAGATCTTTGGCCGCAACGTTTGATCGTCATGACTCTTGCACGGGTCGGCATGCGTGAAGGTCCCGCGTTTTCACTGCTCGGCGACATCATTGCCCGCGCGGGCGATCGGTCAGTTTTCGCGGCCGGCGGGGTTCGGGGCGTGGAGGATCTTGTTTCCCTGCGCGCCTGCGGCGCGGCCGGCGCGCTCGTGTCCACGGCGCTGCACGAAGGTCGACTGACGGCGAAGGATCTCGCGCGTCTCGATGCCCTTTAGGCAAAAAAGAGGGGAGCCCTGAAGGCTCCCCTTTTCGATCGTCGCGACGTCGCCGATTAATTCGCAGCGAAAGGATGTTTGGCGGTGACGCGGGCGGAGAGCACGCTCGCAGCCGTCGGGTCGCCCTTGAGCGCGCGCGCGATGGCTTCCTTTGTCGCCTGATAGTTGAAGTCCTGGATCTTCTGATCGTCGTTGGCGTCCCAGTGAATGAACACGCCGACGCAAATGAAGAGATCGTCGGCTTTGTCGAGGGGGATAATGCCCTCGGCCACCGAATCGGCGACGGCCTTTGCGACGCCATACTGCGCCGGTCCGAACATCTGGACCGCCTGCTTGGCGTTCTTGATCGTCACCTTGTTGAACAGGATCGTATTGGGCTTGACCAGCAGATTGGGCGCGATCACCGCGAGCAGCGTGGTGAAACCGTCCTTGTTGTTGACCAGCGCATTCGCGAAAGCCTTCTCGACCGCGCTGCCGCGCGGGCCGATCAGAAGGTCGATGTGAGCGACCTCGTTGCCATCGCCGACGAGCGATTCGCCCACGCCTGTTTTTCCGCTCGAAGAACCGAAGCCGGCAGACGGCTTCGGAAACAGCGCGCCCAGAATCTTCTCAAGAAAAGAAGCCATATTCTCAACCTCCCGGTGCTGTTCGCGTCCAGCGGCGTCTTATTGTCAGCGCACGCGCGGAGCCCGACCTTTTGTGTGGACGCCCGAATTTTTCGCGGCGCGTCGCTAGTACCGACTGAACGGGGAGCCGGTGACGGCTCCCCGATGTGTTGCGCAAGACGCTGAAGATCAGTTCGGGGCGAAGGGGTGCTTGGCCTCGTTGCGCTTGGCGACGACTTCCGACGCCTTCGGCTCGCCGCGCACGGCGCGCGCAAGGGCTTCCTTCGTGGCCTGATAGTTGTAGTCCTGGATCTTCTTGTCGTCGTTGGCGTCCCAATGAATGAACACGCCCACCGAGATGAACAGATCGTCGGCTTCCGCGACCGGGATGATGCCCTCGGCCACCGAATCGGCGACGGCCTTGGCGACGCCATGCTGCGCCGGGCCAAAAAGCTGGACCGCCTGCTTCGCGCCCTTGATGGTGACCTTGTTGAACAGAATGGTGTTCGGCTTCGTCAGAAGGTTCGGCGCGATCACGGCGAGAAGGGTCGTGAAGCCGTCCTTGTTGTTGACGAGCGCATTCGCGAAAGCGAGCTCGGCGGCCGAGCCGCGCGGTCCGATGATCAGGTCGATATGCGCAACTTCGTTGCCTTCGCCGACGAGAGACTCGCCGACCAGCAGCTTGTTGATCAAAGCCATTTGCGTTTCCTTTCCAGATTCCCCCAAAGCGTCGCGCGCTTTGCGCCGCGAACACTTCTATCCTTCGTTTTCTGCATCGGGCGCTTGAGGGCCCGACCGGTTGGCCAGATAGCCGCGAGACCACCCCGCGCGGCGCGGACTTAACCATTTTTGGACGCGCTTGCCAAGATGGACATGACGGAATCAGCGAAAAGAACCGCAACCGTCAGGTCAGCGCTTGTTCCGGGATTGAGTCGTCGATCTTTCAGGCTGCGATCGAAGTCCAGCGCAAGGGCAAGGACGTCGGCGTCTGCCGCGGCATCGAGATTCGCGCCGACCCGCGCCGCTTCGTCCCGCAAGGCCAGAGCCGTTGTCTCGCCGTATTTGCGAGAAACGTGACTGTCGGGAAAAGCGGCGAGAAACGTCATGTATACGTCAAGCGTCGCGCGGGGGCCCTCGCGCCCCTGTTCTCGCGCGCGCCGCAAAGCGTCGAGCCCCACGCCAAACACATCGGCGAAATCATTCTCATATTGGCAGGCGATCCGATCGCGCGCCGCCGCCGCGCGCATCGCCTCGCGCAAGGTGACGTCGGCGGCGGCGGCGACGTCATGGGCCGGCGCGGCGCCGAGACCCGCGGGATTGGCGCGGCAGATGGCTTTGAAGGCCAGGTCCGCGTCGGCGCGATCGAGGCCGGCCAGAACGCGGGCGGTCTCGGCCGGCAGATCGGCGATGCGGGCCGTCAAGGCGGCATGCGCCAGCGGCGCGCACAGTAAGACGATGCCAAGGTTGGTGTTTTGATGGACTGCGGCCCAGGTCGCCTCGATCGCGCCGAGAATGCGCGCGCCCACGCTCGCGATCGGCGCAGCGATGTGAGGAGCGGCGGCCGTGGCGCTCAGGACGAAATCTCGCGCCGCCATTCCGTGACCCGGCGCGAAGTGATGGACGTTTCCGGGCTTGGGCGCCGCGAGCTCCGCCGTGCAGGCGTCGATGAAAGCGCGGGCGACGGCCTCGGGCGCGGCGGGCGCGCTCATGCGCGGGGCGCCAGAGTGGCGAGCGCGTCGGCGGCGAGCCGCTCCGCGATGGAAAAGGAGGTGATTCGCTGCAGGCCGCTCCAGCCCGGCATGCTGTTGACCTCGAGGGCCATGGGGGCGCCGCCTGCGTCCGCGATAAGATCGACGCCGGCGACGAGCGTCCCCATGACGGCGGCGGCGGCGAGCGCCATGTCGCGTTCTTGCCGCGTCGGCTGCGCGATCATGGGCTTTGCGCCCTGACGCACATTCGTGATCCAGTGACTCGAGCGCCGTCGCATCGCGGCGACCACTGCGCCCCGCGAGACGAGAATCCGCATGTCCTCGTACGGGCCCCGAGCTGGCCCGACAAAACGCTGCAAATAATAGACGCCGCGCGCTTCGTTGGGCGACGGCAGGTCGCTTTCTTGCGCGATCAGTCGCAAACCCCAACCCTGCGCGCCGAAAAGCGGCTTCATGACGAGCGGTCCGGCGGCGCATTCGCGTCGGGCGACGGCGCGCGCCTGCGCGAGCGATTGCGTGGCGAACGTCTCGGGGGAGGGCACGCCCGCCCGCGCGAGCAGAAAGCTGGCCATGCTCTTGTCGGTGCAGCGCTCGATGGCCCGCGCGCCATTGACGAGCGGCACGCCGAGGTTTTCGAGCGCATGCAGCACGCCGAGCCGCATGGTGATCGCTTCGAGCGAACCGTCGCCGATGGCGCGAACGATCGCCAGGTCGGGCAAATCGTGAAAACCGGGAATGGCAAGTCCATGCGGCCGGGTCGTGTCGATCTGGCATGCGGCAAGGCGCACCGCGACTGGGATCGCCCCCAGCGCACGAAATGCGGCCAGCGTTGCCTCGACATGCCAATCCAGCTTGTCGGTGAAGACGACGACGCGGGGTCGCGCGCCCCCCGCCGGCGGATGGCGCAGGAGAGCCCCGCGGGCGCGATCACCCCCCAAAGGACTTGTCGAGCAGCGCCTCATCGATCCTGCCCGCGCGGAAGGTTTCGCCCGTCTCGACCGCCGTGACGAGCGCCTCCGCGGGAGAGAACAGGCTGCCGTCGATCTGGTAGAAGTCGCCCTTGTATGCCTTGAAAATCTCCGCGAAGGGCCGGCCATAATCGCGCGAATTGCTGCTCGGCAGCTTCTCGGCGAGCTCCTTTGCCGCCGCGGCCGGGCCTTTCACGAAGAGATGGGCGCGGCCGGCGTAGATGATCGCGTCATTGGTGCGGCCCATGGCCTGCACGAAATCGGGATGCGGCGGCGAGAGCGGCGCGGTCGCGATTCCATCGACGATATGATCGAGCGGGAAATGAAGCTCATGCGCCTTATGCAGCGCAACTTCCAGAACGCGGCCCACCACCTGCACGCCGCCGGCAAGCGACTGCGTCGGCGCGTAAACGAAAGCGACCTTGTCAGTCGAAACGCCGGATTTCGAGGCGACCTTCTCCACAACTTCCCGGGCGGCGGCGCGCCGCTTTCCAGAACGATCGTCACGCGATCGGCGTTGTCCTTGTAGCTCAACTCCTCGAAGAGCTTTTCCACGCGCGCCTGCGCGCGTCCCGGGCCTGAGCCCAACGCGAAGAATTTCTCATGCTGGAGGCTCCAGCCGGCATATTGGCTGGCGAGACAGGCGACGACCGGGTCGTTGCTGGACACAGTCAGCCAGAACGGCCATTTCGCGGCGCCCGGCGCATGCGACAAGGTCACCTTGCCAAGGCCGCCCATGCAGATTTCGGTGAGCAGGAGGCCGGCGTCGATTCCGCCCGCCGCATTGGCGCCGGCGTCAATCAACAATTCGCCGAGACTGCCCCGCGTCACCGCGACGCGATAACGATCCCCGTCGGCGGCGAGACGGTCGACGATCTTGCCCGCGAGAATATTCACGCTGGCCGTCACGCGGCCGCCGGTGTTGTCGCTTGCGCTCACTTGAAGGTCCTTCCCTTGAATTTCTTATGGACGCGCGCTTTTTCTGATCCGCTCGAGAGAACGGATGTCCCGCGCCGCCGCCGCGCGCGGAATTTATAAGGCTTCGGCTCGAAACGAAAGCGCCTCGCAGGTTCTTAACGCCCGTCAAAGGAAGTTCATGCGATAGCTCTAGAAACGCCTTGAAACAGGGGATGCGGATGGACATGCGCGCGGCCCGGCCCGAGACCGCCCGGCGGGATAAGCATTTCTCGCTGAGGGACATTGTCGTCGCCATGGCCGCGATCGCGGCGCTCGTCCTGTGCAATGTCGGGGTTGTCCAGGCGCTTGACGTCGCGCTCGACGCCCTTCGCCCCTGAAGCATTCCACAGCTTAAGCTAAACGCTTGACGCCGGGTTCGAGCCGCCGACGCCCGGCGCTAGCTCTGTTCGGGAAAATCCAGCGCGACGCCGCCCGCCGAGGGTTTTTCACCCTTTTCCTTCGCATCGGCGAGCCTGTCGAGCCGAATCAGCGCCAGCCCGGCGTCGCCGACCGCCGATCCCGTCACGCCGATGTCCAGGTCGCCGGCGCGAATCGTTTCCCCGGGCGGGGGCGCGCCGCCATGCGCGCGATAGGGCGTGACGCGCTTTCTCACCAGATTGCGATGCTTCATGCGCGAGACGACCTCCTGCCCGACATAGCACCCCTTCTTGAAGTCCAGCCCGGCGAGGAGATCCATGTCGGCCTCATGCGGAAAAGCGTCGCTATAGGCGAAATCGACGCCGCCGCGCGGCACGCCGGCGTGAATGCGGCGACTTTCATAATCTTCGAGCGCGCCGGTCGCCGCGATGCGGCCTTTTTCGGCGAGCGCGCGCCAGCCCAGCGCGCGCGCGCGCGGCTCCGGGGAGAGCGCCACGGCGTCGACGTCCGGCCTGTCGAGGGCGTCGGGGAAGGCGACAACCTCCAATGTCGCGCTGAGATTGGCGATCGCGATCCTGGCGCGCAGCTTGTACATGCTGAGGCGCTTCTCGAGGTCGGACGCGAGCGAAAGCGGACAATCGAGTAAGAAACGCTTCCCGTCGATCGCGAAGATGACAAAGTCGAAAAGGATCTTGCCCTGCGGCGTCAGCAGGGCCGCGAAGCGCGCGTCGCCGGGCGCGAGCGCGGCGACGTCGTTGGTCACAAGATTATGCAGGAACTTCGCCGCCTCGTCGCCGCTCACTTCAATAATGCCGCGGTCCGCCAGCAGGATTGCCGTCGTCATTTGATCTTTTCCCATTGTCGCTGAATGGCGCGCGCTTGGCGCGCTGGCAACTTGTGCTTATCTAAGATAGGTCCACTGCAAGCGAGGCGCCATTCGTGACGAAGATTTTCGACGTGATCCTCTCCGGCGGAACCCTCGTCAATCAGGACGGAGAAGGCGTTCGCGACGTCGGCGTCAGCGCGGGCAGGATCGCGCACATCGGCGATCTCTCGCGCGCCTCGGCGGGGGAGACGATCGATTGCCGGGGACTGCATGTCCTCCCCGGCGTCGTCGATACGCAGGTGCATTTCCGCGAGCCGGGCTTTGCGCACAAGGAAGACCTCGAATCAGGTTCACGCGGCGCCGTGCTCGGCGGCGTGACCGCCGTCTTCGAGATGCCGAACACGAATCCGCTCACCACCGGCGAGGCTGAACTCGCCGACAAGGTCGCGCGGGCGAGCGGCCGCATGCATTGCGACTTTGCGTTCTGGGTTGGCGGCACGCATGAAAACGCCGAGCTTCTGGGCGACCTCGAACGGCTGCCGGGCGCCGCGGGAATCAAGGTCTTCATGGGTTCATCGACCGGCTCCCTTCTTGTCGCGGACGATGAGGGAGTTGCGCGCGTTCTGTCAAACACGCGTCGCCGCGCGGCGTTTCACAGCGAGGACGAAGACCGCTTGAACGAACGCAAATCCTATCGCATCGAAGGGGATCCGAGTTCGCATCCCGTCTGGCGCGACGTCGAAACGGCGCTACGCTCGACGCGACGCCTGTTGACGATCGCTCGAGAGAAGCGCGCGCTCATTCACGTGCTGCATGTCACCACCGCGGAGGAAATCGATGTGCTCGCGCAACACAAGGATCTGGCCAGCGTCGAAGTGACGCCCAACCATCTCGTGCTCGATGCGTCCGATTACAAACGCCTTGGCGCGCTCGCGCAGATGAACCCGCCGGTGCGCGAGGCGCGCCATCGCGACGCATTGTGGGAAGGATTGCGCCAGGGCGTCGTCGACGTCATAGGCTCCGATCACGCGCCGCATACGCTCGACGAAAAAGCGCAGCCCTATCCCGAAGAGTCCATCGGGGATGACCGGCGTTCAGACGCTCGCGCCGCTACTGCTCAACGCCGTCAACGAGGGCAGGCTGACGCTTGCGCGTTTCGTCGATCTCACCAGCGCCGGGCCGTCGCGACTCTTCGGGATCGCGGGCAAGGGAAGGATCGCCAAAGGCTACGACGCCGACTTCACCATCGTCGACATGAAACGGCGCGAAACGATTTGCAATTCATGGATCGGGTCACGCGTCGGCTGGACGCCATTCGACGGAATGACCGTCACCGGCTGGCCGGTCGGGACATTCGTGCGTGGCGCGCGGGTGATGTGGGATGGCGAGATCGTGACGCCCGCGACAGGCGCGCCGATCCGCTTTCATGCGGCCCTTTAAGCCTATTCGGAACATTCGGCGCGCTTGCCAGTGCTTTGTTCGGTGAGCGAGCCCGTGATGCGCAAGCCGTCATTCACCTTTATTCTCACGACCTCGTTGAAAAATCCGAATTGATAATCCCGCTTCATGGGATAAGAGCGGCGGTCCGCCCCGACATAGAAACAGAATGAGCTGTACTGGGGATTGGCCGTGCGCGCGATCGAGCAATGGATCTCATAATGCAACGGCGCGCAATGTAACGCGACGTCCTTGTTGGGGATCATGAAGTTCGGCGAGGCGACCGACCCCGCCAGCGCGGGAGTTGCCGCCGCCAGAAACGCGGCGACGGCGATGCGTCCAGTTTTTTTGAGCAAGTTCAGTCCTCGACGGCAACCGCGCCCTGGCGCGGTTGCGTTTTTCTGCCTCATCATAGGCTGAACTGCGTCTGGTCACCAGCCGCCGCAGCTGCAGGCGCCGCCGTAGCCATAAGGATAGCTGGCGACGCCGTAACCGGAGCCATAATAACCATAGCCGCCGTAGGGATAGCCGCCGTAGTAGGGCGATGCCGCCGCGCCGGCGATCGTGCCGAGCGCCAATCCGCCGAGCAGGCCGGCCGCCGCGCCGCCGCCGCCCCATCCCCAGCCGCCGCGGCCCCAACCGCCGCCCCATCCCCAGCCGCCGCGGCCCCAGCCGCCGCCCCAGCCGCGGTGGAAGCCGCCGCCGCCCCAGCCGTAACGGCCGAAGGCGGACGCCGGCGTGGAAACGGACACCGCGCTCATCAGCATCGTGGCCGCGACGCTGGCCGTGATGACCTTGCGTAGATTTGTCATCGTCATCTCCCTGGGTCTCTGATCGACAAAGCCCCAACGCCACTCCCTGCAACGCAACGGGTCATTTCTTGTTCCGGTCCTTTCGGACAGGGGCGCAGGCAGCCGCCTGTAAACGTCGAAAAATGCGCGGCAAGGCATTCCCGCCCGCGTCGAAGGCGCTAATTGCGTCGCTCTCGAAAGGAGAATGCGATGACAGATCCCAAAGAGGCGGCGCCGAAGGAATTCGCGCCGAAGGACGCTGCGTCCAAGGAAACCGAGCCGCTTGATAAAACCGCGCCGCGAAACGAAGGCGAGGGCAGTCGCACGGCGGCAAAGCAGTATAACGACGCGCAGCGAAAATTCGTCGCGAGCGGAAAGGTCGAGGCGGCCGCGAAGGACGCCGAACATGCGCTCGAGACCGACGAGGCGGCGGAACTCTCCGCGCGGAGGAGAAGGCGCGCGCGCACGCCAAGCCGCATGAGCAGGAACGCGAGATCTAATCTTCGCTCCAGAAGTAGTGCCACACGCCGTCCGACGCGACGCCGATGCGCGTGGGGCACGGTCTTCCCATCGGCGTTCGCGCGCGCGAGATCATTGAAACGAACGCACTGCCAACGCGCGCGCGCCGCCGCCTCGTCCAGCGGCGGCGAGGGCCGTCGCGCGAAGGCGGGCCATTCGTAGAGCGTCACCGGGCCGCGCGTGATCTTCACGTAGGACTGGGCGAGAACGGCGCGGGCGACGGCGAGCGTTTCCTTGCCCCCGCGGTCAAAGGACAGCGCCTTGAGAATCTCGATAGGGTCGGTTCCCGCCCGAAAGGCGCCGCTTCTGGCGAAAAGCGGCCGAACCTCGTTCCAGTCGATCGGAACGCGGAGCGCCTCGACGTCATTCTTTTCCAGCGCCGCGAGAATTTTATTGCCATTGCCAACGATCGGCGCCGGCAGGGCGGTCAGATCGCCGGAGGGCTCGGAGACGAGATCGGGGCGTGGCTTTCGCGGGCGGTTCATGCGCGCATGTTAGCGCGCCGCCCCGCAAAAGGCGAATTCCTCGGCTTTCTTTAGCCGTCCCGCCAGGGATTGTATAAGCGGCGACGAGCCGCCATCTAGACGGAAACCCCGCCTCGCCGGAGCGCGAATGGACGACCTTTCAGAGAACGACGCGCCAAGGCCCGCGGACCAGGACGCGTTTGAAGCCGCGCTTCGCCGCGCGCCGCGCGCCATCCTCGCCGAGCGCCTGCTGCGGCTTGGCGCCGCGCTCGCGACTCTCGGCCTGTTCTTCACTGACGCTTTCCTGGCTCGGCCTCTGGCGCGCGGTGCCCGTCGGCGCGCGTATCGGCGGCGTCGCGATGTTTCGGCTTTGCGCGCTGTTTCTGATCGCGCGGGAGTCGCGCGCGGGCTGCCGCGCCGGGGCGCCGCGGCCGCCCGTCTCGACCCGCGGCCGCGGGACCGCTGAGGCCCGCCGCCTCGCTCGACGACAGGCTCGCCGCGCGCGACGCCGACGTCCGAGACGACCGCGCTCTGGGCCTGCATCGCAGGCGACTGGAGGCCGCGCTCGCGGCGACGCCCGTCGCGCCGCCGAAGCCCCGCCTGCCGAGCGCGATCCTTACGCCCTGCGCGCGTTCGCCCTCGTCTGCCGCCGTCGCCGCGGCTTTCATCGCCGGCGACGAGAAACGCGCCGTCCTCTCCGCCGCCTTCGATTGGCGCGCGGCGCGCGCGGCCGGGGCGTCGCAGCGCATCGACGCCTGGTTCGAGCCGCCGGCCTACACCGGCCGCCCGCCGATCGTGCTGGCGCAGGAGAGCGGCGCTCGCGGCGCCCGTCAATTCGATGCTGCGCTGCGGCCCGCCAGAGACCACGTCTCCGTCTCAGGGCGCGCTCGACGCGGTCGCCGCCGAGGAAAAGCAAGGAGCCGGCTTTACGCTCGCGGGCGACGCGCGGGTCGAGCTGCCCGACGGCCGCGCCGTCGACATTGCCGCCGTTCCGGATCGCGCGCCGACCATCGCTCTACCGGCAAGCCACGCAACAACGCGCGCGGAACGATGACGCTGACGTTTCGCGCCGAGGACGATTAGGCGTCGTCGGCGCCGACGCGGTGTTCGGCGGGCGCCAGAGCCGTCGCGCGCTTTACGAGCCGCCCAACTGCCGCTCGATCTTGCCCGCGGGCGTCGGCGGCGCGGGCGAGGGCCGCGCGACGCTCGACCTCGCCGATAGTCCCTACGCGGGCTCGAAGGTGACGATGCGCCTTCTGGCGCGCGACGCCGCCGGCAACGAGGGCGCATCCCAAAGCGTCGAGATCGTGCTGCCACAGCGCCGTTTCACGAAGCCGCTGGCCAAGGCCCTGGTCGAACAGCGCCGCATTCTGGCGCTCGACCCCGAGCCCGCGCCAATGTCCGCGCCGCGCTGGAGGCTTTATCCATCGCCCCCGAAGTCTTCGCGACGCCGTCGAACGTTTTTCTCGGTCTGCGGGCGGCGCGCCGCGGGCTCGACGGGCCGCGAAGCGACGACGAGCTGCGCGGCGTCGTCGACATGCTTTGGTCTATGGCTCTCAGTCTCGAAGACGGCAATGCATCCGAATCCGAACGTGACCTGCGCGCGGCGGAGCAGGCCCTGCGCGAGGCGATGGCGCGGGGCGACAGCGAGGAAGAGATCGCTAAGCGCACCCAGGATTTGCGGGCGGCGCTCGACAAATTTCTCGGGCAGCTTGGCGTCGCGCCCGCGACAGTCGGGAGAACCGCGGCGCGACAGCTCGGGCGATCCCAACGCCGTGACGGCGGACGACCTTCAGGCCATGCTCGACGACATCGAAAATGCGATGAAAGCTGGCGACATGGCGCAGGCGCAAAAGCTTCTCGACGAGCTGCAGGACATTATGGAGAACGCACAGACCGGCGAGGACGCCGCCGGCCAGGGCGCCGGCGAGGCGCGCCGGCGCGAGATGCAGCGCGCCTTGAGCGAACTCGACCAACTCTCGCGCGAGGAGCAGCTTTTGCGCGACGATACGTTCCAGGGCATGAAGTCTCCCGGCGAAGAGGATTCGCGTAAATCCAGCCGCGGCAAGAAGGGACAGCCGCAGGGCGGCGACGACGCGAGCGCCGAGCGCCAGCGGCAGCAGGCGCTGCGTGACAAACTTGAGCGTCAACAGGACGCGCTCAAGGGCGACACGGGCGAGGCGGGCGAGGAGATCGACAACGCCCGCAAAGCGATGAAGGAAGCCGAGGACGCGCTCAAGAGCGGCGGCGAGGGGCGCGGGAAGGCCGTCGACGCGCAGGGTCGCGCCGTCGACGCGTTGCGAAAGGGCGCAGATAAGCTCGCGGAGGCGATGCGCGGAGATGGGCAGGAGGGCGATCAGGGCGAAGAGGGCGAGGACGGCAAGCAGGGCAAGGGTCGCCGGGGCCGACGTCATGGTCAGGGACAGGATCCGCTTGGACGCTCGACCGGCGGTCAACGGGCTTCGCGCGACAAATACGACCCGCTCGGCATGCCGCCGGCGCAGCGCGCCCATCGTGTGCAAGAGGAGTTGCGCCGCCGGCTCGGCCAGCCCGAGCGCCCGGCGCAGGAACTCGATTATCTCGAGCGGCTGCTGCGGCGATAAGCGGCTTTCGTCGCGGCAGGCGCTTGTCTACGTCCTCAATAATCATTACCGGGGAGCATCATGACCTTTTCCAATACATTGGTCTTCATCGCCGCAACGGCGGTTCTCCTCGTGCTCCTTGCCGGTTTTTTCAATATGTTCAGGGGCGGCGCGGGGGCGCCTGAACGCTCGCAAACGCTCATGCGCTGGCGCGTCGGCCTGCAATTCGTCGCGCTCGCCATCGCGCTCGCCGTGCTCTATCTGCGGGGACGTTGACGTGGTCAAGCTCGATCGAATTTACACGCGTGGCGGGGACAAGGGCGCGACCTCGCTCGTCGACGGGCGCGCGTCGACGCAAGGACGACATCCGCGTCGAAGCCTATGGCGCCATAGATGAAACGAACGCCGCGATCGGCGTCGCCCGGCTCGCGGTCGTGGCGGACGACGCCGCGCTCGACGAAATGCTCGCGCGCATTCAGAACGATCTCTTCGATCTCGGCGCGGAGCTCGCGACGCCGCCCGATCCCGCCACGCCGCGCGATCCGGCGATGCGGCTCGAAATCGTTCCCGCGCAGGTCGCGCGTCTCGAACGCGAGATCGACGAAATGAACGCGCATCTGGCGCCGTTGCGATCCTTCGTCTTGCCGGGCGGCGCGCCGGCGGCCGCGCATCTCCATCTTGCGCGCACGATCTGCCGACGCGCCGAGCGCGTGTTGGTGACGCTCGGCGAGACTCAAGACGAGGCGCTGTCGCCGACCGCTCTCGCTTACGTCAATCGGCTGTCGGACTTTCTTTTCGTCGCGTCGCGTTACGTCAATCGCCAAAAGGGCGACGTGCTCTGGAAGCCCGGCGCGACGCGGTGAGGGCGCCATCCTCCGAGACGCCGCAAGCGGACGAGGAGAGCGGACTACTTGGCCTCGCGCCTCCCCAGCCATTTGACGAGCAGGGGATCGTCGATCGCCCCGATGACCGTCGTGACGCCGCCATCCGCCGCAACGAGCGCCGTGAACGGCAATTCGCCGCGCCAGCTCTTGTCAGCCTCGAAGTAGAGCTTCTCAACGAAATCATCCGAAAAGCCGTAATGCGCGGCTTTGCCGAGGTCCGGCTTTCTCGGCGCGCGCGTCGGCCCGGGCGCGATCCTCCTGCGCGTCGACATTGACGAGAACAATATCGACGTCCTTGCGTTGCGTCAGTTTCGCCCATTGCGGCAGCTCCGCAAGGCAGGGCGCGCAGGTCACCGACCAGAAATGGACGATGAGGGGACGTCCGGCATGCGCGTTCACGATCTGCGCAAAGGCGCCGCGGCCGTACGGCTTGAAGTCGAGCGCCGCGGCGGCGTCCGTCGCAATCGCGCAAAAGACGATGCAGGCGAGCGATCTTAACCTTGCGTTCATTGCGCCGCCGCGCTCTTGTCGTCGCGCGCAAGCGGCAGGAGCCGATAGCCCTCCTGATGCGTGACCCATGAGAGATAGGCGGCGTTTTTGTGTGCGACCAATTCCGGATGGTCGGACGCGTCCTTCGTTTGCGCGATCAGCGCGGCGCGCTCCAGCTCTTGCCGCCGTCCCGAGATAGTTGCAGCGGGATGGTCGTCGTCAGGCCGTCGAACTCCTTCCAGACGCGATACAGGCGATCCTTGGTCGCGAGCACGACCGGATGGCCGGGCGCCTTGGCGTCGTCGCCGAAGTTCTGCGGATCGGTAAATGTTTTACCTTCGTCCCTGCTCTGCGCGTAAAAGAGCCCCTGCCGCTTCTTCCCCTGTGTGTGCCAGACGACATGCCAGCCGCCGGCCGCATCGACGGCCAGTCCCTGGCCCATGATGGGGGCAGCTCGCGATCGCCCAATTATCGTCGCTGACGCGCCCGCCGACGAGCCTTGCGCCGTCGCGGGAGAGCTTGGCGGCGTAGTGGTCCCGGACATTGCCGTCGAACACCTGGCGCCAGACGAAGACGGGGGCCCCGTCGCGGCCTATCGCCGACGACATCCGGCAGCATTCGCAGGCGTGATCGAGAAGGATCTGCTTTCCTTTGAAACTCTCGCCCTTGTCGTCCGACCAGGCGAAGGCGACGCCGCTGCCCTCGAACGCCTTGCCCTCGGCCTTTGCCTTGAGCGCGTCTCGTCTTGTCGAGCCAGCCGACATAGATGCGCCCCTTTGGACTGACGGCGAAGGTCTCGAACCGCTGGCCGCCTTCCGTGAGCAGCGCCTGGGGAGGCGAGAAGCTCTTGCCTCCGTCGGTCGAGCGGGCGGTGAAGACGATGCCGATCATCTCCTTGTCAGGCCTGCGTGGTATAGCTGACGAGAAGCGTCCCGTCCGCCAGCGGGACGATTTTTGGGCGCGCATCGCCATGGGCGTCGATCACGCCCTCGGCGATTGTCGCGACGGTCGCGGCGGTCGGAAGCTCTTCCCGCCATCGCGCGAGACGGCGGCGTAGACCGTTTTCCCGACCGAAAAGGCGAGCCACAGGTCACCTTTCCGGTCGAAAGCCGGATTGGCGGTCGCGGCGCAATCGGGTTTGGGTTCGGCGCAGGCTGGGGCGGGACGCCCATGGCCGGCGGCGCCATGGTCCGCAGCGGAAGAATCTCTGGCGGAACGATCTGCGGCGGCCTTTTCGAGGGGCGTCTTGACTGGCGCGGGCGGAGCATCCTGCGCGGCGGCGGCGGATAGATGAAAAGCGACGGCGCAACCAATTAGAAAGAGGAATGCCGGCATCGAGATCTCTCCCCTCGTTTTCTGCTTTTTGCGCGTCAATGGAACTTGAATGTCTGGCCGACCTCGATGGAGCCGCCGGGGGGCGGCGGCGTTGCGACCTCACTCAGGATTTTCTTCACGATCTCGGCATGAGCAGGGCTCGAGGTCTTGTCGATCGTCACCTTGTCGACATGACCGGACGGGCCGACGATGAAGCTCGCGGCGACTTCTCCGGGCCCTGTCGCATTGTCCTGGGGCGTGTGCTTGGCGATCTCGACGTAGAGAAGGCTGAGATATTTGCTCTCCGAGAGAACCGCCGTCGCCGGCGGGCGGGAGGCGGCCGGCGCGGCGCTCTCGGGGCTCCCCGGCTTGGGACTCGCCGGCGTGGGACTCCCCGACGTCGGACTCGCCGGCTTGGACGCTGCGGGCTGGGAATTCAGAGGCGCCGCAGCCGACGGCGCGGCGGGTTTGGGCGCGGGCGCTTGCTGCGCCCGCGCCGAGGGGCCGAGGGCGAGGGTGCAGGCGAGCGCGACGGCTCCGCTATGGCGTTGCCACATGAGGGGATTTTCCGAAAAGCAGCGGGGCGGACGCGAGAGGTCCGCCCCGGCGTTTAATGAAAGGCGAAGGCCTGGCTTACGAAGGCGGAACCGCAGTTGCCCGGCCCGCGCGATGACGACACGATGCGCCGGGCAAGGGCGGCGTGTGCGGGCGTCGATCCGGAAGCGCTGACGTTCGAAATGCCGCCGCCGACGTTCACCTGGAAGGCGACATGGGCGGAGCCGGCCCCGAGGCTGGTCGCGCCCGGCGTATGCGCCCGCAGCGACGCCGCCGACATGGGCAAGGCAGCTTGCCTGTGCGGCCCCGGAACCCTGGCGCCCTTCCGGCGCTCCGGCATGGCGGCGGGCTTGCGCCTCGCGCGCCTGTTGGGCGTGCTCCACCTGCTTCTGCTCTTCGCGCTTTTTCTCGACCTTCTCGACGTCTTCCTTCTTCATCTGGAGCTGAACGGCGTCCGGCGCCATCACTTCGGGCGGCGGCAGCGCGAGCTCCGGCTGTTCGACCGGAATCGGCGGCGGCGTGTCTTCCGCGGCGCTTACTTCCTGCTGCTCGATGAAATCGCCTTCCTGGACGAGATCCATGCTGAGCGAGTCGAGCGAAATCGTCTTGGGAGCCGGCGCCAGCATGAAGGCGGCGAAAACCCCGACATGCGCCGCGAGGATGGCGGCGAGCGCGACAGGACGCAGCCAGGGCGGATTGACCGGCGGCGCGCTTCCAGACGCGACGCCGTGTTTTTCGGCAATTTCGGGCGCGAAGGCGAAGTCCGTCATTTCGCACCCCCTCCCGCTACAGCCGGTTTCTGCCCCGCGCCCGTCTTGCTGCGCGAATTGGTCATGATCGCGATATGGGTGATCCCATTGCTCGCGAGCCTGTCCATCACCGCGACGACTTCGCCGTAGACCGCCTCGGTGTCGCCGCGCACATGGACGACGCGTCCCTGATCGTCGCCCATCATGGCGCGAATGCCGTCGATGAGCGCTTCAGCCGTCACCGGATCGGCGCCGAGCGCAATCTTGCCGTCCTTGCCGACGGTGACCACGATCGGATCCTTCTGGTTGATCGGCTGCGCGGCGCTCGCCTGCGGAAGGTTGACCTTAACGCCCTTGGCGAGGAGCGGCGCCGTCACCATGAAGATGATGAGCAGCACGAGCATCACGTCGACGAGCGGCGTGACGTTGATGTCGGCGAGCGGCTGGTAGAGGTCGTTGTTGCTTTTGAAGCGGGAAGGTAGCGCCATCACGCGGCCTCCTTCTGCTGCCGGCCGCGCGCGCCGCCGCTCGTCATGTGCAGCGCTTCGTCCTCGATGTAATGGGCGACTTGCTGGCCGAGTCGGGCAAAGGCCGCGCCGATGCGATTATAGCCGACAGAGGCCGGAATCGCCGCCGCAAGGCCATAAGCCGTGGCCGCGAGGGCTTCCGCAATGCCCGGCGCGACGACCGCGAGGCTCGTGTCCTGGGACTGCGCGATTCCCGCGAAGCTCGTCATGATGCCCCACACCGTGCCGAACAGGCCCACGAAGGGTGCGACCGAGGAAATCACCGCGAGATTGGGCAAGCCGCCCTCGGCCTTGGTGAGAAACTCGCGCGCGGCGCGGCTCATGATTTCGGCGATGCGCTCGCGCTTCTCGCCGATCGACTCATCCGGGATATCGAGCGCGAAGGCCGCGCGGCCCGCCGCGGCGACGGGCTCGAGCAGGCCGACGGGGCCGCCCGCACGGGCTTCCTTGGCCGCCTTGGAAATGCGCACGACGGCGACGACGCCTTCGACGATCAGAACCCAGGTCCAGACCGAGGCAAGCAGCAACAGCGCCATGACTGCCTTGCCGACCGGGCCGGCATTGAGAAACATGGCGAGAGGGGAAAGCGACGTATGATCCATTGTACCTACTCATTTTCCGCGACACGCGCGCAAACTCTGCGGCGCCGGCGTCTCATCTTCGTTTTTGTTTTGATCTAGACGAGAACAGCGTCCCGAAACGGCGACAATCGCGAGAGGCGGGCCATGGGCCAGCGTCTGCGCGCCGAATCGGACGCATCGGAGTCAGGCCGGCGGTGCTCGCGCCCAATTGGCCGCACGCGACGCGACGCTGTCGGGTTCATGCGCCGTGGCGGGCAGATAGGCGATCCAGGACGGCGTCGGGAGCGGCGGCGCGAAGGTCGACAGACGCGTCGGCAAAACCGCCGTCGCGCCATGCGCCGCGAGGCAGCAGGGACAATGATGGGCGGCGCCGTGCTGACTGTCGGGAGCCTTGTCGCCGACCGTGTCGCCACGTTGCGTGACGCGATGCTTGAAACAGGCGAAAAGACCGGTGGCGGAATGACTTCTTGCGACGATTTCGGTGGCGTTGGCGGCATCGGCGCCCGACGCCGAAACGCTGAACAGCAGCGTGACGACCGCGACGACCGCGACGGCCGCGCGCCACACTCCACCCGTTTCGCGCCGCTGTGACATAAAAGTCTCTTAATCGATTTTTCAACCTCTGACAACGCAACACGCCTTGGAACGCGTCCTCGATCACGGCACAGTCGTGGTGACGCATACGCTTTGGTTAATCCTTGGAGAGGCCGGGCCCAGCGTCGAGGAGACGGGTTTCACGCCGCGTCGAATTTATCGTGTGACTGGGCCGATATGCGTAAAAGGCTGCTCGCAACGCTGATCGTCTGTGCCGCCCTGGCGACACAGTTGGGCGCGTCCCTCGCGGGCGCGGCGGCGGTGCGGGACGGCTATGCGGCCTGTCACAAATTTTTCTCGGCGGCGGGGGCCGACGCCGCGGAAAATCAGCGCGCGCCCGCGCCGGCGTCGCCCTCCTCCCACGACCACGCCGCCTGCTCGCTCTGCCAGATCGGCTTCAACGCGATCGACGTTAATCTCCCGGCCCTGCCGTGGCCGACCGTCGAGCCTCATCGCCAAACAGTCGCGGCGTTGCCTGAAGCGCGGCCCTTCGCCTGCGAATATAATCGAAACGCGCCTGCGCGCGCGCCTCCCGGCCCCGTCTGAGTCACGCCTTTCTTCAAGAAACGGATCAGACGCGCCGCCTCGCGGCGCAGGGAGGATTTTCCATCATGTCTCGTCACTCGCTTCTGCGCGGCGTCTCCGCCTGCGCTTTGAGTCTTGTTGTCTTGTCGCCTTGGGCGACGCCAGCTCAAGCCACGCATCAGCTTCCGACCATCGACGTCAGCGGCCAACGGCGCGCCGCGCATCATGGCCGTGCGGCGCCCGCGCACGGCGGCCAGCCGACGACGGCCCGGTCCGCCCCCGGCGTCGCGCCGGCGCCGACGTCGCCAATCGTCTCGCGCTGGTCGCCGACGCTGCCGGACGGCCGGCCGGCCTTCGTCGAGAAGTGGCAGCTCCCGAATACGGTCGCGAGCGTGACGCGCCAGCAGATCGCGGAAAAGGTCAACATCATCGACACGGAAGACGCGGTGAAATACATGCCGAGCCTTTTCGTGCGAAAGCGTAACAACGGCGACACGCAGGCCGTGCTCCAGACGCGCACCTATGGCGTCAATTCGTCGGCGCGCAGTCTCGTTTATGCCGACGACATGCTGCTTACCGCGCTCATCGGCAACGACAACAGCATCGGCGCGCCGCGCTGGGGCCTTGTCGCGCCGGAAGAGATCGAGCGCGTCGATTTTCTTTACGGTCCGTTCTCGGCCCAATATCCGGGCAACTCGATCGGCGGCGTACTGAAGATCACGACGCGCATGCCGGAGAAGCTCGAGGTCACCGCCAAGGAGACGGTGGCGCTGCAGGACTTCTCCCTCTGGGGAACGTCCAATACGTTCTGGACGAGCAATTTCGCCGCCACCGCAGGCGACAAGATCAACGATTTCTCTTGGCTCGTCACCGGCAACTGGCTGCGCGGGACGACACAGCCGCTCACCTATGTCACTCAGCCCACGAATAATCCGGCCGTCATTTTCTACGCCTATCCAGGGGCCTATTTCGAGACGACGAAACTGGGCGTTCCCGCCAACGTGCTCGGCTCGACCGGCAATCTCGCGAACGACCAGGTCAACGGCAAGATCAAGCTCGCCTATGACATCACGCCGACCATCCGGGCGAGCTATCAGCTCGGCTTCTGGTCGAACGACGGCACGTCAATTCCACAGAACTATCTGGTTTCCGACTACGGGCCGTTTTTCGGCCGGAGCGCCGGGCCCGGCGCGCTCAGCACGGCGACGCTCCAGAGTTTCGCGAGCGGTTACTATCGCGTGCAGGAGAAGATGCTCGTCAACAACGCGGCGATTCGCTCAAATTCGGGCGGCCCCTTCGACTTCGAAATCTCCGCGTCGCACTTCAACTATCTGCAGTCGGACCAGCGCGCCCCTTACAGCGGCGCCTATACGGCCGGCTACACGCAGACGGGCCGCAACGCCGTTTACACCGGCACCTATTGGACGCTGCTGGACCTGAAGGGAATCGTGCGCCCCGATGGCGCGCTCGCCAACCACGACATCAGCTTCGGTCTCCATGGCGACCAGTTCCACTTGAACAACCCGACCTGGCTGACTTTGGATTGGCCTGCGGGAACGAGCGCGGCCTACGCGCCCGCGTCGATCGGCAACGGCACGACGCGCACCCAGGCGCTGTGGGCGCAGGACGCCTGGAAGCTCAGGGAAGATCTCAAATTCACCGTGGGTCTTCGCGGCGAACATTGGCAGGCGTCGGACGGCTATAATCAGTCCCTTGGCGGTCTCAACGCCACGGGCCTCGGGTCGACGGCGAGCCAGACCTCATTGCTTCCGATCTATCAGCCCAATCTCTATCACACCCGCTGGTCGCCCAAGGGTTCGCTGCAATGGCAGGCGGACCAGAACTGGACAATCACCGGCTCGATCGGCCTCGCCAATCGCTTCCCGACGGCGAAAGAACTTTATAACCTCTCGACGCTCACGAGCAGCAATCAGAACGTCAATCCAAACCCCAATCTTCGCCCCGAGGTGTCGCTCTATTCGGAGCTCGCTTTCGAGCGCAAGATCAAGGACGGGTCCGTGCGCGTCTCACTGTTCGACGAGCAGGTCCGCGACTTCATCTTCTCGCAAAACGTGCTCGTTTCCGGCTCATCGCAGCTCGTCTCCACGCCCACCAATATTTCGCGCATCCGCAACAGCGGCGTGGAGCTGGCCTTTGCGAGGAACAATGTCCTCATCAAAGGATTGGAGTTCACGGGCAGCGTGACCTGGCTCAACGCGCGTGTGATCTCCGATCCGACATGGGTCCCGACCCAGACGGGCTTCACGCCCGCGACCCTGGGCAATCTGGATTGGTGGACGCGCTTTGGCGTCTTCAACCCCAATGGCGTGAACGGCAAGACGGTTCCAAACGTTCCGGACTGGCGCTGGACGGGGGTCGCGACCTATCGGCCCGACGATCATTGGTCCTTCTCGCTCGCGGCGCGTTACCAGGGCCGCATGTGGACGGTGCTGTCGAACAACGACATCGCCCATCAGGTCTATCAGTCCTTTGATCGCTTCTTCGTCGTCGACACGAAGATCCATTACAAGCACGATAATCATTGGTCGTTCGACTTCGGCGTCGACAATATCGGCAACTACAAATACTTCCTGTTCCATCCCTTCCCGCAGCGCACGTTCGTCGTCGCGGGCAAGTACGAGTTCGGGACGACGAAGGGCGATCCGGGCATATTCTACGGCGGCGACGCTGGCGGCTTGCCGGACGTCGGCAAGTGGTTCCAGCCGGTCGCCTTCTCGATCGATTGATCCTCGACGAAAGAAGCCCGGGAGACATTCCCGGGCTTCTTTTTATATCTTCCTTGTTTGGGGCGACGGCCTCAGTGCGAGAGGGATTTTACGATCGACTCGACGGTCTTCTTGGCGTCGCCAAACAGCATCATGGTGTTGGGACGGAAGAAGAGCTCGTTTTCGACGCCGGCGTAGCCAGAGCCCATGCCGCGCTTGAGGAAAAGAACGGTCTTCGCCTTTTCCACGTCGAGAATCGGCATGCCGTAGATCGCCGAGGTCTTGTCCGTCTTGGCTGCGGGATTCGTCACGTCATTCGCGCCAATGACAAAGGCGACGTCCGCCTGCGCGAATTCCGAGTTGATGTCTTCGAGTTCGAAAACCTCGTCGTAGGGAACATTGGCTTCGGCGAGCAGAACGTTCATATGTCCCGGCATGCGGCCCGCGACGGGATGGATCGCATAGCTGACCTCGACCCCTTCCTTTTTCAGGAGATCGGCCATCTCCCGCAGCGCGTGCTGCGCCTGCGCGACGGCCATGCCGTAGCCCGGCACGATGATGATCTTGCCGGCGTTCTGCATGATATAGGCGGCGTCCTCGGCCGAGCCCTGCTTGACGTTGCGCGTTTCCTTCGCGCCGGCGGGCCCGGCAGTTTCGCCGCCGAAGCCGCCGAGGATAACCGAAACGAAGCTTCGGTTCATCGCCTTGCACATGATGTAGGAGAGGATCGCGCCCGACGATCCCACGAGCGCCCCCGTAATGATCAGCGCGAGATTGCCCAGCGTGAAGCCGATGCCCGCCGCCGCCCAGCCCGAATAGGAATTGAGCATGGAGACGACGACCGGCATGTCGGCGCCGCCAATCGGAATGATGAGCGTGACGCCGAGCACGAAGGAGACGAGGATGAGCAGGAGGAGCCAGAAACCGCTCTCCGTCGAGACGAAAAGCAGGATCAGCGAGACAAGCCCGACCGCCAGCATGATGTTGATGGTGTGACGCTCGGGCAGGAGGATCGGCTTCCCGCTCATGCGTTCCGAGAGCTTCAGAAAGGCGATGATCGAGCCCGTGAAGGTGATCGCGCCGATCGCCGCGCCAAGCGACATTTCGAAGAGGCTGCCGCCTTCGATATGTCCCGACGCGCCAATGCCGAAGGCCTGTGGCGCGAAAAAGGCGCTGCCCGCGACGAGCACCGCGGCAAGGCCGACGAGCGAGTGGAAGAAAGCCACGAGCTCCGGCATCGCGGTCATGGGGATGCGCTGCGCCACATAAGCCCCTGCGCCGCCGCCAGCGGCCGCGCCGATGACGATCAGCACGAGGCCATAGAGCGGGGGCAGATGCAGAAGCAGCGTCGTCGCCACCGCGACCGCCATGCCGATCATGCCGTAGCGATTGCCCTCGCGCGACGTCGCCGGTGACGAAAGGCCACGCAGCGCGAGGATGAACAGCACGCCGGCGACGAGATAGAGAAGGGCTGCGATATTCGCGCTCATGGCGTCAGCCCTTCTTTTTATACATGGCGAGCATGCGTTCGGTGACGAGGAAGCCGCCGAAGATATTCACGCAGGCGAGGACGAGCGCGATGAATCCGAACCAGCGCGCCACGCCCGAACCGTCGTCGCTGGTTCCCGTCGGATCGACGCCGACCGAGAGAAGCGCGCCGACGACGATGACCGAGGAAATCGCGTTGGTCACCGACATCAGCGGGGTATGCAGCGCCGGCGTCACCGACCAGACGACATAATAACCGACGAAGACGGCGAGCGCGAAAATGGCGAGCCGAAAGACTACCGGGTCGATGGCGCCGCCGCCGAGCCCATGGGCGGCAGCCGCCGCCGCGGTCTGCGAGAGCTGATCCGAATAGCTTTGAGCCTGTTCCGCGAGGTGACGGGCGGCCTCGGCCGCGGCCCGGGCCTTTTCGAGCAATTGCTGCGTAGAGTCGGTCATGGTTGACGCCCTTTGTTGGAGGGATCCTTGCGCTCAGGCCGTTTTGAAGCGTTCGTCGATGACCGCGCCATCGCGCGTCAGCGCCGTCGCTTTCACGAGTTCGTCGTCCCAGTTGATCGCAAACTGCTTTGTCTCCTTCGAGATCATCGTCTCGAGGAAAGCGAGGAGATTCTTGGCGTAAAGGCTCGACGCGGTCGACGCCATGTGGCCGGGAAGATTGAGCGCGCCGACGATCTTCACGCCATTCTCGACGACCGTTTCCCCCGGCCGCGTCAATTCGCAGTTGCCGCCGCGCTCTGCCGCGAGGTCGACGATCACCGAGCCGTTGCGCATCGCGCGCACCATTTCCGCCGAGATCAGTCGCGGCGCCGGACGCCCGGGAATGAGCGCCGTCGTGATCACGATGTCCTGCTTTGCGATATGGCTCGCGGTCAGCGCGGCCTGCGCGGCCTGATATTCCTTGGACATTTCCTTGGCGTAGCCGCCGGCCGTTTGCGCCTGCTGGAACTCCTCGTTCTCGACGGCAAGAAATTTTGCGCCGAGCGATTCGACCTGTTCCTTCGTCGCCGGCCGGACGTCGGTCGCCGTGACGATGGCGCCGAGGCGGCGTGCGGTCGCAATGGCCTGCAGGCCCGCGACGCCGACGCCCATGATAAACGCTTTGGCGGCGGGCGCCGTGCCGGCCGCGGTCATCATCATGGGGAAGGACCGGCCATATTCGGCGGCCCCCTCGATCACCGCGCGATAGCCGGCGAGGTTGGCCTGCGAGGAGAGCACGTCCATGGATTGGGCGCGCGTTATGCGCGGCATGAACTCCATCGCGAACGCGATCGCTCCCGTCTTCGCGAGATCGGCGAGGGCCGCCTCATGGCCAAAGGGGTCCGCGATGGAGAAGACGGCGAGATTGGGCTTGGCGCCTGAAAGTTCCGCGGCGGCGGGACGACGCACCCGCAGGAGCGCGTCGGCTCCCGCGAGCGTCGTCGCGGAGTCCGGTCCAATCAGCGCGCCGGCGGCCGCGTAATCCGCGTCGGAGATTCCCGCGCCGGCGCCGGCGCCGGACTGCACCGCGACGTCAGCCCCAAGGCTGAGAAATTTCTTGACGGTTTCTGGTGTCGCCGCGACACGCGGCTCGGCTTTATCCGACTCGGCCAATACGGCGATGCGCATGACGAACTCCGGTTTGCGAAGCGAAAACCGTCGCCGTCATGGGGAGCCCCGGACGGCTTGGCGTAAGGGGCTTTACGTATTCAGCGCACGAAGAGGAGGAAGAGCGCCGCCAGCGTGGCCGCCGAAGCCGCCGCGGAAATTTTGAGCAGCCGGAGGAACCCGTTGTAGGTTTTCAAGTGCTCAGACCAGTCCGCGTCCGTCGACGCCGACCCGCGATTGCTCGCCATCGGAATTCTCCCAAATCTTGGTTTGACGCGCGAACCGACCCGCCGCGCATGCGCTTGATGCTAGCCGAGCGCCGAGTTTACCGCAACGTCCTGCGACCGCGCGTTTTCGTCGCTGTCGCAAAACGCGCGCGATCTCCCGCGCCGTCAGCGAAAAGCGATCCGCGCACGTGCTGCGCAAGACGCGTATTTTCGCACAAGCGAGAAAAATTCCCGCGCGGTAAAGGCGCGCGAATCGCCCAAAAGAAAAGCCCCGGGCGTTTCCGGGGCTTTCCAATCCTGTCGAGAGCGGCGGACTTAGAAGTCCATGCCGCCCATGCCGCCATGGCCGCCCGGAAGC
This sequence comes from uncultured Alphaproteobacteria bacterium, assembly GCA_963713845.1. Lineage (GTDB taxonomy): Bacteria > Pseudomonadota > Alphaproteobacteria > Rhizobiales > Beijerinckiaceae > Methylocystis. The sequence goes on from CAVQNJ010000020.1 coordinate 130,278, forward strand.
GGCGGGGCTTCCTTCTTGGGCTGCTCAGTGATCGTCGCCTCGGTGGTGATGATGAGGCCCGCGATCGAAGCCGCGTCCTGAAGCGCGGTGCGCACGACCTTGGTGGGATCGATAATGCCGAGCTTCACGAGATCGCCATATTCACCCTTCTGCGCGTCGAAGCCGAAGCCGTAGTCATTGGACTCGAGCAGCTTGCCGACCACGACGGCGCCGTCGCCGCCCGCGTTGTCGACGATCTGACGCGCCGGCGACTGGATCGCCTTGCGCACGATCTCGACGCCGGTCTGCTGATCGGAATTGGCGACCTTGACGCCGCCGAGCGCCTTGATCGCGCGCAGCAACGCCACGCCGCCGCCCGGCGACACGCCTTCTTCGACCGCCGCGCGGGTGGCGTTGAGGGCGTCGTCGACGCGGTCCTTCTTTTCCTTCACCTCGACTTCCGTCGCGCCGCCGACGCGGATGACCGCGACGCCGCCCGCGAGCTTTGCGAGGCGCTCCTGAAGCTTCTCGCGATCATAGTCCGAGGTCGTCTCCTCGATCTGGCCCTTGATCTGGCCAATGCGCGCCTCGATGTCCTTCTTCTCGCCGGCGCCGTCGATGACGGTCGTGTTCTCCTTCTCGATGCGCACGCGCTTGGCGCGGCCGAGCATGGCGAGCGTGACATTGTCGAGCTTGATGCCGAGGTCCTCGGAGATCGTCTGACCGCCGGTCAGGATGGCGATGTCTTCGAGCATCGCCTTGCGACGATCGCCGAAGCCCGGCGCCTTGACGGCGGCGATCTTCAGGCCGCCGCGCAGCTTGTTGACGACCAGCGTGGCGAGCGCCTCGCCCTCGACGTCCTCGGCGACAATGAGCAGCGGCTTGCCCGTCTGGACGACCGCCTCGAGGATCGGCAGAAGCGGCTGCAGCGTCGACAGCTTCTTCTCGTGGATGAGGATGTAGGGATCGTCGAGTTCGGCGATCATCTTCTCGGCGTTGGTGATGAAGTAGGGCGAGAGATAGCCGCGATCGAACTGCATGCCTTCGACGATGTCGGTCTCGGTCTCGAGGCTCTTGGCCTCCTCGACCGTGATGACGCCCTCATTGCCGACCTTCTGCATCGCCTTGGCGATCTCTTCGCCGATGAAGCGGTCGCCATTGGCGGAAATCGTGCCGACCTGGGCGATCTCGTCGTTGGACGTGACCTTCTTCGAATGCGCCTTGAGGTCGGCGACGATCGCCTCTACGGCGAGATCGACTCCGCGCTTGAGATCCATCGGATTGAGGCCGGCGGCCACGGCCTTGGCGCCTTCGCGGGCGATGGCGGCGGCGAGAACGGTCGCCGTGGTGGTGCCGTCGCCGGCGAGGTCATTTTGCTTGGAGGCGACTTCGCGCACGAGCTGGGCGCCGAGATTTTCGAACTTGTCGGCGAGCTCGATCTCCTTGGCGACGGTGACGCCGTCCTTGGTGATGCGGGGCGCGCCGAAGCTCTTCTCGATCACGACGTTACGGCCCTTGGGGCCGAGCGTGACCTTGACAGCGTTGGCGAGAATGTCGACGCCGCGCAGAATGCGGTCACGCGCGTCGGTAGAAAAACGGACGTCTTTGGCAGCCATGTTGAAACTCCTGAATGTGTCGGCAGCGTTCGGGCGGGTCGAGTTAGTCGACGATGCCCAGGATGTCGCTTTCCTTCATGATGAGCAGGTCGTCGCCATCAACCTTGACCTCGGTGCCGGACCATTTGCCGAACAGCACGCGATCGCCGGACTTGACGTCGAGCGGGACCAGCTTCCCGCTTTCGTCGCGGGCGCCGGGACCCACGGAAACCACTTTGCCCTCCTGGGGCTTCTCCTTGGCGGTGTCGGGAATGATGATGCCGCCTTTGGTCTTTTCCTCGCCTTCGATGCGCTTGACCACGACCCGGTCGTGCAGGGGACGGAACGCCATTGTAATGTCTTCCCTTTCTATGCTTTGGACGGTGTGACCCGTCAAAAGCAAGCCTTAAGCGAAAATTATTGGCACTCTCTTTCGACGAGTGCCAACAGCGTTTGCGAGATAGGATCCCGGCGCGGCAATGTCAAGGATTTTGGCGCCGTTTCTCGGCCGCTAGCCGTCGCGACGCCGGAAAGTTACAAGGTAGGACGCGGGTTCGCCGCGCGCGCAACGACAGAGGGCCCTTGTTGCCGAACGCCACGATTTCGCCTCGCGCCCTCGGGCTTGTCGCCGCGGCTCTCGCCGCCCTCGTCGACCAGGCGCACAAATTCTGGATGCTCGACGTCTTTGGCGTCGCGGCGCGTCAGCCGGTCACGCTGACGCCGTTTCTCGATGTCGTGCTTTCCTGGAATTACGGCGTCTCCTATTCGCTCTTCCCTGCGCATGAAGGGTTCGGCCGCGCCGTGCTGCTGTCGGGGCAGGGCGTGATCGTGCTTGTGCTTTTGTGGTGGATGGGGCGGACGCAAAGCCGGCTTGTCGGGCTCGGGCTCGGCCTCGTCGTCGGCGGCGCGCTCGGCAACGCCGCCGACCGTCTCACGCGCGGCGCCGTCGCCGACTTCTTCTATCTGCACACCAATCTGCCGGTCGGGCCCCTCGCCAATTACGTCTTTAATGTCGCGGACGTCGCGATAACGGCGGGAGTCGCCCTGCTGCTTTATGAGAGCCTTCTTGCGCCCCCCGAGCCCGCAAATGATCCGGCTGAACGGGTTCGCCACTAAATCGCCACCAAGTCGCGCCAATTGTGCGACCGAGGATTAATCCCGCGCTTGTCATGAATCGGGGGCTCGCCCAGGCGCGAGCCGGTTTCCGGGCGAAGGAGTTGTATGATGGATTTCCGAAGGTCCGCGCGCCGCGCCGGCTGCGCCCTTGTCGGTCTGGTCGCTGTTTCTGGCGCCCCGGCCCATGCCGCCGACGACAAGTCAACGATCAGCTCCGTAATGGAGCTTGTCGGCGTCTCGGCGGATACGAGCGCCAGCAAGATCGACTACAGCGAGCGACCCAAGCTGGTCCTGCCGCCCCGCGCCGATCTTCCCGCGCCCCGTGAGGACGCTGGTCGTCCGGACGGCTGGCCAACCGACGCGGCGAGCGCCCGCCGGCGCAATTCGGACCGTTACGCCCATGTCCCCAACGCTCCCCCGGAGGAACACAAGCCGGGTCTGCTGGAGAGCGCCTTGACTGCGGGGACGACGACAACCGCGGCCCATTCACCCGTCCTCGACGAGCCGAGTCGTCGCGTGCTGACCGAGCCGCCGTCGGGGTATCGCCGCCCGACCAAGGAATTGAGCAAGATCGTCGATCCGGACGCCAAGAAGGGAAGCTGGTGGAATCCCATGAGCTATCTGGGCGGCGGCGGCGACCCGGGCGCCTCCGGGGCGGGGGTGGCTCCGGCCGCCCCGCAGCGCACCGCCAGCGGGAGCGGAACTGGCGGCGGCATGTTCTCGGGTGTGATGCCGACTTTCCTCAGGGGCTCTGACAACTAGCGATTTTGGGCCTATATTGGGAGGCGTGTTTCCCCGATTTGAGCGGCCCCTTCGCCGCTAGAAAGGCCTTCCATGTCGTCTTTGAAAGCGTCGCCGCCGGTTTTGCTCACGCCGGGCGCCGCGACCGGCGACGCCGCCCGTGCGGGCGGCGAGGTTTCGCATTTCAGGCTCGACAATGGTCTCGAGGTTGTGGTTATCCCCGACAATCGCACGCCTGTCGTGACGCATATGGTGTGGTACAAAAACGGGGCCGCGGACGATCCGATCGGCAAGTCAGGCATTGCGCATTTCCTCGAACATCTGATGTTCAAGGGCACCGCCAACCATCCTCAGGGCGAGTTCTCGAACCTTGTCGCCGAGCTCGGCGGCCAGGAGAACGCCTTCACGAGCTATGATTACACCGCCTATTTTCAGCGCATCGGGAAGGAGCATCTCGAAACGCTGATGGCGTTCGAGGCGGACCGGATGCGCAATCTCGTCCTGACCGACGACGTGGTGACGCCCGAACGTGAAGTGGTTCTCGAAGAGCGGCGCATGCGCACCGACAATGACCCCGCCGCGCAGCTCGACGAGGCGGTGCAGGCGGCGCTATTCGCCCATCATCCCTACGGCACGCCGATCATCGGCTGGAACCATGAAATCGAGAGCCTCGACCGCGAGGACGCGCTCGCCTACTACCGCCGTTTCTATACGCCGGAAAACGCCATTCTCATCGTCGCCGGGGACATAGACGCGCAGGCGGTCCTCGGGCTCGCGCAGAAAACCTATGGCGCCATCGCGGCGCGCGCGGAGCCGCCGCGACGCGATCGCACCAAGGAGCCGCCGCATCGCGCGCATCGACTCGTCTCGCTTTCCGACGAAAAGGTCGAGCAACCCGCGCATGAGCGCGTCTTTCTGGTTCCCTCCTACAGGACCGCGGAGCCGGGCGAGGCCGAGGCGCTGGAGACGCTCGCCTTCATGCTTGGCGGCGGCGCGACCAGCGCGCTCTACGAAACGCTGGTCGTCGAGGAGAAATACGCCGTCGGCGCAGGCGCCTATTATCTCGGTTCGGCTGTCGACGACACGCGTCTTTGGATCTATGCGACGCCGGCGCCGGACGTTTCCCTGCCGCAGCTCGATGAGGCGATCGACTGCGTGATCCGGCGCTTCGTCGAAAAACCGATTGATCCGGGGCATCTGCAACGCGCCAAGACGCGGCTCGTCGCCGATGCGATTTACGCGAAGGACAGCCAGGCCTCTCTCGCACGCTGGTACGGCGAGGCGCTTGCGACCGGCCTCACGATCGAGGACGTCCGCGCCTGGCCGGAGCGCATGGAGGCCGTGACGGCGGACGGGGTGACCGCCGCCGCGCGCAAATGGCTCGACAAGCGCCGCGCCGTGACCGGCTTTCTCCTGCCGGCCGACGCCGACGCGTAATTCTTTTTCGGCCGGGACGCTGCGTTCCGGCCCTCTCCTATCCGGATTCACACATGACCGCTCACGCTCCCGTCGTTTCCGTCGCCTCCCGCGCCGAGCATGTTCAACGCGTCGTCACGCCAGGCGGCATCACCGCCTGGCTGGTCGAGAATTATGCGGTGCCGCTCGTCGCGGTGGAGTTTTCGTTTCGCGGCGGCGCGGCGCAGGACCCCGCGGACAAGCCCGGCCTCGCCACCTTGCTCGCGGGGCTGCTCGACGAAGGCGCGGGCCCCTATGACGCGCGCGGGTTTCATCGCGCGGTCGATGAACTCGCCATTCATCTTGGCTTCGGCGTCGACCGTGATTCAATTTCCGGCCACGTGCAGACGCTTGCGAAGAACGTCAACAAGGCCTTCGAGCTGCTCAAGCTCGCCCTGGTCGACGCGCATTTCGCCGAGCCCGACATTGCGCGCGTGCGCAGCCAGCTCGTCGCCGAATTGAAGCGCGACGTCAACGAGCCGGACGCAATGGCTTCTCGGGCGTTTCGCCAGGCCGCTTTTCCAGACCATCCCTATGGACGACCCGTGCGCGGCGACCTCGCGTCGATCGAAACGCTCGGCCGCCCTGATCTCGTCGCGTTGCGCGAGCGCCTCCTCGCCCGCAGGGATCTGAAGATCGCCGTCGTCGGCGCGATCGACGCCAAGACGCTTTCCGACCATCTCGACGTGACCTTCGGCGCCTTGTCTCGGGACAACGACCTCGCGCGCGTGCCGCCGGTCTCCATCGCGGGCGTCGGTTCGCGTCAGCTCGTGACGCTGGACATTCCGCAAACCACGATCCGTTTCGGCCGGCCCGGCGTTTCCAAGCGGGATCCGGAATATTTCGCCGCCGTCGTCGCCAACCACATTCTGGGCGGGGGCACGTTCACCGCGCGGCTGTTCCGCGAAGTGCGCGAAAAACGCGGTATGGCCTACAGCGTTTATTCGCAGCTCAACGAATATGACGAATGTCCCATGCTCCTCGGCGCGGCGGCGACAAAAAACGAGCGCGCGGCCGAGGCCCTGCGCGTCATCGAGGAAGAGGTGCGGCGATTCGCCGAGGAGGGCCCGACCGCGGATGAGCTCGACAAGGCCAAAAAATTTCTCATCGGCTCTTACGCGCTGCGCTTCGACACGTCGACGAAGATTGCCAGCCAACTCGTCAATCTACAGCTCGACGGCTTCGAGCCCAGCTATCTCGACGAGCGCAATGACAAGATCGCCGCGATCGCCCTGGACGATTGCAAGCGCGCGGCCCAGAAGCTGCTTCGAGACGGAAAGCTGCTGGTGACGATGGTCGGACGGCCGGAAGGGGTGTGAGGGGCTTTTGCCCTCATTTCCCCTGCGGCAGCAGCGCGAGCAGGTCGGCCATTTTCGGCGCGGCCGAAGGGTTCATCATGCCGACGACGTGATAGCCCGCGTCGACATGCAGAATTTCGCCCGAGACGCCGCGCGCCATGGGCGAGAGCAGATAAACCGCCGTCTCGCCCACTTCCTCGATCGTCACGACGCGGCGCAGCGGCGAATTATATTCGTTCCAGCGCAGGATATAGCGAAAGTCGCCAATCCCCGAGGCCGCCATCGTCTTGATTGGACCGGCTGAAATGGCGTTGACGCGGATGTTCTTCACGCCAAGGTCGGCGGCCAGATAGCGCACCGAGGCTTCGAGCGCCGCCTTGGCGACGCCCATCACATTGTAATGCGGCATCCATTTCTCGGCGCCGTAATAAGTGAGGGTTAACAGCGAGCCGCCCTCGGTCATCAGCTTTTCGGCGCGCTGCGCGATCGCGGTGAAGGAGAAGCAGGAGATGTTCAGCGACAGCGCGAAATTGTCGAGCGTCGTGTCGACGTAGCGGCCGTCGAGCTGGTCTTTGTCTGAAAAGGCGAGGCAATGGACGACAAAGTCGATCTTCCCCCAGAGCTTCTCCACTTCGGCGAAAATCGCGTCAATGGTCTCCGGTTCCGAGACGTCGCAACGGCCGACGACATGGGCGCCAAGGTCGGCGGCGAGCGGGCGAACCCGTTTCTCCAGAGCTTCGACCTGATAGGTCAGGGCGAGTTCAGCGCCCGCCTCGGCGCAGGCCTTGGCGATGCCCCAGGCGATCGAACGATTATTGGCGACGCCCAGGATCAGGCCTTTCTTCCCGGCGAGTATTCCGGCGAAAGGAGCGGCGGGCGCGGCTTGCTGAGTCATCTCGTTCATTCCAAAGCTTGGGATTTAAAGTTCGGGCCAGCGCGCTTCCCGAGCAGACCGTCTTGCCGGCGATGTGGAACGCGCGCCCTTTCCAGGAGTGCGCGCCCGGTTTTCTCGTCGCAGCACAATCCGCGCGGCGCTTCCCGGGACGTGCTCTAGCGTGGATTTTGCGCGAAGGAAACCCTGAGCGGCGCCGCAGCCGAGCCTTTGAAAAAATGCGCGCGCGCCATGGCCATTTGCGCGCGATTGACCTATCATGTCATAGGAAACGTCACTAATGACGTGAACGAGAGCCTTTTGGTCAGGCTGGGGTTATGGGCAAGCAAGCCGAGATCCTTGATGGGCTTAGCGGAGCCGCTCCAGCCTTGCGCCGTTACGCGCGGGCGCTGTGCGCTGGCGCGGGTCCCGCCTTCTCCGATGAAATCGTGCAAAACGGGCTGCAAAGCCTTGGCGCGCGCGTTCGGTCCAAGGAGTTGCGCCCCGCCGATCTCGCGGAGGCGCGGATAGAGGCCTATGCGACATTGACCGCGCTCGCGGGCAAGCGACTCGCCAATCCCGCCCGTCCGGCGCCGCGTCATCCGGCGATCGTCCATGGACTTGCGGACCTTCCTTTCGAGAACAGGGCCGCCCTCCTTCTCGTCTCATTGGAGGGATTTGGCTATGACGCCGCCGCGCGCATTGTCGGCGCGCCGCGTGAGACGCTCCTTGCCCGCTTGATGCGGGCGCGCGCGGCGCTTGGGGTGGAGGGACTTCGGTCGACGATGTCGGACGGCGCGCGTCGGGCGGCTGCGCATTTGCGCATCGTAAAGTAGACGTCGCTTGACCGCGCCCGTGATCATCGAAGAGGCCGACCTTCACGCGCTCGTCGACGGCGAGCTTGACGCGGAAAAGCGACGCAAGGTCGAGGACCATCTGCTTCAGCACCCCCAGGACGCTGCTCTGGTAGAGGGCTGGCGGCGCCAGAATGCGGCGCTGCGGGCCGCCTTTGAGCCGGTTGCGCTTGAAATGCTGCCGCTTTCGCTGCGGGACGCCGCGGCGCGGCCCCCCGCGGCGGCGCAGGGGCCGATCGAGACCGGGGCCATTCATTGGGGTCGGCCGGGCGCGTCACGACCCGCCCAGCGGCTCGACGAACTGCGCGCCAACCGCCGTCGCCAGGCGCTTTTGTCGACGATCCTGACGCTGCTCACGGGCGCGGCCGTCGCCGGGCTCGCCGCGCTGATCTTCGTCGGGCGAAGCGAATCGCCGCGGGCGCCCGTCGCGGCGCTGCTGACGCAAAGCTATGTAGGCCGCGCGGGATTGACCTACGCCACCTATGTCGCCGATGCGCGTCCCGTCGAAATCGACATTTCGCGCCGCGGGGAGCTCGTCGCCTGGCTCAAGGAGCGCGTCGGTTTCTCGGTCCTTCCCGATCTCGCCGATCTCGGGCTGCGGCTCATCGGCGGGCGTGTCGCCCCCGGCGTCGCCGCGCCCGCGGGACTGTTGTTTTATGAGCGTGCCGATGGGACGCGCGTCGGACTTTATTTTGAGCGCGCGGAGACCGCCGGCGGCCCGGCCGCGTCGCGCCCGGGGCAGGGCGTTTCGGCGATCGAATGGCGGGCAAATGGGTTCGCCTTCGCGCTCGTCGGCCCGCTCAGCCCGGAAAACATGCAAGGCGCGGCCGAGCGCGCCGCCAGCGCCGTTTCGGCCGCGGAAGAAAAGCGTTAACTCCGTCCCCTTGTCGCGCTAGAAGCGTCGGCGCTTCGGTGGAATAGTTTTGCGCAAGCGAATCGCGTCGCCCGCGGCGCCGCGCCGACCTTCACCTTGAACCGGAGTTCCATGAATGCGTCTCGACGCCATCCCGATCGGCGCGAATCCGCCGCATGAAGTCAATGTCGTCGTCGAAGTGCCGCTTGGCGGCGAGCCGATCAAATATGAGCTCGACAAGGCGTCCGGCACACTGTTCGTCGATCGCTTTCTCTATACGGCCATGCGTTATCCGGGCAATTACGGTTTCATCCCGCACACTTTGTCCGATGACGGCGATCCCTGCGACGTGCTCGTCGCCAACACGCGGCCCGTCGCGCCGGGCGCGGTGATTTCCGTGCGGCCGATCGGCGTCCTGCGCATGACCGACGAAGCCGGCGGCGACGAGAAAATCGTCGCCGTGCCGTCGTCGCGGCTCACGCAACGCTATGTGGATGTTCAGAACTACACCGATCTTCAGGAGATGACCTGGCGGCGCATCGAGCACTTCTTCGTTCACTACAAGGATCTGGAGCCCAACAAATGGGCGAAGATCGCCGGATGGGGCGACGCCGCGGACGCGCGCGCGCTGATTGCCGAGGGCATCGAGCGCGCCAGGGCGGAAAAGAAATAAGCAGCGTCGGACTTCCCCGCGACGGGTAATCAGGGAAGTGGCGGGGTGCGCGAGATGACGCCCTTTCGGAAACAGGCGGGACGCTCCTTCCAGGCGACGATGCCCGTCTCGCTCGCGGCGAAGCGAAGGGCCGAACTCGACGACCTCGTCGAGATGGACGTCGGGATCGACGTCTGCGAGCACATAGGTCCATTTGTGGGGACCGGCCAGCGCGATCGTCACGGGCCGCTTGCAGACCGCGAGACAATCGACCGCTTCGACGCCGACGCAGATGTTTCGTTCGACAAGGCGCGCGCGCAGCGCCTCGACGAACCCGGCGCCGGGTCGCCGCTCGGCGTCCGGCGCCGCGCGACAGGACACGCAGACAAAAATGGTCGCTTGGGCAAAATGAGACACGCCTGATTCTCCCGCAGATCGCGGGAAATTTGTCGGCCGAACCCCGCGCAAGGTCAAGCGCGAGGGAAGTCGCTCAGGCCGCATCCTCGCGTCCGGCGCGCGGCGCGCGCTCCGAAGGCAGCCGCGCAGCGCGTCCGAGCTGATCGCGCTGATCCACGAGCCGCGACACGCTTTCGACAAAAACATCCCGCGTCTCGGTGCGCACGCCATAATCGCGCAGTTTCGCGAAGGCGCGCGAAAGCGTTTCCTGTTTAACGCCGAGTCGCGCGGCGATGAGCCGCTTGTCGTAGGGAAGCCTGAAGCGGCACTGTTCCGCGCCCGGCGGACAGAGGGAAAGAATAAAACTGGCGAGACGCTGGTCGGCGTTCTGCGCCTTGAGGGATTCGATTTCCGTGATCAGGGCGGCGATTTTGTCCTTGCCGTCCTGCAAAATTGCGGCGCACAGCGCGGGCGATTCTTTCATCAGCCGCGCGAAGCGCGCCGCCGGAAATTTGACGACCGAGGTCTGGCCGATCGCTTCGGCGGAAACGTGATAGTTTTCCGTCGGGCTCGACGGCGCTTCGCCCACCGTCTCGCCGTCCGAGCGGACCGCAATCAGGGTTTCATCGCCGTTTGCCGCGATGCGCAGAATCTTCGCGAACCCGCGCAGCACGATCACAATGCCGTTCACCGGATCTCCTTGCCGGAAGATCGCGGCGCCGTCGTGATAGACCTCGATTTTCGCTTCAAGCGCGAGCCGCGCGAGCGTCGCGTCATCGACCGATGAAAACAAGCGCAGATCGCGCAGCGACGGCGGCTCGGGCGCAGCAGCGCGCCCGCGGCGGCTGACGCGCCCCTTGCGCGGCTCCGGAAGGCTCAGCGCGATGTCGCTCGTCGATGTCGCCACGCCCGCGTCTCCCACTTCTCGCGAACTCGCTTCGCGCGCGGCCTTGCTCATTGTCGTTTCATGTTCAGTCCCTGGGGCCGCCAGCTCAAAAGCAATGGGGCTCATCCAATGGAACGTCGCGAGGCTAACGCGAATGACAGTTCGGCGAAAGGCGAGCGCGCGGGACAAACCGTCGCATGGCGCGCGGATCAAAGCGCAAGCGGCGCCATTTCACCGGGCTTACGTCGTCGGCGCGCCGCGCGCCATCAAAAACACCGCCTGCTCTCCCAGGAGGTTCCATACCCACCAGGGCGCGTTGACCCGAATGGGCGCGCCGGTGTGGTCAAGGGCGACGCCGCGCTCGATATGCGCGCCGAGATCGTCGATCAATTCGACGAAATCGCGGATCGTGCACAGGTGGATATTGGGCGTGTCGTACCAGCTATAGGAGAGGTTCCCCGTCACCGGCATGCGGCCGCGACAGACCAATTGAGCGCGGACCCGCCAGTGGCCGAAGTTCGGGAAAGGAGATGATCGCGCGCCGGCCGATTCGCAACATGTTGCGCAGCGCCTCGCGCGGATGACGCGTCGCCTGCAACGTCTGCGACAAGATGACATAGTCGAAGCCGTCGTCCGGATAGTCCGACAGATCCATGTCGGCGTCGCCCTGGATGACGGACAGACCCTTGGCCACGCATTCGTTCACGCCGCGCTGCGAGAGCTCGACGCCGCGTCCGTCGACATTCTTTCCTTGTGCGAGAAGCTGCAGCAACATGCCGTCGCCGCAGCCGACGTCGAGCACGCGCGCGCCGGGCGTCACCATGTCGGCGATGAGCGCGAGATCGCGGCGCGGAGTTTGCGGCGCGTTCATGCGCGGGACTTCAAGCCGCGCGCCGCGGCGGCGGATTCGAGAAAACCGCGCGTCGTTGCGATGAACATTGGCTCATGCAGAAGAAAGGCGTCGTGACCCTTGTCGGATTCGATTTCGACGAAGGAAACAGACGCGCCGCCCGCGTTGAGCGCATGAACGATCGCGCGCGAGTCGCTCGTTGGATATAACCAGTCCGAATTGAAGGCGACAACGCAAAAGCGCGTCTTGGTGTCCTTGAACGCGCTGCGCCAGCGAGCCGCCGTAATCGGCTGCCAGATCGAAATAATCGCAGGCGCGGGTGACGAAGAGATAGGAATTCGCGTCGAAGCGCTCGACGAAGGCGAGGCCCTGGTAGCGCAGATAATTCTCGATTTGAAAATCCGCGTCGAAAGAGAAGGTCGGCGCCGACCGGTCCTGCAGTTTGCGGCCGAATTTGCGTTGCAGCGCCGCTTCCGAGAGATAGGTGATGTGCGCCGACATGCGGGCGACGGCGAGGCCCTTTTCCGGGCGCGCGCCTTGTTCGAGATAGCGTCCGGCGCGCCATTCAGGGTCCGCCATCACCGCCTGGCGTCCAACCTCGTGAAAGGCGATGTTCTGCGCCGAATGTTTCGCGGCCGTCGCGATCGGCATGGCCGAGAACACCCGCTGCGGAAAGCTCGCCGCCCATTGCAGCACCTGCATGCCGCCCATCGATCCGCCGGCAACGCAAAACAGCGTGTCGATGCCCAGATGATCGATCGAGCATGGCCTGGGCGCGCACCATGTCGCGGATCGTGACGACAGGAAAGTCCAGACCATAGGGGCGCCCCGTCACGGGATTGATCGACGCGGGACCCGTCGTGCCCATGCAGCCGCCGACGACATTGGAGCAGATGATGAAATATCGATCTGTATCGAAGGGCTTTCCAGGCCCGACCATGGCGTCCCACCAGCCGGTTTTCCCGGTGACCGGATGCGCGCCGCCGGCATATTGATCGCCGGTCAGCGCGTGGCAGAGCAGGATGGCGTTGCTGCGCTCCGCGTTCAATTCGCCATAGGTCTCATAGCCGATCGAGAGCGGCGTGATGCGCCCGCCGCCGTCGGTGACGAGCGCACGTTCGGCGGGAAAGACGATCGTCTTGCCGTTCGGCGGCCCGCCGGCCGCGCCCATGAAAGGACCATTGCCCCGTTCAACCCGCGGCGCGCCGCCATTCGGCGGCGCCTCAAACGTCTTGTTCACCCGACCCTCGCGTTCGGTTTTACGAACGAATTGTTCGGCAACATCGAGGCGCGGGCCGAGGCTGTCAAGGCCGAAGACGCGCGAACTACTGACTGACGCCGTAAGGCGTGATGACGCGCGGCGTCGATGGTCCACGGAGCGCCTGTGCGGGCAGGCCGTCGAGCGCCGCGCCAAAGCCGGCGCCCCGTCCGCTCGGGGCGCTGGCGTATTGCGATTGTCCGCCGCCGCCGCTCTCGGAGACGGGGCCGAGATATCGGCGACCATCGCTCGGAACCGCGGGCGCCGTCGTCGGCTCGGCCGGAGCCTCGGCTGCGGGCTCCGCCGGGGGGGCGGCGCGGCGGCTCGCGCGGCGAACCGCGCGCTTTCCTCCGATCGGGCGTTCGACCGAGACCTCTTGCCCGCCGCCGAGCAGCGACGAATTCGAGCAAGTCGACCGAGGCGGTCATTGGCGCGGCGCGCCCGGCGCCGGTCACGACGGGGCCAAGGCCTGAGGCGGAGACAAGACCTGCGCCGGCGCCCTGGCCCTCGATCCCCTGAGTGGCCATGCTCCGCCGCATGGAGTCGGAGACGCGGGCGAGATTTTGCTGGGAGACGCCGAGCTGTTCGAACCATTGCGCGAGTTCGTCGGCGGTGACGCCATGACGGCACAAGCGCATGCGAATCGAGGCGGTGATTTCGCCACTGCTGAAGAAGGTGGATTTTTCGCCCTGCGCGGCGCCCGGAAGATTATCAACCCACTGCCAGGCGAAGGCGCAGCGCAGCCCGCCCGGGCCCGCGCCGATCGCAAGGCCGAAGGGACCCAGAGCGTTGAACATCGGCCGGTTGACGATACGCATCGACGTCCCCGGGAAACGCGCCAAAATCTCGCGGCGGACGCCCTCCTGCGTCGGCTTCGGCACGATGAGCTCGCCGCGTCCGCCCGCGCCCGGCGCCGATTAAATCTCGAGCGACAGATCGTTCCAGTCGCCGCCTTCCTTGCTCTTGTCGAGCGACATGCTCTGCCGCCAGCCGTTGAGAAATTGCTTTTCCGTCACCCGGCCGTTGCGCACGGCGTCGGGGGGCATCGTCGAGTACGGCGAAGCTTGCCGTCTCGTCCTTCAGATCTGCGGACGTGATCGGAGCCGAGAGCGTCTGCCCGGCGACGAACTGGCCGGTGATGGCGGCGTTTGGATCGGACGCCAGGCTGCGTTCCGGCTGGCTCTGGCCGCAGGCGCCAAGGCTGACGGCGAGGCCGCCGAGGAACGCGGCGGCGGCGAGGGGACGGCGGCTGAACGAGCGGTCCATCTCAGCAACTCATTGGTTGAGGATATTGGCCGTAGCTGGCGCCCGGCCGTTGCGACGGCGGCGGATAGGCGCCGCCGAGATAATTGCCGGCCGCTGGCGCGCCGTAGGCGCGGCCCGCCGGCTGCTGGCCGTAACCGGCAGTTGGCTGCTGGCCATAGGCGGCGCCGCCTCCGGCGCGCGTGCGTCGAAGCTGGCGAGGCCAGCCCGGGCCGGATCGGCTTCCTGATCGGCCCATTGCGTGCCGGCCGGCGCGATCTGCTGCGTATAGGGCGGCCAGCTGGCGGTCTGTTGGCCGTTCCAGGCGGGGAGCAGGCTGAAGCCGTATCGTTCGTATGGCATGGGCCCGACGCCCGGCACGCGGCGGGCGACAAGCGGCGCGGGCTGCGTCGACGGGCTCCTTTCGCAGCGGCGCCTCGGCGGCGGGCGGGAAGCCCATTGCCGGGGCGCGCTGCGCGAGGAGGCCGGGGATCGGGACGGAGCGGAAGCGCAGGGGATTGTCCATCCGACGATCGCGCCGGGAACTTTCCTTTGAGCCCTTTGAAGAGTGTCTGGACGCGCGTCTCGTCCTGCTCGGCGGACAAGTCGGCGGGATAGGCGACGCTCTGCGCCGCGTAGGATTGCTCGGGCTGGCTGTAACTTGGCGGCGCGCCCGGGATCGATCGCGGGCCCGGGCGCGATCAGGCCGCCGTTGCGCGCGCCCGCGGCCGTGAAGTCGCTCCGAGCCCTTCTGATCGCAGGGCGAGGGCGGACGATAGAGCCGTCGCGGAAACAGATATGTCGATGACCTTGGCGAAGAGCCCGTCGTAGCGGTTGGCGAGTGTCGTAGAAGTCCTTTTCCTTCTTGAGCCGCCGCAGCGTCATGCGCATAGCCGTAGACGCGTCGCGTCCTTCGGGAACCACGCGGCGGCGCGCTCGAACCAGAACGCGCGACGTCCCACTGGCAGCTGTTATAGGCGTACCGGCAAGCGCCTGCGCGCCTTCGCCGGAGCCGCCTCCATCGTCACCTTGGCATAGCGGGCGAGACGATCCGCCTCGATAAGGGCGGCATCTCGCCGCGTCAGCTCCGCTCGAGCAGGTCGAGATAGAAGGATCATATTGTTCACCAGCGGCTCGCGCCAGGCGTAGGCGACTTCCTCCGCCTCGCGCTTCATGTTGAGCGCGCGCAAGGAATGGGCCAGGCCGTGGGCGATCATCGCGTCGCCGTCATATTGAATGGCGAGCTTGAACCACTCGAGCGCGCCGTTGAAATCGCGCCGCTTGTAATCGTACCAGGCGACAAGGCCAAGCTGGTTGGCGTCGCGGCTGCTCCTGCGCGTAGCTCTCGAATTTCGCCATATCGGCGGCGGCAATCTCCTCGGCGCGCTCGTCATGCAGGAAGGCGGCGATGCGCGCGCGGGTGATGTCGATCGCGATCTGCGCAAATTCTTCCGGTCCCTTGGCCGCGCCAGGCGGCGGAGGCAAGCAGGGTCTCGACATCGGCCATGCGCAAGCGCGCCAAGCGCCTTCTGGATCGTGGCGACGCGGATCTGCGGATCCTTCGTGGACGAAAGAATGCGCTTGAACATGTTAACGGCGTCTTCATTCTGTCTGGCGCGGGCGAAGGCCTCCGCGATCGTCCATAGCATGTCGACGTCGCTCCGCAGATCGCTCATATCTTCGTCCTTGAGGTAGTCGACGAGATCGATGATCTTGTCGGCTTTCCAAAGCGCCGTGATCTTGCAGCCGCAGCTCCTTGCGACGCAGCTTCGTTCGCGAGGTCGGCCGAGGGCTTCCAGCCGGGCAATTCGCGCTCGTTTCGCCGCGATGGCGGCTTCGCAGTTCGTCGATCTTGTCCGCCGCGAAGAGCGCCCAGAACGGCTCCTCGTCGACGCCGGCTCGCGCGGGCGCGTCATAGAGATCGGCGGCGGCTCGTAGCCGGGATAAAGCGTATGCAGACGCGCGAGCTCGGCATTGACGCGGCCGTCTGTTTCAGCGACGCATAGTAGCGCAAGCGCGAAATCGTCGGGGCCGACGGGGCCGCCGACGAGCGGAATCTGCAGTCGGTGGCGCGCGTCTTGGTCGGGGCCTGCCGTCGGCGGCGTCGGGCGTCGGCCGCATGCGATGTCGGCGTCTGGCCTTTTGATCGCCTCTGCGGACTTGCGTCCTGCGCGGATCTGCGGATTTGCCGCCGGGCGGCTTGCGCCGACCGCGCCGCGCCAGCGTCACGCGGCTTGACAGAGCGCCGCGACAGCGCGATGTGAATGCGAGCGGGTCATCGCAGACATGACGCATACCTCATCTGCATCGCTATGAGCGACAACGCCTGCAAAGTCGCCGGATAATAATTATCGGAGGGCGACAGCACGAAGATCTGCTGCGGCGCCTTGGAGCCTTCGACGACGCAGGCGGTCAGCGCGCCGATCGCGCCAATGCCGGCGTCGCCGAACCTGCCGACTTCGACGCCATTGGCGACGTCGACGATCGACATGGCGCCGCGCGTCTTGCGCACGAGCGCCATGAAAGGCTCATATTGTTCGCGCTCGCCAATGCCGGCGAGCGCCATATAGAGCGGCACGCGGACGGCGTTGTAGGAGAATTGCGGCGGAAAGCCGTCGGCCGGTTTGACGGTTCCGTCCTTCAGCGACATCCAGTCCGGCGGCAGCGCTTCCGGAGTCGGGCGCGTCGCGTCGAGCAGATCGAGGCCCGCTCTGCGTCAGCCCCGCCCAATCGACTTCGGGCGCGACGTAGCTTCAGCCGCGCGAAGGCCGGATAAACGTAATAGGAGAGATTGACGACCGGTCCGTCGCCGCGGTCGTCCTCGTGAAAGCCGGAGACCGCCGGGAGCAGGATCGCGCCCTGCTTCGTCTTGAAGAGCACGAGCTTGCGCGCGAATTCGACGGCGATCCGGCGGCTGGCGACGCGGTAGCTCATGTCGTTCCAGAAATCGCCGGCCTCGGCCAGCGCCCAGGCGACCAGAAGATCGCCGTCGGAGGCGTTGTTCATGTCGGCGACGCGCCGGGCGCTTGCCGGGCTCCCAGCGCCAGGCGAGCAGCGCGTCGTCGCGCACCATCAGATTGGCGCGGGTCCAGTTCCAGATGCGATCGAAGGTCGCGCGATCGTTGCCGGCGACCGCGAGCAACATGCCGTATCCTTGCCCTTCGCTGTGGCTGATGAGATTGTTGCCCGTATCGACCACCCGCCCCTGGTCGGTCACGAAGCGCGCTTTGTACGCGAGCCACATGCCGGGGATTCTTCAGCGCGCCGCCGAGCGGCAACGGGCGAGAATCGAGCAGGAGCCGCGGCGGCTTCCTGGCCGCCTGCGCCGAAGGGTCCGGCTCGGATTCAGCGGCGGGCTCGCCTGCCTGAGGCGGCTTTGCGGGCTGGGCGCAAACGGACGCGGACAAGCTTGCGGCGATCAGCAGGGCGGCGGCGCGCAGCAGGATTGTCATGGCGTCCTCCTGCCGACGTTCTTCACGAAGGCGCGGGTCGTCAAGGCGAGCAGGAAGCCGATGACGATCGCCGCGCCGACGAAGTAAAGCGAATGCAGCGACAGCCAGCCGGCGGCGATGAGCCGCGCATTGCCGACCGAGAGCGGCTGCGTGATCACGAAATCGCGGATTGGAGACGGGGATCGATTCGATCTTCGCCTTTGACATGTCGAGCAGCGAGACCTGCCCCGAGATCTGCCGCGACACGCGCGGATCGACGAGGCAGGCGATCGACGGGCGAGCTCCTCGTCATTGGGGGCGGTGAGCACGGTCCAGACATTGTCCGTCGCGCCGCCAAGAAGGTTCTGGCCCAGCGCGAGCGTCGTTTGCGAGGACATTTCGGAAAGCTGCGCGCCGCGCTCGAAACGACGGAAAAGATCGCCGGCGTCGGTGAATTTCGCCTTGCCCCATTCGCCGACCCCGCTCGCCATATCCAGGAGCCAGTTGAGTTCGACTTTCATTGCGCAGACGCAAGTCCCACTCCTGAAAGAGGTCCGTCGCGCCTTCGTCGTTCTCGTTCGGGGCCGCCGGCTCCTCCTCGCCCTCCTCCGTCGCGCCCGATGGAGGTGCGGTCGATATTTTGCAACATGGCGCGGAAGCCGCCGATCGATTTTGGGGGGTTGCAGGCCATCGGGAAGTTGTTCTGCAGAACCAGGCGGTTGCGCGTTGCGGCGTCGACGCTCGCGGCGGCGTCGGTGTCGAGGGCGCGGCTTTCCGCCCCGATTTTTTCGCGCCAGACGCGCGCGAGATCGTCGACGGGCATGTCGAGCTTGCGCAGGAGATCGGGATCAAGCGCGTCGTAAGGCGCGATGGCGAGGGTCGGGGACTTGCTCTTGAGCGGCGGCGTCTGCGTGATTTCGAAATCGATCGGCCGTCCCGCGACGACCGCAAGATGCGCGACAAAAGTGGCGGCGGCGCCGATGGTTTTGGCGTCGATGCGCGGCATGTAGAGTTTGGAGCGCCGTCGTCGCGCCGGCGAAGGGGAATCCGCCCGTCGCCGTGACGGCGAGATCCGGCAGACGCCCGACGCGCGCGATGGGGGGAATTTCGATCTCGGTCGAATCGAGGAACAGGAAACGGTTGGGCGCGTCGCGCGCGGAGAGCGAGTCGCAGCTCTCGTCGGAAGGCGTCGGCACATGCGCTTCAATTTCGATGCGGTTGAGGCCGGGGCGCAGAAAGCCGAGCGGCACCGGCAGCGGATTGTCCTTGAAGACCTCGCCAGTCGATTTCAGAAGCGGCAGGCTGACCGCGGTGCGCTCGTTCACGTACATGACGAGCTGAGCCTTTGAGGTCAGGCCCGGCGAATAGCCGCCAGCGACGCGCACGGTCGCGCGGCCATAATCCGCCGGATAAAAGTCCGAGGGCATGATGATGTTGAAGGCGGCGCGAAAGAGGCGGCCGTCGAATTCGGAGCTCTTGACGCCAATGTCGCCGAGTTTGATGCGCTGGCCGCCCTCGACGCGGTAGCCCGGGAAGGCGAGCGCGGCGCGCAAGCCTGCAGCCGCGCCCCGCGGCTTCGTCGCCACGAGGAACTGCTTGATCGCTTCGTCGACCTGCTGGACGTCCGCGCCGGTGACGACGATCGTGGTTCGCCGGTCGGCGGTCGCCGGCAGCACGAAGGCGCGCGGTTTCGTTACGACGCCGATCGTCTGGGGCCCCGCGATGGCGGCCAGCTCTGCGGCCGTGCCGACGAGAAGATTGGCGCCATAGCGGCCGCCGGCGAAGCCGCCCGCATCCACGACAGGCTGCTCAAACCTTCCGACGATCGCAATCAACTGGACGACCCGCAACATGCGCTCGATCTCGCGCGTCGTGGGACGCGCCGGCGTGACGACGCGCAAGGGCAGGGCGCCCTGCTCGTCGGTGGGCAGCGCGCCGAGATCGGAGATGGCGTCGATCGTCGCGTCGGCTTCGTCGAGAATCAGCCCGGTCTGCGTGGGGTCGATCTGCGTCCAGAGTTCCTGCGTCGCCTCGAGGGAGCAATCGACCCGGTGACGCTGCTCGGTCGTAATCCGAACCGAGTTGAAGCCGGGCCGCAGCAAGCCGGGCGGTATGTCGAAGATGACTGTCTTGACCGCCTGCACCGCGGTAATGGGCGTCGCGCCGACCGGTTGATCATTGATCGAGAGCGTCAGCCGCGAGACCTCCGGCATGACGGAGACGGCGGAAAGATAGCCGAGCTGGAATTGCAGCCGGCGACGGGCCTGCTTGTCCGTAATGTAGATGGGCCATTCCGACGAGCCAATTTCGCCGGAGAGCCGATATCCCTGAATATTGTTGGGAAGATGCCGCAGGATGGTCGTGTGGGGCCTGATCTGGGGGGTCGAGTCGCCGGCTGCGTGGCCTCTTTGGGCAGGATCGTCGCGCCCACGGGCGCGCGCATGGGGGCCTGCGCCCCCGCCTGTGGCGAAGCCGGAATCACCGAGACCGGCGCGCGGTCGACGTGGGAGAACTCTCGCGGCGCCGTCAGGAAGATTGCCTGGGCGCACGCTTCGATCGGCGCGAGCATGAGCGCGCCCGCCGCAAGCAGGCGGCGCGCATGGCGTGGGATTTGGAAAGGACGCGCCATCATGCCGATTTCCGCGCCGCCGGCGACAGCGCGTCTCCCTCGGCCGGTTTCTTTTCGCCGTCTTTGCCCCCCGCCTGCGCGACAAATCGTTTGAGCCACGCCGTGGACGCTTCCGGCGGCGCGGGCGTCGTCTGTTCCTGCTCGTTCTGGGGGCGGGACTTGAAGAGATAGGCGAGCGCGCGGATGGGCTCCACGACGCCCCAGATGATGAACTGACCCGTGCCGGCCCAGACGCTCTTGTGTTTTCGGCGGCTTGCGAGGAAGCGGGGCAGTGCGTCCGAGTCGCCATACATGAGATCGGCGAGGACGAAATACTCCTCCGGCTGCATCGTGTCGAATTCGCAGCCGAAAAGATCCGAGGAGCCGTCGGGCGTTCGATGGAAGATGAGCGGCAGGCTGCGCCTCCCGACCAGATCGCCGATCGGCTCGATCGCAAGGCGCGCGCGGGTTTCCTCGGCTTCGAGCAGCATGGGCGGCATCTCTTCGAGGAGCCGCACCGCGCACCCGCCCGCCGATACGTTCACGACCTCGACGGCGACGCGCTGCTCGCTGAAGTCGAGCCAGCCCCTGCGCTTGATGGTGAGGCGCGGATGCCGGTCGGCTTGCTTGCGTTCGGACACGGCGCCGAGCGCGACGCCCGCCATGATGAGATTGAAGGTGTTCCAAAGACCGACGATGAACATCAGATTGCTGACGCCCGGCTCGACCACATAGCGGAAGGCGGCCACGAGCGAACCGGTAAGCAGCATGAGATAAATGGCGAAGAAGGGCCACGCCAGCTCCGAGAGATGATCGTTGTCGAGCGTGAGGCCCTTCGCCGTGACGTTGAACGTCGGCTTGCGCGGATTCATGATCACGGAGACGATCGCCTTGCTCAGAAACACGCCCTGGCAATATTCGTAAAGCTCCGAGACCCACGGCCACCGAACCGTGCCGAACATGTAGTTCTGCAACATCACGTTGGAGACCATATAGGTCGCCGTGAACGCGACGGCCTCGTCGACGTTGGAGACGAAGATCTTCACGTCGAACAGAATATAGGCCAGCGGCGCGAGCATGAAGATGAGACGCGGAAAGGGAAAGAACCAAAAGGTCATGCTCGACAGATAGCCGAGCTTCTGGATCGGCTTGAGCCCCTTCTTGAAGAGCGGATTCTTCAGCATCAGAATCTGCAGCATCCCCTGGCACCAGCGCACGCGCTGGCCGACGAAGGAGGCGAAGGTTTCAGGCTGAAGGCCGGCGATGAGCGGCTTGTCGACGAAGACGCTCGAATAGCCCTTGGCGTGGAGCTCGAAAGCGGTTTCGCAGTCTTCCGTTATGGTGACGCCGGAAAAGCCGCCCGCCTCCATCAGCGCGGAGCGACGCAGCAGGGCCGCCGAGCCGCAGAAAAAGGAGGCGTCCCATTTATCGAGGCCGCGCTGCGTCATGGAATAGAACATTTCGTTTTCTGACGGCATGCGGTCGAAGGTGCGCAGATTCTTCTCGATCGGGTCCGGATTGAGAAAGACGTGCGGCGTCTGCACGAGGAAGAGTTTCGGGTCGTCGAGAAAATAGGCGACCGTCTCCTGGAGGAAGGAGCGGAATGGCGCATGGTCGGCGTCGAAAACGAGCACGATGTCGCCGTTCACATGGGCGAGCGCGCTGTTCATGTTGCCGGCCTTGGCGTGTTCGTTCTTGGCGCGGGTGAGATAATGTGCGCCGAGCCTTTTGCACAGTTCCTGCAACGAGGTGCGCCGAAGCTTCGCGGCTTCGGCTTTGGCGGGATCCTTATCGTTGCACTTCTGGTCCGTGCCGCCGTCGTCGAGCAGCCAGACCTTCAACTTCTCGCGGGGATAGTCCATCGACAACGCCGCCGCCGCCGTCGTCGCCAGAATATATTCGTCCTCGTTGTAGGTCGGGATGAAGACATCGACCGCCGGCAGGTCGTCGTCATCGCGCCGCGACAGCGTTCGTCGCTTCACCGGATCGACATTCACGATCAGGCTGATGACGAGGATGCTGACGCAATAGAGTTCCGCGGCAAGAAGCACCAGGCCGCAGGTGAGGCCGATCGGGTCGGATGTCGGCGGCAGCGTGTAGGTCAGGCGCCAATAGACGTAGCGGATGACGATGAAGCTCGAGAGCGCGAGATAGGCCTGACGCGCGAGGGGACCGCGACCAAAGCGCCAGAGGAGGAGCAGGGCGCCGATGATGGTGACGCTGAGCGATAGCTGCGCCTGGACGCTCACGGGTTGCGTCAACAACGCAACCGCAAGGACGCCCGTCGCAATCCACGCAAACGTACGCAACCCGAACATCAGGACCCCGCATTCCGTCCAACAACAATTGTAGACTGAGGTGTTAAAGGCCGCGTTAACGATGAGACAGACACCGTTTTCTCGCGGTAAATTAGAAAGTTACCCTGGAGTCCAGCGTCCCGTAGAGACCCGCCCCGCGGACGCGGTCGTTAAGGAATCCGAGCGCTGCGCCGAACTGCAGCATGCCGAGCCGAATGCCGGTGACATGGCCGCCGATGCGCCACTGCTGGAAGAAGTTGTCGCCGAGGGCGCCGATTTCCGGCCCGATATAGATGTTGTTGGCGAAGGCCATGCCGAACTTCAGCCGACCGTAGTAGGAGTTGAAATTCGTGGAATAGGAGAAGACGCCCGCGATCATGGTCGCGTTGGTCGGCGTGAGGTAGAAGTCTGTTGCGAGCTTCAGGCCGGCGCTGGTGCCTTTGGCCTGATTGTTCGGATCGTTGGGGGAAATGGTCGTATTGACGACCTCGCCGCCGGCGTAAACCGAAATGGACGCGCGTTTGAAGACCCACTCGTAACCGAAGAGGAAAGCGCCGCCGAGCAGGTTTCCGTTAACCTTGCCGACGTCTGTCGACTCGATATGTGTAAGTTCCGACGATGCCGCTCGTACGCAGGCGGAAGCCGCTGCGGTCGAGCGGGGTGAAGGGCGCGATGGTGCCGATGACCGCGGCTGAAAAGGCGGCCTGGCTCGTCCCGTCGAGGGCGATATCGATTGTCGCGCGCGGCGCCTTGGGAAGCGGCGGACCGTCCGTCGGCACGCCCGTGTACCAGTCGGCGGCGCGCGCGCCGGTCCCGAAGACCGAGATCGCGCAAGCGACGACGAAAGCCAGGGTGCGGGACGCGCGCATGTTCAAGACAACTCATTTGCCTGTGGGCGAGGACTCGCCCTTTGTCGCTTGCGGCGCCTTTCATGGCGCTACGTTCGCGCCTAGAGTTGATTGACCCGACTTAACAAATTGATGCGGTTTCTGAAGAAGAATTTCTTATCCCTAAAGGAACTTAAATGCGGCAGCGCCTCCGCTGGGCGGCGCGCTGGAACGTCGTTTCGCGCGCCCCCGGATCAGCCGAAGAGATCCCGTCGTCGTGGCGGGCGGCGGCGCGGGACCGGCGCGCTCATCAGTTCGACCGCCGCGGCGAGTTGCGCAAGGTCTTCCGCGCGCGAGAGCCGATGGTCGCCGTCGGCGATGAACGTCAGGGTCACGGGATCGGCGCTCAGATGTTCGACGAGCCGCAACGCGTGCCGCCAGGGCACGTCAGGGTCGGCCATCCCTTGCAGGATATGGACGCGCGCATGCGTTCTGATCGTCCCGCCCAAAAGCAGCTGCGCGCGCCCGTCCTCGATCAGCCGCCGCGTGATCGGCTTTGGGTTTACGGAATATTGCGATGCGCGCGCGAAGGCGCCCGTCGTCATGATCTGCGCGCGCGCCGCGTCGTCGAGATTCTTCCAGATGAGCTCCTCGGTAAAGTCGACGGCGGGCGCGAGAAGCACGAGACCCGCAAGGCGCGCCGACTCTCCGTTTTCCGCGAGCCGGCGGGCAAGAAGCAGGGCCAGCCAGCCACCCATGGAGCTGCCGATGAGGATTTGCGGCCCGGCGGTCGATCCCCGGAAGAGCGCCGCCGACTGTTCGAGCCAGTCGCCGATGCACCCTTCCTCGAAACGGCCGCTCGACGCGCCGTGGCCGGAGTAATCGAAACGCAGAAAAGCGCGGCCGCGCGCGCGCGCCCATCCGTCGAGGAAACTGGCCTTGGTCGAGTCCATGTCGGAGGCAAAACCCCCGAGCCAGACGAGTCCCGCTCCGTTTTCACCAGTCGCCTTCCGCAGCCGCCGGGCGATGCGCCACGGCGTCGGGCCTGCGGGATTGGGAACGTCGACGACATCGAGGACGGTTTCGGTCACGTTCGGCGGCTCGCTTTTCATAGTCCTAAGCTGTTACCCGCAATTGTTTTTTAGTGGTTTGCTCATAATTGGTAAACGATCGCGTAAGACAGTGCGAGCATTCGTCAGAAAATGGCTGCTCGCTCGGCGTCCAATGTCGCAGACTCTCTCCCCCATCGCCGCCGCCGACCAGTCGCTGGTCGGAAGGACGGTGTTGCAGATCGTTCCCGACCTTGAGTCGGGCGGGGCGGAGCGCGCCACGATCGACATGGCGGAAGCGCTTTGCCAGGCGGGCGGGCGCAGCCTCGTCGCCTCCCGCGGCGGGCGGATGGTCAGCGAGTTGCAAACCAAGGGAGGCGTCTGGCTTCCCTTCCCGGCGGCGACCAAGAATCCTATCGCCATGGCCCTCAACTCCGTGCGGCTTGCGCGCATCATACGCGACGAGGGGGTGGATATCGTGCATGCGCGCTCGCGGGCGCCGGCCTGGGTCGCATATTACGCGACGCGGCAGACCGGCGCGAAATTCGTGACCACGTACCATAGCGCCTATTTTGGCTCCTCGCCGATCAAATTGAGCTACAACGCCATCATGGCGTCGGGCGACGCGGTGATCGCCATTTCCGATTTTGCGGCGCAGCGCATACGCGATCTGCATCCGGAGGCCGTCGCGCGCGTCGTGGTCATTTCGCGCGGGGCGGATTTGCGGGCCTTTTCCCCCGCCGCCGTGGCGCCCGCGCGCGTGGAGCGGCTGCGCGCCCAGTGGGGCGTCGCCCCGCATGAGCGCGTGATCCTGCTTCCCGCGAGACTTTCCGCGCGCAAGGGTCATGCGGTGATGATCGACGCCGCCAAGCGCCTTGCGAGCGAAGGCAATGCCGACATTCGCATCATATTCGTGGGCGACTCGCACAGCGACAGTTTCCGCCGCAGTCTGGAGACGCAAATTTCCCGCGCAGGCCTCGTGAGCCTTGTGCGTTGCGTCGGCCATTGCGACGACATGCCCGCCGCCTATCTCGCGGCCGCCGTCATTGTCGCGCCCGCGACAGAGCCCGAGGCTTTCGGGCGGGTTGCGGTCGAGGCGCAGGCCATGGGGGCGCCGGTCATCGTCTCCGACATCGGCGCCGCGCCGGAGATCGTGCGCGGGCCGCCGCAGACGCACCGAAGTCAAGCCACGGGCTGGCGCGTGCGGCCGGGAGATCCGGCGGCGCTTGCGCATGCCGTCGCCGAGGCGCTGGCGCTGAAGGCTTCCGCGCGCGACGAGCTGGCGCTGCGCGCGCGCGACAACGTGCAGTCGCGCTTCTCCGTGGAGCAGATGCAACGGGCGACGCTCGAGGTCTACAAGCGCCTGCTTGAACGCCAGGCGGGCCCCACGGCGACGGCGCCGGCGACCAAATAAGCGCAAATTGCGAACGAAGATTCGCCCCTTTGACGGTTGATGCTCACGCCATCGCCAATCAAGGGAGCGATCGATATGAAGCGTATCTCGATAATCGATTCGCTGGCGCGCTCGTGCGCGCGCCTCTCTGCCGCCGCCGTGGTCCTGGCCTTGTTTGCGGCCCCGGTCCCGGCGCTCGGCGCGACGGATGCGAAGGATCCGCACGGCATGTGGTTGCGGCCCGAAGGGGGCGAGCAGTTCAGCTTCTATGATTGCGACGGCCTGCTGTGCGCCAAGCTCGTCGCCGTCGCGAAGCCGGAAGACGAAAAAGCGATCGGCACGGTGATCCTGCGCGGCGCCTCGAAGAGCGGACCGAACGAGTGGAAGGGCAAGCTCTTCAATTCGCAGGACGGAAAAACCTACGACGGCTTCGTGAGCGTTACCTCCGCCAATGAGTTGAAGCTCAAGGGCTGCCTGTGGGGCGTGCTGTGCAGCGGCGAGACCTGGACCCGGGTCGCCCCCAAGCCCGGCGCCAAGCAGGCGCACGCCGCCGCCGAATAGCCATAGAGGCGAGAGCCTCCCCGCGCGCCGTCCTCTCGGGGGCGGCGCGCTTTTTTTGGTCAAGCGCTTGTCTCGACGCCTCGACGCTCGCCAAATGCGCCGACGCCTTTACATTCGACACAGTCGAATCGGCGGCGTCGAGGGCCAAGTCGGGCGGGGCAAGTGGGCGAAAATCCGTTACATTTCGAATCCTACAGGGACGCGCTCGTCTTTCTCGCGACCGCCGGCGTCGTCGTGCCGCTGTTTCATCGCCTTCGGGTGAGCCCGGTGCTCGGCTTCCTTCTCGCCGGGGCGGCGCTCGGCCCGCATGGACTTGGGCGCTTCGCCGACCGAAGCGACTGGATCGGCTTTTTCACGATTGCCGATGTCGAGGGCGTCTCGCGTCTCGCCGAATTTGGGCTTGTCTTCCTCCTGTTCATGATCGGCCTGGAGCTTTCGTGGGAGCGCCTGGCGCGGTTGCGCCGCCTCGTCTTCGGCCTCGGGCTCGCGCAGGTCGCGGTTTCGACGACCGTGCTCGCGCTCGTCGGCCACTACTGGTTCAAGGTCGAGGCGGCGCCTGCAATTCTGATGGGCGCGGCGCTGGCCATGTCGTCGACGGCCGTCGTCATGCCGGTGCTCTCGGAGGCGCGGCGGATCAACAAAACCCCCGGGCGCGTGGCCTTCTCGGTGCTGCTGCTGCAGGATCTGATGGTCGCCCCCGCTCTCTTCTTCGTCTCCGCGCTCGCCCAGGCGAAGGACGGTTTCAGCGCCATACAGGCGGTCTCGGCCTTTTTGCCGGCCTTCGTCGCCCTGGCGGGCCTCATCGTCTTCGGTCGGCTCCTGTTGCGGCCGCTGTTTCGTCTCGTCGCCTCGGTGCAGGTCACGGAGCTCTTCATGGCTGCGTGCCTGCTCGTCGTCGTGGGCGAGGCGCTGGTCACGGCCGCGGCCGGCCTGTCCATGGGGCTTGGCGCGTTCATCGCCGGGCTACTGCTCGCGGAAACCGAGTTCCGCCGCGAGATCGAAGTGACGATCGAACCCTTCAAAGGCCTGCTTCTCGGCCTTTTCTTCGTTTCCGTCGGCGCGGGCCTCGACCTCGACGCGGTCGTCGCCGACCCGGTGACGATCGTCATCAATGCGCTGGGGCTGATCGCCGTCAAGGCCGCGATCATCTTCGCGCTCGCGCGGCTGTTCAGCATCGACTGGCGCACCTCGGCCGAGGCCGCCCTGCTGCTCGCGCCGGGCGGCGAGTTCGCTTTCGCCCTATTGACCGCCGCCATGCTCGCGGGCGTTCTGCCCGGTCATTTCGGCGCGGACGCCATGGTGGTCGTGACGATCACCATTTTTCTCATTCCGCTGCTCGGGCGCGTCGGCGCGGGGCTTTCGCAGCCGGTCGAGCGGGCCGAGGAAGAAGCGCAGCACGCGGATCTCTCGCCCGAGGACGGCGTCGCCGAGGGGCGCGTCGTCGTCGTCGGCTTCGGGCGCATCGGCAGCCTTGTGGGCGAGATGCTGGCGCGCCACGACGTGCCTTTCGTGGCGATCGAAAACGTCGTCTCGATCGTCGCGGACGGGCGCGGGAAAGGGATCGAGATCTATTGGGGCAACGCCGCGCGGCGCGAGTTTCTCCTGCGCTGCGGCCTCGCTCAGGCCCGCGCGCTGGTGGTGACGATTGAGAACGCCGCGGCGGTGGAGGAAGTCGTCCGCCTCGCCCATGAGATCAGGGGGGATCTCGTCATCGTGGCGCGCGCCCGCGACGCGCGCCACGCAACCGAGCTCTATCGTCTGGGCGCGAGCGACGCCATTCCGGAGACGATCGAGGCGAGCCTTCAGCTCGCCGAAACGGTCCTCGTCGACGTCGGCGTGCCCATGGGCTACGTCATCGCCTCGATCCATGAAAAGCGCGACGAATTCCGCAAGCTTCTGCAACCCACAAACGACAAGGCGCGCGCGCTTCGGATCGAGCGGCGCAACAGCATCAAACGCGCGCTCGCCCGTCGTCGAATTCGGGCCCGGCCGCAGACGAGACGGAAGAGGAAGTTTAGGATCGCTTCGGACAAAGTTGTTGCGCGGCCTAATTGGAGGATATATTCCTTGCACTAGGAAGTTGTTCCCCGGAAATGGCGCGCTTGCATGACCGACATTCTTTCCCATGCGCAGATCTGGGCCGCGATCGACGCGCTCGGAGAGCGCTATGGACTGACGGCTTCCGGGCTTGCCCGTAAGGCCGGGCTGGATCCGACGACCTTCAACCGCTCCAAGCGGGAGACCGCCATCGGACGTCAGCGCTGGCCCTCGACCGAGTTGATCGCCAAGGTCTTGCAGGCGACCGGCGCGAGCCTCGATGAATTCATGGCGCTGATCTCCGCCAACAGCGGGGCGGCGCGGCGCTGCACACGACCCTTGATCGGGCTGGCGCAAGCCGGGCGGGCCGGCGTTTTCGACGCGGCGGGCTTCGCCATCGGCGGCGACTGGGACGAGATCGACGTTCTCGCCGTGGCCGACGAGCATTCCTACGCGCTCGAAATCGCCGGAGACGACATGGCGCCGCTCTATCGCGACGGCGACATTCTGATCGTATCGCCGGCCGCGCCGATACGTCGCGGCGACCGCGTGGTGATCAAGACCGCGCCGGGCGAGGTCCTGGCGAAAGAGCTCAAGCGCCAGACCGTGCGCTCGATCGAACTGCGCTCGTTCGATCCGCACGCGCCCGAGCGCGTCATCCCGCGCGATGAAGTGAGCTGGATGGCGCGGATTTTATGGGTGAGCCAGTGAGGCGCGCGATGAGCTGTGTTATAGAACGATTCCTTCCAAGCCCTTCAAAAACGGGTTCCAACATGCGTCCATCCTTCATCGCCTCTCTCGCCGCCCTCCTCTTTTGCGCCGGATCGGCGCAGGCGGAAGACGCATTGCGCGACCACGCGAAGGGCCTGTTCGAGCCGATCCCGAGGTCGGCGCCGGCGCTTCCCGACAATCCGGCGACGCCAGAGAAGGTTGATCTCGGCAAAATGCTCTATTTCGAGCCGCGTCTGTCAGACAGCCACGCGCTCGCCTGCGCGACCTGCCATAATCTGAGCCTGGGCGGGGTTGACGGAGGCGCGTTGTCGGGCGGGCTGAACGCCCAGCTCGCCGGACGCGAGGTGCAGACGGTGCTCAACGCCGTTTTCAACAAGTCGCAATACTGGGACGGTCGCGCCACCGACCTTCAGGACCAGGTCGTCAACTCGGTCATGGCCAACCCCAAGGCGCTGCTAAAGACGCGCGGCGGCCCGATGGCGATCAATGCGGCGGATCTCGCCGCGACCAAACAGCGCGCCGTCGAGCAACTCAAGTCCCTTCCCGGCTATGTCGCGGCGTTCAAAACCGCCTTTCCCGGCGAGGCGGACCCGCTCACCTATGACAATATCGGCCGCGCGGTCGCGCTCTTCGAGGCGACGCTGATCACGCCCGACTCGCCCTTCGACCGCTGGCTCACCGGCGACGACGCCGCGCTGTCGGACGATCAGAAGGCGGGACTGAAGCTCTTCGTCGACAAGGGCTGCGCGAGCTGCCACAACGGCGTCAATATCGGCGGCGGCGCTTATGCGAAGTTTGGCGTCGTCGCCGCTCCGAGCCCCGAACATCTCCCGGCGGACGACACCGGCCGCTTCGGGGTCACAAAAGCCATTGCGGATCGCTACAGCTTCAAGATCCCGTCGCTGCGCAATGTGGAGCTGACGGCGCCCTATTTCCACGCCGGCTCCACCTTCGATCTGAAAAATGCCGTGACGGTGATGGCCCAAGCACAGGTCGGCGCCAAGCTATCGGACGACGAGGCGACGAAGATCGTCGCCTTTTTGAAGTCGCTCACCGGCAAGCAGCCCGACATCGTTCTGCCGATCCTGCCGCCTCGCGACCGCTAGGCTCCAAGACGAAGGCCGACCAAGAATTTCGCCTTCGTCTTTCTAGCCTGCGCGCCAGCGCAGAACCGGCTTTCTCGCCGCGAGCGTTTCGTCGACGCGCGTGCGCGGCGCATAGCGCGGCGCTTTGGAGAATCGCTCGACATCTCCGTCTTTCGCGGCTTTGGCGAGACGACGCAGCGTCGCGGCGAAGAGATCCAGCGCGCCCTTGGACTCGGATTCCGTGGGCTCGATCAGCATCGCGCCATGCACGACCAGCGGGAAATAGATGGTCATCGGATGATAACCTTCGTCAATCATCGCTTTGGCGAAATCCAGCGTCGTGACGCCCGTGCCCTTAAGCCATGCGTCGTCGAAGAGAACCTCATGCATGCAGGTGCGATCGCCGAAACGCTGGGTCATGACGTCGCGCAAGGCGACGCGTAGATAATTGGCCGAGAGCACGGCGTCTTTGGACGCCTGCGCGACGCCGTCGACGCCATGGGCCAGGAGATAGGCGAGCGCGCGAACGAACATCCCCATCTGCCCGTGGAAGGCGGTCAGCCGCCCAAAGCTTCGGGTTCCCTGCGCGTCCTCGACGAGGGTGAGCCTGTCGCCCTCGCGTCGAATGAAAGGGGCGGGCGCGAAAGGGGCAAGACGCTCGGAAAACACGACCGGTCCGGCGCCGGGCCCGCCGCCGCCATGCGGAGTTGAAAACGTCTTGTGGAGATTGATATGCATGGCGTCGACGCCGAAATCGCCCGGGCGCGCGACGCCGGCGATGGCGTTGAAATTGGCGCCGTCGCAGTAGAAATAGCCCCCGGCGTCATGAACCGCCCGCGCGATCTCGACGATCTCTCTTTCGAAGAGGCCGCAGGTGTTGGGATTGGTGAGCATGATCGCCGCGACGTCGGGACCAAGCGCCTCTTTGACAGCGCTCGCGCGCACCGTTCCATCCGGCGAGGCCGGCACGACGCGCACCGAGAAACCGAGAAGCGCGGCCGTGGCGGGATTGGTGCCATGGGCCGATTGCGGGATCAGCACGACGTTGCGCGTTGCGCCTTCGCCTTTGTCGGCAATGGCTGTCTTGATCGCCATCATCCCGCACAGCTCGCCATGCGCGCCGGCTTTGGGAGAGAGCGCGACCGCTGGCATATTGGTGAGCGTCGTCAGCCAGTAAGCCAGCAACTCCATCACCGCGAGCGCGCCCTGCGCCGTGGAGACCGGCTGGAGCGGATGAATGTCGCAGAAGCCTTCGTAACGCGCGACCTTCTCATTAAGGCGCGGATTATGCTTCATCGTGCAGGAGCCAAGCGGATAGAGCCCTGCGTCGATGGAGTAATTCTTGCGCGACAATCGCACGTAATGGCGCATCGTCTCGGGCTCCGTCAGTCCTGGAAGACCGATGTCGCCTTTTCGCTCCAGGCGCCCAAGACGCGGGGCAAATTCTGGCGGCGCCTCAATGTCGACTCCGGTCGCGTCGAGGCGTCCGATGTCGAAGATGAGCAACTCCTCCTGATCCAGCGCGCGATTGCCCGTGAACGTATCGGGGGCGCCGTCCATGTCGTCGATATGTGCGGGTCGGTCGAGCATCAGAGCGCTCCTTCCAGCGCGGCGATGAAGGCCGCGCGATCTTCTTGCGTGTTCATTTCCGTGCTCGCGACGAGCAACAGATCGTCGAGGCCCGAATTCGGCAGCAATCGCGAGACCGGAACGCCGGCGAGAACGCCCTGCGCCGCCATTTTCTCCACGAGCGCGGCGGCGTCGCCCCTCACGCGCAGGGTGAATTCATTGAAAAAACTTTCGTTCAGGAGTTGTACGCCGGGAATCCTCTCGACCATTTCAGCGAGCGCGACGGCGTTGGCATGGTTGAGCGTCGCGAGCCTTTTCAGTCCCGCATCGCCGAGCAGCGTCAGATGAATGGTGAAAGCGAGCGCGCAGAGACCTGAGTTGGTGCAGATGTTGGAGGTCGCCTTGTCGCGGCGTATATGCTGCTCGCGCGTCGACAGAGTGAGCACATAGGCGCGCCTCCCATTGGCGTCGACGCTTTCGCCTGCAAGGCGTCCTGGCGTTTGTCGCAGAAAATCCTGTCGCGTTGCGAAAAGCCCGACATAGGGTCCCCCGAAATTGAGGGCGTTGCCGATGGATTGGCCCTCGCCGACAACGATGTCGGCCCCCATGGCGCCGGGCGGCGTCAGCAGGCCAAGCGACACGGCCTCGGTGAAAACAGCAACGAGCAGCGCGCCATGCCGATGGCAGGCCTGCGCAAGCGGCGCCAGATCGCGCAGATTACCGAAAAAATCGGGCGTTTGAACGACAACGCAGGAAATCGTCTCGTCGATCCGCGCGGTCAAATCTTCGCGCGCCGGAACATCGGGTGGAGAATCGAGCGTTTCATCGCCCGCAAGCCTGGAAACGGTGCGAACGACCTCCGCGTAATGCGGATGGAGCGCGCCCGAAAGCAGCGCCTTGCGCCGGCCCGTCAGACGATGCGCCATCAACACGGCTTCCGCCGTCGCCGTCGAGCCGTCATACATGGAGGCGTTCGCGACCTCCATGCCGGTCAGCAGCGCCACCTGCGTTTGAAACTCGAAGAGATATTGCAGCGTGCCCTGAGAGATCTCGGGCTGATAGGGCGTGTAGCTCGTCAGAAATTCGGATCTCTGGATGAGATGGTCGACGCTCGCCGGAACATGGTGCCGATAGGCGCCGGCCCCGAGAAAGAAGGGCCCGCGCCCGGCAGGCGTGTTCTGGGACGCAAGCCGCGAGAGAAGACGCTCCACCTCGATTTCGGACTTGCCGCGCGGCAGGTCGAGAGGGGCTCGCAACAGCGTCTGGGGCGGCGCGTCCGCGTAAAGCGCGTCGACGGTCGAAGCGCCGATCGTCGCCAGCATCGCGTTTCTGTCGGCCTCGGACAGGGGATGGTAGCGCATCGTTTATTCCTCGCGGATTAAAGGCTTTTGACGAAAGCGGCGTAATCGCCTTCGCTCATTAACGACTCTGCGTCGCTCGGGTTGTCGGGCCGGATCTTGACGAGCCATCCGCCTGACAGCGGCGCGTCGTTGACGAGCCCCGGTTTCTCGCCGAGTTCGGCGTTCACCTCGACAATCTCGCCGGCGACGGGGGCAAAGACGTCGCTCGCCGCCTTCACGCTTTCGATGACCGCAAGTTCGCCGCCCCTGGCGATTTTCTTGCCGATCTTCGGCAGGTCGACGAAAACGATGTCGCCGAGCTGCGCCTGCGCGAAATCGGAGATCCCGACGACGGCGAGATCGCCGTCGAGCCGCAGATATTCATGGTCCTTGGAAAAACGTAAACCGTTCATTTCTATTCCCTCAAGCATTCGATCTGACATAGCGATGCGCAACGAAAGGCAGCGGCGCGACCAGCAGGCTGATGCGGTTTCCACGCAAATCGGTTGCAATCGTCGTCCCCGGCGCCGCATGGGCGCGCGCGACATAGCCCATGGCGATCGGGCGCTGCAGCGTGGGCGAAAAGCCGCCCGACGTGACATGGCCCACGACTTCCCCGCTTTGAGCAACCAGCATCGCGCCTTCGCGCACCGGCGCTTTCGACTGCGGCAGCAGCCCGACGCGCCGGCGCGCGGGACCCTCGCGCAAGGCCGCGCTGATTCGCGCATACCCCGGAAAGCCGCCTTCCCCGCGCCGCCGCTTGCCGATCGAAAAGGCGAGCCCCGCCTCGACCGGATCGGTCGTCTCGTCAATGTCATGGCCATAGAGCGGCAGACCCGCCTCCAAACGGAGCGCATCGCGCGCGCCGAGGCCGATCGGGGCGACAGCCTCGTTTTGGAGCAAAGCCTGCACGAATGTCTCGGCGCGGTCTGCGCGAAGAGAGATTTCGAAACCGTCCTCGCCCGTGTAGCCCGTGCGCGAAACGAAGATGCTCGACACGCCTTCTTCGAACGCGCGCCAGTCCATGAATCGAAGTTCGTCGGCGCGGGGCAGAAGGGAGGCGAGGACCGCGCCCGCGCGCGGGCCCTGGAGCGCGATCAGCGCACGGTCCAGGGGGATCAGGTCGACGTGGGGCAGCCTGGCCCGAATGAGCGCGAAGTCGGCGGCCTTTCGCGCGGCGTTGACGATAAGGAGCAGTCGCTCTTCGACCCCCGGCAGGCGCGTCACGAGCAGATCGTCGACCATCCCGCCCGCGTCGTTGAGAAGTTGCGTGTAGCGCGTGCGGCCCGGCGCAAGTTCGACAAGATCGGCTGCAACGAGCGTTTCGAGCGCTCCCGCGGCTCCGGCGCCCGCGATGATGGCCTGACCCATGTGGGACACGTCGAAAAGTCCCGCCTTCTGGCGCGTATGAAGGGTTTCGGAGACGATGCCGGAGGCATATTGCAGCGGCATGTCAAAGCCGGCGAAAGGCGCCATGCGCGCACTAAGGCTTCGGTGGAGCGCGTCGAGCGGAAGATGCGCGAGGGGCGCGTCGTCAGGTTTGGGCTGAGCCGTCACGGCAGAACTCCGGCGTTGGGCTTGCAAGCGCAGCCGAGCGAATACTCGTCCACGCGCCCCCTCTGTCCGGTGACCTGAGAGATTTCCCCGAGGCGAGATCCTCGAGTTACGCCCTTCGGTGGACGAAGCGCTTGCGCGCCGCGTCGCTTTCCAGAGTCCGTTCTCCCCGCGGTCCTTTGGCCTGAGCGTTTCCGGGGCGGTTTCGCCTTCGGCGCCGGCGCGAACGCCGAACTCTCCCGCGTGAGAGATGCAACGTCGAGAACATGGGTCCGAATCGAAACAGCGTCAACCCGCGCGCCACTAGATTTGCGCCTCGGGCGGGCCTGCGGCTATCCTTTGGGCCCTCTTTCGCGCATGGGCCGCGGCGCCATGCTCACGACACGGACGCTGCGACGCATGTGGCAAGAGCAGTTTGATTATTTCTGGGACGGCCGTCGCCGGCTCGCCATTGGCTGTTTCGACGGCGTCGAACGCGCCACGCCCGTTTCGGCGCGTCCCGTGTTGACCGTCATTTCCGCCCGCGACGCCGCCTTTGAAGTCGAGCCCATGCTTGTCGACGTAATCGACCAGACGCGCTGGCGCGCGGGCGTCGCGCTCGCGGACATCGCAGCCGAACACCGCTTCCTGCGCATTTTTGGCGGC
This sequence comes from uncultured Alphaproteobacteria bacterium, assembly GCA_963713845.1. Classification (GTDB taxonomy): domain Bacteria; phylum Pseudomonadota; class Alphaproteobacteria; order Rhizobiales; family Beijerinckiaceae; genus Methylocystis. The sequence continues at coordinate 165,452 of CAVQNJ010000020.1, forward strand.
GACGACACGGCGCTGACGCTCCATCTCGGCGCTGCGCGGGATCTGCCCGAAGGCGGGGACTTCCGCCTTCTGATGACGCTGCTGCCCGAAAATGGCGCGGAGCCGGCGTCTTTTCGCCTCGTGTCGCTCCCCGCGCGCGGCGACGTCGAGCGGCTTGCCCGCGAGCAAACGGCGCAGGCTGGACCGCGGCTGGTCTGGGCCTTCGGTCAACGTCGCGCTTTCGAACCCGGCGGCAATGGCGGTCTGATCGCGCGCCTCGCCCCGGCCCGCCGCATTTTTCCCGCCTATCAGAGCCGGCTGTCGATCGAGGCGCCGCCGCTCGACACGGAAGCGGCCGCCGACACCCGCGAGGCGCCCTTCGCGATCATGCAGCACTGGTTGCATGAAAACGGCGCGCCGCGCGCCGTTCTGCGGCTGCGGGTGCCAGATTCGCTCGAAGAGAGCGCGTCATTGCTCAGCCGCGTCTGCGTCGGGCTGGCGCTCAACCAACGGCGGCGCCTGCACGGCTGGATCCAGGAACAAAAGCAGGCTGGCGAGCCGATCATCGATCCGTTGACGGTGGATGACATTCGACAGGCGACGCGCGACGCGGCGGAGCGACCCGACGCCGTTGTCTCGAACGAGCCCGTGATTGTCGCCAATCTGCTTGCGCTTCTTCTCGACCCGCTCTCGTCCGAAGCCGACGGCGTCGCCGTCCGCCGCGCCCCTGAGAAGAACGCGCCCGGACTGGGGGAGACGATCGAAATCGATTTCTACGGCGCTGCGCTTGGAGACGACGTCGGACTGGTCGCGCCGGCTGCCGGGCAGGGCGATTTCGGCGTTGCGCCCGTCGACCCGGGCGGACCGCCCGTTGTTCGGCTCTTTCGGGTCGAGGGCGACGGCCTCATCCCTCGCCGCCTCAGCGACGACGATCCGCTGCTCGATGAATTGCTGCGCCGTGCGTCGGTGGCGGGGTCAAGGAGCGCCGGCGGCGCCGCCGCGCGGGCCTTCGCCGAGCGCGCCGCCGGCATCAAGGGTCGCCGCGAAACCCTGGTCTCAAATCTCAACGACGCGCTGACGCGCGCGAGACTGCCCACGCGCTTCTCGGCCGCGGGGTTATGGGACATTTTCGAGCCGCTGCTGCTGACGAGCTTCGCGGCGCTGGCGGTCGAGGCGCCCGCCGCCGGCCGGGCGCTGACGCAGGCGGCGGGCGGTTTCGGCGCCTATGGGGCCGATCCGGCGCTTGTCGCGGCGCTGGCGCGCGGGGGACCCTTGGCGCAAACGGCTCAGGGCGCGCGTTCGAGCGGCGATGGGCGCGCGGCGGGCTCGCTGGCGACGCGTTACGCCGCCGCCTGCGGCGCCGAGGGAGCCGTTCCGCCGGGACTCGACGCCCTGGCGCAGCTCGCGGCGCTACGGGCCTTGATTCAGGAAGAGGATGCCGTGGCGTTGAGGGAGGCGCGAATCGGCCTTTCGCCCGACGCCTCGACTCGCGCGGCCGCGGCGGAGGCGGCGCGGCGATTGGCCGACATGGCGGTCGTCGAGCGCGCAATCGCGCATTTCGAGCATAATCGGGACACGGACCGCGCTGTCGCGCTCACCGAGTACCTCGCCGCGCGTCGCGCCGGCCGATGGATTGCCGCGACCTCGGCCCCTGCGCTCGCAGAGCTGCTCCAGCGGGCCGACGCCGAGCGCGAGGCGGCGCAAATGCGAGTGGCTGCGGGGATGGCCGCCGCCGCCGCCGCGCCGTCGCCGCCGCAAGCGGAGAAGCCAAGGGGCTTGTTGCGACGCATTTTCGGCCGCTAATGCGTCAATGCGGGCGCATTTCGGTATTGCGCCGGAAAAAGCCTTTCAAGGTTCGCGAGCTTCGGCAAATCATTGTAGACGATGTAAGGCGCGTCTGGATGGTTCGCGAGATAATCCTGATGATAGGCTTCCGCCGCATAGAAGCGCTGCAAAGGCTCGATTGTCGTGACGATCGGCGAGTCGAACAGTTTTGCGGCCGACAGTTGCGCAATGTAATCGCGCGCAACCTTCTCCTGTGCGGCGTTCGCGACGAAAATCGTCGAGCGATACTGCCTTCCCGCGTCCGGTCCCTGGCGATCGAGCTGGGTAGGGTCGTGCGCGACTGAAAAGTAGACACGCAGCAACTCGCCAAGACTGACGATTTTTGGGTCATAGGCGATCTCGACGGATTCCGCATGTTCCGTATCTCCGCGCGACACCCGCTCGTAACGCGCGGTCTCCTGCGCGCCGCCGGCATAGCCGGACACGGCCCGCGAAACGCCCTTCACATGTTGAAAAACTCCTTGCACGCCCCAAAAACAGCCGCCCGCCACGACGAGTCTCTGCTCGCCCGCGTCGCGCGGCGCGGGGTCGAAGAGCGGAGACGGTAAGATCGTCGCGCGCTCGGCCGCGCAAAGCGGCGCGGCTATAAAACAGAACGTCAGAGCGAACAGAAACGATTTCATCGTGCGTCTCCTAAGCCTGACCGCGTCTTTCAAAACGCAGCGCGACGCCATTCATGCAGTAGCGCAGGCCCGTCGGTTTCGGCCCGTCGGTGAAGACATGGCCAAGATGCGCGTCGCAGCGCTTGCAGGTGACGGCGACGCGCGGCGTCCCAAGGGAGTTGTCCGCGCTTTCGACGACATTGAGCCTGGAGATGGGGGCGAAAAAACTGGGCCAGCCGGTGCCGGAATCATATTTCGTCCGCGAATCGAACAGGGCCGTGTCGCAACAGACGCAATGGAAGAGGCCATCCTCATGATCCTTCCAATACGGGCCCGTAAAGGCGCGTTCCGTGCCGTCATGACGCGTGACGTCATAGGCGAGCGACGTGAGCTGCGCGCGCCATTGGGCGTCGCTTTTGACGATCTTCCCAACGCGTGCGGCCCCGAGGCTTTTGCCGTCGGGGCCGAACGCCTCGATCTCGACGCGCTCTTCCGACCGGCAGATCGAGGGCGCGATGGCGAAGGCCATTGCGTTGGTTAACAGTTTCCGACGGTTCACGAAGCGCCCTCCATCGATGTCGCGCCGGTGAGCGAAGCGGGCGCGCAATTCGACTTACATAGGCGCGCGCAGCCCGCGCTCAAGCTCCCTCATTTGCGACCGAAGAGTTTTTCGATGTCGGAAAGCTTCAGCTCGACATAAGTCGGCCGGCCATGATTGCATTGTCCGGCGCCGGGGGTCGTCTCCATCTCGCGCAGGAGCGCGTTCATCTCTTCCGCGCCGAGGCGGCGGCCGGCGCGTATCGAATGGTGGCAGGCGCAGGTCGCCAGCACATGGTCGAGCTTGCGCGAGAGGCCGCGCGCATCGCCGGAGTCGGCGAGCATATCGGCGATGTCTTCGACAAGCCGTTTGCTGTCGATCTCGCCGAGGACAGCCGGCGTCTCGCGCACGAGAACCGCGCCTCGACCGAAGGGCTCGACGACAAGACCGAGCGCGGCCAGTTCCTCAAAAGCGCCGGCAAGCGCGTTCATGCGCGTCTCGTCGAGATCGACGACCACAGGGATGAGTAGCGCCTGCCGCGCGATCCCCGCGCTGTCGCGCTGGCGCTTGAGACGTTCATAGACCAGCCGCTCGTGGGCGGCGTGCTGATCGACGATGACCAGACCGTCGCGCGTTTGCGCAATGATGTAGGTTTCGTGCAGTTGCGCGCGCGCCGCGCCGAGCGGCGCCCCTTCGCGCGTCGCGTCGACGGGCGACCCATGGGCGCCCGCGTCGGCCATTGGCGCGCCGGTGGCGAAAGCGGCTTGTGTCTCCTCGAAGCCAGGCGGCGCATAGGGAGATCGCGCCAAATTCCAGTTCGCGGGCGCCGGCGCGCCATAGGGCGCGGCCAAGCCCGGCGCATTGCGGCGGGCCAATAGGTCGAGCGCGCTTTGGGCGTGCGTATTGGCGCTCCGGCCGCTTTTCTCGGCAAGCGCCTGTTTGAGCGCGCCGACGACGAGGCCGCGCACGAGACCAGGATCGGCGAAACGCACTTCCGCTTTCGCGGGATGGACATTCACATCGACGATGCGCGGATCGCATTCGACAAAAAGCGCGACGACTGGATGGCGGTCATGGGCGAGATAATCGAGATAGGCGGCGCGAATGGCGCCCGCGAAGAGCTTGTCGCGCACGGGCCGGCCGTTGACATAGACATATTGGAGCTGGGCGTTGCCGCGATTGAAGGTCGGCAGGCTCACGAGCCCGGACAGGCGCAGACTCTTCGCGCTCGGCGAGGATCTCGATTGCATTGGCGCGGAAGTCCTCGCCAAGCGCTTGCGCAATGCGCCGCGCCGCGTCCTCGCCGCAGGCCGGATAATCGAACTGCGCGCCGCTCTCGGCGGCGAGAGAAAAACGCACGCCGGGATGCGCCATGGCGAGCCGCTTGACCACATCGACGACGGCGGCGGTTTCAGTGCGGTCCGTCTTGAGGAATTTCAGCCGCGCGGGAGTCGCGGCAAAAAGCGCGCGCGCCTCGATCCGCGTGCCGCGCGGCCAATTGGACGCCGACATGCCGCGCTTCTCGCCGGCTTCGACCCGGATTGAAAAACCATGCGGCGCGTCCCTGGCGCGCGTGTCGATCGAAAGATCCGCAACGGCCGCGATGGAGGGGAGCGCCTCGCCGCGAAAGCCGAGCGTCGCGATCGCCGTGAGATCGCCGTCAGGAATTTTCGAGGTGGCGTGGCGCTCGATGGCCAGAGCGAGATCCCGCTCGTCCATTCCGCAGCCATCGTCGATCACGCGAATGAGTCTGCGCCCGCCTCCCTCGATCGCGACGTCGATGCGGGTCGCGCCTGCATCGAGCGCGTTTTCGACGAGCTCCTTCACCGCCGACGCCGGACGCTCCACCACTTCGCCGGCGGCGATGCGGTCGACGAGAATCGGATCCAGGCGACGAACGGGCATAAAGGAAATCCAGCGTTGAGCCGCGACTATAACATCAGCGCGCTCGCGCGCTCGCCCGCGTGCGCGAACGCCGTCGGTTCGTCGTGGCGCGTCAAGCGATCGGCTCCAGCACGAGCGCGAGATTTTCAACGCGCGTGACCCTTGCTCGCGCGCCGGCCACGATCCTGTCGACCTTGGCGTCGGGGCTCAGTCGCGCCTCCCAATAGAGGCCCGACCAATGCACGCGGCCGCTTTCTTTCGTCACGTCATCGGTCGCTGTCAGCTCCCTGCCGATAAGGTCGCTGCTTTGATCTTCCTTGACCCCGGCGCTTTGGAACTGCTGCAGCGGCTTGCGGCCCAGCAAGGCGACGGCGACGCTCAGTGCGGCTGCGATCGCGGCGGTTTCGACAAGTCCGGGCCGCGCGCCGCTGACATAGAGCGCCGCGCTCGTGACGAGCGACCCGAGGGCGACAAACATGATCGGGGAAAGGCCGATGACGGCGATGTCGAGACCGAGAAGCGCAAGGCCGACGATCAGCGTGACATTGGCGGGATCGGTGAATAAAGCCGGCTCCATCTCCATGCTCCCTTATTCCGGCTGGCGCCAGGGCTGGCCGGCGCGCGCGCCTTGAGGCGATTGAGGACTGCTGGCGTTCACTGTCTTGAGCACCGCCATGGCTTTCGCGATCCAGCCCGCGGGATCGGCGCCATCGCCCATCAGAACCACCGAATTGCCGGTCTTGGCAAGGCGGCCATATTGCTCGATGGCGGATTTCGCCACCTCGAGCTGCACGGCCTGATCGCCGCCGATCTGCGTGATCTGCTGGCGCACGAGTTCGATGGCTTTCGCCTGTCCTTCCGCGCGCAGAATCGCCGCCTGCTTCTCGCCTTCCGCGCGATTGATCTCGGATTGCTTGACGCCTTCCGACTCAAGCACGGCGGCGCGCTTGTCGCGCTCCGCCTTCATCTGACGCTCCATCGACTGGCGCAGCGACTCGGGCATCTTGATGTCTTTTATCTCGTAGCGCGTTACGTGCGCGCCCCAGAGCTGCGCGGCGTCCGACACGGCGCGCACGACACGCTCGTTGATGTCGTTGCGATTTTCGAAGGTCTTGTCGAGCTCCATGGAGCCAATCGCGGAGCGCATGGACGTCTGCGCCAGATTGACGATGGCGCGCCTTATGTCCTCGGCGCCATAGGCCGCGTCCTTGGCGTTTATGATTTTGAAATAAAGGACTCCGTCGATGGTGACGGTGGCGTTGTCCTTGGTGATCGCGTCCTGCTCGGGCACGTCGATCACCTGCTCGCGAAGATCGAAGGCATAGGCGACCCGTTCGACGATCGGATAGACGAAATTGACGCCCGCCGAGAGCGTGCGATTGTAGCGCCCGAGCCGCTCGATGACGAGAACGGTCTGCTGGCGCACGAAACGCACCATGGTCGCGAGTGACAGCAGAGCGACATAGGCGAACCAGAAAAGCGGGCTGTGCAGCGCGCCGAGCGGCAGGCCGAGACCGGCGCTCCGCTCCAGCATCAAGAGGCCGAGGGCGACGGCGCCGGCGATAAAGAGCGGAAAGCCCATTGACATCCTCCAAGAAAGTCAGCCGCGCCGCACATCGTTGCGGCGGGCGCCCGTTGCGCCGTCAAAACGGCGAAAGTCCCGCAGCCCGTAAATTGACCACGCCCAATTCGACGCACAGCTCGATGATTGGACAAACCGCCTCCAAAATCAAGGGGCTTGCGTCGGCGTCGGTGCGCAATGCGGCGACGCCCGCGAGCGCGCCATTGACGAGAAGCCCGGCGCGGCCGAGATCGGCGACGAGCGACGCGGGCGCGACGAGCCTCGTCGGCCCGAGCGCGTCGAGCCTCTCGAGGAATCGCGCCGTCGTGAAGGGCGCAAGGAAGTGCAGTGGCGCGCCAGCGAGAAGCGCGGCGAGCGGCCCGGCGACGAGCGCGCAAAGCGAGCTTGGCGCGCTGAGAGACAGAAACGGCGCATCGCCTGCCGCGCGCGTCGCCCGCACCAGATCGAGCGCGGCGCCCAGAAGCGCGCCCTGCGAGGAAAAGTCAACGCGGCCGCCTTCGCCAAGCGCTCCGACGCGCGCTCCGTCCTTCGCGTCCCAGTCCTGGGTGAGGCGCACGCGCGGCGAGGACGGCGCGTCGAGCGCGGCGGTGGAGAAGTCGGCGGCGCCGTCGAGCGCGCCCGCGAGCGTCGCGACAAACCGGATGGACGGGGCTGCCGCCACAAGCGCGAGCAGCGGCGCTTCGAGGTCGAGACCGCCGAATTGCGCGGGCGCGACGAGCGCCGCAGCGTCGAGAGACGTCGCCGCGCTGGCGACCGCGTCGCGACAATGCGGCAGGGGCAGGGGCGTGATCACGGGGATAAGTCCGGCGGCGAGCGCCGCGGTCAAGATCACGAAGCTTTGCGCGTCGGGCGGACAGCAGATGAGAATGATTTCACCGGGCGCCAGATGATGCGCCCGCAGTTGCGCCAGACAGGCGCCGACGCGCTGATAGAGATCCGCATACGTCGTTTCGTGCAGGTGGACGCCGTCGTCCGTGCTGAAGGCCAGGGCCCCCGGACGCGGACGCGCCGCGCCGGCGACAAGGGCGTCGAAGCCGAAGAGGGTCAGCGGATGGGCCCGCTGGCGCGCAGGCTCTGGATCGCTGGAGTTGGCGGCGGGGGCCGTCATGGCGTTTTTCTCCACCAGCTTTCGAGCGTGGGGCCAAAGAGCGGCGAAGCGAAACGCGGCAGTCGCGCCGGTCGAACAATATCCGTGGAATGTGCGATCCATTGTTCGGAGGCGTGGAACAGCGGCACAACATAAAATCCCGATAGCAGCGTCCGGTCGTAGGCCCGCACCGCGGAAACGAAATCCTCATGACTCCGCGCCGCGAGAAGCGCGGCAATCAGCCCGTCGATCGCGGGCGAGGCGGCGCCGGCGAGATTGAAGGAGGCTTCCTGGGTCGCGCTGGACCGACCCCCAGCGCATGCGCTGTTCATTGCCGGGCGAGGCGGAGGCCAGATATTGGCCGATCATCATGTCGAAATCGAATTTCTGACGGCGCCGCTGATACTGAACCTCGTCGACGAGGCGCACGGCGACGTCGACGCCGATCCGCGACAATGACGCGGCGTAATTGAGCGCCAGACGCTCCTGGTTGCGATCCTTGACCATGATTTCGAATGCGACGGGGGCGCCGTCCTTGACGAGTTTGCCGCTCTCGAGCATGATAGCCGGCTGAGGCGAGCAGTTCGAGCGCGCGCCGCGCCATCTCGCGGTCGCGGCCCGAGCCGTCGTTGACGGGCGGGCGCCGAGCCGCCCTCGAGAATATCGGCGCGCACTGCGCCGGGATATGGCGCGAGCAGCGCGCGTTCCTGTTCGCTCGCCGGGCGGCCATAGGAGGACAGGTTCGATTCGTCGAAGAAGCTCTTGGTGCGCGTGTAGAGGCCGGAATAGAGATTGGCGTTGATCCATTCGAAGTCGAACATCATGCCAAAGGCTTCCCGCAACCGCGCATCCTTGAACGCCGAGCGGCGGGTGTTGAAGACGAAGCCTTCGAGTCCCTTGGGATTTTCGTTCTTGAGCTCCTCCCTGACGACGCGCCCATCGCGCATGGCGGGGAAGTCGTAGCCGCTCGACCAGCGCGTCGTGCTCGTTTCCTCGCGATAGTCGAGGAGGCCGGCCTTGAAGGCTTCGAACAGCGAATTGCCGTCGCGGAAATACTGGATGTCGATCTCGTCGAAATTATAAATCCCGCGCTGGCTCGGAACCTCGGCGCCCCAATAATTGGGGTCGCGCCGCAACAGCAATCGCGCGCCGGGCGTCGCATCCTCGACGACATAAGGTCCCGAGCCGACCGGCTTGGCGAGCGTCGCGTCGGCGAAGCGGTCCGACGTTGGTCGCATGTTTAGGCAGCACGGGCATGATTGCGAGGATAAGCGGCAGCTCGCGGTCGCCGACGCCGGTCAGGTCATAGGTGACCGTATGCGCGTCGGGCGCCTCGATGGTTTTGACGAGCCCATAGGCGATGCGCTGCTGCGGACGTCCCTTGCGTTTTGAGCAGATCGAAGGAAAACAGCACGTCTTCGCGAGGTGATCGGCGCGCCGTCGGAAAAGTGGGCGCGCGGATCGAGATGGAAGGTCACTTTGTCGCGCGCCGGCGTCGATCTCGACCGATCGCGCGATCAGAGGGTAGAGGGTGAAGGGCTCGTCCTGCGAGCGCGCCATCAGCCCCTGATAGACGTTGCCGACGAGACCCTGCGCCGCCGAGCCGGATTTGAGGTTGAAAGGATTGAGGCTGTCGAAGGTGCCCGGAAGGCCGACGCGCAGCCGCCCGCCTTTTTTCGCTTGCGGGTCGGCATAGGGAAAATGATCGAAATCCGCCGGAAAGCGCCGGCGCGCCATGCATGGCGAGGCCATGCGTCGGTTCGGCGGCGCGGGAGCGCGCGTCAGGGGCGAACGTCGCAATAACCATGCGCGCCGAGGACCATGACGGCCCGCCAGGGCCGCGGGCGCCGCGTCGCTCTGGCGCGAATCGCGAAGTAGGATCATACCCTGACCATAGTCGAACCTACGGCGGCTTAAAGCCGGGCTCGGGCCTCATTGCGCCGTAAATTTGGAATTTTTGGCGAGCGGAGCCTCGCCGGGGCCGCTCGCGTGACGGACCGGCTGGAATTTACCGGCGCGACGCTGTAAGAGCTTTGCCGTCGACCCGGCGCGGCGCGCGCGCCGGGGAACGGCGTCGCGTTACGGGCAAGAGTTCCAAGGCGTCTATTTGCGCGCCGGAGCGCGCGGGCGGCCCCGCGCGATGACGCGAGAACAGAAAACTCTTTGCGCAGCCGGTAAGGCCCCGGCGAGCAGAAAAGCGAAAGGGACTTCCGAATGTCGATTCTCATCCCGCGGTCCGCCGCGGTCGCGCTGGCGGGCGCTTTCCTGCTTGCCGGCGTCTCGGCGCAGGCTCAGCAGGCCCCGGCTCCGGGCGGAGCCCCCGCCGCTCCGGCTCCGCAGCAACAGCAGCAGCCCGCTGGCCAGCCGGCCGGACCGATAACGGCGACGCTGCAGGCCGTTCAGCCCGATTGGACCAAGGTGTGCGGAGCGGACCCGGCAACCAAGAAGGAAATCTGCTACACGACGCGTGATTTCGGCGCCGCGGCCAAGGAAGGCGACGCGCCGCAGCCGCTGCTCGCCCTTGCCGTCTACGACCCGAAGGGCGACGACACGAAGATCATTCGTCTGCTGCTGCCGCCGGGCCTCATGCTGAAGCCAGGCTTTCGCTTCGCGATCGACAAGGCCGCGCTGGAAACGGGCGCGTTCGAGATCTGCTTCCCGAACGGCTGTTTCGCTGAGGCCAAGGTCAAGAAGGCCCTGGTCGACAGCATGAAGAAGGCCGAGAAAATGACGGTCATCGTCAAGAATCAGGCGAACGCCGAGGTGACCTTCTATCTGCCTCTCACAAATTTCGGCAAAGCCTTCGACGGGCCGGCCATCGACCCCAAGGTTCTCGAGGAGCAGCAGAAGAAGCTGCAGGATGAGCTCCAGAAAAAGGCCGAGGAAGAGCGCAAGAAGCTCGAGGCCAAAGGCGCTCCCGAAAAGAAGTAACAATCTCGGATTCTGAAATGACGCCCGCGCCCGTGGCGCGGGCGTTGTTTTATTCTCGCTCGACCGCGTTGCGAAAAATGCGGTGGCGTCGCGGCGTGCGAGAGGCGTTATGCGTGTCCGGACTGTGTCGCCGCGCAGGCGACGGCGGCGTGCGGCGTCGAGTCTCTGTCGACGCGTTCAATGCCGCTTGGGCGCGCGCATCCGATAGACGCCGTCATCGTCGCGATCGAATGTTTCCTCGACCTGCGGGTGACGCACGGGGTCGCCCGACGTGTCCGGAACGAGATTTTGTTCGGATACATAGGCGACATATTCGGTTTCGGCGTTTTCTGCGAACAGATGATAGAATGGCTGGTCCTTGCGCGGGCGCAGCTCCTCGGGAATCGAGAGCCACCATTCCTCCGTGTTGGCGAACACGGGGTCGACGTCGTAAATGACGCCCCGGAAGGGATAGCGACGGTGCTTCACGACCTGGCCGATCCCAAATTTTGCAATGCTCTCTCGCGGCATTCTTACGACGCCTTTTACGCGCTGTTTACCGCCGCGACTGTAGCGCAGGGGCCGTGCGTCCGTCAACGCCGTCGCGTCGAAGTCGGGCGCGGCGTTACGTTTTCAGGGCGGCGACGCCGGGCAGCGTTTTGCCCTCGAGCCACTCGAGAAAAGCGCCGCCTGCCGTCGACACGTAAGAAAACTCCTGTCCGGCGTGCGCCTGATTTAGCGCCGCCACCGTATCGCCGCCGCCGGCGACGGAAAGGAGCCGCCCTTCGCTTGTGAGCCGAGCCGCTGTCTGCGCGACGGCGTTTGTGCCCGCGTCGAAAGGCGGCAGCTCGAAGGCGCCGAAGGGGCCGTTCCAGACGAGCGTCTTGCATTGCGTGAGCAGCGACTCGACATGCGCGATCGATTTCGGCCCCACGTCCAGGATCATGTCCTCGTCGCCGACATGATCGATGGCGACGATATGCGACGGCGCATGCGCCTCGAACTTTTGTGCGACGGTGACGTCGACGGGCAGGACGATCACGCAATTTGTCGACGCCGCGCGCGTCGCGATCTGGCGCGCCGTGTCGGCGAGGTCTCGTTCGCACAGCGATTTTCCGACCGCCTTGCCCTGCGCGAAGAGGAAGGTGTTGGCCATTCCGCCGCCAATGACGAGATAATCGACCTTGGCGACAAGATTTCCGAGCAATTCGAGTTTGGTCGAGACTTTCGCGCCTCCGACGATCGCCATAACAGGCCGCGCCGGATTGGCCAGCGCCGATTCGAGCGCCTCGAGTTCGGCCTGCATGGTGCGGCCGGCGAATGCAGGCAATTTGTGCGCGAGTCCTTCAGTCGAGGCATGGGCGCGATGCGCCGCGGAAAAGGCGTCGTTGACGAAAATGTCGCCACTTCGTGCGAGCGCGTCGACAAAGGCTGGATCGTTCGTTTCCTCGCCCTTGTGAAACCGCGCATTCTCAAACAGCGCGATTTCGCCGTCCTTGAGCGCCGCGGCGACGGATTCGGCGGCCACGCCAATGCAGTCATCGGCGAAAGACGACCTTGCGTTTGAGATGCCGCTCGAGCGCCGGCAAAACCTGACGAAGGGAATCGGCTTCGACGCGGCTGCCCTTCGGCCGGCCGAAATGAGCGAGGAGAATGACCCGGCCGCCCTCGCCGGCGATTTCCTCGATCGTGGGCAAAACGCGCTCGAATTCGGGTGGCGTCCGTGACGCGTCCGTCTTCCATCGGCACATTGAGATCGACGCGCAGCAGGACGCGTTTGCCCTTGACGTCGACATCGTCGAGCGTGCGGAAGGAGGTCATGCTTCTCTCCATAGCTGGCGGCGCCTCGACGAGGAGGGAAGGCGCGAATGATTTAGATCAGGCTGCCTCAGATCAGGCTGCCGATGAGCGCCGCCGTGTCGGTCATGCGGCCGGAGAAGCCCCATTCATTGTCGTACCAGCTCAGGATCGAGACGAGATTGCCGTCCAGCACCTTCGTCTGATCGAGGTGGAAGGTCGAGGACGCGGGATTGTGATTGAAGTCGCAGGAGACAAGCTTCTCCGCTGTATAGGCGAGAACGCCCTTTAACGGGCCGTCGGCGGCCGCAATGATGGCGGCGTAAATCTCGTCCTTCGTCGTCGGCCGCTTGGCGATGAACTTCAGATCGACGGCCGAGACGTTGGGCGTCGGCACGCGTATCGCGTAACCGTCGAGCTTGCCGTTGAGTTCTGGAAGCACGAGGCCAACGGCCTTGGCGGCGCCGGTCGAGGTCGGAATCATCGAGAGCGCCGCGGCGCGCGCGCGATAGAGATCCTTGTGGAACGTGTCGAGCGTCGGTTGGTCGCCCGTGTAGGAGTGGATCGTCGTCATGATGCCCTTCTCGATGCCGATGGCGTCGTTGAGGACCTTGGCGACCGGCGCGAGACAGTTGGTCGTGCAGGACGCGTTCGAGACGACGAGATGGTCGCGCGTCAGCCTGTCGTGATTGACGCCATAGACAACCGTCAGATCCGCTCCGTCGCCCGGGGCGGAGACGAGGACGCGCTTGGCGCCCGCGTCGAGCAGCAGTTTCGCCTTGTCGCGGGCGGTAAAAAGGCCCGTGCATTCCAACGCGACGTCGACGCCGATTTCCTTATACGGCAATTCGGCCGGGTTCTTGACGGCCGTGACCTTGATCGGGCCGCGCCCGACATTGATGAAGTCGCCGGCGACTTTCACCTCGTGCGGGAAGCGGCCGTGAACGGAATCATAGCGGAGCAAATGCGCGTTGGTCTCGACCGAGCCGAGATCGTTGATCGCCACGACCTCCAGATCGGCGCGGCCGGACTCGATGATGAAACGAAGGACGTTGCGGCCGATGCGCCCGAAGCCGTTGATGGCCACTCTGACGGTCATTTGGAACTTCTCCCTCTTGCCGCCGGCTCTGGTGGGGAAAGGCGGCTTTTGCCCTGCTGCGTCCGCGCGCCGCCGGCCGTGGCGGCGAGGCGAGCGTGTGATAACACCTCGCGCCCCCCTGTCAACGCATCGGCGCAAGTCTCTGGGATCGGCGCAATTCATGCTACGAACGCCTTGCCGCGAATCGGCGCCTGCCGGCCGCGGCTCCTTCCGGCGTAAAAGATAGGGCGCCACCCGGCGATGACGCATTCCGACAAGCTCGCCGACAGGCTCGATGTCGCGCTCGCCCGCCTGAAGGCGGCGCTCGATCAGCTTGAGCGTAACGTCGCGGCCAAGCTTGAGGACGAACTCTCGAGCGCCGAGCTTGAAGAGGAACTCGCCATCATGCAGGACGATCGGGGACGCCTTGCGCTCGACCTCGACGCCGCGCTCGCCCGGGTGAGCGCCCTGGAGAAGGCCAGAGACGAAGTCTTGCGGCGCCTGGACGGCGCGGGGGCGGGCGTCGCGGCGGCGCTGGGGGCGGCGGTCTCGGCCGCGCGCCGCGCGGACTAGCGGCGGGAAGGAAAGGCAAGGCCATGGGCGCCGTCACCCTCACCATCGCCGGCCGCACCTATCGGCTCTCCTGCGACGACGGCGAGGAGCCGCGGCTCGAACAGCTCGCCCGCTACGTCGAGAGCAAGATTGTCGCGATGAAGGACGGTTTCCGTGAGGTCGGAGACCAACGCATTCTGGTCATGGCGGCGCTCGCCATTGCCGACGAAGCGGCCGACGCGCGCGGCAAGGCGGAGGCGATGGAGCTGGACGTCGCGGCGCTCCGCGCGGAACTGGAAGCGGCGAGGAAATCCGCCGCCGCGCGCGAGGCGCGGGTCGCCGACGCCGTGGATGAGGCCGCGCAGCGCCTGGAGCAGATCAGCTCCGATCTGCAAAAACCCGCGCCGCGCGACGATTTTCTGTAGCGGCCGGCTGCGTTACTTCCCCCAGTTCTCGATACTGGGGTCGCGCTTGGCCTGTTCGAGATCGTCGGCATATTGCGAATATTGATGGTTGAGCTTTTCCGCGGTCATGGCGACGGCGCCATCCGACATGATGGCGATCTTCATTTGTTCGGTCGCCAGACGGTTCAATTCGTTGATCCACTGATTGAGATTGCGCAGAAGGCCGTCCTTGCGCTCCCTCTGGACCTCATGTGAGGCTGTCGTGTTGCTGGCAACCGCGATTTCGGCCTTGGTGTCCTCGATTTGCTTGTCGAGTTCCGTGATCTTGGCTTCGAGCGCCACGGCCTGATCCGCCGCATTGCCTTTCGCCTTGTCGAGCGCCGCCTCGGTTTCCGTCCGGGCCTTCGAGAGATTATCGAGCCCATTCTGGAGCCAGGTCGACTGAATGCTCAACAGCGCGTCGCGGGCGACCCCGTTGAGGTTGAAGCCATGGGGGATCGGAAAATAGGGTCCGAGCTTTGCGGCGTGTGCGGGGGCGCCGAGCAGGGAGGCGCCGACGACAAGAGCCGCCGCAAGCGACACGCGGGCGCCGCCGGACTTGAAAATGGCGAACATTTTATTTCTCTCCCAATTGGCGTCGCCTCAATCTTGGGCGCGCGTTATTGAGGGAGAACTTGGGGTATCGGCGGGCTTCTGGCAAGACCGCCGGAAGAGGGCCCCCTGCGCGCCAAAGCGCCTGCGCCGCTTGACGACGGCGGTGGTTGTGCGCGAGTCTGCGCGTCGCCGGGGGAGCCCCGCCCGGCGGCCGCGCGCCGTCACGGGGCTGAGAGGCTGCGGAGACGTCGCGTCATGCGGCGGCGGGCGCGGCGACCCTTCGAACCTGATCCAGTTTCAATGCTGGCGGAGGGATGGTGTCCAAATCCTCTGACATTGGAGACGGGCCATGCTCGCGCGGGTGATCGGAGCCGGCGTCGCCGGCCTCTGTGCGGCCTATGTCCTGGGGCGGGCTGGCGTGAGCGTCGAACTGGTCGAGCGTGGCGCGGCCGCGGGTCTTGGCTGCTCGCGCTATGCGGGCGGCATGATCGCGCCCTGGTGCGAACTGGAGAGCGCCGAGCCGATCGTCGCCCGGCTGGGGGAGGAAGCGCTGGACTTCTGGGCCCGCGACATCGCCGTGGCGACAATCGCCGGAAGCCTCGTGGTCGCGCCGGCGCGCGAGCGTGCGGAGCTGATCGATTTCTCCCGGCGCACGGCGCATTTCCGCCGTCTCAACGCCGCGGAAACGGCGGCGCTGGAGCCCGACCTCGCCGCCAGCTTCGAGGAGGCGCTCTATTTCCCGCAGGAGGCGCACCTCGACCCGCGCGCGGCCCTGCAGACGCTCGTTGCGCGCCTTCGCGCAATGCCCAATGTCGCGCTGCGTTTCGCGACGCTGGCCGGGGAATTGAGCGGGAAGCCCGACTGGACGATTGATTGCCGCGGCTTCGCGGCGCGCGACGCGCTCAAAGGTCTGCGCGGCGTCAAGGGCGAAATGCTGATCCTGCGCAGCGCAGACGTCTCTCTCTCGCGCCCCGTGCGCATGTTGCATCCGCGCCGACCCGTCTATGTCGTTCCGCGGGGCGATGGCCTGTTCATGATCGGCGCGACGATGATCGAAAATGAGGAGCGCGCGCGGGTCACGGCGCGCTCCGTGGTGGAGCTCGTCAATTCCGCCTTCGCGATCCATCCCGCTTTCGCGGAGGCCGAGATCGTCGAGGCCGGCTCGGATCTGCGTCCAGCTTTCCCCGATAATCTGCCGCGCCTTACGCGGCGGGGGCGGACGATCTATATCAATGGGCTGTACAGGCACGGGTTCCTGCTTGCCCCGGCGTTGGCGCGTCGCGTCGCGGGGATCGTTCTCGAAGGCGCCCACTTCCCGGAGGTCATGGATGCGGATTCAAGTGAACGGGCGTCCGCGTGAGGTCCGCTCGGACACGCTCGACAGCCTGCTTCATGAGCTGGGCTACGAGGACCAGAAAGTGGGGACGGCGCTCAACCAGGAGTTCGTGCGCGACAAGGATCGCGGCAAGACGCAGCTTCAGGAAGGCGACGCCGTCGAGATCGTCACGCCGCGACAGGGAGGCTGAATGACAGCCCTTGATCCGGGCCGCGCCGATCCGCTGGTCTTCTATGACGCGACGCTGCAATCGCGGCTGCTTCTGGGCACCGCGCGCTATCCCTCGCCCGCGATCCTTGCGGACGCCATTCGCGCCTCGGGTTGCGAAATCGTCACCGTCTCGCTGCGGCGGGAGGCGGGCGGCTCGCGTGCGGGGGAAAGCTTCTGGAGCCTGATGCGCGATGTCGGCGCGCGTGTCCTGCCGAATACGGCGGGATGCCGCACGGCGAAGGAGGCGATCGCGACCGCGCAAATGGCGCGCGAGGTTTTCGCAACCGATTGGATCAAGCTCGAGGTCATCGGCGAGGAAGATACGCTGCAGCCCGACGTCTTTGGCCTGGTCGAGGCGGCGCGCGCCCTGGCGCGTGATGGCTTCAAGGTCTTCCCCTATACGACCGACGACCTTGTCGTCGCCGAGCGGCTGCTTGACGCCGGCTGCCGGATCCTGATGCCCTGGGCGGCGCCGATCGGCTCG
The DNA here is from genome assembly GCA_963713845.1 of uncultured Alphaproteobacteria bacterium. Classification (GTDB taxonomy): domain Bacteria; phylum Pseudomonadota; class Alphaproteobacteria; order Rhizobiales; family Beijerinckiaceae; genus Methylocystis. The sequence goes on from CAVQNJ010000020.1 coordinate 182,334, forward strand.
GGCCGCGGCGTCAACGACGCCTTCGCCTTGCGCGCGCTCCGCGCGCATTTTCCCAACGTGCCGTTGATCGTCGACGCCGGGCTTGGCGCGCCCTCGCACGCGGTCGCCACGCTGGAGATGGGCTACGACGCCGTATTGCTCAACACAGCCGTTTCACGCGCCGGGGACCCTGTCGAAATGGCGCGGGCCTTCCGACTCGCAGTCGAGGCCGGGCGTCTCGCCTATCGCGCCAAGCCAATGACGCCGCGCGACATGGCCGAACCTTCGACGCCCGTCATCGGACGTCCTTTCGACGGGGCCGCGTGAGCGCGCCTGCGGGGCTACCGCAAATATTGCAATTTTTTCACCTCATGAAATGCGGGCCTGCGCGCTCGCCTTGCGGCAAGACCGGATAGAAGCTCGTCATGTCCTCACAAAGCCTCGATCCCTTTTATCTGATCGTCGATCGGGCCGATTGGCTGGCGCGCCTGCTGCCCCTCGGCGTCAAGCTCGTGCAATTGCGGGTGAAGGACGCGCCGCGACCGTCGCTGCGCGAGGAAATCGCCCGCGCGCGGCATCTTTGTCGCGCGGCGGGCGCGCAACTCATCGTCAATGACTATTGGGACCTCGCGATCGACGAGGGATGCGACTTCGTGCACCTTGGCCAGGACGATCTTGGCGGTGCGGATATTGCTGCGCTGCGCCGTCATGGCGTGCGTTTTGGCGTCTCGACACATGACGAGGCGGAACTCGAGCGCGCCTTGACCGTCTCTCCCGCTTATGTCGCGCTCGGCCCCGTGTGGCCGACGCTTCTAAAGGAAATGAAGTTCGCGCCGCAGGGGCTCGAAAAGCTTGCAAGTTGGAAGCGGCGCATCGGCGAGACGCCGCTCGTTGCAATCGGCGGCCTGACTCCCTCGCGCGCGTGTCTTGCGCTTTCTGCGGGCGCCGACAGCGCCTGCGTCGTCACCGATATTTTGCGCGCGCCGGATCCGGAGGCGCGAACGGTCGAGTGGCTGACCGCAACTGCGCCCTGGCGCGAGACGCCGGAGCTCACGCAGCGCTTCGCGCCGGATTTCGTGGGCGCGGAAGTTTTTCCCTCGCCCAATCACGGTCCCCGCGCGCGGTCCATCGACTCGCTCATTCTCCACTATACGGGCATGCCCACCGCCGAGAGCGCGCTTGAACTCCTGTGTTCGCCGATCAGAGAGGTCTCGGCGCATTATTTCATCGAGGAGAACGGCCGGGTGTTACAGCTCGTCCCGGAGTCGCGCCGCGCCTGGCATGCGGGTCTGAGCTATTGGGCGGGAGAGAGTGACATGAACTCGACGTCGATCGGCGTCGAGATCGCGCATCCGGGCCATATTGATCCGCGTCCGTTCTCCGCGTCGCAGATCGAATCGGTCATCGCGCTCTCGCACGATATATGCGAGCGACGCGCGATTGGGCCCGCGCGCGTGCTCGCACACTCCGACATCGCCCCGCGACGCAAGATCGATCCTGGCGAATTTTTTCCGTGGGCGGCGCTGGCCGCGCGCGGCGTCGGGGAGTACCTCGCGCCGCTTCCTCCCGATGACGGCCCCGCGCTCGAGCTCGACATGGCGGGGGAGAGCGTTGCGAAACTGCAACGGCAATTGGCCGCCTTCGGATATAAGACCTGCGAAACGGGCGTTTACGATGACGAAACGGCCTCGGCCGTCGCCGCCTTTCAGCGCCATTACCGCGCCGCGCGGGTGGACGGGCGCGCCGACGCTTCCACAATAGACGCCCTGACACGGCTTCTGGCGAGAAGGGACCATTCATGAGCGAACAAGCGCAGCCGTCGGTTGTCGTCACCGGCGCATCGAGCGGCATTGGCGCGGCCTGCGTGGCGCTGCTGTCTCAAAGCGGCTTCTTCGTTTTCGCCGGCGTGCGAAAGCCGGAGGACGCCGAACGACTTTCCCTGGAATATGGAACAAAGGTTGCCCCGCTGCTCTTCGACGTCGCCGACGCCGAAGCGACGGCCCGCGCCGCACGCGAGGTGGAAGGCCGCTTACATGGGAAGACGCTCGCGGGTCTCGTGAACAATGCCGGCATTGCCGTCCCGGGGCCGCTTCTGCACCTTCCGATCGCGCAATTTCGTCTCCAGCTCGAGACCAATCTCATCGGTCAATTGCAGGTGACGCAGGCCTTTGCGCCGTTACTCGGCGCGCGCACGCCGCAAGGCGGCAAGCCGGGGCGGATCGTTAACATGAGTTCGGTCGCCGGCCGCTTCGCCTCGCCTTTTCTCGGCGCCTATAGCGCGTCGAAATTCGGGCTTGAGGGCTTGTCCGAGGCGTTGCGCCGGGAGTTGATGATCTATGGCGTCGAGGTCATCGTTGTCGCGCCGGGCATGATCGCGACGCCGATTTGGGATAAGGCGGACAGCGCCGATTTCAACGCCTTCGACGCGACATTGTACGGCCCGCCTGCGCGCCGCATGCAGAAATGGGCTGTAGAGAACGGTCGCGCGGCCCCTGGTCCGCAGGCGGTCGCGGCGGCGGTTCTGCGCGCGCTGGCGGCGCCGCGCCCGCCCTTGCGCATCGCGGTCGTCAAAACGAATTTCGTTGAATATGCGCTGCGTAATTTGCTGGCGACGCGCTTCATGGATAGGCTCATCGCACGGCGACTGGGTTTGTTACAGCAAAAAGACAAGCTCGCCGCAGCGAACACAGGAGGCGAAAAAAATGTCGGATGAGCAGAAGACCCCGCATGGCGTTGTTTGCTGGAGCGACCTGAACGTGCGCGACGTGGCGCGCGCAAAGAGTTTCTACGAGCAAACGCTCGGCTGGCGCTTCGAGGCGGCGCCGATTCCCAATTCGACCTATTGGATCGCCTGGTCGGGTCAAACCCGTGTTGGCGGCCTCTTTCAAATGAACGGGCCGCAGTTTGAGGGCGTCCCCGAACATTGGTTGACATATATCGCCGTCGACGACATTGACGCGCGCCTGAAGAAGGCGGTCGCGGCCGGCGCCCGAATCTGCAAGGACGCCTTCAACATTCCGGGGGTGGGCCGTATCGCGGTGCTTGCCGAGCCGGGCGGCGCGGTCGTCGCCTGGATGACCCCGAAGCCGCGGTAGGCGCGGCCCCGGCGCTCATCAAAGGCGGGTGGTCTCGTCGATCTCGCCAGGCCGGAAATGCCTGGCGAATTCGCAGGCCACGCCGTCGTCGTGAAGGCGCACGACCGACGCCGGCGTATTGCCGACCATGACATTGTCGCCGACCGCAATAATGTGGTCCGTCTCGATATCCACGCCGGACAACGAAAGGCTGCGGATGCGCACGATGTGTTCGTCGCCGCGCGCGAGGCGCAGGACGGTCAGGTCCATCAGAGGCACGATGCGGTCGTGCCGCCGTCGCTCGGCAACATCGAAAGCCGAACGATTGGCGTACCAGGTAAGCTGGTCGGCGAGTCTGTCTCGCTTCTTGGGCGTGAGCTGAAAATTCATCTCAAACCCGGCTTCGGTCGGCTTGACGACTGCGCCGGTAAAGCGGCCGAGCTCGTTGAGATACAGCACCACTCTCTCGCCAGGCGCGGCCGGGACCGGCGCGAAAAGCGAAACTTCGCCGGGGGATATCTCGTAGGTCGTACACGGATATTCCTCGTTCGACCTCAGCAGCATGTAGCGCCCTTCAAAGGAGATCTGCACGCGCTGCACGCGATCCTCCATAAAGTGTTCAATTGAGTGAAGGAGATTTACGCCCATCGTCGAAACCGTTCTCAACTTTTGTCCCGTCACGGCGCGCCGCGCGCGCCTTTGCACAGGCAACGACTCGAATTTACAGCAGACCGCTTGCGTCAAAAAGGCGCTGGGAGGCCTTTCAGACTGGTTATTCCAAAACGCCGTATGCGAAGCGCTGAAGCGACCGTGACAATTTTACGAGCGCAACTAACATCCCTGCAGGGCGCTATTGTCAAGCTTACGTTGCTATGGTTGAAAAGTCGTTACGAGGCCGCGATCGCGTCGGCGCGCAACGAAGCTTTGCGGGGACGCGAAATTTGACAACGCAAGCTAGCCAATTTGTCCGCCTTGCCGGGGCGATCCCTTCGGGCGCATTCTGGCGCGCGGGGCGCCTGTGAGGAGCAGATGTTGCGATCGAGGAATGGAACGAAACGGCGTGCCGGGCTCGCGCTGGCCAGTCTCGGCGTTTTGGCCGGCGCGGCCTGGGTCGTCGAGCGCGTGCGCAGCGATCTTGATTTTCGACATGAGCTTCACCTGCTCCTCAACGAGGGCAGGCGGGCCCCTCAGTCACGCAAGGACGAGATCGAGGCGACGCTTGCCCGCATCCGGCTGCCGGAAGGCTTTTCAATCGAGCTTTTCGCCTTTGCGCGCGGCGCAAGAACGCTCGCCGTGGGGAAAGCAGGAAAGGCGATTTTCGTCGGCTCGACCGAGGGCCACGCATATGTCGTCGAAACCGGATTGACTCCTGCGGTTCACCTATTGGCGCCCTCAATGGGCTTCAGCATCCCGCATGGCGTTTGTCTCTCCAGAGGCGGCGCGCTCTTTCTTGTAGAGCGTAATCGCGTCCTGCGTTTTGACGACGCCGAAGAGAGTTGGCGTGATGCGGCGTCCAAGGTTGCCGTTATCGTGAAGGCTGGCGATCTCATCCCAAGAGGAGAGGAGAGCGGCAACCATACGACGCGCGTCTGCGCGGTCGGGCCCGACGACAAGCTCTATATCGCTTTGGGGCAGCCCTACAATGTTTTCCCGAAGGAGAAGCAGGCGCTTTATGCAAAGTCAGGCATGGGCGGGATCATCCGCATGAACCTAGACGGCTCGGGGCGGGAGGTTTTCGCCACTGGCGTTCGCAATAGCGTCGGACTGGATTTCGACTCTCGGGGAAGGCTTTGGTTTACCGATAATCAGGTCGATGGGATGGGCGACGACATTCCGCCGGGAGAAATCAATCGCGCCGATGAAGCCGGGCTCGACTTTGGTTTCCCCTGGTTTGGCGGCGGCCATGTGCGAACCAATCAATACGCGTCCGAAACGCCGCCGCAGGGCCTGGTCTTTCCGCGTGTCGAGGAAGATGCGCACGCCGCCGACCTTGGCATGACCTTCTATCGTGGCGACATGTTCCCGGAACAATACCGCGGCGGCATATTTTCCGTTCAGCATGGCTCATGGGACCGTTCCGTTCCGATTGGCGCGCGGGTGATGTTTACCAAGCTGAGCGATGACGGGAACGCCGGCGTAACCACGCCTTTCGCGGAAGGATGGAATACCGGCTCCGGCGGCTATCTCGGTCGTCCCGCGGGGATTGCCGAGCTTCGGGACGGGTCGCTGCTCGTCACCGACGACCAGAACGACGCCATCTACCGCATCGCTTATCGCGCCAAATAGTCATTTCGATCGATGGACCTGCCCGATGTCCTGGCATGCCCTTTGAACCCCGCTGATTCGAGAGGCGCGCACTGTTTTGAAGCACGAGGCGCCCTTCACTCCACGCTCTGGAGATCGCCTCCTTCAGGTGTCGAATGCGCGCAGGTGTCGAATGCGCGCCCCGAATGTGTCGTCGAGCGACCCGCGTTGTCTGATTTTGGCAGCGTCAAGAGACGCATGATATCGATTATTCGGTCGGCTCGCCGGTCGAGGTCAACGACAGGCGACGCTCCGGAACGTCAACGGCCTCTGCGACGTCGCACAAGCGCCAGAGCCGCGGGACCGTTCGCTCCGGCCGATATCGCGCGATGGCTTCGCGCGCATTAACGCCCATTGACAGTCGGAAAGCGCGATTGCACGCAAGTTGCAGGACACGCTCCGCCAGCGCGGGAACCTCTTTCTCCTCGATGAAACCGTTGATGCCCTGTTCGATCAGATCGTTCACGCCAAAGACATTTGTTGCGACGGGCGGAATTCCCGCCGCCATTGCTTCGAGCACGACGTTTGGCATGCCCTCGAAATCCGAGGACAGAAGAAAGATGTCGCCGGCGCACATCGGTTCGCGGGCATCGAGCGCTTTGCCCGTGAAACGAACCCGGTCGTCAAGTCCGAGCTGCGTTGCATAGTCGCGCAGACTGTCGAATATCTCGTCGCTGCCTCCGCCGTCGCCGCCGCCGCCGATGATGACGGCCTTGAGCGCAATCTTGGCGCTGACCCGTGCAATGACGTCGATGAAACGAAAGTAGTTCTTCTGCGACGCGATGCGCCCCGCGCCCACGACGACAAGCTCGTCGTCGGCGATGTCGAGCCGAGCGCGCCACTCCTTACGGTTTTGAGCGATTCGTTCGTAACTGAGAAATTCGACGGCGTTCGGCGCATAAAGAAACGTCTTGCCGGTCGACTTGCGGGAGAGATTGGCCATCGTTTCGCGAGAGTTGCATACGATAACTGAAACGCCCGCGAGACTCGTAACCGACCATAGATGGCGTAAGCGCGCCGGAAGATCAGCAAATGACGCGTTACGGAAAGAACCAATTCGTCGCGCGCCAAGCCCGAATAAGGCAAGACCGAATGGATTGGTGTACGACGACCAGGAAAAGAAACACTTTGCCCCGAGAGCGGCGTAGGCGCGTCGGAATTGGCGAAGCTTGGAGGTCCGGCTTCCGGTGAGCAGGATGATGTCTATGTCGAGCGCTCTGATCGGGCCCTCCCATTCCGCGAGTGCGCTCGCCACGAATAGCGTCGGCTTGAAGCGGGCGCGATCGCAATTCGCGAGGAAAAGGTAGAGCTGTCGTTCACTTCCACCATTGCCCAATTGACCGATCATGACGGCGACAGGCTGGGGCTCGTGTTCGCTATGAGGATCGAGCGTCGCCACGACAATCACTACTCCAAAAATCAATAACGCAAATTATATTCGGCTGCTTTTTTCCGCGCAATGGCCGGCCCCGCAATCGCCACATCGAACTGGCGCCGATAAGGTTAACCGGGCGTTCGGCGACACGGCGGGGTGAGTATAAACCCTTGAAATTCTATCGTTGACTTCTCCTGTCGCGTTTTTATTTGCTTTAAATATAGCCAATGCTTGTCTGCCCCATTTTCCCATCGTAAAAGAATCCATCTTAGGTCAGCGAAATTGTACTGATCGCCGGGAGTTTTGATGTCGATTTATTTAGGGCATGGACCCCTCGTGTCTTTGCGCGACGTCCCCAACGATGCCGGACCAAACCGGTCTGCCGAGAACCGCGCGCCAACAATCGACGAACTTGCGGGCTGGGTGAAAAACTATCTGATGCGCCCCCATGTCGCTCTCGGACGCGATGGCGATGTTTGCCCTTACACAGCGCAGGCCGCGCGGCTCGACACGATCCGGCTGGGCTGGTGCGAGGCGCGCCCGGAAGAGCTCGCGCGAATTAATTCTTATATGACCTCCTGCTTCAAATCGTTCGAGGAAATACCTTGCCCAAAGACGATGCGTCATTTCCGAACGATCATCGTCGGCTTTCCGAACTGCAACAGCGAGGCCGGCCTTGCCGGTTTGCGCCAGGCGCAACGCGCATTGCGTCGCCACACGCTTTTGCGTCCACGAATGCTTGGCTTTTTCCATTCGGGCGCGAACGAGAAAGGCCTTCGGAACCCGGCATTCAGGCCAATGCGAGCGCCTTTCCCGATTTTCGCGATCAGGGAAATGGTGGAATATGACGCCCCCTTCATCGCGCGAAGTCCGCTCGCCATGCCGGTCTATCTGGCGCGCTTCAAATTGACCGGAGTCAGAAAATCATCGACGAATTTTTCATTCGCGAGGGCGGGGCTCGCGCAAGGTGAGAGTCGCCGTGCAAACGATGCGTCACACGTTCGACGAGATGACGCAAATTTCCGTGGAGATCATCACGGGCGTTTGCGGGTTCGAAACGCTCGAGCAGGCATGGACCGACCTGTTTGATCGCGCCGGCCGGTCGACCCAATTGTTTCAGAGTTATGCCTGGCTGAAACTCTGGATCAAACACTATCCCTCCGAATTTGACGAGCTCGTGATCGTGGCCGGATGGCGGGGCGACGCGTTGGCAATGGTATGGCCGTTGGTCAAAAAGCGCGCCTTTGGCCTCACCAGCCTGTCGTGGATGGGCGAGCCCGTCAGCCTCTACGGCGACGCGCTCGTCGAAACGGGGCCGGGCAAAGACGAGCTCTTGCGGCAGGGATGGGCGCGCATCGTTGCGCTTGATGTCGACGTCGTCAAATTGTTCCGCGTGCGCGCCGACGCCGCCGTCGCGCCATTGCTCGCAACTGTTGCGGCGCGACGGATGACCTCCACCGTGTCTCCTTGGCTCGATCTCGCGTCGGCGCCGGATTTCGCGACATATGAGAAGCGATACCGAACGAAGGCCCGGTCTGAACGGCGACGACGGATGCGCCGGCTCGAGGACAGGCATGGCAAAATCGTTTTCAAACATTACGATCAGGGCGAGGAAATCAGCAAAATCATTCGGATCGCAATGGCGCAAAAGCGCACTTGGGCGCGCTCGAAAAGAATTGACGCAAAAGCCATTCTTGACCCTCGATTTGAGAATTTCTTCATCGACGTGGCTCGCAGCGGCAACGAAGAGGTGCGCGTGCGCGCCTCGGTCATGCAATGTGAAGATGTCGCGCTGGGAGTTGATATTTCATTGCTCTGCGGCGACTGGGTCTTTGCGCATGTCATTTCAACGCATCGTGCATTCGCAAATCAACATGTGGGAGAGTTGCTGGCGGAGAATCTTTTCCGCACAGCGTGTGAAGGCGGCTTTTCAAGATACGATCTCTCCCTTCACGCGACGCCGTTCAAGATGAAATGGGCCGATGCGTGCGAGGAATACATAATTGGGCGGCGCCATTATCGCTTCGAGGACGACTATGGCTTCCCATGCGGCAAGGTTTCCGGGCTCTGTTTTTGCGCCTGCCGTCGTCGATGCGACGCGCGTTCGCCGGGATGCGGGCGGCGTCCTCGCGCGATATGGCGGAAGTCGACCTGGAATAGGATGGAAGCTCGATCAGGCGAGGCAGGGTCGACGGCGAACATGCGCGCCTGGCGCCGTGAACTTCATCCGCAGAAACCATTCTTCATGGCCTTCGCCAATGTATCGAAATCGATCTTGGTTTGCTGCGCGTAGAGCATCGCAAAAGACGCCACCGCATCGTCGAATGTCTCGCTCCTGCCGATATAGCCAGCAATGATGGCGGCGTCTCCGGATCGCGCATGCGCCCGGGCCAGGGTTCTGGCGCATAGTTTCGAATAGTCCGCGAGGGCGTCCTGTTCCGCAACCTCCGAGAAACTGCCGAGACGGCGATTCTTGAGGCGACGAACGTAATATTCGCGTCCCGACGCTTCATCCGCCGTCCAACCGAGAAAAATATCTGTCGCGGCCTGCATCATGCGATGCCCTTCGACGACGCGCCGTCCCTGTTGTCCATGAAATGGGGCGACGCCTGCGAGCCTTTCCAGCACGGATTTGCGCGCTTCCTTGACCTGTAGAAACAGGCACTCGTCGTCGCCGCTTTTGAACAAACCGACGAAGCAGAAGGTTCCGATCGAACCGATCCCCACGGCTTTGAACGCGAGGTCCGCGAGATGATAGCGGTCCAGGATCACGACGCGCTCCGGCGGGAGAACCCGACGATAGGAGTCGAAGGCGCGGCTCGCGTCGATATGCGCCGCATCTGACGTCGGATCGAGATGAAAAATCATTGGCGGCTTGTCGGCAATCCGAAGTCCGCCGTTGCGGGTGAGATGGGGGAAATTATCCTCTTCGCCCGCGCTTTTGCCCTGAGCCTTGGCGATGAGGTTGCCCAAGCTGCGCCGAAGCCCCTTATCGCCGATGTGCGCGAGTTCATGTTGGAGATTTATGACACTATGCCAGGCGTCGAGGGGCGCGAGTTCGGCAAGAAGTCGCATGTGTTTGCGATAGGCTGCGACCGTCGCGGCGACGATCGAGCGGGACTCTTTTTTCGATATTTGGGCTGTCTGCGCCGCCACCGCGACGCTTGCGGCGAGTCTCTTCAGATCAACCGTGAAATCCACGCCCGGCAAAGTCTCATCGAAATCATTCACGTTGAACATGATATTGTCTTCCGGCGTGAGGAAGGCGCCGAAATTCATCAGATGACAATCGCCACAGGCCTGCACGAGCGCGCCTGAACTGGGATGATGGGCGAGGTCTTCAGCCATGATGGCGGCCGCGCCACGCAAAAACGAAAAAGCATCCTGCGACATGCGGCGATAACGTTCGGGCAGGAGCTTTGGCAGACGCAACTTGTCGTCCTGAACGAGGATGTCGAGCGCGTCGCGTTCCTGCGGAACGGAAAAATCCGCATGACTCTCACGCGAGGCGTGTGCGCGAAGCGCCTTGCCGCGCTGATATCTCTCTGTGCGGCCGAGCAAGGAATGATTCATGATGCGCGCGCCTCTTCCTGCGACGTCAACCCGGAGCGATCGTATCATCGCCTGGATCGCTGCGCGGCGGGGCGTATTTCCAGACTGCGACAGTTTGCGACGCCGGTCCGCGCATGCGTGCGGCGTCGATCACCCGCGGCGCTCGATCCGGGCGCTGCGCTTATTGGTTGCGGGCAAATTAATGCGCTGACAGAGCGTGGATTTGGTGGTGCTGCAAGAGAGGATTGAACTCTCGACCTCTCCCTTACCAAGGGAGTGCTCTACCACTGAGCTACTGCAGCGCTGGATTTTTCTGCGAAGCCGCTGGCCCGCGAAGTCGATGGCCTTGTGCCACAGCCTGCCGCGAGTCGCAAGCTTACGCGCGGCCCGCGACGCTGCGTTCCGGTCGGGGCGGGGGGCGTCCTTCCGCCGCCGCGCCAGCGCCCGCGACACACCCGAGCACCCCTCGCGCCGGCAAGCCACGGAAAAGGTTAAGGCTGTAGCAAATACAACTTGAAGTGGTATTGCGTCCGTCGCATATTGCAATTGTATCTGCTGCAAAGGTTACGGTGACGACGAAAATTTCGTCGTTCGGCCAGGGGGATGGCCGCTTTTTGCCAGGGAGGCTGGGGTGGAAGAGAAAATGATACCGGATGAGATTTGGCGCGCGATTGCGCCAATTTTGCCCGGAAAAGCGGGCGATCCGGGATGCCATGCGCGGGATAATCGATTATTTCTCGAAGCGGTCCTTTGGATCGCGCGCACGGGGGCGCCGTGGCGCGACCTGCCGTCCGAATTTGGCAAATGGTATACAACTTATACGCGTTATCATCGATGGGAGCGAAAGGGGGTCTGGCCCAGGGTCGTGGAGGCTCTGCAAAAACAGGGTCGACACCAACTCGCAATTGACGGCGACGGACTGCGCTGGATCGGCGAAGCGCCAGAGGGGCGCGGCGACCGTCGCCGCGCCTCGGCGAAGGCCGCGTGACTGCGCGGCCTCCTATTGGGACTGGGTCTGCGACTTGCTCAGCGTGGGCGCGACCCGGACCCTGACTTCCATTGTCTCCCCGGCCCCGCCGACGCGCGCGCCGCGTATCGGGGCCGCGCCGAGATAATCGAGCCCGATGGCGATCCGAACATGGCGCTCGCCGGGCGAGACGCCATTGGCGGGGTCAAAACCGACCCAGCCGAGATCGGACACATAGGCCTCGGCCCAGGCATGGCCGGCGACCTGCTCGTCGCCGTCGCTGCGCAGGTAATAGCCGCTCACATAGCGCGCCGGCGCGCCGATCGTTCGGGCGCAGGCGATGAAGAGATGCGCGAAATCCTGACACACGCCCTTGCCCTGCGCGAAGGCGTCGGCCGCCGTCGTCGCCGCATGGGTGGCGTCCGTATCGAAGGACATCTTTTCGTAGATCGACGAGAGCAATGCGTGAAGGGACGCGAGCGCGCTATTGTCCGTCCCGATCGCGCCGCGGGCGAACTCCACGATTTCGGGGCTTGCGTGCGTGAGCGGGGTCGGACGCAGATAAAGCGCGGGCGGGAAACGCTCGAGCGCGCCCGAGACGACGCCGGCGACGTCGAAGGTCGTGACGTCGCCCTCCACCATCGTCGTCAGCGACACGAAGGGGCCGTCGGCCGTGAAGCGATGCACGATGTTTCCAAAAGCGTCCTCGGATTGGAGCAGCCGGCAGTCGCGGTCGACGTCGATGCGCCAATCCTTGATATGCTGACCCTCAAAATTGCGCGGCGTCAGCCGCAAGTGCTGAATCGCCGATTTGACGGGCTCGAGATAGCGGTAGGTCGTTTCGTGGCGAATGCGCATGGCTGGCCTGTGGACGCTTCGTTGATCAAAGTCCCGGCCCTCTCGCCAGAACGATATTCTCACGAAAAACGACGGGTCCTAGAAGAGATATTGTTCGGAAATGAGCGCCCCGAGACGATTGTTTTCGCCGATGAAGGCCTGGACGAATTCATGCAGCCCGCCCTGGAAGACGCTCTCCATGGAGAGCGTCTCGAGCTTGCCGTAGACGCTGCGGGCCTGGCGCTGCGCCGCGCCCTGACGCCCGTGGGCGCGCGCAAGATGATCGAGATTGCGCACGATGCTTTCATAACAGGAGATCAGCGAACGCGGCATCTCGGGGCGCAGGATCAGAAGATCGGCCACGAGCCATGGCTTCATGCTGGTGCGATAGACCCAGTGATAGGCCGTGTGCGCGGACACGGCGCGCAGGATCGCCGCCCATTGGAAATAGTCGAGCGAACCGCCGACAACCTCTTTTTCCGGCAGCAGGACGTGATATTTGACGTCGAGGAGGCGCGCGGTGTTATCGGCGCGCTCGACGAAAAGCCCGACGCGGGTGAACCAGTAGGCGTCGTTTCGCAACATGGTCCGATAGGCCCCGCCGTCATAAATCAGCGACGTCTGTTTGACGAAGTCGAGGAACCGTCCAAGCTCGTCGCCTGAATAGGCCCCCCGGCGACCCTCCTTCGCCTTCATTTCGAGATAGGCGCCGTTGATCGCCTCCCACATCTCGACGGTCAGCGCCGTGCGAACCGCGCGCGCGTTGGTGCGCGCGGATTCGATGCAATTTCGGATCGATCCGGGATTGTCGCGCGAGAAGGCGAGAAATTCGATGACGGCGGCTTCATTGAGCGGCCTGCCCGATTCCTCGAAAGCAGACGCGGCGCCTGACGAAAGGAGCACGCTTTCCCATTCGCTGTCGGCGCCGCCATAGGTCTTGGGCAGGGCCGCAAGGCGCTTCGACGCCTCGATCGCGCGCGCGAGAAAGTCAGCGCGCTCCATGTAGCGCGCCAGCCAGTATAAATTGTCCGCGGTGCTTGAGAGCATGTGGCGTTCCGTTTGCGCGCGCTCGCGTTCGATGTCGCTCTTTATCGTTTCGAGCGGAGCGGGAAAAAGGGGCTCCGCCGCGCTCGGCGCGCCTTGGCTGCGCCGCTCGAATTCCTCGAAGCCCGGCAGGTCGTCGAGCATCAGCCCTGCCCCAGAATGGCGTCGTCGATCACCCATGTGTCCTTGGTGCCGCCGCCCTGGCTGCTGTTCACGACGAGAGAATTTTCGATCATGGCCACGCGGGTGAGGCCGCCCGGGACCACCCGCACGCCATTTGCGCCCTGTAGCACGAAGGGACGAAGATCGACATGCCGGGGCGCGATCCCTTCGGCCACCGAGATCGGGCAAGTGGACAAGGCGAGCGTCGGCTGGGCGATGAAATTATCCGGCTGCGCCTTGAGCTTGGCCCGAAACTCCTCGACCTGGGCCTTAGAGGCGTGCGGCCCGACCAGCATGCCATAGCCGCCCGAGCCATTGACCTCTTTGACGACGAGCTCATCGAGGCGATCGAGGACAAAGGCGAGGGCCTCCGGCTCGCGGCATCGGTAAGTGGGCACATTCTGGAGCAGCGGCTCTTCGCCGAGATAGAAACGGATGATGTCAGGCATGTAGGTGTACATCGCCTTGTCGTCCGCCACACCCGTGCCGACTGCATTTGCAAGCGTCACATTGCCTGCATGATAGGCGCCCATAAGGCCGGCGACGCCGAGAGCCGAGTCCGGACGAAAGGTGAGAGGGTCCAGAAAATCGTCGTCGATCCGCCGATAGATGACGTCGACCCGTCGCGGCCCCTCCGTCGTGCGCATGTAGACGATGTCATCCTTGACGAAGAGGTCAGGCCCTTCGACAAGTTCGACGCCGAGCTTGTCGGCGAGGAAGGAATGTTCGTAATAGGCCGAATTGTATTGGCCCGGCGTCAATAAAGCGACCGTCGGATCGGACGAGGCGCGCGGCGGCGCGACGGAGCGCAGCGTCGCAAGCAGTTCGTCGGGGTAGTCCTCGATCGGCGCCACACGATGCATGGCGAAAAGGTCGGGAAAAAGCCGCATCATCACTTCGCGGTTTTCCAGCATGTAGGAAACCCCCGAGGGCGTGCGCGCATTATCCTCGAGGACGTAAAAGCCGTTGTCGTCGGTCCGAACGATGTCGACGCCGGCGATGTGGACGAAGACGTCGTGGGGCACGCGGCGTCCCGCCATTTGAGGACAATAGCCAGGGTTGCGATAGACGAGTTCACTCGGCACTTTCCCGGCTTTGAGGATGTCGCCCGAGCTATAGATGTCCTTGAGGAAGAGGTTCAGGGCGGTGACGCGCTGAACCAGCCCGCGTTCAAGCGCCGTCCATTCGCTGCGCGCAATGATGCGCGGCAGGATGTCGAACGGGATCAGCCGTTCTGTGGCGTCCTCGGCGCCATAGACGGCGAAGGTGATTCCGATGCGCCTGAAAAGCAGCTCCGCCTGTTCGCGCCGCGACGTGAGCAGATCCTGCGGGGTGCGGGCGAGCCATTGCGAGAGTTTTTGATAGGGAATGCGGGTGGCGGAACCGTTTCGGCCGCCCATTTCATCGAACTGCGTCACGCATTGATCCACCGCTCGACGCTCCTCTTCATCCTGTGCGCCCGTGGCCTGAAAGCTCT
>CAVQNJ010000021.1:0-245834 GCA_963713845.1 uncultured Alphaproteobacteria bacterium
TGACCGTCCCGCAAAACACCATGTCAGCGCATTTGAGCATCCTTGCCCGCGCAGGTCTGGTGAGTGGCGAGCGGCAAAGCCGCTCCATCATCTACCGCGCCAATCTCGCCCGGTTCCGAGAGGTTGCGCTGTTCCTCCTGAAAGACTGCTGCGGCGGGCGTCCCGATATCTGCGCGCCGCTCGTCGCCGACCTCACCCCTTGCTGCTCGCCAAAGGTGCGCGTCCATGATTGACCGCGTTTACAACGTCCTTTTTCTCTGCACGGGCAACACCGCCCGCTCCATCCTCGCGGAAGGTATCCTCCGCAAAGACGGGGCCGGGCGGTTCAATGCGTTTTCGGCGGGCAGTCACCCCAAGGGCGTCGTTAATCCATACGCCATCAAAACACTTGCGGAATACGGCTATCCGACCGAGGGCTTCCGCTCCAAGAACTGGGACGAGTTCGCCGCCCCTGACGCGCCGGTCATGGATTTCGTGTTCACGGTCTGTGACAACGCGGCAGGCGAAACCTGTCCGTACTGGCCAGGACAGCCCATGACTGCGCATTGGGGCATTGAAGACCCGGCGGCGGTCGAAGGTTCCGACATTGAGAAACAGCGCGCCTTTAATCTCGCGTTTCGTTACCTGAAAAACCGCGTCGCCCTTCTGCTGGCGGTGCCGATTGCGCGTCTTGACAACATGGCGCTGAAAAACCGCATGCGGGAAATCGGCGAAATCGAAGGCGCAACTGAGCGGAAGGCAGACTGAGATGAGCGATGCGACGACAATTCCCTCCGCGACGACCGAGCGCGCGCCCGTCATGGGCCTATTCGAGCGTTATCTGACGGTGTGGGTGGCGCTCTGCATTATCGCGGGCATCGTCCTCGGTCAGGTCATGCCTGCCGTCTTCCGCGCCATCGGCGCGGCGACGGTCGCCCAGGTCAATTTGCCGGTGGCCGTTCTGGTCTGGCTCATGATTATCCCGATGCTGCTCAAGGTCGACCTCGGCGCGCTGTGGCAAGTCAAGGAGCATTGGCGCGGGATCGCGGTGACGGTCGGCATCAACTGGCTGGTGAAGCCCTTCTCCATGGCGTTGCTCGCCTGGCTGTTTATCTCGCACCTGTTCCGGCCCTACCTGCCATCGGACCAGATCGACAGCTATATCGCCGGACTGATCCTGCTGGCCGCCGCGCCTTGCACGGCGATGGTCTTCGTCTGGTCGAACCTTGTGGACGGCGAGCCGCACTTCACGTTGTCGCAGGTCGCCCTCAACGACACCATCATGATCATCGCCTTCGCGCCGATTGTCGCCCTGCTGCTCGGTCTCTCTTCCATCACCGTGCCTTGGAACACTCTGTTCTTGTCGGTTGTGCTCTATATCGTCGTTCCCGTGATCGTCGCGCAGCTATGGCGGCGCATGTTGCTGACGCGAGGCGGGAAGGATGCGCTCGATACGGCGCTCGGCAGGCTGGCTCCACTGTCGCTATTGGCTTTGCTGCTGACGCTGGTTTTGCTCTTCGGTCTGCAAGGCGAACAGATCATCCACCAGCCGCTCGTCATTGGCCTGCTCGCTGTGCCGATCTTGATCCAGGTCTACTTCAACGCCAGTCTCGCTTATCTGCTGAACCGCAGCCTTGGCGTCGAATGGTGTGTGGCAGGCCCTTCGGCGCTGATCGGCGCGAGCAACTTTTTCGAGCTTGCCGTTGCGACGGCCATTGCGCTGTTCGGCTTCCAGTCGGGCGCGGCGCTGGCGACTGTCGTCGGCGTCCTCGTCGAGGTGCCGGTCATGCTCTCCGTAGTCCATATCGTGCGCCAATCGCGTGGATGGTATGAGTAGAAGGGGGTTACTTGAAGCGCCTAATTAAAAAGCAGATTATCGGGGTGGGGCCGGTCGCGTGCCGGGCTCATGCTTGGCATCTGTGCGGCCGAAGAAGTTGCGGCGACGTTGGCCAGCGCCAAGGTTCCAACCACCGAAAGTTTCAATGAATTGGACAGCATGGGCATTAAGAACGCTCGCGGATGTCAATGGACCGCAATGGCTGCGAGGCGGGTGCTTGAGCGGCTCTTGTAACTGACCGAAAGAAATCCTTTTCAGCCCCTGGCACCAGCTCGCTGTCCCCAAATACGGCACCGCCTTATTCCCTCAGAGCATCGCGTCGGCGTGATCGATTAGCAGCACCACCTGGTTTTGGCCCGAGTTGAACTCGATGGCCTTGCGCTTCGGCGCGATGTATGCCGCTAATTCCTTCAGCGCCGCAAAACGAAGCGCGCTCGGTTCACTTTCATCCATCGCCAGGCGCGCCATTGCCTGGATTGGATCACAGCCGATCGCCGCGAGCTTTTCTTCGATGCTCGCCGTGCGTTTGTTCGGAGTTCCCGCCTTGCGCCCACTTCCGATGGGTTTTTGTCTAGCCACTTGCATTTTCGTCTACTTTACATGGCCCTTCTGGGGCTCCCGCTTCAAGACCCCTGTTGCCCATTAGGCTTTTGAATATATAGGTCCGACTCGGCGCATTTTGCACGCCGTGTGCCCTTTTATAGACCGCCTAGTGGTGCGGAGATCAGCGTCCCGCCTCGACCGGCATTAAGATGGGATGATGAGATTTTGCTTGAGGCAAAACTTCGCGCGGCCAGTGGCGCTCGATCAGGCAGCGCGAAAGATGTCCCGAGGCGGTCTGCGTCTGTCGCCGTCAAAAGCCGCCTGCTCAGCGCCCAATATCTGTAGCGTGTAGCAGACCCCAAGAAACCTCTGCTGCAGACTTCTGCTACACGATAACCCGATGATTCCCTTCTATATCCCCCAATATGTAGCGGCGTAGCGGATAAAAATAAAAAAGTCATATACGCGAGAACGGATAAGGGAGTGTGTCTCTCATTTGCCTATAAGAAAAGTTTGAAAGGGTCCCGCTACACCGCTACTCCGTCACAAATACCAAAACAGCATGTACTTTCAGAATGTTGTCGCGTAGCAGGATTTTGCGTGTAGCAGGATTTGAGCGAAGGCCGAGCGGCAAGCACCCTAAAAACCGCATCGGGAGTCCCGCTACGAAAGCCGCGCACCCCGGATCAATCCATCTTATCCTCAACCGCGTTCACCTCGATCCATTGCGCTGGCCCTTCGCCATAAACACGGCTCTTCCACTTCTGCAATTTGGTGACGTGTTTTGCTTCTTTGCGCGACCAAACCCACATCGGATTAAAAACTCTTTTGTTATCGGACAATTTCGGGCGTTTGCTCTTATGTTCCCAACCGAGTTTATCCATGTGCATCTTCCATGTTTTCGCTTGCACACGCGGGAAGTTGTCTTGCATGTATTGTGCAAAATCTTTGGGTTTGATGCCGACACCTTCACCAAATTCACTCAGTTGTTCCGTCATGAGAATTTCCCAATTTTCCTCCGCAACGAATGTTTCTTGCTCTGGCGCAAAATGCTCTGCCTAGATATTTTCATCCGGCCACCATTGCGCTCCGTTCCTGTAGCGCACATACGCCTCTGCAAATAGTTGGTCGATGTCATTGCCAAACCTCTCGATGTCGATTTTATCAACCTCGACGATCCAATTACGACGATTGCCGGTCTTGTCCTTCAACAGCTAGCGATCATTTGTTGTGCCAATGAATACATTCTGGCGCGGTTGTTCCGTTTCAAAATGTCCGTAAGGCTTTTGATATTCTGTCGACTCTCCGCGCAGCAACGCTTTCCAATCCTCCACTTCCGCGCGCGACATTGACGAGAGTTCGGAGAGTTTCGCAACCCATAAGCCGCAAAGATGTAGCGACGTTTTGCGCTTGTCGCGTATGTCCGGCAGATCGTCGGAGAACCATTGTTTGCCCAGTTTGCGCGCGACAGTGCTTTTGAAGACGCCTTGTAGCCCGACCAGAAACAAGATGTAATCCGCCTTGCAACCCGGTGCCATGACGCGCGCGACCATTTGAATAAGGAACATCGCGCTTATCTGGCGCACATACAAATTGTCTTTCGCGCCGCCATAGTCGATCAGCCATGTATCAATGCGCGGGGTGCCGTCCCATTGCAGCGAGGCGAGATAATCGCGCACGGGATGATACTGGTTATTGAACGCGATGTTCTGGACGGCGCTTCGCGTCGTGGTTTCCGTCACCATGAACATTTCGTGCTTTTGCAACCATAGCATTGCGTCCGAGATATCCACGTCGCCCAATTTATGCGGATAGTCGCCGCGCGATGCTTCACGGGGAACAGGCTGCATAACGTCGATGTCCAACGTCATTTGGTCGAATTTAAAAACATTGCGCATTTCCGCGTCCGCTAACATCAATTGGCAAGCGTTCTGCAGATTGGGAAAAAGCGTTCCGCGCTCCGTGAACTGCAACCCCGAGCTGTTCTTCTGTCTCTCTTCCTTCCGACGCCTTAAGTCATGTTTTTTCAAGGAGTCGTTAAGCGTGCGGCTGTCCATTCCCCAATCTATGCGGAAGCGTTTCGTCTCGTTAGGATCGCCGCGATAATCGCTAGACAACTTGGCGAACAGCTCGATGGCTTCTTGCTTTGTTGCCTTGTATGCACGACTTTGCTTGTCCAGATTTTCGGCCGTTGCGCGCAAATCGCTAATGGCCTCCAATATCCTCTGGTCGCGCGCAAATTCATCAAGCTCATATCCATAATCGCGCGCCAGCTTGAAAATGTATTCAGACGTTATTGGCCCGTTTTCACCGCCGCGTTCTGCGTCAAAGCTGTCCCACTTCGTTTCAACGGTGGTCGGATCGTATTTATCGGAAGATTGTGACCATCGGTCCCATAGCTCGAAACCAATGTTATCGCCTTCGCCGGACTGTAAATTCTTGCGATGTTGCGCCCATTGCAACGCCATGCCGATAAGCAACCAGTTATCGTAAATCTGGCCGTCGCCATCGTTGGGAATAGCGCTCAATGCTTCCTCTATCTCGCGCCAGTCTGGCGGACACATAACCTTTTCGCCGCTGCGGGGTCTGCGCGCGGGTTTCATCGCCGCCAGTTCGTCGGCGCTCGGCGCTGTCACAGACTCCTTGCCGGCCAGTTTGACAATTCGGCCGCCCGGAAGCGGATCGTGGCTGGGATCTTCAAAAACGCACGCCGCCGTATAAATGACGGCATTCGCCCCATAGATCGAGAGATCGACAGGCGCTTTCGTATATCCCAGCCATGTCTTCATCTCTTCGGACGTTAACGGAAGGTCCGACATAACGAACATGCGAAAGCGGAGTCCGTCTTTAATGCAGTGCCCGCTTGTCGCCTGAGCGACGCAGGCGACGTTATGAAAGGCGCTCGGCAATTGCGAGCGGATATAATTCGCCGCCGCAGTCAAATCCTTCGGATCAATCCCGTCTGGACAGGGAAGCGAATCGACGTCCAACGGAATAAAAAACGCGGAACGTCCCGCAATGTCGGCGCGTCGATAACCGTTTCGCCTGTCGTCTTATCGATTCTCTTGTGCTCGTATTTGATCCGCCGCATATTGCTGCGGTCGCTTCCCTCAACGATAGCGCCGGCGACAAAACAAGCGCGCGGGTCTCTATCGAGCACGCGCAATTCGGCTTCGAGCGTATCGAGCGACAAAATATCGACGGTTCGCGCCGAATGTAGATATGCGCCGGGCCGGTCTCCCGTTCTTCCTCCGTAGCTAATCCATTCCTGATCTCGGGTGAAAACCTTCGTTAGCAGCGACTCCTTCGGAGAGACGGCGCGCAGCACGGTATACGAATGCGGATGGTCGGTCGGGAGGACGGAAGGACCGGAATGACCGCTGCCTTCTAAACCCGGCGCAGCGCTGGCGTTGGTGAGATTCGGCTCTCGGCTGTCGCCGGGCTTTCCAAAGCCATCGCGTGACATATCCCATCAGGCGAATGACTTCAGCGGACTCGCGCGGGATTGTGCCACCATCGCCGAAAGTGTTGACGATTCGTGTCGCCGGCTTAGTTTTCATGTCGATAGCTTTCGCTCATAGCAAGCTGTCAGCGACCACCACTCGTCGTAAATCTTCGTGAGAGCCCGCCGGATTTCGCTCATCCGGCGGTTTTTTTATCGTCGAGCGGTCTTGCGAGGCGTATTTCGTGCCGTTGCGCCGTGACGTATAATCCTGCCTTCTCCGCGAAAGCCGCATTGTTGACGGCCTCGGTCGCTGCTTGCAGGAAATGCCAGTCGGGTTTCACTCGGCGGCCTCCTGATCGGGCAGGAATTCGCGGTCGAGTTGTCCAAGCAGCATCTCGCCGAGCACTCCCGCTTTCTTGTCGCCGAGGGCGGTGCGGATGGTTTGGGCGATTGTCGCTGCGTCGGCGTTGGGATCCAGGACGATTCATCGTTCTGATACAGTTCAAGCTGATCCTTAACGCGGGCAAGTTCAGCGTTGACGCGAGTAAGTTCCGCTCGTAGCGCGTTGGCGTCGCCATGATCGGCGACGTTGTCTAGTTGGCGCTCATTAGCTTTTTCTTCACGCTGGTGTTTGGCCTTCTTGGGCTGCGTTTTCGCGTTCTTTGGCTCGGCTGGATATTCATTGCCGGGTGTGGGGGCCGTATTCCCCCCGCACTGTGACACTGGCGATAGGCCCTACAGCTGCCTCTAAAAGATCGTCAGCAACGTCCGTGACTTGCTCGGCTGGTTCGGTCCCTTCGACCGGCTGGGCGTTATCAGCCGCTTCCGCAACGGCCCGATGTGCACTCTCATACGCAGCCGATCCCGCCGCTTTCTTCGCATAATTGGCGGCGCTTCGGGCTGGATCCTTTACTCGTTTACTGCGAAAGAGACGGCCATCCTCCCCGCCTCGATTTCGGTCAGCATATAGGCCGTGCCTTTTTGCAGAATTTTCACGGCGTCAGTGACGAGACGTCGAGAGACGCTAAACATCCTTGCAGCTTCGTCCTGTGAGATTTTTTTGCGCAGATTTGCGCAATCTTGTAGCTTCGCCGCTGCCAAGGCGCGCTGGCTCTCGTTAAGGTGGCGGCGGTGAAGGTTCGCCGACAGGACAGCGCCGAGCGGATCGTCGCCTTCATATTCCGCAAAGCATGGGCCGACACCCGCCGCCTCACAGGCGCGGAGCCTGTTCCGGCCGTCGAGAATTTCCCATTCGCCATCGTCGCCCTTCATACGTATAATCGGCTCGCGCACCCCGTGCGCCTTGATGTCGGCGACGAGGGCGGCGAACGCCTCGCCCTCCATCAACGGGAACAGGTCCGCTGCCCAATGGAATTTATATTGACCTGTCATGGCCGTGCTTCCTCGTCTTTCTCGGCGTCATCGTTCTCAGTGCCGGCGGCGTTGTCGGCGGCATCGGTCTTGAAAGTTTCGGATGGAGCGTGGCAGCCGGAGCCATAGGCCATGCGCCTCCTTGCTCGCGGCGGCGTACTTCCTCGATGAGGGTCGATCGACGGGCGTGCCAAATGCGACCAATCTTAAAGACGCCTTCGAGCTGGTCGGTCTCGCACAGGTAAAAAACGCGGCGTTCTTTCTCTCCAAAGAAATCGGCGATCTGCTTGACGCCTCTCAGCAGGTCGCCTTTCAGGGTGACCGGCTGGGGTGATTCTGAGGGTAGCTTGGACATGTCTGTTGCTCGCAAATCGTATGTTTACGATTTCAACTAATGCCAGCCCTTACTAAGGCAAGCGTACACTTGCGATTTAATTCCATCGGGACTATCTTCCGGAAGAGCAAGCCGAGGAGGCGAGGCCCTGTTCACCTACGGTCAAGTCGAAGCAGCCCTGGCTAAGCTGCACAGAGTGGATGATCGTGCGCTCGGCGCTTTCCGTGGACGGATCAAGCACTTCCAAAGGCTTGGCATTGTTCCGTCATCTCCAGGGCGCGGGAAGAAGATTTCATACGAAATGGAGCACGTAATTATCTGGGCTTTTTGCTTAGAGTTGTCACAGTTTGGCATTGATCCGACTATAATTAAGCGATTTATAGCCGTACATGGCTTTGCGACTATTGCCGATTTCGAGAAAGCATCGCACTCGAGGGGCGATGTGTATTTTGCCTTTTATCCAAACGTTATGTCTAATTGGTTCTATGGCGAAGAAGGGCTTCTCGGAACTATAAAAACCGACTGCTTCTGTGCTTCTGAATTATCTGCATCAAAAATTGAAGCCGAATTTGATCGCAGGGTTTCGCTGATAAATCTAACAAAACTCAAAAAGGAACTCGACGCCGCTTTGGAAGAATTCAAGGATGGCCCCCTCGTCTGAGGGGAAGTTACCGTGGCTAACCGTCTACTGACGGAGGATACCGGTGTCTGTTCGTAAGCGTAGGTGGAAGACAAAAGAAGACGAAGAACGTGAGGGCTGGCTCGCTGATTACCGGGATCAAGCTGGCAAGCGTCATCAAAAATTGTTCGCTCGGAAGAAAGATGCTGACGCTTTTTTATCGCAAGCGAAGGTTGAGGTGCGGGCCGGAATCCACACCTCGGAAAGCCAGTCCCCGACGGTCGCCCAGGCAGCGAACCTTTGGTTGAGTGACCGCGAAGCGAATGGACTAGAGCGCTCCACGTTGGCCCAATATCGGCAGCATGTGGACCTCCATATCAATCCCGTAATTGGGTCCGTGAAGCTCTCTAAACTTACGACGCCAATGGTCGTCGATTTTCGAGAGGTTCTGAGGTCTGGCGTTGATGCACTTGGCCCCGCGGGACGCCCCAGATCTCCCGCTCTGATCCGTAAAATTTTAACTTCCCTTGGTTCGCTCATCACCCACGCGAAGGAGAGCGGAAGAATTGCTGGCGCTAATCCGGTTCGTGAGCTTGCGCGTACGAGAAGGGCAGGGGGAGAGAGTGGAAGAGATAAGCTTGAGATCGGCCGAGATATCCCAAGCCGCGACGAAATAAAGCGCCTGCTTGAAGTCATTCCGCCAGATCAACAGCCAATCCTGCTGGTCGCGATCTTCTGCGGATTAAGGGCTTCAGAGCTTCGCGGTTTGCGGTGGTCCGACATTGATTTGAAGTTCGGAGAAATCCATGTCCGCCAACGAGCAGATAGGTATTGCAAAATTGGGCCGCCGAAATCTAGAGCCGGCAATCGAAAATTACCTGTGCCCCCAAGAGTATTAAAGCGTTTAAAGGAGTGGAAGCTGCTTTGCCCCAGAAGCCCGGGGGCGCTAGTATTTCCGTCCCCCACCGGTCTTGTCCAACACCATTCGAATATCGTGCGCCAGATTTTTAATCCCGCTTTGAAGACCGCTGGAATTGTCAATGGCGATGGCGCTCCCAAGTACGGTCTCCATTCGCTGAGACATTTCTTTGCAAGCTGGCTGATCAATAGGAAGCGGGACGGCGGGCGTGAGATGCCCCTTAAAGCGGTTCAGGTCCTGATGGGTCATAGCTCAATCACGATCACTGCCGATAGATATGGACATCTATTCCCCAGAGGGGACGATGCGGCAGAGCTGGCAAATGCGGAGCGGATGCTTCTTAGTTAGCAGAGCTGGATGCAACAAAAACGCGACATTGCATATGCCGTAACAACTATAAAGCATTTTAAAACAGCAAGTTATGAAGCGCTCGCGTAGGACTGTAAATCCGCTGGCTAAGCCTTCGTAGGTTCGAGTCCTACTTCCCCCACCACCTCTTCTCTTCGAAGTCCTTGAAGTTAAAGCCCTCTGATGTGAGGATGGCGGCAATCCGGGCGCCAAAGACGGTCAGGAACTATGAATCGCCGCGCCCCTCGTCGAGGTCGCGCAGAAGCCATTGTCGAGACTTTGAGAGGCGTCCTTACTGCTTCTTCGTGTTCGCGTCGCTTTTCGGCGCTGGCGACTTCGCACGCGATGCGCTGGGCGCAAATCGATCGGTCGGCGGCGTTTCCGACGCCGCGAAGCCAACGAGATGCGTTGGCCGGGTCGGCGGGAGCAGCACGCTCGACTTGGACGCCCGCGCCGCAGAGCGCACGGGCGCGAGCGGCGCGCCGATGACGGAGCGGGCGGATGCGCGCGCCGCCGGAGTCGCGCCCGTCAGCGCGTTGAAGTTGGAGCGGTCGAGACGGGCAGGAACGAATTCCGTTTTAGGCGCGGTCCGGTCATCCGCGTGGGCCTCGGCGCCGCGGCTGTCGTCCCCTGCATGGGGGGCGTAAGCGAGCGCAGGATCGGCGTCCTGCTTTTCCGGGACAGCGTCAACGAGATCGGCGATCGCGCGGGGCGCGTTGGCCTCGCCGATCGCAGGCCCGGCCGCGCTTCGATCGTCGGCCGCCAGGGACGCCAGCCTTGCGGGTCGCCGCGGCGGCGTCGGCGCGTTGACGACGCGTCGGTCGCTGGCGGCGGCGTCCTGGCCGCTGCTTTCAGATTCGTCCAGTCCCATGCGAAGGTCGCCCGAGTTCTGAGACTCGAGCCGCGCCGTCTCCGTCCGCTGTCCGACGTCGAGCGACGTTGGTCGCGCCGGTGGTAACGGGACGTGAACCGCGCGCGTGGGTTTTTGCTCTTCCTGCGCGCCTGCGGTCGCTGGCGCCTCGTCCGTCGCTGCGGGCGAGGCCGCGGTCAGGGGCGCGCGGTTCGTCGGCGCGGCGACGTCGACGGCGCCTGTCGCGGTCATGACGGTCTCGCCGCGCGGCAGATCGGTTTCGGCGCGCGCGATCTGGTTGCGGCCGCGGCGGTTCGTGGCCGGGGCCTCACCGCCCTCCTCGCCTCCCTCATCCGCAACGGCGCGGCCGTTACGCGGCGCAAGCGCCGACCATTGCTTGCGCGTGGTCGGCGCGGGCGCCGCGATTTCCGCGTCCTCGTCCTCGCCGCCGCCCATGCCGAACAGCGACGCGAAAAAGCCGCCGAAGGTGCGTCGCGGCGCCGTCACATAGGCGCCGTTGCCGCGCGCTTCGATCTCGGCGCGAGCCTCTTCATAGCCCGGAAGCGGCTGGCCATTCGTCGGCAGATGAACTGTCTTGCCGTCAGGGAACAGCCGGACGAGTTGCTCATAGCTCATGCGCGGCCAGGCGCGCACATTGCCGACGTCGAGATGAACGAAGGGAGTGTTAGCGTTGGGATAATAACCGACGCCGCCGCGCTGCATGCGCATTCCGATTTCTCGAACCTGAGACATCGGCATGCCTGGCATGGTCGTGTCCATCGCCTTGCCGAGCATGTGCTGGGAATATTTGGCGACGGCGCGCGATCGCGCGCGCAGCATCGCATTGGTTTCAGGTGAGCGATAGGCGGAAACGACGTTGATGACCTGATTGCCAGCGCCCGCCGAGCGATAGGCCTCCCATACGACATCGAAGAGGCGCGGGTCCATATTGGTCGGCTCGTCGCGTCTCCAGTCGCGCAGAAACCAGTTCAGCTGCTCGAGCACGCGGCTGTCGTATTGACCATTGACCAGATAAGTGGCCGCAATGTCCTCGCCGGTATGCGCGTGATGCAGATAAATGGTTCGGGTATCGCCGTTCGCGATCGCCGTTTCCGTGATCGAGGGCGTCAGGAAGGAGAAACAGGCGGCGAAAAAGCCGAGAGCAACCGACAGCGGGGAGGAGGAATGGCCTTGGGGGCTGTCGCAACGCTTCGTCAAAAGATCGCTACTCCGTCGCGCTTGTGGCCGTGACCGATCGTCCGACCCAAGTCCGTGCTCCATCCCTTTTCCTGAGAGCTGGCGCCGGTCCGCTCTCCAGGGCCTTCCCCACTCGGGAAAGCGCGTTATTCATTGAGCCTTGTAATTTACGGCCTAGGCGATGGCGACCATCGACGGTCCATGTACAAAAAACCTATCCGTGTACAAAAAACCTGAAGGCGGAACCACCTAACTTCACTCCCAACGCGTAGGAAGGGTTAAGGTAACATCGTGGCGAAAACTTGCCCGAGGACTGCGACGGCCACTGAGAGCGTCGGTCACCGTGTATCAGATCTCACGAATGACGCGCTCAATATCGGTTGCGCGCCGGCAATCAAGGGGAGCGTGGTCGCGGCGTCTTTTGTCGTAAAGGCCTGCGACGGCGGACGACGCGGCGGCAACGGCGCATCGACAGGGAATGGCTTCTGCGTGAGAAGGTCCGCGGGTTCCGACCGCGCGACCGCGTCCGATGTCGGTCGCGGCTCGGGGATGCGCTCGCGATCCGCCAGCGCAATCCGAATGGAGCCGTGCGCCGGATCTTGGGCAGTACCCGTAAGCGCGCTGGCGACCGCGGTCTGCACCTTCCGGGCGATGTCGCCCCACGGATTTGGATCGAGGTTCGGCTGGGCGCTCGCAATGCTGGTTTGCGGAGCCTGCCGCGCCTTGCGGCTTGCGATCAGCACCGGATTGTCGCCATTGCAGTTGCGCATTCCCAGCGCAATCAGCTCAATGCCGGAAAGGACTCTGTATTCGCGCGTCAGATAGCCGAGTTGCGCTTGGACTGCCGCGGGATAGGACGCGAAAAGTTTCTCTGACACGCCGAAATCAGTCTCTTTCGTCATCTCGTTATACGCTTGATGAAATTTGACCTTTGCGTCAGGAAAGACGCAAACATTGGGCAGGCTCAGAGCCAATGTGCAGGCGGAGCGGCATTCATGCAGCCGCACGTCGCGATTTTCCCGGCGGTATTGCTCGGTTTGCGCTTCATAATCGCTGACCAGGCCGCCGACGTCCTTGTAGACGATGACCGGCGCCGGCGACGGCGGCGGAGACAGATAACCCAAGACGCACCTCTACGCTTTGCGGACGCGACGCTTGGGGAAAAATTCACCATAAAGCGGTGAATAACTGCTTAAGGAGCAAAATCAGCTCCTTATCCCCACGCGGAGACCCGGCGATGGTCGTTCTTGCAGAACATTGCGGCGAAAATGGAAGAGGGCCGCGGGACGCCCGCCGGTGCGCAGCGACATCTCCCCCGTCGGCTCCACGATGGCGGAGGTTTCGACGAGGCGGCGGAAATTCTGCTTATGCAGATGGCGCCCGGCGATCGCCTCCACCGTGCGCTGGAGCTCGGTGAGCGTGAAAGCTGCCGGCATCAGCTCGAAAATGACCGGACGATATTTCATTTTCGCTCGTAATCGACCCATGGCCGTGGCGAGAATGCGGCGATGATCGTGCCGCATAGCGGCTCCGAGAGGCTCGAGCCGCCCGCGCCGCGCCGCCGCCTCGCGGCCATCGCGCAAGGCCTCTTCAAGCAGGCCGGCTTCATAGAGCAGTTCATAGCGCTCAAGGACGTTTTCCTCATTGAAGCCGCGCGCGCCAAAGAGCAGCTCCGCCCGCTGTTTTCGTGAGAGCCCCGCTGAGGAGACGGCGTCAGGGTCTTCGTCAACCCAGCCCTGGAGACCGGGAGAGATCGCCGCCTCGATAACGTCGGGCCGTCCCTTGCGCCAGTCCTCCCAGGGAAGGAAGTCGTGCCAGCATCTCCAGGCGCCGGCGTCTGGGCGATGCGCATGGTCGCCGATGCGGGTCAGGGCGAGATAACCGACTGAGACGACATGAGGGTCCCTGTCCCCCGCGCGCGCATGCCGGCCCCGGTCGCCGAAAGTGTAAAGCTGCTCGACATAGCCGAGCGGCGCTCCGGTCTGTTCCGCGACAGATGCGCGAAGCCCGATTTCGAACGTGCGGTGTCGGATTGGGTTGAATGGACCGGACGGCAGACCTGCGACGCGCTGGGCGTCGGCGCGGGTGGTCAAGATCAGCGGCTCGTCGTCGCGCACGGCCACAATGGCGGCCGTGAGGCCGATTTCAACGGGCGGGGAGGGCGTCTGGCGATCGAGTTCCACCGCGTGCGATCAGGCGAATTCGAGCGCGAAAGGCGCCCCCTCGAAGCAATCCGCGCCGCGACCGATCGCCGCAATGGCCGCCACCATGCGGCCTTCGCGACCGAGGCGGCGATCCGCGAGCGCGACCAGACGGCGATTGGGCGTCGCCGTCGGCGACATGCGGCGCAATTCCTGGGCGAGCTCGAATTCGCAGCGATGCGGGGCGAGGGCGCAGGCGGCGACATAGGCCGCGGCCGGGGAACGGCTCACGCCGGCGTAACAATGAATGACCATGGGATCCGATTGGTCCCATTGCTCCATGAAGGCGACAAGCCGATCGATATGCTCCTCGCCCGGAAGGACATGGCCCTCGGCTGGCGCTTCGATGTCCGACACCGCGACGCGCAGGTGGCGCTCCCGCGAAATCTCGCAGGGACGCACCAGGGACGCTCCGGCGGTCAAGATCGTGACAAGCGACCTTGCGCCGCTCGAGCGGACCGTGTCGACCACCTTGGTCATGGAACAGACGTAGAGGCGCCCGTTCGCCATCCAAACCCTCTCGGCATCCGGCTAGCTGCCGTCGACCACATTGAATTGGGCGAGAAATCGCTCCTGCGTCGCGTCAATGGCGGCGGGCGCGAGCTCGTCCGGAAAGGCCTGCGGCGAGATCGCAGGGCGGCCGAAGATGCGCTCGGCTTCGTGTCGTGTAAAGCCGGCAAGCGACACGGCCTCGAAAAAAGCCGCCGCGCGGTCCGCCTGCTTGGCAAGCTTGAGCGTTGCCGGCGCAGGCGTCGCAGGCAGTGAGAAGCGCAGCAAAATTGCCGAGAGAATACGGTTTTCCACAGTTTTGTAGGCGTCGCCGATCACCGCCTTGAATGGCGATATCATGTCTCCGATCACATATTCGGGCGCGTCGTGCAGCAACATGTACAGACGCTCGGCGCGGCCGATGGCGGGAGCCATTTCGCCGGCGATCCTCTCAACGAGGAGGCTGTGCTGCGCCACCGAATAGATGTGTGGACCGATTGTCTGGCCGTTCCATCGCGCGACGCGGGAGAGACCGTGGGCAATGTCCTCGATCTCGATGTCGAGGGGCGATGGATCGAGGAGATCGAGCCGACGGCCCGAGAGCATGCGCTGCCATGCCCGTGGCGGACTGGCGCGTTTTGCTGGTTCGGTTCCGGCGGGCG
The DNA here is from genome assembly GCA_963713845.1 of uncultured Alphaproteobacteria bacterium. GTDB lineage: Bacteria > Pseudomonadota > Alphaproteobacteria > Rhizobiales > Beijerinckiaceae > Methylocystis. The sequence continues at coordinate 14,795 of CAVQNJ010000021.1, forward strand.
GCCGCGCCATGTCACGCTTTATCCCGCGCGTGGCAGTCGACGAGATGGTCATTCACCATGCCCACCGCCTGCATGAAGGCGTAGACGATCGTCGGGCCGCAAAATTTGAAACCACGGGCTTTGAGATCCTTGGACAGCCGCTCGGAAATCGGGCTCTGCGTCGGTATGTCGCTGATGCGCTCGGGACGATTGATGATCGGCGTCCCGTCGACAAAGCCCCATAGATAGCTGGAAAACCCTTGGGCTGACCTCGATCTCGATCCAGGCGCGGGCTGAGAAGACGGCGCCTTCAATTTTGGCGCGATTGCGCACGATAGCGTCGTTGTGCATCAATTCATGCATGCGTCTGACGTCGAATTGGGCGACCGCGAGGGGATCGAAGCCATCGAAGGCGGCGCGAAACGCTTCTCTCTTTCGAAGTATCGTAATCCACGAGAGCCCGGCCTGAAAGCCATCCAGGACTAACTTTTCATAGAGCGCCCGGCTGTCCTTTTCCGGTTTTCCCCATTCCGTGTCGTGATAAGCGACATAGAGCGGGTCGACGCCGGGCCATGGGCAACGGACAAGCCCATCCGCGTGGCGAACCGCTGCATTTCCCCAGTTGGCAGGTTGTGGACGGGCCGGCGGCACGACGGCGGTTCTCCTTCGGGTTCGCGGCGGCGACGGACGCTCGGCGCTTTATCGCGTGTTCGGATTGCGTTCACAACCGGGTTAGGACTAGTGTTGCGTCGCCGAAGACACGCGGCCGTCCATATGGCGCGCGGTGTGCTTGGGTGCGCCGTCGCAAGTCGCTGCAGAACGTCCAAGCGGCTTCCATTAGGGGAGAAGTCTATATGGTGATCCGTCTCGTTGTGTCCCGCGCTGCGGTAGGTCTCGTGTCTTTGGGCCTCGGCGCGGCCGTCTCGGGCGAAGCGTTCGCCCAGGCCAATGTTCTGAAGGAATGCGGATCTCGTTATCAGGCCAAGAAGGCCGCCAATGAACTTGCTGGCCAGAGCTGGCAGGATTTCTTGAAAGATTGCCGAGCGAGTCTGACCGAGCCCGCCGCCGCCGCGCCAGAAGCCGAGAAGCCTGCCGACGCGGCCAAGCCCGCCGAGACGGCGAAGCCCGCCGAGCCCGCGGCAGAGCCGGCCAAGCCTGCTGAAACCGCCAAACCCGCCGAACCCGCAAAGCCGGCGGAAGCGGCCAAGCCCGCCGCCGACACCAAGGCGGCGATCCAGGCGCGCCAGAAGAAATGCGCCGCTGAGTGGAAGGCGCAGAAGGCTGAGTTGGTCAAGGCCGACAAGAAACTGACCTGGCCGAAATTCTGGACCGCTTGTAACAAGCGGCTCAAGGAAGCCGGCGAATAAGCGGCGCCGCACAATCGACGCGAACGCCCGGCAAAGCGTTGCCGGGCGTCTTTTTTCATCTGTCGCGCCGGCAAACTTGCAGGGCGGGTCGGTTCATGCCACAGGATCGAGAAAAAGCGGCGCGAGCGGAGGCGGGCTTGGAAAAAGGCGAATTGCAACGGCTGCAGGCATTTCTGCGTCGCTCCTTCGGTAATGACGCGATTCGCGTTTCGGCCGATCCCAAGAACACCGACAATGCCGCCGTCCATCTCGGCGAAGGCCGGATTGCAACCATTTCCGTCGACGACGAGGACGGCGACCGCTCATTTGCATTCGAGATGAAAATTCCGGTCGGACGTGAGGTTCTGCAGTCTTATCTGCGTAAATTGTTCGAAAATGAAAAACTCTCCATCGTCGCGCGCGGCCGGAAGACCGATTCTGTCGAGCTCAACGCCGATGGAGAATTTCTTGGCGTCATCTCCGCGGACGATGCGAAGCTTTCCAGCTTCACCCTGCAGATCGCAATTCTGGATTTCGACCTCGAAGAGGAATAATCAGCGCTTCTTGGTGTGCGTGGTTCCCGCGATGCGCCCGATGAAGGCGCGCGCGAGGTCGTAAAGCGTTTCCCACTCCCCGAGCAGATTGGGCATGTAGCGCAGCTCGACGTCGAACGGACCGTGACGGAATACGGAGATGCACGCCTCTCCGGGCGCGCCGCTCGCGGCTTTGGGGCAACGCGCAAAAAAGCGCCGGCCATCCGGCGGAGCGATGAAGAGCTCTTCCGAATCATAAGGCGAGTTCCGCTCGAAACGGCGCAGGATCAATCCGCCTGGACCTTCAAAAGTCTCGGGAGTTAGAAATCGGGCGTAGAGCTTTGCAGGGCGCTCGGCGGGATCGAGACGTTCTTCCGTCGGCGTTAATGTCACCGTCATCGTCGGAACGACGCCGCGATCCTTGCCGGCGAGCGGGCTAAAGGCGGGGAAGGCGGCAATGAAACTCAACCGATCCGCGAATCCGCCAGCGCCCGTTGCGCCGTCGCGGGCATAGGCGCGCGCGTAGTTGAATGTTGCGCCGGCCAGCTCGGCTTGAACCATCGCTTGCGGGGGCGGTTCACCCGCAAGCATTAGGAGCGCCGTTCCAACGGCGAGCGAGACGACGAGCAAGGCCAAAGCGACGGCGAGTCTCATCGAACGGCCTCACCTTTGAGTAAAAAGGCGCTCAGCTTGTCACGCGCCATTCGCCGTCGCTCTGACGACAGGCCTGGCCTTTCGCTTCTTGCGGGCGGCCATTGATGAAAATCCTGTGTGTATAGTCGCGGCAGGAGCCATTCTCCGGGCCAGGAACAATGAAACCATAGGCGCCGCGCTCGCCCCTCCAGCTCTTGCGCTGGCCGGAGGCGACCGCCTCCTGCTGCGCGGCGATTGCTGCTGCGCGATCGTTCTCGGCGAGCGACTGACCAATCGCGCCGCCGACGGCGCCAGAAAGGGGCGCGGGGGGCGCGGCGGCAGCCGCAGCTGGCGTTTGTGGCCGCGTCGTCGAACTACAGGCCGATAAACAGACAGCGCAAAGCAGGCCAAAAGCCAGATTCGCAAGGGCGCGCATCGTGGACGACTCCATCCTAGATCCGTCAGGCAACGACAATTTCATGCAAGAACAATTCACGGCTGTCAAAAGCCTGGCAAGCGGAGCCTGGCGCGCAGGCCGCCGGTCGGACTGTCGTCGAGCTCCAGCGCGCCGCCATACGCGGCCGCGAGATCGACCACGATCGAGAGGCCGAGCCCGGAACCCGGCTTGGTTTCGTCCAGTCTGCGGCCGCGCTCCGTCGCCTGCGCGCGAAGGTGCGAGGCGAGGCCGGGGCCGTCATCGTCGATGGTCACCACGAGCACGTTGCGTTTGGCCCCGACCCCAGCCTGTTCGATTGCGACGACAATGCTCACGCGACTCTTTGCCCATTTGCCCGCGTTGTCGAGCAGATTGCCGATCATTTCCTCGAGGTCCTGGCGCTCGCCGAGAAAGCGCGGCCCCTCATCTGCCGCGCCCGAGAAATGCAACCCGCGCTCACCATAGATTTTCGTGAAAGCGCGCAACAGCGCCTCGACGCAGGGCGCGACCTGCGTCGCCGTTCCCAGCGCGCCGCCGCGGGCCGCGGCGCGCGCCCTGTCCAGATAGAAGGAAATCTGATCGCGCATGATCCGGGCCTGCTCGCTCACCTTTTCAGCGAGGGGGGAGGGCGCGGCGTCGGCCTCGTTGACGATGACGCTCAGCGGCGTCTTCAACGCATGCGCAAGATTGCCGACCTGCGTGCGCGCGCGCTCCAGAATGTCACGGTTTGCGCTGATCAGGAGATTGAGCTCGTCGGCGAGGGGCGCCACTTCGTTCGGATAGGCCCCGGTGATCCGCTCGCGCTCGCCGCGGCGAATGAACACGAGCTCCCGCTGCAGGAGACGCAAGGGACGCAGGCCAAAGCGCACCTGAAAGGCGGCGACCATCGCAAGGGCGATGGCAAGCGCTGCGAAGGCGACCATCAGGTCGAAGCGAAAGCGCGCGATCTGCTCTTCCATTTCCTCGACGCTCGCCGCGACCTGAACGAGATAGATGCCGGTGTCTCCGACGTCGATCACGCGTTCGATGATGCGCAGCCGCCGCCCGTCCGGCCCCGTCGCATAGCCGCGCCGAAATCCGCCAACTTCGGCCTGCACGCCGAGATCGGAGAGCCTCGGCAGTCTTTCGGCGAAAAGCGAGCGGGAGGCTTTTATTTCATGCGCCGCGTCGTCCATCCGGGTGATCTGCCAATACCAGCCGGAACCGGGCAGTTCGAATTGAGGATCGCCGAGCTGCCCGGGGCCGGTGCGGCCTTCCTGGCCCAATTCAGACACATCGGCGACGATCGCGCGCAGATAGACGTCGAGCCTTCGCTCGAAGATCTCTTCGGCTTCCTTGCGGAAATAAGCGGTGAAGAAAATGCTCGCGACGAGCAGCGCCACCGCGCTGAGCGCAGCGGCGGTGAGGAACAAACGCGTGGCGATGGAGCGCGTCGTGAAACTCGGCAGGCGCATGCTATCGCTTTCCGCCCGCGTCCTCCGACGAGGGCGTCGCCATATAGCCGAGGCCGCGAACGGTCTGGATCAGGTCGACGCCGAGTTTGCGGCGCAGGCGTCCGACAAAAACTTCGATCGTGTTCGAGTCGCGGTCGAAATCCTGGTCGTAGATGTGATCGATGATTTCGCTTCTCGAGACGATGCGCCCGCTGTGATGCATGAGATAGGCGAGCAGGCGATACTCATGTGACGTGAGTTTCACCGGCGCGCCGTCGACGACCACGCGGCCCGCCTTTGTGTCGAGTCGAACGGCGCCGCAGACAATTTCGTTCGTGGCGTGTCCGGCCGCGCGGCGCAAAAGCGCGCGGACGCGCGCGAGCAATTCCTCCATGTGGAAAGGCTTCGCGACGTAATCGTCGGCGCCGGCGTCGAAGCCCTGCACCTTGTCGCTCCAGCGATCGCGCGCGGTGAGGATGAGCACCGGCATGTCGCGCCCTGCCGCGCGCCAGGCTTCGATCACGGTAATTCCGTCCTTCTTGGGCAGGCCGATATCGAGCACGATGGCGTCGTATGTTTCGGTCTCGCCCAGAAATTGCGCTTCCTCGCCATCGAATGCGCGGTCGACCGCATAGCCCGAATTTTCCAACGCCTGAGCAATCTGACGATTGAGGTCCTTATCGTCCTCGACGACGAGCAGCCGCACTGTTTTTCTCCGTTTGAAAAACCTCAGTCAATTATCCTTGCGGCCGGAATGCGGCCGGCCGGTCGCGGCGTCGAAGAGAACTCTGACGACTCGGCCATCCGGCCTTATGACGCTGATCTCGTAAACAAAGGTTTCCTCATGAAGGCAAAGCCGCGCGCCGAGCGCCTCGGCGCTCAGTTGCTGCGCCGCCGCGCGCATACACGAAAACGGGTCTTTCAGCTTGTGAGCGTCGATGGTTTCGCGGGTCTGAGCCGTGGACAGACACTCACGTTTCGACGCGCCACGCTCCAGCGTCCGTTCCGCCAGCTCTTCCGCCTGTGCGCAGCCAAGCGCCGCCGCCGTCGCGGCGGCGGCAAAGGCGCTGCGGAAACTGGACATGGCGGGGGCCTGCATAAACTCTCCTCTACAACCGTCGGCCTTTGGCCATGAACGCAGCATGAACGAGGGCGCCGCATCGTCCCTCATTTCACACTGCGATCATGGCGAGCTTCCGGTTTTTTCGCAAATCCCGCTTTTAACGGGGCGTCGAGGCGGATCCTCCAGGCGGAGTCGTCGTGACGCTGCGCATCAGCGCCATCACGACAGCCGAGCCGATGGCGACGGCCCCCGCTTTGGGATCGTTGAGAACGGCGATCCAATCCGTCGAGGCGAGCGCGCCGAAAACGGCGATCAGCGCCGCGGCGATATAGGTGCGATATCCGATCATTGCTTTCTCCTGTTGAAGGTCGCTCAACTCTGGGGCTGGGACGGGTCGGTCGCGGCGAGCGCGCTGCGCAATTGTTCCGCCGAGGCATGCAGCGCGGCGGAGATTTGATCGATCGTCCCCGGGTCCGCCGGCTGCGTGCGCGCCGCGGCGAGGTCATGGGCGAGGGACTGGATGCGCTGCACGCCGAGCGCCACGACGGCCTGCAGATCGGCGCACACCGCAGCGAGATTATCGAGACTGGACATGTCATTCTCCTTTGCTTGCAACGAGAGGGAAATTCCCCGTCAACGTCTGTCGACGGCCTGGAAATGCATCGGGTCCCGATCGCCGTTCGCGCCGCGCCAGATGAGGCCGCAATCTTGAAAGGCGCGGGCCGCTTCAAGCGGAATGAAGCCCGGCCGCCATTGCGCGCGAAAGGGATTATGCTGCGGATCAATGTCGATCGCCGCGCCGAAACTATGCGTCGACCAGCTCTTGGTCGAACCGCGCTTGAAGCGCACCATCAGCGAACCGCCGGTCAGATGCATGCGATGCGCTTCAATGTCCTGCTGCGTTCCATAGAGCTTCTTGATCGCGAGAAGCGCTTCGCCGAACGCGTCGCGGCATTTTTTGTGGAAGCGCAGCTTCGTCACGGGCGGGCCCCAGGAATAACGCATGGCGTAGGGCGGCGCGAGATCGACGATATTCTCGCGCTCCCATGCGGGATTGACGGAGCTGTGAAGAATTGGGTCGCCATAGAAGTCGGTAAGTTCCGCGGGAACGCGCTCATTAGGCCACTGCATTTTTGATCGACCTTTCTTTGTCGCGCGGACGCGTCGCGACCGCGCCGGCGCGATGCGTGGGGTAAAAAGGGGAGGGATGTCGCGCGCACCGCAGCTTCAGCGCGGACGAAAATCGCGCGTGCTTAGAAAAACTCGATGATGAGGGCGTAGCCCGCGGCGCCGACGCCGCCGGCGCCAGAGGTCGCGCCGTTCTGCGAGGCGCCGCCGCCGCCGCCGCCCCCGCCAGGGAAGCCGCCCGCGCCGCCGCCGCCCGCCTTGGACGTTCCCGCGGCCCCGCCGCCGCCGCCGCCGCCCGCCTGGGTCAGCGGGCCGGTCGTGGTCGCAAAATCGCCCGGGCCCGAAGCGCCTCCAATGGCGCCGGCCGCAAGGCCCCGCGCGCCGCGCCGCTCCAGTCCGCTGGCGAAGACGCTGCCGCCCTGTCCGCCATCGGCCGGCGCGTTTGCGGCGCTAAGGCCGCCCCCGCCGCCGCCGCCTGACCCCCCAGAGAAACTCGCGCCACCGTCCGCGCCAATCGCGCCGACGGGCCCGCCGCCGCCGCCCGAACCGAAACCGGGAAGTGTGGCGCTGGCGCCTGCCGTCGCCACGCCGCCCGCGCCTTGACCGGCCACGCCAACGCCGCCGACGCCGGTCGACGCATTGCCGCCTTTCGCGAAGGGCGAGGACCCCGCGCCGCCGCCAGACGGCGCGGCGAGAGCGCCGCCAGCGCCGGCGCCGCCGCCAAACGCCGTCAGAAGCGCGCCGAAGGAGGTGTCGCCGCCTGCCGCACCGTTCGCGCCGGCTGCCGAGTTCGCGAGCTGCGGCGCGCCGCCGCCGCCGCCGGCGCCGATGGTTATCGTTTGCGAGACGCCGACCTGTGCGGCGCTGAACCTCTCGCGCGCCACGCCGCCCCCGCCGCCCCCGCCGCCGCCTGCCGCCGTGGCGCCCGCGGCCTGTCGCGCGCCCGAACCGCCCCCGCCGCCGCCGCCGAAAAGAACCACCTCCGCGAAACGCATGCCGGGCGTCGGCGTATAGACGCCGCTCGCGCGAAAGGCCTGGAGAGTCGTCGGCCCGCCGCTTGGAAAGGAAACCGCGCCGCTGTTGCGGTCGATGACGATGCTCTCCCGCCATGCCGCGCCGTCCGCCGAAACCTTGACGTGAAAGTTATCATCGCCGGTCAGCCCGGTCTCCGCGCGGCCGGAATAATTGGTCTCATAAACCTGCGAAACGGTTCTGCCGGCGCTTCCCTTGTTGAATGAGAGGCGCATGTCGTCACTGCCCCCCTCGGCGGCGGCCCTGGCAGTGAAGAGCGCTGCGTTAGCCTTCACGGCGAACGGGTTTGTGGCGTCCGCCGTGGTGCCGACGGACAGGCGCGTCAAATTTTGCAGCGCCCGCAACCCGACGCCGAGATCGGCCCAATTGGCGCCGTCATACAGGAGAAGCAGCGTTTCAGAGGCGACGAAGAGGCGCCATCCTGGTCGCGGCGGGAGAAAAATCCAGTCGCCGGCAAGAAAGGTTGCGATTTGCGCATCCTTGCCCGCGAAGGCGCCGGTCGCATTTGCGCCGATTAGAACGCGGTCGCCCTCGGCTGGCGTCGAAGGAGGCGCGAGGACGCCGCGCGCGGATACGGCAAGATGCACGAGCGCGTCGAGTTTCGCCAGCGCTTCATTGAGCGTGACGTGCTTTTGCGCTTGCGCGGCGTCGATGTATGTCAGCCCGAGATGGGTTGTGTCCGTCATCGGCAATTCCTATCGAACAGGGAGCGTGGCGGCGTAGGCAAATCCTCTGCCGACGGCGCCGCTCAATTGAAAGAGCGAGAGCGACAGCGCGCTCTGCGGCGCGCCAAAATCCGCGATTTCCTGCGCCGCAGGGTAGAGAAGGGCGGGGGTGGCGGCGGCGAGCGTTCGCACGCCGCTGGGCAGGGCGATGTCGCCCTCATAGGCCTCGCGCGTCTCGCCAAGCGGGACGTCGATCGGACTCCATGCGTCCGCATCAATGCGCGATCGCCGCAAGAAACTGATGACCACGCCATCCGCCGTGCGACGGGCCTGCGGCTGAGTCGGCGCATAGGGCATGAGCGCCTTCTTCGTCGCCGTCGTGGTGATCCGCGTATAAAGCGGATCGGCGTAACTGCGATCGGAGGGTCCGACCGCATAGACGATCGGCGCATCGATTTCCGACGCATCGCTTGCGAGCGGCAGCACCGCGTCGTCGAGAAGGACGACGGTCGATCCCGCCGGAGCCGCGCGTATCGCGAGCGCCTCCTCGCCGCCGAGTCCACGGATAAGGCGGGACAGGCGATAAGTCCTGTCGTCGACGAGTTCGGCGCATGCGAAACCGAAAATTTCCCAACATCCATCCGCGCCGCGAATGGCCATCGTCGTCTTTCCGCCCAACGCCGTGAGATCGTCGACTGAGGCCAGTTGACCGGCGGCCAAGCGCACTCTCACGCTCGACCCAAGGTCAAAGCGCCCCACAGGGCCAGCAGGCAAAACGTCGAGCGTGTCGCCGATCGTCGCGCGCTTTTCGATCAGGCCGATCGTCTCGCCGCCGCCGGCGCCAATCTTCACGATCGACAGTGGTCCTGGCCAAGGATCGGCAAAGGCCGCGACATAAGAGAGCGCCTGTGTGTCGCGCGCGATTGCGAGGTCGAGCGCGACGACGCGCGGCGGTCCGAGGAATTTGGGCGTGTTCACGCCCACCGGAATAATTCTCGGCGCCGCCGTGTCGTAAACGGCGGGGTCGACGGCGCGCGCGCTGATCTCCCGCGCTGCGCCGTCGACGATGCGCTGGATCTGGAAAAGGCGACCGCCGCCGGCCGCGCCCAGCCGCACGATGTCGCCGGGCTGCAAATCCACAAGTCCGGGACGCACGGAAAATGCAGCCGTGTCGCGACCGACCCAGAGATCTTGCAACCATATGTCGGCCAACCGCTGCGCCTCGGCGCGATGTGTGGCGAGCGCCGACTGGGCCTCGCTCATGCGCGCCGATCCGCCCTCGAGCCGTCGCGAGAGGTACGCGCGCGATCTGATAATCATTCTCCGAGTTGACGAATGAGACCGCGATCTCATGCGGCAGATCGGTTTCCTGCGCGCGGGTCAAATTGACGAGCGTTGCGTCTCCTGCGGCGACGAGATCGTCTTCGGAAAGGTCGCGCGCGGGCTTTACTCGCCGATCAACGAAATCGAGCCTGCCGGCGCCCACGACCGCGTCAATGCCGAACAACACAGCGAGCGGATCGATCGCCTCGCGCGGCGACATGGGTCGATCGAGCGTATAGCCGTCGAGGAAGCCGCCGACATTGGGCCGCGCGACCGACAGTTGCGGCGTCTCGACCGCGGTAGCGAGCGAAACGAGCAGACGATCGAGCGGGACGCCTTCCAGTCTTCCGTTGAGCCAATGGCCCGTTTCCCAATTGGCGCCGTCGCTCCATACGCTTGTCTGCGTCGGGAATGCGGGAAAGGGTCGCGCGTCCCAGCACCAGACATGGACGCGCGCCGGATCGACCATCGGTCCACCATAGATCGCGGAGGTTGGATTGGCTGCGTCGCCGCCAGGACGCGCCGGATCGAAATGCGACAACGTCGCTTCTATGAAGCGCGCCTGCATCAGATCGTCACGACCGTCCCGTGAGAAATAGGGAAGGCCGCCTTCGCTCGAGCGCGCGTCCGGGAAAACATTGGGCGCATTGGCGCCCGATCGACGGCGGGACAGCCGGTTTCCGTGATCCAGATCGGCTTGGATTGCGCAATCCATGCGGTGGGCCTCGCGAGTTCGACGCCGTTGATTCGTTCGTAATGTTTTTGCGACCAGAAGGAGACGAAGTCCTTCTGGCGATAGACCCACGGCTTCCCCAAGGCGTCGACGATGGGCTTGCGCGCTTGCGCCTCGCGCGCGTCGGAGTCGGGATAATACCAGTCAAAGGCCTCTCCCGAGGCGACGCGCGATGTAAGATAGGCGAGATCATAAGGATTCGCCGCGAGCTGCGCATCGAGATGCGCGTCGCCGTCGCGCCAGTCCGAGAGCGGCCAATAGACGTCGACGCCGATGAAGTCGACCGAAGGCGACGACCAGAAAGCATCGAGCGGAAAACGCAGCTCTCCAGGAGCAGGCGCATGCGCGCCATATTCCGTCCAATCGGCGGCATAGGAGATTTTCGTCGAGGCGCCGAGCAATGCTTTTACATCCGAGGCGAGCTCCGAGAGCCTGGCGACGAAGGGATAACGGCCGGCGTCTGCGCGCGCCCGCGTCAGGCCGACGAATTCCGAACCGACCAGAAAAGCGTCCACGCCGCCGGCGGATTGGCAAAGATTGGCGTAGTGCATGACGAAGTTGCGATAGCGCGCGGCGAAGGCGTCGATCTGCGCCGCGGCGGCCGCCGTGCCCTCCGGAGCGCCGGCGCGGCCCGGCGCGGGATCGCAGACGATGCGGCCGCGCCAGGGAAAGGCCGGCTGTCCGGCGCCGCCCGAATAAGGGTCGGGAAGCGTGTTGCCGGGCGGAATGTCCATCATCAGGAACGGATAGAACAGGACAGCCAGTCCACGCGCCTTCAAATCCGCGAGGGCGCCCGAAACCGACGCGTCGCTCGGCGTTCCGCCATAGGCGGCGCGCCCATCGATTTGAGAGACGAGGGTCGCGCTGGCGCGCGTGTAGCCGGCGACGCTCCAGTCCGGCGGCCAGAACGGGCCGAGAATGCCGTCGAACTCGCCAATGGTCTTGAAGCGCGCGTCGACGCGCGGCTCGATCACGCAGTTCTGCGCGCGCAGGTCATTGCCGAACCAGGCGACGACGAGCGCGACGCTTTGCAAATTGGGGCAGAGCGCTTGCAACGCGTCGAGCGAGGCTTCCCAATCCGTGTGGGCGCTCAATTGATGGCGGTTCTCCGCCTCGCTCGCGCCGGCGGCCCAGAAATTGAGCTTGAGCGATGGGAGATAGCCCGCTTCCGTCGCGCCCGGAATGAGGTTTACGCCTCGGATTGCGTCGCCGACGCCCGCGACCGGCTTCACCACCTCGAAGGTGAACTGCGGTATGCGATTGCCGAAGGCGGCGAGCGGGAGATCGTCGAAGACGACATAGGCGAGCCCGCGATAGGCGGGCGCGTTCTCAACTCCTTCCTTTGCGACAATCAGAGGATCGGGATCTTGATCCTGCGTCCCTTTGTAAATGCAAATCGGCAAAGTCGTCAGGTCGAGTTCCGTTCCGTCGGCCCAGATGCGGCGCAGGAAAGCGATCGGCCCTTCGCAGAGGCCTATCGCGATATTCGCCGAATAGGCGTAGCGAATATTGACCTGCTTCGCGGCGCCGGCGGAGCCTCCCTTGCCGCTGCCCGACGCATTATCGAAAGAGAGGCTCACGCGCTCCAGGAATCGCGTCGCCCAGATCAATTGTCCGCCGATGCGGGCGCGGCCGTAGACGCGCGGAACGCCGGCGCCTTCCGTTGATGTGACGCCGTCCATGGACTTGAGCCGTGGTCCACTCGCATATCGAAGCGACGCGTGTGGTTGCAGCGCTTGATCGATCGCGGCGCCGGCCAATCCACCGGCGAGTCGCCCGGCGGCCCCGACCAGGGAGCCGCCGAGCGCGCTACCGGCAGACGAGCCCAGACTTTGAAGAACGAGCGTCGCCATGAGATACGCAGCCTTATATTGTGACGCGTCAGTCGATGACGCCGGGGAAGGCGAGGGCGGCGACGATCCGTTTGCGCCAATGCGCGCCGATCGCGACCTCCGCGACGCCGGCGCCGCTGTGGGCGTGAACCATATGCGTCGCGCTGGTCGCGACGCCGAGATGCGTCGCGGGCAGATGATCGCGAAAGCGAAAGGCGAGCAGATCGCCTGCCTGGAACTGCGCGCCCGGGATCGGAAGGAAATGCCTCCGGGCCGCTTGCAGCAGCGTTTCGGCGCCCGCTGATTCCGCCCAGTCGGGAGCATAGGGCGCAACCTGCTCTGGCTCATCGCCGATCGTCTCGCGCCAGACGCCGCGCACGAGACCCAGACAATCGCAGCCAACGCCAAGCAGGGAGGCTTGATGGCGATAGGGCGTGCCAATCCAGCGCCGCGCCGCAGCGACAACCCGCGCGCGCTCGAGGCTCACCGAAAGAAGCTCCCGCCGTCCATTGTCGGGGCCGCAGCGCCGGGATAGGCAATGACGACATCGTTGCCAACCATGTGTGGAAACCCTCGAAAGTTGACGATGTTGTTGAATTTGTCACGACAGGTTTCCGCGGATTTGTCGCAACCCGAGAACAGAACCGCGCCGTCGCCTCGCGCAACTTGCGCGGCCGGCCCCGTCCAAAAGGCGAGCGTCGCGGTTTGATCGCTTTGGCGGTGAGATTTGATCGAGAGGCGCGCGCCCTGATTCGCTCCGCTCGTGAAGACGAGGCTTCCGCCCGCGAAGAAACCGCCGCCGAACGCGGCCGAAAGATCGAGCGTCAGGACTCCGCCCAGAAAAGAACGGGCGACGCCGTTTGTCTTGAAGCGCGCGTCGCCGAGATCGACACCGCAAAGCGCATCGCCGAGATCAGCGGCGCAGCCGCGCTGAAAACACCTTCCCTGCGGCTGATCGAAGAAGTGCGCGGCTGAACGCAATTCTGCGCTGAAGGCATGTTCGCTGCGCCGAACCTCGCCGATGGTCGCAATGTCGATCAGCACGCGGTCGGCGACGTTCGTCCAGTCGACCAGCCAGCTTTCCACCGACGCGCCATCGTAGCGGCCATTCAGCAAATCGGCTTCAGTCAGGCTGTCGTCCGAAAGCGCGCCGTCAGCCTCGGCCCCGCCCGCCGCGAGGCCCAGTGTGCTTTCCTGTTGACTTGGCGAGAGGCCGGTGTTGGCGCGAAACGTGACGCTATTGAAGACAAGGTCTCGGTCATGGTCGGTAAACCCCATGACGACGCCGTCGCCGCGCGAGAGGCGCCAACAATGGCAAAAGGTCGTGACGCTCGCGTCGAGCTTGGCTTGCATGGCAGGAGAAAGGGTGAGCATCGGCTTCCTTCAAATCGCAATTTCGACGATGGGAATTTTCGGAATGGCGCCGGCTTCGAAGGCTTCAGCGTCGATCTCGAGATAATCGGTGTCGAAGCGAACGGGCACGTCGAACAGGAATCCCGCGGTGACCGCGGCGCCCACCGCAGGGATTTGCCCCGTTGCAAGCGTCACGACGCCCGTCGGTTGCGTCGATCGTAAATTGCGTCCCCGGCTTCTCGACGCCGTTGACGGCGATACGCACGCTGTCCGCGATGGGTTTGGATATATCCCGCACATAGGCCGAGAAATCTCCGCCATATGTTTTCGTCAATTGGTACGCGGCGCTTGCGCCATCGCCCACGCCGATCGCTTGATCCGTTGGCGTCGGCGATGCGCCCGGCGCGCAGGAGGCGAAATCGGCGCGATCGCGCCAGCGAAAGCCATAGAGTCGCCCGCGCCGCTCCTCGAAGAAGGCGATGACCTGCGCGAGCTGCGCAGAGTCTTGACGCCGTAGCCGGCTTCGTAGCGACGTCGCGATTGCGCCCATCGCGCGTTGCGCGACTCGCGATTGGAGCCGAGAGTGACAATTTCCGTGCGACGCTCGGGTCCGCCGCGTCCGCCGAGCGAGACGTCCAGTGGGAAGCGTGTCTCGTGAAAGTCACTCATTTGTTTTGTCCGATCACAGCGTGCGCTGTCCACGTGTGACCGCGCGCGCCAAAGCGCCAGCGATCTGCGTTTCGGAGCGACGGAAGCTATCGACGTTTTGCGCGTGGATATTCACGGTGACTGCGACGGGCGCAGCCCCACCGTTTGGCGCAACGACCCCCAGGCGGCCGTCCGAGCCGCGCGCGAGCGGCATGACCGCTTCCGCGCCGCGCTCGCCCATGAGCCCCGCCGACGCGCCGTTGGCGAAATAGGTGGGGCTCGCGATCACGCCGCCATCCGCGAAAGGCGTGACCGAAGACGCGCCGAGAGAACTGGTGAAGAGACCGCTCAAACTCGCCGCAAGACCCTGCCCAAGCGCGTTCGCCGCCGAGCGGACGGCGAGCTTCTCCAGCGATTGGCCGATCGTCGTCAACGTATCGTTGAAGCTCTTTCCGTTCGTGGCCGCCCCCGTGAATGCACTTGTCAGCAGACGGGAGGCTTTCTCGCCGGAGGCGTTGATCTGATCGATCAGGAGCTTCATCGACTCCAGATTCGATGTCGCAAGCGACTGAGACGCGGTGGGAGAAGTAAAGACGTCGAAGGCGCTGTTAGAGCCCGTCATGGCGATCCTCCATCGGGATAGGCGCGCATCAATTCATCGAGCGCGCTGCGGCTGGGCGGCGTAGCGGCGCGCCCAAAGACGCCGCGCGCGGCTTGGTGTAACTCGCGCGGCGTCATCGACCAGAAATCGCGCGGCGCAAGCCGCAGGACGCCGAGGCCAAAGGCCATCGCGCGTGAAAAGGGAAAAGGCGCGCGCGGGGAGGGCGCGCGCTGGCCGTCTTCGCTTTTCGCTTTCAGGCGTCCTGCGGCGTCGGAGGGTTTGGAGGCTGCGCATCCGGCGCGTCGCCGAACGTCGCGGCGAGAAGCTCGGCCGCGATCCGCACATAGCCCGCAAGCCCCCCCGATACCTTCAAGTGCGAGACGTCCTCGTCGCTGAGCGCATGTCCGGCGCCTCTCAAGCCGCAGCCGATGATGCGAAGGATGTCCGTCGCCGAGAGACGACTTTTCTCGAAGCGTTCGGCGAGTCCACGAGATCCTTGGCGCCGAGACCGCTTTCGAGCTCGGCAAGGGCGCCGAGCGTGAGGCAGAGGACATAAGGTTTGTCGTCGAAGATTGCGTCGATTTCGCCACGCTTCTTGTTCGCCATGCATCGCCCTCAGATCGCTGTGAAAGTCAAGGCGCCAGCCGAGTCGAGCGCAATATCGAAGGTCATCTCCGCCGTGTGCTCGCCGCGATAATCGAGATTCGAGATTTGGAAGGGCCCGGCGAGAACGCCCAAGCTCGGCACGATGATCTGCCAGTTGCGCAGCAACCCGTCGAAGAACGCCTGGCGCAGCAGCGCGTCGGAAGCCTGGTCCTTGAAGATACCCGTTCCAGAGACGCTTGCGCGCTTCACGCCGGCGCCAGCGAGGAGTTCGCGCCAGCGCCCGACGGATTCGGCGTCCGTCGCGTCGACCGTATCGGCGTTCAGCGCGATGCGGCGCGTCCGCAGACCTCCGACGGTGACGAGGTTCCCCGTTCCGTCGTCGATCTTGAGAAGCAGGTCCTTACCCTTCTGAGCGGCCATGACGCGTTCTCCTTCAGATATATTCGGTGGCGGCGCGCAGAACGATCGACACGCGCGAAAAGCGCCCGTTCTGCTCGCGTTTGGTTTCCAAAGAGACAAAGCGAAGATCGATGAGCGCGTGATCCTCCAGCGCAAGCGGCGCTTCGTCGAGAAGCGCGATGGCGGCTTGCGCGAGGCCGAGCGCGTCCTTCATGCCGCGCTGCGTCGTCAGGAGGGCAAGGGAGAGAAACTGTTCCGCGCCGCGCGAACCCCCCGCCGACCAGTCCCGCATTTGAACGTCGGCGAACAACGCGTAGGGCGGTTCGACCCCGCGGGGAGCTTCCTCATATATCTTGGGACCGCCGAGCGCTGCGACCAGTGTAGCGTCGGCAAGGAGGCGCGCGCGGATTGCCTTGCGCAATGCGATGACGGGTGAAGCGCTCATCAAACGCGTCCTTAAGATATTTCCAGGCAATGGCAGCTCAGGAACCGGCGCAACTCGTCCGCGTCTTCCGCGCCCTGTATGAGCAGCTTGCGACCGCGATAGTCGAACCGCATCCCGCTCATTACATCTTCGCGCCAGCGAATGATAACGAGGATTGTCTTCGATTGTTCGGCGCGCGATTCAACGAATTCCGTCTCGGCGCCGACCGATTCTATTTGGGCCCATAGCGTGGCGATCGCCGCGAAGCTGCGCGTTGCGCCGCCCAGTTCATCGAGCGCGTCGGTCGGCGCCTCGAGCGTCACGCGCCGGCGCAACGCGCTGATTGTCGGGCGCCCGCTCATATCAGGCGCTGGCGACGAAAGGGTCCGGCAAGTTGGCCCACGGATTTCGGCAGGTCACTGGGCGCGTCGCCGCGTGTTTCGCGCCAAAATGCGGTGAGCGTGAGAATGGCGCGTCGCAACGGCTCCGGCGTTTGCGAGGGAAGCGACCCATAGCCGATCGTGATGTCGATTTCGACGCCATCCGCGCGGCGCCCCGGCGCCGGCGGCGGCGACGTGAAGATCACGCGGCCCCAATCGCTCGCGCTTGGCGCGCGATAGCTCGCCGGATCGAGGGGATGCGCGACGTCGCCCGCGTCATAGACTCGTATGGCGTCCACCGACTGAAGCGGCGCGAAGGGGATGAGCAGAGTGTTGTCGGACGCCACGGAATCCGGCCATGCATCCATGACGAGCCGCCAGCTTTGGGTGACGAAGAAGCGTCGCGTATAGGCTTCGAGCGTGATCCGCGCCGAGACGGCGAGCGCCTGGATAAGCTGATCTTCGTCGTCGCCGTCTTCGCGCAGCCACGCCTTGGCGTCGTCGAGCGAGACCGGCTCGACGCCGGGCGCTCCGATGAGGATGGGTTGCATCGCGTCTCTCGAAAAAAGTGAAAGAAAGGGCCCGCGGCGTCGCCGCCGCGGGCATGGACGCGGGGCGTCAGGTCAAGCCGAATTTGAGCAGCTTGATGGCTTCGAAATTCTGAACGCCGCCGCCAACGCGCTTCGTCGTATAGAACAGCACATAAGGCTTCGCCGAATAGGGGTCGCGCAGAACGCGAATGCCGATTCGGTCGACGACGACGTAGCCCCGTTCGAAATCGCCGAAGGCGACGGAAAGGCTGTTGGCGGCGGGATCAGGCATGTCCTCCGCCTCGACGAGCGGGAAGTTCATCAGCGTAGCGGCGCCGTCGGCGGTCGCCGGCGGCGCCCAGAGATAGCCGCCCGTCGTATTCTTGAACTGCCTGATGAGCGACTGCGTCCGCCGCCCCATGATAAACCGTCCGTTCTGTCGATAGCCTGCGCGCAGCGCATAGACCAGGCCAAAGAGCGTGTCGGAAGGATTGGTCGTCGCGAAGCCGCCGGCGACGCCTGTCGCCGACATAGCCGATATTCCCCCACGTCCAGTTTGCGTCGGCGACTGTGCCGTAGGAGAGAAAACCTTTGGGCTTGTTGTTTCCATCTCCGGCGACGAATGCGGCGCCTTCCTGTTCGGCGAAAGCGGTTTGCACTTCTTCCGCGATCCACTGCTCGATGTCGACGGCCGCGTCGTCGAGCAATCCTTGAGTCGCCGCGGGCATGGCATAGAGCTCCATCGCCGGAAAGGACATATCGGCGAGCTGCTGATTGGCCGTCTGCGGCCGCGGGTCCGCTTCCGCGACCCAGCCCGTCGAAGGGCCGGTCGTTGAAAAGGCTCGACGCAGCGACTGCGTCGAGATTGTCTGCACGCTGGCGATCGAACGGATCGGCGAGATCTTCGCAAGGCGCCGCAAGATTTCCTGCTCGGCCGGCACCGGCACGAGATAGCCGCCATCTGGTCCCGACGCGCGAGACATGGTTTTCGTCGCCTTGGTTTCGAGCAATTTGAGGCCATGCGCCTCGCCGGAGCGCATGTAGTGATTAAATGCCGTTTTGTGTTCGCTGAGGCCTTGGTCGACGCCGGGATCGGTTATTCCGCCCAGCCTCGGGCGTGCAAGCGTGAGCGCGATGCGGTCAAGGCGACTCTTGGTTTCATCGAGCGCCTCATCGATGCGCGCGACTTTTTCGCAGGTGACGACATCGGCGTTCATGCGCGCCTCGATCTGCGCGAGTCGCTCGTCATTGGCCTCCTTGAAGGCAGAGAAGGCGCGATGGAGTTCGGTGACAATATCGTCGCCTGCGGACTTTGTTTCGATGTGCGTCATGAAGTCCTCTTGCAGTTTGCGGTTTGCGCGCCTGGCTTCGGATTGCGGAAAGGAGAGGACCGTGCGCTTTCGGGCCTTCCACGATTGAGGGCGGTGACTTCACCGGCGCGTCAGGGCGGCGGACTGGGGCGGGCGCTTTGCAACACGTATTGGAATCGCGCCGCCGCACGCTGCGCCCGCAGCCGGCCCACCGCGGCGCCCATGCCGGCGGCGGGCGCTTTCGGCGCAGCTTTCACGGCGTCGACTCGCGCCACCGCGAGCATTGGGAAGGTGACGATCGAAATCTCCCACAAGTCGATTTCGAAGAGCCGTCGCAAGCCCGTGGCCTTGTCCATTGTCGCGCGCCGGGTGCGAAAGCCGATGGAAAGACCGTCGATGGCGCCGGCGCGCAGGAGCGACAAGGCCTCTCTCGCGCGCGTCACGGACAGATCGAGTCGCCCTTCCACCTTCAGTCCTTTCGAATCCTCCGTAATCGCGGTCCAAACGCCGATCGGCTCCGCCGCGTTGTGCTGCCAAAGCATTTTCACCTGTCTCGCGCCGCCCCTGGCGAGTGCGCGTGCGAAAGCGCCCGGCATGACGATATCGCCGCCAGCGTCGGCGACGCCGAAGATCGAGGCGTAGCCTTCGATTATTCCAGCAAGACTCGCTTGGGCGGCGGGGACGATCGCGCGCTTCGTCTCCGGTGGACGGGACAGTTTCCTCTCCCGCGCCATGGACGCTACGCCGGCGCCGCCGCGCGCGTCGGCCTGCAGGCGCGCGAGCACATGCACGAACGTCTTGAAGACTTCGGCCGGATCGTTAGCGGGTCGTCGTCGTCTTTCGCGTCGATGGAACATCGAGCGCGTTTTGCTATTGGTCATGCGTCGCTCCCGCATCGACGGTTGAATTTTGCGAGCTCACGAACGAAGGCGTCGAGACGACGCGTCGCCTCACTGACCTCCCGCATAGCAAGATGCGCCTGCGCGGTGGCGACGCAGGCCCATAGAAAAAGCGCGAGATGCGCCAGATCGCCGCGATCGAGAATGGAGTTCGAGAATGGCGGACATCAGTCCTCGCCCTGTTCACGCGACTTGAGAGAGACGGCGTCGGCGCTTGCGCGACCGTAGCCCACCGCCTCGCGCTTTTCGTCGAGCGTAAGGAAATCGGCTTTTCCGATGCGGTCCCATTCGGCCGCGCGCTCTGCGGCGAGCGCTTCGAGACGATCCGCGTTATAGTCGAGGCGAAAAGTCCCGTAGCCGGGCTGCAACCAGGCCTGAAAACTTTTCTGAACGCGCGTGACGAGCGGCAGCACGGTCTGGCGCCAGAAGGCGCGATTGGCCTCCTGTAGTTGTTGAAGGTATTGTCGCCTGGCAGGCCGAGCATCAGCGGCGGCACGCCGAAGCGCGAGCGCGATTTCGCGCGCCGCCGCCGCTTTCGACTCGGCGAAGTCCATATCCGCGGCGAGAGCGACAACGCCTTCCAGTCGAGCCCGCCCTCGAGCAGCAGCGGGCGGCCGGCATTGTCGGCGCCGGAGAAATTCTCCTCGAGTTCCTCCTTCAGGCGATCGAATTGCGCGTCGGTGAGATGCGCGCCGTCGGGACCCGCGCATAGACCAGCGCGCCGGAGGGCCGCGCCGAGTTGTCGAGAAGCGCCTTGTTCCAGAAGCTCGCGGCATTATGCGTGTCGATCGCCACCTGCGCCGCCGTGAGCGGCGCGAAGCCGTAATGATCGTCGAGCGGATGGAAAAACTTGATATGCAGGATCGGTTCGACGCCCTCGCCCTGCATGTCGTAGCGCGCCTCGCCGCCCAGCGCCACGATAGACAAAGGCGGCCGGCCAGCCGCTTTGGTCCCGGCGTCGATCGTCATGCGGTCGGGGCGCAGCGCATAGAGTTCGCGCAGCTGCCGTCGAGCATGCGCGCCTTCGACATAGGCGTTGCCGAACAGCAGCAGGTTGGTGACAGAGCGCCTCGATGAAGGAGACGCTCGTATCGGTCGGGATTGGGCCGCGCGAGCAGAGCGAGCAGCGGATGATCGTCGATTTCCTCGCGCCCTCGTAGACGAGCCAGGGAATGGTGGCGGCGCTCTCGGCGACCATGCGCACGCAGCGATGGCCGATGGCGTTGCGCTCGATAGCCTTCGCGCGTCAGCGCGACATGGATCGCGCGCCGTCCAGCGCGCATGGCCGAGCGTGTGCATGGCGAGCAGGTCGCCGGCGCGCGAAGCTTTCGCCTCGCGCGGCGGGCGAGGCGCGCTGAAGAAGCGCGAGAATGAAGGAGGACATCGGATCTTCTCGCGAAATGAAGACAGGAGACGAGGGACGAAGCGCGCGAAAGCCGCGCCCTCAGACGCGTCGCATTCGTGGGTTCCGGCGCCTTCGGCGTCAGCGCGAGCGCGGTGATCGCCCAGACCAGCGCGTCGAGGCGGTCGGGCGAACGGCCGGAAAGGCCGTCGGCGCCGAAGTCGCACAATTTCGTCCTCGAGCGCGGGAAAGGCGCCGACATGTCTCACGCGTCCTTGCTCGTAAAGCTGCGCGACGGGCGCCGCGCGCAGATATTTGCCGCGCGTGGCGCGCACCAGCGTCACGGGCGCGGCCGGGTCGGCTTCGGCGATCACGGCGCGCACCATGTCGCCGCCCTGGTTGACCTCGGCGACAAGCGCGTCGGCTTCAAAGCTCGTGATAGAGCGCGATCGCCGCGCGCGCCCATTGCGGCCGGCCGCGCGGCGGAGAGCGTCGCGTCCGCGAGCACGAAGATCTCGCCGTCGCGCATCGACGCCAGCCGCGACGATGCCGCAATTGTCGGCGCGCTTGCCTGAGGAGGCCGGCGGATCGACCGCGACGACGATGCGCGCAGCGGCGGCGCCTCGCTCGATGCGCGCCGTCTCCAGCATGTCGCGCGTCCACAGCGCGTCCTGGCGCTCCTCGACGATTTCGCCGTCGATCTCCTGTCGTCCGAGCCGCGTGCCGGCATATTGCGCGATCGATCGCTTGCAGGAAGGAGGGCGCGAGATTGTGCGGCGTTGTGCGCGGGTCAACGCGCGCGTCAGCGCCGTGGCGGGATGCGGCGATCAGCTCGCTTGCAGGAGCGGCGGCGGGCGCGGCGTCGTCGTCACCAGCTGTCGCGGCCAGTCGCCGAGGCGCAGGCCGAATTGCAGCATGTCCCATGTCTCCCTGGCGTAGCGCCATTTGGCGAGTTCGTCGCACCAGGCGGCGTCGAAATTGCGGACCGCGCAGGCTTTCGGGGTCTTCTGCCGAAAACACCTGCGCGACGGCGCCGTCTCGCCAGACGCAGGCGGCGCGCGCGAACTTTCCCAGTGTCGGGCGGTCGCGCTTGTCATGCACGGCGAGCAGGCCCGAGACGCCTTCGATCATCACGTCGCGCACGTCGGCGGCCGTTTCGCCGATCAGCGCGATGCGGCCGACGGGCCGCACGCTAAATTGCGGACGCCCGAGCGCGAGACCCTTCACCCATTCGGCGCCGGCGCGCGTCTTGCCCGCGCCGCGTCCGCCGAGAATCAGCCAGACCCGCCAAGGCAGGCCATTGGCGGCGAGGTCCGGCGGCCATTGATCCTTGCGCGCGACAAACTCCCAGTCGTCGAGGAGCCGCGCGAGTTCGCGCGCGCTGAAATTGTCGAGCGCTTCATCCAGCCGGCCTTTCGCCGCGCAATCGTTCAAGCCGTCGAGCAAGTTCCGCGCGCAGTTCGGCCAGTTCTCGGGGCGGCGCGTCGGCGGCGCCTGGGTCATCGTCGTCATCTAGGCGCGTTGCATCCTTTCGCGTCTCGTCGGACTCGCGCCGCATGCGCTTCAATTCGGCGAGACGTCTTCACCAGAGTCGCAAGCGTGCGGGCGCTCGCTTCGATTGTTTTCGGCGCGTGTTTTTCGAGCGCCGCCTCGGCGCGGGCGAATTCGCGCTCCACCGCGTCTTCAAGCCGGGCAATGAGATGGCCGGGCTCGGCCGGTCGCCTCGGCGCCGCTTCCGCGCTATCGGTTTTGCGCGCACAGGCCGAGTCGCGAAGCGGCCAGTCGTTCGTTTCGCGAAAACGACGAAAACGCCCAACGCTCATGGACAGGACGTCGAGAATTTGCGGAATCGGCGCGCCGGCGTCGTAGAGGAGTTTCGCCTGCGCGATTTTCTCGCGCGAAGGCGGCGGCGGAGTTTTCGATTTCAATTGCGCGGACCCTTTCCGCTTGCCGCTTGCGCAACGCTCTACCCGCGCGCCGCCCGGGCGGCGCGAGGCGCAGATATTGGTGGCGGGGCTGTCGGGCCCCGCGCGCGCGGCGCCGATAGGGGAAGGCTGTTGTCTCGCACTTTGCGCGGGCGGCGGGTCGAACCCGCCGTGTCCCGAGCGCATTTGTGGAGCCTGAGCTTTTTCTACCGGACCAGCGTCCGGCTGTCAAGGAATAAATTCTTATTTCTGTCCCACGAAGGCGGCGGGGGCATTCGGCGCGGACAATCGCATCGTGAAATTCGTTGCGCTGGCCTCAAGATGAGCGATCGGCCGCAGATTTGTAATTATCGGTAAGTCATTTCGCGCGGCCGAGCGGATTTCGCACTGCCAAAAGGCATTCGGCGTAAAGATCGAGGATCTGGTCTTTCTTGCGGGGCGGATTGCGCTCCGCAATCTCGATCTTGTCATACAGCTTGAGCGCAACTTGTTCCGGCGAATTCTCGCCGATATGAATTACCGGTGCGTCGGTCATGTTCAGCCTCGCGTTTGTGATGAGCGGGCTGGACGCTATCAGACGTCTAATGGGAAACCCAGTCGCCTCGCTTTGCGCCGAGGTCGAACAGGTTGAGGGCCAGGCTGACGGCGGCTGTTAGGAATAATATCTCGACTCCGCATCCCCCTCAATAACGCGCCTTTTTCGGCCACCGTTTCGGCCAGGTCCGGATGAAGTCGGGCGTGTCTTCCTCGTCGATGTCGGTTTCGCTCGCTTCGATGCGTCCGCGCACGGAAACGCCGGCGCGGCGGACGCTGTCCGGATCGCCGGAAATGAGCGGATGCCAGGGCGGCAGGGGCTTGCCTTCGTTGCGCAGCACGTAAGCGCAGGTCGGCGGGAGCCAGTCGATCTCCTGAAGCTTTCCGAGAGTCAGCCGCACGCAATCGGGCACATGGCGGCGCCGGTTCCTATAGTCGCCGCACTGGCCGCTGTCGCGGTCGAGCATCTTGCAGGAAACGCTCGTGTGATAAACGGCGCCCGTATCCTCATCCTCGAGCTTGACCAGACAGCAGCGGCCGCAGCCGTCGCAGAGCCTCTCCCACTGCGCGCGGGTGAGTTCGCTCAAGGGCTTCTCCCAAAAGGCCGTCGATGCGCCCTTTTCGCCTTTTTCCGCCGCCATGCTGTCCATCCGACTTTTCCGCCGCCCGGCGGAAACCATAACCGCAATGAGGGCCCGTGGATCCGTCGTCAAGATGGTTTAAAAAGTGCTAAACTCGGTCGCGCCTGTCGTCGTCGGCGGCAGGCCGTCGAAATCGTCAACGTCGCCCGCCCGATCGCCGTTCGGCGGCAGGAGGCAACGGAGTTCATAGAAGATTGTTCGAGCGCCTCACATCGTCTCCTTTCGTCAAGCGGATCAGGCGAATCCTGCTCTCGACGGACGCCCTGATCAATTCGAGCCTCTTCGACAGCGGCCGCCGCTCGCGCGAGCTGTATGAAAATTTTTCTGCCTTCATGGAGCGTTTCCACGTCTCGGGGTTTGCCCGAGTCGGCGTGGAGCTCGCCTGCGAAGGGCTGACGCTGGGGCTTGGCGGGCTCATCGTCCTGCTCGCGCTCGCGAGCTCGGCTTTCCAGATGACCACCGAGGGCGACTGGCTGAAGCAGACGGATCTCGCCGTCACTTTCCTCGATCGTTATGGCGCGGAAGTCGGCCAGCGCGGAATCAAGCACGACGACGCCGTGTCGCTCGACGACTATCCCGACTATCTGATCAAGGCCGTGCTTGCGACGGAGGACCGCCGCTTCTACGAACATTTTGGCATTGACGTCATCGGCACGGCGCGCGCGCTGACCGTCAATGCGCGCTCCTCGGGGGTGGTGCAGGGCGGGTCCTCGATCACGCAGCAGCTCGCCAAGAACCTGTTCCTGTCCAACGAGCGCACCATCACCCGCAAGATCAACGAGGCCTTTCTCGCGCTCTGGCTGGAGCACCATCTCACCAAGCGCGAGATCTTGAAGCTCTATCTCGATCGCGTTTACATGGGCGGCGGCGCCTTCGGCATTCAGGCGGCGGCTGAGTTCTACTTCGGCAAATCGGTAAAGGACGTCACGCTTGCGGAAGCGGCGATGCTCGCGGGCCTCTTCAAGGCGCCGACAAAATACGCCCCGCACAACAATCTGCCGGCGGCGCGCGCCCGCGCCAACGACGTTTTGAACAATCTCGTCGACGCCGGCTTCATGAGCGAAAGCCAGATCGTCGCCGCCCAGCGCAGCCCCGCAACTCCCGTCGACCGGCAGCGGCAGGATAGTCCCGACTGGTATCTCGACTACGCCTACGGCGAAATCCGCAAGCTCGCGGCGAATGGCAAGCTCGGCGAGAATCGCGTTCTGACGGTGCGCACGGCGCTCAACTCCAATGTGCAGAAACGCGCCGACGAGGTGATCGAGACAAATCTGCGGGAGCAGGGGCGCTCCTATCACGTCAAGCAATCGGCCATGGTCGTGATGGAGCCCGACGGCGCGGTGCGCGCCCTGATCGGCGGCCGCGATTACGGGGTCAGTCAGTTCAATCGCGCGACGGACGGCTCGCGCCAGCCGGGCTCTTCGTTCAAGCCTTATGTTTATCTCACCGCCTTGCTGTCGGGTAAATTCAAGCCGACGACAATCGTCACGGACCGCCCGACCTGCATCGGCAATTATTGCGTCCACAATTACAGCGGCGGCTATGCGGGCTCCATGCCGCTCGCCATGGCGCTGGCGAAATCGCTTAACACCGTCGCCATTCAGCTGTCGCAGGCGATTGGCAATGGCAATTCGCGTATCGGCCGCGCCAAGATCATCGAGACCTGTCGCAAGCTCGGCATCTCCACGCCGCTCGAGGACACGCCCTCGCTCCCCGTCGGACAAAGCGACGTCATTCCGCTCGAACATTCGGCCGCCTATGCCGCCTTCGTCAATGGCGGCAAGCGCGTCATTCCCTATGCGGCGGTCGAGATCCGCAATCGCCAGGGGGAGCTGCTCTACCAGCACGATCGCGACGCGCCGCCGCTCAAGCAGGTCTTGCCCTACGAAAAAGTCGTCGAACTCGCGACCATGATGAAAAAGGTCGTCGAGGAAGGCACGGGCAAGCGCGCGCAGCTTGGCGAGGGAATCGACGTCATTGGCAAGACCGGCACCACAAACGGCTATAAGGACGCTTGGTTTTGCGGCTATTCCGGCACGATGGGCGGTTGCGTCTGGTACGGCAACGACGACAATGAGCCGATGAACAATATGACGGGGGGCACCTTGCCGGCCGGAACCTGGCATGACGTCATGGCCTATGCGCATCAGGGCATCGCGCTCAAGCCCATCGTCGGCTTGAGACCCGAGGCGAAGATCGACGCGCTTGCCGCGAGCGCCGGGCCGACGACCTTGGAGCTCGGCGCGCCGCAGCGGCCGGCGACGCTGACCAAAGGCGCGGTTCAGGCCCTCGAGTTCGATCGAGAAAAAAGCCAAGACGACCGTAGGCAGGCAGAGCTGGATTCTGCCGCCCGCGGTTGTGGCGCAATCTCCCAACCGCGATCCATTCCCGACAATCGGCGCCGTCCAATAAAGAGCGAGCATTCGTGAATCGTCCCTACGCAAAATATGTCGGCGCGGCGACGGCGATGCTCGGCGGGCTCTCGCTCGGGCTCCTGGTCACGGTGTTTTCGCTCAACTCGGGCTATGGCTTCAACGCGCTGCGCGCCGGGCCATGGACCGCCTGGCCCTCCGTCGGCGGGGCCGGCATCGATCCCTACGCCCGCGCCGTGGTGTCGCGCTCTGGCGAGGCGCCCCTCGGTCGCGATCAGGGATTGGCGTTCATCGCGACGAATGATTCGAGCGGCGCGGCGCTCGACGGCGAATGCGACTATGCCGTTGGCGCATCTGTCCCGACGGCGCGCTTCTGGACCTTGTCGCTCGCGGCTCCAACAGGGGCTCCGCTCGACAATCCGAGCGGCCGTTTCGGCTTTTCCTCCGTCGACGTTTTGCGGCGGGAGGGCGGCGAATTCGACGTCGCCATCGCGCGCGATGCCCGGCCCGGCAATTGGCTCTCGCCGGGAACGGCGCGACGGTTCATTGTCTTGCTGCGCCTCTACGACACGCCGCTCGACGTCGACGCGCGCATCGACCCCGCGACATTCCCGAAGATCGTGAAACTCAAATGCGCGTGAGGCTCTTCGACACTGTTCTCGACTATCTGCCCTGGGTCGCCGCGACGCTCCTCGTCGCGGGCATCGTGCATATTGTTTCCGTGCTTTTGATGCCGTCGGTGGCTCCCCGCGACGCCTACGCGCGCGTGCTCGCCGCGACCGGGGGCGCGCAGGCGAGCAAGCTTCAGGCGCTGCCGCAGGGCGTCGCGCTGCTGCCTTTTGAAGATCCCGCCTTTGCGGAGGGCGTTTGCGTCTATGATCTCGCCAAGGGGATGCTGCGCGTCGCGGCTCCCGCCGACGGCGAGGACTTCCTCGCCGTATCCTTTCACGCGCGCGCCGGGCGGCTCTACCACGCCATCACGGATCGCTCGGCGATCAAGGGCAAGATCGAGGTCGTGATCGGCGACGAGCGCCAGATCGAGGCGCTGGAGGGCGCGAGCGACGCAGCCGCGCCGCAGGAAGTGCGAATTACGGCGCCGACAAAGCGGGGCTTCGTGCTCATTCGTTCATTCGCCAGGCGCCCCTCCGATCAGGCGCGCGCGCGGGCGCGACTGGCTCTCGTGCGCTGCGAGCGGGTCGATCCGCCCAAGGACTAGCAGGGGCGCGTGTGGGTCTCAATTGCCGTCGCTGGGCAGTTCGGGAATCGGCAGGATCTCGATCCCGTCTTCAAGCAGCGCTTTTGCTTCCTCGAAGGTCGCGCGACCCCGGATCGCACGGCGCTCGGCCTCGCCTTCGTCGATGGCGCGCGCCTCTTCGGGGAACCGGTCGCCGACGTCTTCGGTCTCCGTGATCGCCTTTTCGCGCAATTCGTGGATGAACTGGCGCAAATTCTGCGACTCCTCCGCGCGCGTGCCACGCGCCACATGCGGCGCCATCACGTCGCGGGCGACGGCGGTGGTGGCGCAATACGGGCAGGAGACCAGCTTTTGGGCCGATTGCGCCTCAAATGTCTGGCTGTCGCGAAACCAGCCGTCGAATTGATGTCCGCCGTCGCAGACCAACGTGTAATGGATCATTGTCGGCTCCCCGCGGCCAGTAAAGGATCGAGGCCGCCTTCGTCCTCAAGCGCATAGAGATCGTCGCAGCCGCCGATGTGTTTTTCGTCGATGAATATCTGAGGCACGGTCGTGCGGCCGCCGGCGCGCGCGCTCATTGTGCGCCGCGCCTCTGGATCGCCCGCCACGCTGATCTCCTCGAAGGTCGCGCCCTTTTGCGCCAGAAGTTTCTTTGCGGCGATGCAATAGGGACAGGTCGGGGTCGTGTAGATTTCGATCCGCGCCATTGTGTTCGAAGCCAGAATCCTCATTTTCGCTGCGCCGCTTATACGCCCGATATCACGGGTTTGTCACGGCCCGGGCGAAGACGAGGAGGTCAACTTGCCTCGCCCCCGCGCGAAGCAGCGCGCGGGCGGCGGCGTTGGCGGTCGCCCCCGTGGTCAGCACGTCGTCGACGAGGACGACGTTGCGATCCTCGATCAGTCCCGCGTCCTCCGGATCGACCCGAAAGGCTCCCGAGAGATTTGCTGCGCGCTGGACTCTCGTCATTCCAACCTGCGGGGCGGTCGCCTTGACGCGCTGGAGCGCCATGACCACGAGCGGCACGCCGGTTTCGCGGGAAATGATTCGCGCAAGCTCCGCCGATTGATTGAACCGCCTTGCGGCAAGTCGCAAGGGATGCAGCGGGATAGGCACGAGAAGATCGGCTTCGGCGAGCAATTGGGCGCCGGCGCGGGTCATCCAGCGGCCCATAGGCCCCGCGAGTTCGAGTCGGTCGTGATATTTCAGCCGGTGCGCGAGGGTGCGGGCCTTGTCGCTGTCGTAACGCGCGACGGCGCGGGCGCGCTGAAAAACCCGGGGATTGGCCGCGGCCTCCAGCGAAATCAGCCCCGGACGGTCGAGGTCTCGTTCGAAAGGCGTGCCGAGCCTCTCGCAGAAGGGGCGCTCGATGAAGGCGATGTCCCTCCAGCACTCGGCGCAGAGGGCGCCATGCGCTGCGACCGCCTTGCGGCAGACGAGGCACGAGGGTGGATAGACGAGATCGAGCAGCGCGGCCGAGGCCCGCCGGGCGGCCGAGAGGGCGCGCAGAAGAGGATCGGGCGCGGCGATCTGCATGGAGCCACTATGCCGCAGCAACGCGCGCTTGTCCCTTGCGGTCTCGGCGCGAATTCAGCCCAGGAGGCCGCCGCGGGCGGGCGCGAGCGGATTATTCGTCAGCGCCTCGGCGTCGGGCTGGTCGACGGCCGGCCGGTGAATCAAGGCGGCGTAAAGACCGTCGACGAAGCGCCGGTCGAGATCCTTCACGATGAAGACGATTCGCGTGCGGCGGTCGCCGTCGGGCCAGGCCTCGAGGCGATACGGCGGATGGAAGACGTGTTGCACGCCATGAATGACGACCGGCTGGTCGGGATCGTCCGCGAGCGCGACGATCCCTTTCACGCGCAACAGCCGCGGGCCGTGCGTGTGGCGCAGGAGATCGATGAAGATGTCGAAGGAGGCGGGCGTGAAGGGCGTGTCTCCGGTCAGGCAGAACGCCTGTATGTGATCGTCGTGCCGATTGACGTCCCCATGCGCCGTTTCCCCATGCGCCGCTTCCCCATGCGCGGCTTCTCCATGCGCGGCTTCTCCATGTCCATGATGGTGGCCGCGATCATCGTGCCGCGCCTCCACCGCCTCGGCGTTGAGCCATTCTCGCACCCGCGCCGTTTTCGTCGCCAGGTCGTAAAGACCGTTGTCGAGCAGCGTCTCGGGGGTTGCGTCCCCGCTTGCGGCGTCGACGACGCCCGCGCCCGGGTTGAGCGCGAGGAGCCGCCCAATCAGTTGCGGCGCGCGCGCCGCGCCCAGCGGCAGATCCGTTTTGGTGATGACCAGCCGGTCAGCGACGGCCGCCTGTTTCACCGCCTCCTCATGCGCGTCGAGCGTCGCTTCGCCGTTGATCGCGTCAATCGCCGTGACCACCCCGTCGAGCCGGAATCGCATCAACAGATAAGGATGATTCATTATGGTGTGCAGGATCGGCGCGGGGTCGGCGAGGCCGGTCGTCTCCAGGACAACGCGGCTGAATGGCCGGATACGGCCATTGTCAAGGCGTCGCAGCAGATCTTCGAGCGTCGTGACGAGGTCGCCGCGAATCGTGCAGCAGACGCATCCTGAGCTCATCAGCACCATATCGCCGTCGATTTTCTCGATGAAGAGATGATCGAGCCCGATCTCGCCGAATTCATTGATGAGGACGAGGGCGTCGGAAAGCGCCGGCGCGGCGAGGAGCGTGTTGAGCAGGGTTGTCTTGCCGGCGCCGAGAAATCCCGTGAGGACGGTGAGTGGAACAGGCGGCGGCGGCCGACGCGCCGCCGCTCGGGAATGGGTCGGTCACTGGGCCTTGACCTGCGTTTTCGCCGAGGTCTGAACCTTGGCGGGGCTGGCGGGTTTCTCGGCTGTCGATTTCGCGGCCTTTGACGCGCCGCCCGCGACTTTCACGACTTTTTTGGCCGCGGCCTTGGGATTCGCCGCCTTTGCGGCATGTTTGACCGACTGCTTGTCGCCGCCGGCGCTTGCGGCGGCGGAAGACGCGGGCGCGGCGCGCCTGGCGTGCTTGCCCTTGCGCATGGCCATAGCGTCGGGCGCGGCGCGGCTGATCGGCGAGGCCTCGCCGCCCGCGGCTTCGGGATTGGCGTAGGCGGCGAGGTCGGTCTGTTCGCCAATGGGCGCGCCGGGCGCGCGGGCGCGGGCGACGGGGCCGACATAGCCGGGCGCGCGCCCGGCAAAGACCCGCATGGGTTCAAAAGTCGGGCGCGGCAGGCGGGCGATGTCCTTGGCGCTGACGCGCGGCTGCCCGTTCACCGTGTCGAGCAGCGGAATGCCGGTTGGCGCGGAGCCAATCGGGATCGAAATATCCTCGACCTCGGTCATGAATTCTGCGGTTGCGAGGCCGCGATTGTGGCAGACGCTGTCGCGCATGTCGGGCGCCGCGGTCGGGCCGCCGGCCTGCAAAGACGCAATCGAGCCGCCGGAGCCGCCGGTCTGGAAGGCCCGGTCGAGCAGCGCTGCGGCCTTGGCCGTACGCGCGTTGGCGGAGGGCGCGCCGAGCACGACCGCGATCAGCCGCTGACCGCCATGGTTCGCCGAAGCGACGAGATTGAAGCCTGCCGGGCATGTGAAGCCTGTCTTCATGCCTTCGGCCCCCGGATAGCGCCCCAGCAGCCCATTGTGGGTGGGATGGACTTTGCCGCCGATCTGCATGGCGCCAATATTCCAGAGATAGGCGTAGTCCGGAAATTGAAGATAAAGGGCGCGGCCGAGCAGGGCGAGATCGCGCGCCGAGGTGACCTGGCGCGGGTCGGGCAGGCCGTTCGGGTTGACCCATGTTGACTGGGTCATGCCGAGCTTCTGCGGAGGCGCGGTTCATGTCGTCCGCGAAGGCTTCGACGGAACCCGAAACGCCTTCGGCGATCGCGACGGCGATGTCATTGGCCGATTTCACCATGAGCATGACCAGCGCATTGTGCAGCGTGACCTCGGAACCGGCCCTGAAACCCATCTTGGAGGGAGCCATATGTGTCGCGCGCGGCGACATCATGAGCGGGGTATCCATCGACATGCGGCCCTCGCGCACGGCCTCGAGCGCGACATAGGCGGTCATCAGCTTCGTCAGCGACGCGGGATACCACGAGGCGGTTGGCTGGTCCTGCTCGAGCACCGATCCAGAGACGACGTCGATGACGAGGGAGGGGGTGGCGCCCGCTGTCGACGCGCCGAGCGCCGAGGCGAGGAGCGACCCAAATGCGGCTAGACGGAAAAATTTCTTCGTCGTCATTGGCAAACGTCTCTTGTCGTCGCGCCAGCTTCACGCCGGGCAGGCAAATCTTAACCAGCTTGCGACGTTTCGAATACGCATGAAATGTGGCCAGAGCCGGGCCTGGCTTGGCCTTGACGCGACGGCGCGCTGCGTAAGGGCGGGGCCATGCGCCAATATGCTTTAATTTCCCGGGCGTTCGCGCCCTGGATGTGGTATGGCTGCACGCAAGAGAGAAAAGGACGGCGGAGGCCGCGTGCGCACGTCTCCCTGGGTTCGGGCCGCGCGCGGACTGGCGCGGCAGGGGTGGAGCGCCGCATGTCGGAACGCTTGAAGTGATCGATAAACTGGAATTTCTCATCACAGTCGCGAGCGAGAAAAGCTTCTCCCGAGCCGCGGAGCTTTGCGGCGTCACGCAACCCACGCTGTCCGCCGGCATCAAGCAGCTCGAGGATTCGCTCGGCGTACTCCTTGTCAATCGCTCCTCCCGCTTTCATGGCCTGACCGCGGAAGGCGAGCGGGTGCTGGAATGGGCCAAGCGCATCGTCGGCGACGCCCGCGCCATGCGTCAGGAAGTGCGCACCTTGCGGGAGGGCCTCTCCGGCCAGTTGAAGATCGCCGTCATTCCGACCGCGGAAGGCATCGTATCCGCGCTGACGACGCCCTACCGGACAAAACATCCGCATGTGCGCTTCAAGGTGATTTCCGCGTCCTCGACGGAAGTGCTGGGCATGCTGGAAAATCTCGAAATCGACGCCGGCATCACCTATCTCGACAACGAGCCGCTCGGCCGCGTCCGGACCGTGCCTTTGTGCTCGGAGCGCTACCGCCTCCTCACCACCGTCGGCAATCCGCTTGGCGACCGGGAAAAGGTGACCTGGGCGGAGGTCGGACGCATCGACCTCTGTCTGCTTACGCCAGACATGCAAAATCGTCGCATCGTCGAGCGGCTCATCGGCGCGGAGCCGGCGCCCATCCTCGAATCCAATTCGGTCATTCTCCTCTATGACCATGTCAAATCCGGGCGCTGGGCGACGATTTTGCCGGAAAAGCTCGCCAAGACAATGGGCGCCGACGCCACTTTGCGCTCGATCCCCATCGTCGAGCCGGAGGCAGGCTACGAAATCGAACTCGTCGCGCCATTGCGCGATCCGGTTATCCCGCTTGTTGGCGCCCTCGTTGCTGAGGCAAAAACGCTCGCCCTAAGCGGCAAGCTGGCTGATTGATAGGCAGGACCTATGACGCGACGGACCGACGCTATTGATCAGCGCCGGGATTTCCGGCACTCTCTTTGGAATAAAATTAATGAAGGGCGCTTGTCTTGAGCTCGTCGCCTGACAAAGGGAAGGACTGAAATGGCTGGCGCTGCTCCTTATAGCGACGAGCGGGCGCGGGAGATCATTGCGGCTCATTTGAGCCTCGAGGGACCTGCTCTGCCCATTTTGCATGCGCTTCAGGCGGAATTCGGTTGCGTCCCCGAGTCGGCCGTGAAGGAAATGGCGGGCGCGCTCAACATCAGCCGCGCCGAGATGCATGGCGTCGTCACCTTCTATCATGACTTCCACAGCGCGCCGCACGGCCGCCACGCGCTCAAGATCTGCCGCGCCGAATCCTGCCAGTCCCTGGGCGCCGAGAAGCTCGCGACGGAATTCCTGCGCCGCCACAAACTGGAATGGGGGCAGACCACCCCTGACGGTTCGCTCACGGTCGAGCCGGTCTATTGTCTTGGCCTTTGCGCTCATAGTCCCTCGGCGCTTTATGACGGAGAGCCGATCGGGCTTGTCGACGCTGAGGCGCTCGACGCGATTGTCGCGGAGGCCAAGGGCGAATGACCAAGATATACATCCCGCTGGATATGGCCGCCGTTGCGATGGGCGCAGACCGCCTTGCCGCCGTTGTCGCGAAAGAGGCCGCCGCACGCGGCCAAACAGTCGAGATCGTGAGAAACGGCTCGCGTGGAATGCTCTGGCTCGAGCCCCTGATCGAGGTCGAGACTCCCGCGGGTCGTGTCGGTTATGGGCCCGTAATGGTCAAGGACGTCGCGTCGCTCTTCGATGCGGGCTTCCTGACCGGCGGCGCCCATCCGCTCAATATCGGCGTCGTCGATCAGCACCCCTGGATGGCGCGCCAGAACCGGGTCACCTTCGTCCGCTGTGGCGTGATCGACCCCGTCTCCATCGCCGACTTCGAGGCCCATGGCGGGGGCAAGGGGCTCGCCCGCGCTTTCGAACTCGGCCCCGCGGGCGTGATCGAGGAGGTGACGAAGTCCGGCCTGCGCGGCCGTGGCGGCGCCGGCTTTCCGACCGGGATCAAATGGAAGACAGTCGCCGACGCGCCGGCCGATCGCCGTTATGTGGTGGTCAACGCCGACGAAGGCGATTCGGGCACATTCGCCGACCGCATGATCATGGAAGGCGACCCGCTGTCGCTGATCGAGGGCATGATCATCTGTGGCTACGCGATCAACGGGACCAAGGGCTATATCTATCTGAGGTCCGAATATCCGCAGGCGGCGGTCGTCTTCAACAAGGCGATCGAGGCCGCGCGTGACGCCGGGTGGCTCGGCGATAGCGTCCGCGGTTCGGGATTCGCATTCGACATCGAGCTGCGCGTTGGCGCGGGAGCCTATGTCTGCGGCGAAGAGACCTCGCTTCTCGAAAGCCTTGAGGGCAAGCGTGGAATTGTGCGCGCCAAGCCGCCTCTGCCCGCCCATGTCGGCCTCTTCGGCAAGCCGACGGTCGTCAACAACGTCCTCTCCATGGCGACGACTCCCATGATTTTGGAGAAGGGCGCGAAGCATTACGCCGATCTCGGCGTCGGCCGCTCGCGCGGCACCATGCCGCTGCAAATCGCCGGCAATGTGAAATATGGCGGACTCTTCGAGACCGATTTCGGCATTCCATTGGGCGTCATCGTCAACGACATCGGCGGCGGAACCCGATCGGGCCGCCCGGTGAAGGCCGTCCAGGTCGGAGGCCCGCTCGGCGCCTATGTTCCCGTGTCTCTTTTCGATCTGCCGTTCGACTATGAAGCCTTCGCCGCCAAGGACAGCCTTATCGGCCACGGCGGACTCGTCGTTTTCGACGACACCGTCGACATGACCTGGATGGCCCGCTTCGGCATGGAGTTTTGCGCGATCGAGAGCTGCGGGAAATGCACGCCGTGTCGCATCGGCTCGACCCGCGGCGTGGAGACGATCGACAAGATTCGCGCCGGTCACGACGTTGAAAAAAACATCGAGCTTCTCAAGGATCTTTGCCACACGATGAAATTCGGATCCTTGTGTGCGCTGGGGGGCTTCGCGCCCTATCCGGTCGAGAGCGCTCTTCGCCATTTTCCCGAGGACTTCCGCAAGCCGGCCCTTGAAGCCGCCGAGTGAGGTAGCCGCCATGACGCTTATCAAAGAGACCGATTTTGGAACTCCCGAGTCCAAATCCGCAAAGTTGGTCACGCTGACCATCGACGGGAGGAGCGTCACGGTTCCGGAGGGAACCTCCATCATGCGCGCGGCCATGGAGTCGGGGACTGAAATCCCGAAGCTTTGCGCCACGGACAGCATAAAGGCCTTTGGCTCTTGCCGTCTCTGCGTGATCGAGATCGACGGCCGCAACGGCACCCCCGCCTCCTGCACCACGCCTGTCGCGCCGGGCATCGCGGTCAAGACGCAGACTCCGCGTCTTGCGGCCATCCGCCGCGGGATCATGGAGCTTTACATCTCCGATCATCCGCTCGATTGCCTGACCTGCGCGGCCAATGGCGACTGCGAATTGCAGGACATGGCGGGCGCCGTGGGCCTGCGCGACGTGCGCTACGGCTATGACGGCGCCAATCACGTCTTCGCCCGCAACGCCGGCGAAGCAAATTTCGACTGGAAGCCGAAGGACGAGTCCAATCCTTATTTCACTTATGATCCGTCGAAGTGCATCGTCTGCAACCGCTGCGTCCGCGCCTGCGAAGAAGTGCAGGGCACTTTTGCGCTGACGATCTCCGGTCGTGGGTTCGACAGCCGCGTGTCCGCCGGCATGGACGAAGCCTTCATGGAATCCGAATGCGTCTCCTGCGGCGCCTGCGTCCAGGCCTGCCCGACGGCGACGCTCACCGAAAAATCGGTGATCGAGATTGGTCAGCCCGAGCACTCGGAGGTCACCACTTGCGCCTATTGCGGCGTCGGCTGCACGTTCAAGGCCGAGATGCGCGGCGAAGAAATCGTGCGCATGGTCCCCTGGAAGGACGGTAAGGCCAATCACGGCCATAGCTGCATCAAAGGCCGTTTCGCCTATGGTTACGCGCAGCACGGCGATCGAATTCTCGATCCGATGGTCCGCGAGTCGATCGACCAGCCATGGCGCGTCGTCTCATGGGACGAGGCGCTCACCTTCGCTGCGGATCGATTGAAGGCGGTGCAGACGAAATACGGGCGCAATTCAATTGGCGCGATTACCTCGTCGCGCTGCTCGAATGAAGAGACCTATCTCGTCCAGAAGCTGGTGCGCGCCGGCTTCGGCAATAATAATGTCGACACCTGCGCGCGCGTCTGCCATTCGCCGACCGGTTATGGCCTCAACCAGGCGTTCGGCACGTCGGCCGGCACGCAGGACTTCGATTCGGTCGATGAATCCGACGTCATTCTCGTCATCGGCGCCAATCCGACCGACGCCCATCCGGTCTTCGGCTCGCGAATGAAGAAGCGCCTGCGCGAAGGCGCGAAGTTGATCGTCATCGATCCGCGCCGCACCGACCTTGTGCGTTCGCCCCATGTATCCGCCGACTATCATCTGCCGTTGCAGCCTGGCACCAATGTCGCGGTCGTTACCGCGCTCGCGCATGTCATCGTGACCGAAGGTCTTGTCAATGAAGCCTTCGTGCGCGCCCGCTGCGACTGGGACGAGTTCCAGGCCTGGGCCGAGTTCGTCGCGCTGGAGCGCAACAGCCCCGAAGCGCTGGAGTCCGTGCTGGGCGTGAAGGCCGAGGACATTCGCGGCGCCGCGCGTCTCTATGCGACTGGCGGAAATGCCGCGATCTATTATGGTCTCGGCGTGACGGAGCATTCGCAAGGCTCCACCACAGTCATGGGCATCGCCAATCTCGCCATGGCGACCGGCAACCTCGGTCGTCGCGGCGTGGGCGTCAATCCCCTGCGCGGCCAGAACAATGTGCAGGGCTCCTGCGACATGGGCTCGTTCCCTCATGAACTGCCTGGCTATCAGCATATCTCCGGTGAGGCGGCGCGCGCGGTTTTCGAGGCCGATTGGGGCGTCACGCTCGATCCGGAGCCCGGCCTGCGCATCCCCAACATGTTTGATGCGGCGGTCGATGGACGGTTCAAGGGACTCTATTTGCAGGGCGAGGACATTCTCCAGTCCGATCCGGACACGCGCCATGTCTCCGCGGCGCTCGCCAACATGGAATGTGTGATCGTCCAGGACTTGTTCCTGGTTGAATCGGCGCATTATGCCCACGTCTTCCTCCCTGGGTCGTCTTTCCTCGAAAAGGACGGCACGTTCACCAATGCGGAACGCCGCATTCAGCGTATCCGCAAGGTGATGAGCCCCAAGAACGGCTATGGCGATTGGGAGATCACGCAGCTTCTCGCCAACAAGCTCGGCTTGAACTGGGGCTATTCAAGTCCTTCCGAGATCATGGACGAAATCGCGCGTCTGACGCCCTCCTTCCGCAATGTGTCATACGAGAAGCTCGAGAAGGATGGCTCGGTGCAATGGCCGTGCAACGACGCGTCGCCAGACGGCATGCCGATCATGCATATTGACGGCTTCGCCCGCGGCAAGGGCAAGTTCGTCATCACGGAATATGTTCCGACGGACGAAAAGGTCGGTCCGCGTTTCCCGCTGCTGCTGACAACCGGGCGCATCCTGTCGCAATACAATGTCGGCGCGCAGACGCGGCGCACGGAAAACAGCCAATGGCATCCGGAGGACGTTCTGGAAATCCATCCGCACGATGCCGAGGAGCGTGGCGTGCGCGACGGCGACTGGGTCCGCGTGCAGAGCCGCGCCGGCGACACGGCGCTGCGCGCCAAGGTGACGGATCGTGTCGCGCCGGGCGTGGTCTACACTACTTTCCACCATCCGCTGAGCCAGGCGAATGTCGTTACGACCGACAATTCTGACTGGGCCACGAATTGCCCGGAATATAAGGTGACGGCGGTTCAGATTTCCCGTTCGAACGGCCCGACGGAATGGCAGGAGCAGTATCGCGAACTCTCCGAGCACGCTCGGCGAATCGCGACCACAATCGACGCGGCGGAATGACCGACGCGCCGTCGCCGTCTCTTCGCGTAGATTGCCTGGCGCGCCGTCACGATGTGACGGCGCGTTCTTCTCGCGTGATCCCCGAAGAGACGCCGATAGCCTTCACCTATGGCGGCGCCACCCACGCTGTGATGATGGCCACGCCCGCTGATCTCGAGGATTTCGCCGTCGGATTTGCGATCACCGAGGGTCTCGTCGACCGTCCCGAGGATGCGGGCGACGTCGAGATCGTCGCCTCCGAGGCTGGCGTCGAATTGCGCAGTTGGCTGGCCGGCGACCGACAGGAAATTTACGCGCAGCGTCGCCGCTCGATGGCGGGGCCGACAGGTTGCGGCCTGTGCGGGGTCGAAAGTCTGGAGGCTGCGACGCGGCCGCTGCCGACGCTTGAGAGCGCATTGACGGTGCGCGCCGACGCCCTCGTCGAGGCGATGGACCGTATGCCCGAGGCGCAGAAGATCAATCAGGAGACGCGCGCCGTGCACGCCGCCGCATTCTGGAACCCCGCCACCGACGCGCTGGTCCTGCGCGAGGACGTTGGGCGCCACAATGCGCTCGATAAGCTTGCGGGCGCGCTCGCGCGTGAGCGCCTGACCGCTTCGCAGGGCGTGATCTTGATGACGAGCCGGGTCTCGGTCGAACTCGTGCAGAAAGCCGCGCGGATTGGGGCCCCCATCATTGCCGCGGTCTCCGCGCCGACGGCGTTGGCGGTTCGCAGCGCGGAAAAATGCGGTATGACGCTCGTCGCGGTCGTGCGCGGCCGCGATTTCGAAATTTTCACCCATCCAGGACGCATCCTCGAACAGGTTTCCGCTCATGTCGCATGATTCGGTCGAAAAGCTCGTGAAAATGGCCAATCAGATCGGCCAATTCTTCGGCGCGCAGAAAGTCGGCGCCGCCGTCGGCATGGCTGAACACTTGAGGAAATTCTGGGCGCCGCACATGCGCGACGAGATCATCGACCATGTGAAACGCGGCGGCGCGGGCCTTGATCCGATCGCCGTCGAGGCCGTGACGCATCTTTCGCAGACAGACAAGAGCAAAGGCGCGGCCTGACGCAGCGCGCAATAAATTCGCGCCTTGCGTTCTTCAGGCAGCGCACGCGCGCCCTCTGCATCGCCATCCCGACCGGCGACTGATCCTCTAGACGAGACGACCATGACCGACGTCTGTGCTTGCCGAGTGAATGATTTCAGAGAAACTCGGCTATGCCGACTGTTGCGCGCCTTTTCTTGAAGGGCGCGCACAGCCGGCGACCGCCGAAGCGCTGATGCGTTCGCGCTATACGGCTTTTGTTCATGGCGACATCGATTATCTGGAGCAAACGCTCGCGCCGGGCACGCGCGATGACTTCGACCGCAAGGCGATCACGCATTGGGCGCGCCAATCGCAATGGCTGGGTCTCGATGTTTTGGCGACCGAAGATGGCACGGCGACGGACGAAAGCGGCTATGTCGAATTTGTCGCCAGTTTCATTCACGAGGGCGAACAATATCAGCATCGGGAGCGCTCACTTTTCCGTAAAGTGGACGGGCGCTGGTATTTTCAGGAAGAAGCCGATCGTAAGACCCAGCCGATCGTCAAGGGCGCTCAGCCCGGGCGGAACGATCCCTGTCCATGCGGCTCGGGAAAAAAATTCAAGAAGTGTTGCGGCGCGACGGCGTGACATCGCCGTGTTAACTTTAAATTAACGCTCGCCCGGCAGGATTGTGAAAGCGTCGGCGACCAACTGACAGGATCGCACAGCGACAACGCTTCGGACGGGCTTTTGCCCGTGGCATGACGCCGCTTCCGTCGAACCGGTGAGAACCCGGTATGTCCCTTCGAGTATTTTGTCAAACAGGGATCGACGAACCATGCCCAGCATTCTGGTAAACCCTTCGGCTATCACCGCGTTGCAAGCCCTGCGCGCGACCCAAAGCTCCATCAACACCTTCCAAAAACAAATCGCGACGGGATTGAAGGTCTCTTCCGCAGCGGACAATGCGTCGACCTGGGCCATCGCCGAGGTGATGAAGTCAGATAAAAGCGTGCTCGGGACGATCTCCGACTCGCTCTCGAGCGCGAACTCCCTGCTCAATGTCGCGAACTCGACGGTCACCAGCGCCATCAGCGCGATGAATGACATCAAATCGGCATTGACGCAGGCCGACGCGCCGGGTGCGGATCAGGCCAAAATTCTCACAAATCTGCAAGCGCTCGGCAAGCAACTCACGAGCATCGTCAAGTCCGCCACATTCACAAACTTGAATGTCACCGACGGATCCGTGACGACGCCCCTGAAATTTGTCGCCTCCTACGCCGACAATAACGGAACCGCAGCTTCTGCGGTCAGCACGATCGACCTCAATATCACGGACCTGACGAATTCGGGCAATACCGGCATTCTCCAGGCGGCAAAGGCGACGGGCTCAGCAGCCGCGACCGATTTCACTTCATTGACGGCCGCAGATCTGAGTTCCGCCACGATCGGCGACACGTTGTCGAACGCCGACAAGGCGATTGCCGACCTTACCAAATACGGCGCCGAAATTGGCGCCACCCAGACGCGCGTCACGCAGCAGCAAACGTTCATTCAGTCGATGAGCGAAGCGCTCACGACCGGCGTCTCTTCCTATGTCGACGCCGATATGAACGAAGCGTCCACCCGTCTGCAGGCGTTACAGACGCAGCAGCAGCTCGGCATTCAGGCGCTGTCGATCGCCAATCAAAACGCGCAGATTATTTTGAAGCTCTTCCAGTAAAATACCGACCGCAAACCGCTGCGAACCGCGCTCTCAGAGCGCGGTTCTTTCCATTTCCTGAACGCATGACCGCCGCAGCCCGCCGCGCCAACGAAATGCTCGCGCAAGCCGACGCGCCCACTCTTCGATTTCCAAAGCTTCGGCGGCGCGCATCGAGATGGATCGTTTAACGGCCTTTATCAACAATCTCAAAGCTCTCGGCGTGAGGAAGCTCGCCGCCCTGGGTTTGATCTTTGCGCTGGTCGTGACAGCCGTCGGCTTTGCCGCATACTTCTTATCGCGTCCAAGCTTCGAGACGCTTTACGCTGGCCTGGACCGGGAAGACGTCAGCCGAATCGGCTCGGCGTTGAAAGCGTCGGGAATTGCTTTCGACGTCAACCCGGAGGGAAACGCGGTTTCGGTGTCTTATGGGCAGTCCGCTCAAGCGCGGATGTTGCTGGCGGAACGCGGTCTGCCGCAAAGCGCGAATGCTGGGTACGCAACTCTTCGATAAGGTCGGCGCGCTCGGACTGACCTCTTTCATGCAGGAGGTCACACGCGCGCGCGCATTGGAGG
Source organism: uncultured Alphaproteobacteria bacterium (assembly GCA_963713845.1). Lineage (GTDB taxonomy): Bacteria > Pseudomonadota > Alphaproteobacteria > Rhizobiales > Beijerinckiaceae > Methylocystis. The sequence goes on from CAVQNJ010000021.1 coordinate 55,868, forward strand.
GCGAGCTTGCGCGCACGATCCAGCTCATTCGCGGCGTGAAGGCCGCGCGCGTGCATATCGTCTTGCCCGACGAAGGATCGTTTCGCAGACCAAAGCAGCCGCCATCCGCCTCCGTCACGATACGTACCGAGAACCCCGACGACGCGAGCGCCGCCCAGGCGATTCGTCACCTCGTCGCATCGTCTCTTCCTGGAATGACGGCGGATCAGGTAACCGTTCTGAACACGGACGGCATGATCCTGTCGGCGTCCGACGGAGAATCGGCGGATGCCGGGCCGTCGAAGGCGCTGACTCTCGAGAAGAGCATTGCCAGAGATATCCAGGAGAACGTCAGACGCACGTTGGCTGCGTGCTTCAAACTGCCCAATTTTCAGGTGAGCGTACGCGCGCGCGTCAACACGGATCGCCGGCAAACGAACGAAACGAGTTTCGATCCGGATTCTCGTGTCGAACGCTCTGTCCGCACGACGAAGGAAACCTCGCAATCTCAAAACAGCGCAGCCACGCAAGCAACGAGCGTTGAACGGAATATCCCTCAAGACCGCGGCAGCGCGGTCGATGGCAAGCAGTCTGCTGACGAAAGCAGGAAGAGCGAAGAGCTGACGAATTTCGAGCTTTCCTCCAAAACCATCACGACTGTCAGCAGCGGTTACAATCTGGAACATCTTTCCGTCGCTGTTCTTGTTAACAGGACTGCCTTCACGCAGGCAGGCAAAGCTTCGATGCAGCCGGAGACGCTCGAAAAGCAAATTGCCGAAATCGAACAACTCGTCTTCTCTGCCGCAGGCATGAGAAAGGAGCGCGGCGATACGTTGAAGGTTACGGCAGTGGATTTTGTGCTGAATGAAAGCGACATGAGTCCCGTTGAGGGCGCCAGCGCGATGACGTTGCTCGGCCGTCATCTTGACGCCATTCTCAATGCGCTGACCGCACTAGGCATCGCCGCAATCATCGTTGGATTTGGCCTTGCTCCGGCTCGGCGGGCGCTTGTTGCGCAAGGGTCGCAACTTCGATTGGAGCCGCCGCCGCTTCTCGCATCCGATCATCCGAAAATGGAAATGGACCAGCCGGAAAAGGCGCCTCACTTGCTCTCGGCGCCGGGGCAAATTGCCGAAGAAGCAATCGCCGTGATCAATGGAAGCGCGCGCCGTCAACTTGAGAAATTGATCGAAATGGATGACTCCCAAGCCGCGGCGGTCATGAAACAATGGATGCGGTCTAGAACAGAACTGAACCTTCACGACCTCTCTTCCTATCTCCAACAATTCGACGCGCCGCCGTCGCCGCAGCCGGAGATCGAAACACCCCCTCAGTATCAATCAGGCACGGAGACGCCCGTTGTTGCTGCGCCCCCGCCGGAAGTGGACGTGCAAGCGCTTCGCCGCGCATTTGACCAAGAATTGGCCACAAGACTTGAAAAGGAGCGTCGTGTCTTCGAGGATGAATTGCGTGCGGCGCGCGAACGATGGGTTCAGGAGACAGCGTCCGCCTTTCACGAAACCCTTACCGAACAGATCGACGCGCTCCTGGAGAAATTAGGAACGATATTTCACGAATTTTGGCTCCGCTTTTCCTCGAAGAGGTCGCGACGCGTGCGATTCGTGAATTGGTAGATTCAATCCGTCGGGTCATTTTCAACGGCGCGCCAAAAGCCATTTGCGTGCAGGGTCCGGTCGATCTCCTCGAGAAGGTTCGCGCGAAGCTCGAGCCCGATTCAATCACCGTCGCATATATAGAGAGCGATCGGACGCTCTGTCGGATCGACCTGACCGAAATATCGATCCATCCAGCGGCTAGCGCGTGGATAACGCGCTTCATAACGGCTGGGGAGGAACGACGGTGAACCAGCAAACAATCATTCGCCGTAAGAGAAGTGAGGGCGAAGAAGAGCATCACGGCGGGGTTTGGAAGCTCGCGTTTGCGGATTTCATGACCGCGATGATGGCATTCTTCCTCGTGATGTGGCTGATCAACTCGACGTCTAAAGAAACGAAGGCGGTCGTTGTCCAATATTTCAACCCGGTGCGCCTAGTTGACTCGACGAACGCGAACAAGGGATTGCGCGACGCGAGCCAGGGCGAGGGAAAGCAGGCGGGATCACCCGCCAAAGGTCTGGCGGATGGCAAAAGGGACATTGAGGACGCCTTGCATGCAGAACCCCTGAAACAGCTCGACGACATCGCAGCGCATGATCGGCCGCCGACCGCCGTCGCGCCGGAGGCAGGATTCTTCCGTGATCCTTTCGATCGCCCGTCGATAGACCCGCCCTCTTCTCCCAGGAAGAAAGTGAGCGACGATGGCGCGCGCACCGTCGCAAACCTTCAGGCCGAAATTGAGAAAGCCGCTGGGCAGGAAGCGCGTTCTCCGAAAATCGAGGTGAAGCAGACGGACGAAGGTGTGCTGATCAGTCTGACGGACAACGCAAACTTCTCGATGTTTGCTGTCGGCTCGATCGAGCCGCGTCCACAACTTGTACGAATTATCGGACAAGTCGCCAAAATTCTCGCGACACGCCGGGGCGAACTCGAAATTCGGGGACACACGGACGGGCGCGCCTATGCCAGCAAGAATTACGATAATTGGCGCCTTTCCACGGATCGCGGGACGATCGTCCAATATATGCTTCTTCGCGGTGGTCTGAGCTCTACGCGAATCGGCAAAATTGTCGGATTTGCAGATCGACGCCTAAAGATGCCGGACGATCCCCTCGCCGCGGTAAACCGACGCATCGAAATCCTGCTACGGGAAACGCAGCCGTGAAAACAATCCGGATACTTTTTCCTCTTGTCATCGCCTGCATGACAATAAGGGAAGCGGGGGCGCGTGACATCGCTGATATGGTTCAAGATCTGAATGCAATCCAGAATTGGATCGTCGCAGGAGACGTGAAAGCGCGCGATGAGGCCGCCCGCCAGTTTGACCTTATCGAGAGTGAAGCCACGGATTCCGAAGTTTTGTCGAGCGAGCGAAATAGCCGCGCCGCGATCGTCTATCTCTTGAGCGGCGGCGCATCGACAAAGCTCCGTGCGCTTAAGCGCGCCAAGCTCACAAATGAGAGCCTTTCCGACCTCCTTGAAGCAAGCCTGCAATACGCCGAGGGGTCGACCAGCGCATCATCGACGGAACTGATTAAGTTCGATGCAAGAACCTATCCCGCGCTGCTCGGCGGCCACTTGGCGCTCGTGCAGGGCAGCTCGCTCATCGGAAAGGACAACGACAGGGCCGTGGCCCTCTTCGACCTTGCGCGTTTACTTATGCCGGGGTCTCTCGTCGAAGAGGCCGCCCTGCGCCGGGAAATCGCAATTCTAGATCCAAAGCAGCAAGCCAGTAAACTGACGCTGCTCGCCTATCGTTATGTCGGGAAATATGCGTCATCGCCCTTCGCGCCCAACTTTTGGGACATATTACGCCGCGTCACGCTGGAACATGGCGAGGTCTTCCTGAATTCGCCCAAATTTGACTTGGTCTACGACAGCGCTCCAGCAGCCGATCGACTCGAATATTTCCTGGGTCTAACGCGTCGGGCGTTGCTGCTGGGCGATCTTGGTTCCGCAGAGGAGAAGCTGGCGCGTACGGCGTCCGCGACGAGTGATCCGGCAATGCGAAAGAGAGTTGATGCGTATCAGGCGGTCCTGGCTGCGCTGACGAAAGAGACGGGTTCGCAATCCCTTCAGGTCATCAAATCGAGTGGATTGAGCGCCGAAGACGCCGCCCTGACCAAAATCGTCGCCAGCGTGACGGAAAGGCTCGAAGCAGAGTTGAAAAGCAAGCTTTTAGATCACGATCAAGTTCGAGACGAAAGGACGCCAATCGAAGCGGCTGTGCGGCAATCGCTCGAACGATCGGACGATTTGCTAAAGCGCGCGGGGGCGAGGTAATGCCGACCATTGGCCCTGCCGTTGGCAACATGAAAGCGATCTCAACTCATCCGGGGATTATTCCGGCGAGCACGGGCAATAATGACGCGTTTTCACAGTTGCTGTCGGACCCGGACATAGCGAAAGACGACGCTCTCGCAGGAAAGTCCCACGAAAAGCGTCAATCGAAGGGTGACACGCCGACCGAACCCATCACTGTACGTACCTCCAATGTTTCCCGTCCTGCAGACCTCATCTTCGAACATACCGCAAAGCCAATTGTTGCCAATCGCTGCTTTTAACACAGACGGGAGTGATGGTTCTGACGACTCGTCTCGCAGCAACGGATCCAAGCTCTCCGATGTCCTGGTCTCATTCAAAGAGAGCATAAAAGGCCGATCTTTCCGCCATTTCTGCAATTCCGGGAGCCGGATGGCAGACTTCTTCAGAGGAAGAAGCCCAAAAGTCATCGCCAAGGGAGGCGTTGAGCGCCGGAGCGATCAGCGCCAAGCAACACCGATCCTCTGCTGCGTCGAGCGAGCGATCCGCAGCGTACATTGACGAAGCAAGTAGCGGGAGCGGGCTCGCTATGACGATACATGTGAGCGCAATCGAAACGCATTTACCCGTCGCAATCAGCCAAGCCGTTACAGATATGACGGCGAACGGCGCGTGCGTTCAGCACGAGAGTCAGACCTCTCCCGCGATGGCCGCTCAGGTCGAAAAGCCGCTTCGGGTCCTGCGGTTCAATATTGAGCCGCAATCGCTCGGATTGGTCACAGTGCATATTAGAATGTCGCATTCGCGCGTCAGCGTCCAAATTGGCGCGCAATCGCACGAGACCTGCGCATTGCTGAAGAGAGGGAGCGATACGCTCTCCCTTGCAATCAGCGAAAAGGGAGTGGCGCTCGATTCTCTTGAAATCACTCGATCGGTTGAAATGGTTCCAGCTCAACTCTCCAAGGCAAATAGTGAAAATGAAATTGTCACGACCTCCGGAGGACAGGCTTTCGCTGGCAAAGATCAGGCAGGAGACCGGAAAAGACAGGAGCGGGAACCGAGCGGGGAAACAGCCCCTTCTCGTCATGAGCGCGCTGTCGATTTCCTGCCTGAGGGTGTTATGTTGTAGCCCGGCATTGGGCGACGAAGCCATATGCGAGGCTGAGATCTCACGCGCGGCGAGGGAGACGGATGTGCCGGTTCCCGTGCTCTACGCTGTCGGGATGACCGAGACGGGCCAGCGCGGATCTCTGCATGCCTACGCTTTGAACATTCACGGTAGGCCATCATTTAATGCGACTTTTTCCGAGGCGCTTGACGTGTTTCGCGCCGCCAAAAGCCGAGGAGAAACGCTCGTCGACATAGGCTGCATGCAGGTCAATCACCATTACCACCGTAGAGGCTTTCAGTCCGACGTAGACATGTTCGATCCCGCGAAGAACGTCGACTATGCTGCGCGCCTTCTCAAAAAGCTGCGAGAGACTGAAGGCTCCTGGACCGGCGCCGTTGCGCGATATCATGCGGGCCCGGGGAATCCGCCTGCTCAGCGTGCGTATGTTTGCGCAGTGATCCGAAATATGATCGCGAGCGGCTTCGGCGCTTGGACGTCACAGGCGGAGGCTTTTTGTCGACGATGAAAGCGAAAAATCAGGTTCGGACAAGTCAGAGATCTTACCGAGATGCTCTTGAAGAAAAAGGGTGCAAATGAGTTTCATTGTTGGTCTCCTTGTGACGATGGGCTGCATGCTGGGAGGATTCGCTGCGCTTGGCGGTCACTTGATCGTTCTTTGGCAGCCTTGGGAGTTCGTGATCATCATGGGTTCCGCACTTGGAACCTTCATTGTCGCCAATCCAACAAAGGTGATCAAGGACACTGGAATTGCAATAGTGGACGCAATTCTCGAAAAGACGCCAAAGCGAAGAGACTACCTCGACATTCTCGGGCTCCTGCATCTGCTCATGAGGGAGTTGCGCGCAAAGTCCCGTACTGAAGTCGAGACTCATATCGAGCGCCCAATGGAGTCCGCGTTATTTAGCGCGTTTCCGAAACTAACGAAAAATGCCGAGCTTGTGACTTTCATTTGCGACTATTGCCGCCTTTACGTTATCGGCAACGTGAAGACATTCGAGATTGAAAGCCTCATGGATGAGGAAATCATCTCGATAAAGGGAGACAAGTTGAAGCCATACCATGCGCTGACGGCTGTCGGCGATGGACTTCCGGCGCTGGGGATTGTCGCGGCTGTGCTTGGCGTCATCAAGGCGATGGGTGCGCTCGATCAATCACCGGAACTCTTGGGCGGCCTTATTGGCGCAGCGATGGTAGGGACTTTCGCAGGAATTTTTGTCTCTTATGGGATTGTGACGCCTCTCGCGTTCAAAGTGAAGGTCGCGCGAACGAAGCAATGTAACGTCTATATCATCACGAAGCAGACGCTTCTCGCCTTCATGAATGGTGCGCTGCCTCAAGTCGCCGTCGAGCACGGGCGGAAATCGATTCCCGCACACGATCGTCCGACAATAGACGAGGTTGAGAGCGAGACGCTAAATAGCGGGGCTCAAGTGGCAGAGCCCGCATGATGGATTATGGTAAATCGGAAAGAGCTCATGGCGAAGAACGGCAGGTTCTTATTGGCGAGCCGACGCTCGACCGTATGCAGGGCCTATCGAAAATCTTCGAGGACGCGACCAGAGGATTTGCTCGAACGCTCTCGAAGTCAGCGGAGGGCGTGAGAGTTTCTGTGGATTGCGTCATCGCAATGCGTGTGGGTGATCTCGAAGAGGTTATCAAAGAATCGCTTCGGTCCATTGTCTTTCAGATGACAGGATTGAATAGCGTCGCAGTCCTCGCGGTCGATAACGCCTTTCGCTTGATTGCGATGGAATTGCTGCTTGGATCGAGCGTTGTCGAGGATTCGATCGACGGCGCACCGACTCGTTTAGAGGAACGCGTCATTCGTTACGCTGCCGAACAGTTCGCGTCGAGCGTGGCTTCGGCTTTCGATTCCCTTGTGACGATCAAGTTCGAACCTTACGAGGGTAAGCTGGAAGCGGGCGCCGCCGCGCTTGGCGCAAAAAGCGCTGTTACTGTGTTTGTCAGAGCGCGGATTGATTACCATGATCGGTCCGGTTCGCTACTCTTTGCACTTCCCCGCATGGCTCTCGACCCGTTTCGGAATCAGCTTTCCAAGTTAGTCGGCCCTGGAGGCGAAGCGAAGGACGAGAAATGGTCGGTCGGTCTCTATAGCAATATAGTGCAAACGGAAGTTCGCGCCGACGTTAAGCTTGAGGCCCGTGGCTTTACGCTCGGCGACATAGCCAGTCTTGAAATTGGGGACATATTGAAGTTGCCGATAAAGCCCGTGGATCCGATCCGAATAGAGTTGGAGGGACGCACGCTTTTCTGGTGTAACTTTAGGACAAAAAGACGGGAGATACATTGTGCGTCTTGAAGAGTTCTCGGACGAACGCGAAATTTTATGTTGAGAGCATGCTCGGTGTTTGATCAAGGGAGAGGACAAACGCGATGACTCCCAATGACGATAATCCCGACGATTTCTTCAGGACGGCAGAAATTGACGGGAATGCGGAACAGTCGGCTCAATCAAAGCGGGTCGACGCCATTATGAGTATTCCGGTGGTCGTACACGTTGTCGTTGGATCGGCGACTTTGCCGGTTGCGAGCCTGCTGAAATTGGGGAGGGGCGCAATCGTGCCTTTGGATCATAGGGTCGGAGAGCCTGTCGATGTCGTCGTGAATGGACGTACCATTGCGAGAGGCGAAGTCGTCGTCGTTGAAGAAGATGGTGCGCGTTTTGCTGTGTCTCTTACTGAAATTTGCGACCACCAGAGTCGTAAGGCGAGCTAGGCTCCCTGAGCTATGACAATTTTGCCCGCGCCCCAAAGTGGTCACGATTTCGACGGCGCAGAAAAGGTTACCGCAATTCTTCTCATGCTTGACCGAGAGGCGTCGAACCGGATATTGCGCCACTTCAATCAAGATGAGCTACGCAGAATAGCTCGCGTTGCCGCGACAATGAAGTCGGTGACAAAGGCAGCGCTCGAATCAATCTGTGTTGAATTGATCGACGCTATCGAAAAAAGTGAGACGGAATTGGCCGGCGGTTTGACCGTCGCAGAGGCGCTTCTTACCGGCGCTCTTCCAGAAGAGCAGGTCGCCGAAATCATGTCGGATGTGCGCGAAGGCTCAAATTCTTTCTTCTGGCGGCGAATCGACGCGCTTTCGGATCGGACCCTCGCCGATTTTCTGGCGACGGAGCATCCGCAGGCTATCGCGATCGTTCTTGCACGAATTGATGTTGCTGTGGCAGCGCGCGTTCTGGCTTTGCTGCCCGGCTCGCTGAGAGCTTTGGTCATGGTGCGCATGTTAACGTCGAGACCCGTCGCCGATCCGGTCCTCAGAGTCGTGGAAGAATTCCTTCGAGAGGATTTACTTGCAGTCGCGAGTGCGCCTTCCTCGGCGCAGGCGAGCACCCAGGTCGCCGGGATTGTCAATCAATTGGAAAGAGAGCAAGTCAACGAAATCCTTACTGGAATCGCCCAAATTCAGCCTCAACTGGCCCAGCAGCTAAAAAGTCTGTTGTTTTCGTTCGAAGATATCGTCAGGCTTGATCAACGCGCAAGGACGATCGTCTTCGATCAGGTGCCGACCGAGCAGGTCATTCTCGCGCTTCGCGGCGCGGCGGGCTCATTGCGCGACGCTGTATTGCCGTGTCTGTCTGCGCGCACGCGGCGGATGGTCGAAGCCGAACTCGCATCCAACGCAGAAACGCCACGCAGCTACGTGCTTGCAGCCCAGAGAGAAATCGCCAATCTCGGTACTCAGTCTTGCAAACCGCGATCTCATAGATTTGTCGTCGGGCGACAAGGAATCTTCGTCCTGAAAGGGCAAACATATTGTCCGACTCCGACGATCCCGACTCCAAGACAGAAGAAGCCACCGATAAGAAGCTTGGCGACGCTATCGAGAAGGGAAAATCTCCCCACTCCCGTGATGTGTCCCTGGCCTTCGGCGTATTCTCCTTGCTCTTTTGCCTGGCGTTCCTTGCCGACTCCGTCGTATCGAGGCTCCATAATATCCTTGGTCTCGTTTTGGGAAATGTCGGTTCGATACGGCTTTCTTCGGACGCCGACATTTATCGACTGCTTACGGCAATTGTCTCGTTGATCTCCAGTGTGTTGATTCCGGTGATCTTGACCATCACCCTAGCAGGCGTGCTTGCCGCACTCGTGCAAGGGGTTCCGACGATCGTCATAGACCGCATTGCGCCCGACACGTCGCGCATTTCAGTATTTTCTGGTTGGCGACGCATCTTTGGACTCAGCGGGTTGGTCGATGTCCTGAAAGCGACCGTGAAAATCGGCGCAATTGGTGTCGCCGTAACCGTCACTTTGCTGAGCGATTGGACGAACTTTGTCGACGCCATGCGGATTGAGCCAAGCAGCTTCCCGCATCTGCTGTTGAAGCTGTCGATCCATCTGTGTAGCGTGGTTTCCTTATGCCTCGCGGTTCTTGCCATGGGCGATGTGCTTTGGACGCGGATAAAATGGAGACGCGACCTGCGGATGAGTCGCCAGGAGATCAAGGATGAATTGAAGCAGACGGAAGGCGACCCGCTCGTAAAAGCCCGCATGCGATCGATTGCGATGGATCGCGCGAGGCGCCGCATGATTGCCTCGGTTGATCGCGCGAGCTTCGTTGTCGTCAATCCGACGCACTACGCGGTCGCGCTCCGATACCGGCGAGAGGAGGGCGGCGCGCCGTTGGTTCTCGCAAAGGGAAAGGATTTGATTGCGCAGAAGATCCGTGAGGTCGCAACGGCAAATGGCGTTCCGATCCTCGAACGACGGGAACTGGCGCGGGCAATGTTCGAGATTTGCGAGGTCGACAAAATGATACCCGAAGAGTTCTATCGCCCGATTGCTGAATTGATCAATTTTCTCGATAAGGTTTCAGCAAATCGTCGTCACTGAATTACGAGTTCGGCCTGCAGTGCGCCGGCGCTCTTGATCGCCTGAAGGATCGAGATTACCCCGGTCGGCTTGATGCCGATCTGGTTCAGTCCGTGCACCAGTTGCTTGAGAGTCGGTCCAGAAAGGGTCGCGATCTGACCCGTTTGCTCCGACGCCGTGATGTTTGTCTGAGTGGTAATAGTTGTGCGCCCATTCGAGAAGGGAGCGGGCTGGGAGACTTCGGGAGTCTCGGTTATGCGCACGGTCAGGCCGCCGTGGGTCACCGCGACGGGGGAAATCTGCACATCTGCGCCAATGACGACGGTTCCACTACGCTCGTCAATGACGACTCGGGCGGGAGTTCTCGACTGCTACGCGCAGGTCGCCGATTTCCGCCAACAGGCGGGTCGCGTTGATCCGTCGTGGCAATTTGACGATCACGCTTCGATCATCGCGCTCGGTCGCCAGCGCCTCCTTGTAGCGAGATCGTGAGAATCGATTTATCTCATCCGCGATTCTGACCGACGTCGTATAGTCCGGGTTGCGGAGTTGTAGCATGACGCCGCCTTCGGCAGAAGGCCGGGGCGGCTCTCTTTCAATGGTGGCGCCGTTGGGAATGCGCCCAACTGTGGCGACGCCATGGGTAAGCGTTTCGCTCTGGCCCTGTGCCGAAAAGCCGGAAACTGCGATGGGTCCCTGAGCGAGAGCGTAGACGGCGCCGTCGATTCCGGTAAGAGAGGTCAGAACCAGCGTTCCCCCCATCAAAGACGTCGCATCGCCAAGCGAGGAAACGGTCACGTCGATGGTCGCACCGAAGGCCATGTATGGCGGCAAGGCCGCCGTCACCATGACTGCGGCGACGTTCCGCGTACGCATGGTGTTATTCGGCCGTACATTGACGCCCATGCGGTCGAGGAGAGCCGACGCTGATTGTTCCGTAAAGGGAGAATTGCGCAAGGTGTCGCCGGTTCCCTGCAGTCCGATGACGAGACCATAGCCGATGAGCTGATAATCTCTGACTCCGGTCGGCGCGGCGATGTCTTTGATGCGAACATCCGCAAATGCGAGGGAAGCAGTCAATGCTAACGCCGCGACGACGACGGGAAGGCGCATCAACTATCGCCAACCCGCACGGATCCGTCGCTCTGAACGCGGCCGGAAACGCAGATCCCACTTTCCTGATTTCGAATGCGGATGAACTCGCCGATGGCCCCGGACTGCTGCGCAACGCCATAAGCGACGATCTCGACGCCGCTTTCCAAAAAGACGATCCTGGTTTGCGCGCCGGCCTGCACAATCCGTGGGTTGTCGATCGCGGCGGAAAGTATTGGCTGGCCCGGGAGAAGTGTGCGCCGCGTAACCTTGCCGATGAGGTCGCTCCGTCCATGCGCGTAGCGCCCCTCCGTTTCGTGCGCCAGCGGATCAGTCCGCTCCGCAATCATAGAATCGACGATTTTTTCTCCAGGGTAAATAACGACGCGCGCAACGGGGAGGGTCTCTTGTGCAAGGGCCGGGGAGGTCGCTGAGACGAAGGCGGTGCAAAGAACGGGGAATCGCCGTCGGAGACTCATCTTATGCCCTTCGAGACCGTTCCGGCCATTTCATCGGCGGCTTGTATGACCTTTGAATTGAGCTCGAATGCACGCTGGGCGGCGATCAGATTGACCATCTCCTTTACGGGATCGACGTTAGAGCCTTCAAGATAACCTTGTTGCACGAGGCCGAATCCGGGGTCTCCGGGAACGCCGACTGCCGGCTGACCTGACGCAAACGTCTGACGGAAAAGATTTCCCCCCAGCGCTTCGAGACCGGAATCGTTGGGAAAGGTCGCGATGGTCAATTGACCGATCTGTTGCGGCTGTGTCTGTCCCGCAATGGACGCCGTGACGACGCCAGTCTGGTTGACGCTCACATTGAGCGCGTTGGCCGGCACAGTTATCGTTGGCGTGAGTTGGTAGCCGTCGACAGTGACCAATTGCCCGTTCGCGTTGGTGCTGAACGATCCGGCGCGGGTATAAACCGTTTCATTGTCGGCGCCGAGGATCTGAAACCATCCATGACCATTCAGGGCGAGATCGTAGTTGTTTCCCGTGTTGGTCAACGCGCCTTGCTGTTGCAGGCTGCGAACGGCGGCCGGACGCACGCCCAGTCCGAATTGCGCGCCTTGTGGAACTGTCGCGTCGCGACCACGATTTGACACGCCTTGCAGGCGTTCAGTTTGATAGAGGAGGTCGGTGAATTCAGCGCGGGAACGCTTGAATCCCGTCGTATTGATATTGGCGATATTGTTCGAGATGACCTCGACATTGAGCTGTTGCGCGCTCATTCCGGTGGCAGCGATGGCGAGTGCCCGCACGACGATGCTCCCCTCAAATCGCCATGTGGCTGATTTCCTGATAAGCGGATACCGCTTTATCGCGCAAAGCTATCATCGCGTGCAGATTGCGTTCGGCATCCATGATCGCGCTGACGACATTCTGAGTGGAGACTTTTCCCTGCACGCCTGCAATGGCGGAGGCTTCACCGTTTTTAAGCGTATCGATGGTCTGTGAGGCTAGTCGCTGGACCATGTCGCCGAACGACGCCCCGGCGGATTCGGTCGCTGTGGCTGGCGCAAGCGCTGTGATCGCGGTCTCTGTCAGGGGACCGATGGCGGAAGCGGCTACGGAAGCGATGGGAAGCATCAGGCGCCTTTCAGGAGATCAAGGGTCATTGTGATGAGGTCTCGGGATTGTTTCATGATTTGAAGGTCGGCTTCATAAGCGCGGTTCGCCTCGCGCAGGTCTCCCATCTCAACAAGCAGATTGACGTTGGGCCGCTTGACGTCGCCATTTGCGTCCGCCGCGGGATTGCCTGGATCACGTTCGATCGGGAAAGGCGAGGGATCGGCGCCGATCGTGCCGATCTTCACAAGATTGACGCCGTTTGCGCGATCGAGTTCATTCACGAATGAAACCGTCTTGCGTCGATACGGATCGGCGCCGGCCTTTGTGCCGGTCGACTGGGCGTTCGCCATGTTCTCGGATACGACGCGCAGCCGGCTCGACTGTGTTTCGAGATCGGAGCCTGCGACCTTCATTGCGGCGACGAGGGGGTCGATCATGTGCGCGCCGCTGATAGCCACATGTTGTGGAAGGCGCGCATGAGGTTCGTATCGAGCGTAAAAGCGCCGCGAATTTCATTGGCCCTGATCATTTCAAGTTCAGGGGCCACCGAGTTGCCGGAATGCGTCGTCTCCCAGCCGTCCTCAGGCTTGCGGGTCGTTGCAAGCGTCTCGGTTGCAAATGGGCGCATATGTCCCTCGTTCGTGTTCGCCAACTCCAGTCTGCTGCGTTCAAGGACGTGCGAAAAGGGCACGAGATCCTGAGACTTGTAGCCGGGCGTATCTGCATTGGCGAGATTCTGAGCCACGAGCGATTGACGCGTCGACAGCCAGCTTTTTTGCTCGTCGATGAGATTGAAGAGGTAAATCGGCTCCATGTCTCGCCTCGCCTGAGCCATTTTGGGGAAGCTAGCGAGCCGCGCTTGCGCCGGGCTGGCGCTTTCAGACCCTCAACGTAACCTTCTCGCGTGCGAGAAGGGCGCTCTTTCGTGAAGCGCCCCAGCGATAACCTGACAACGCGCCATCGCGGCGCAACACGCGATGGCATGGAACGGCGATCGCGACCGGATTGGCGGCGCACGCGCACGCGACGGCGCGGATGGCGGTCGGCGCGCCGATGCGCTGTGCGATCTCTGAGTAGCTCGCAGTTTGACCGGGGGGGATCGTGCGAAGAGCGTCCCATACGCGGCGTTGAAATGGCGTCCCCCGCGCGTCTATGGGAAATGCGGGCTGTTCGCGCGGTAATTCAATAAAGGCGAGCGCGGCGGTCATGGGTTCACTGTCGTTTCCAGAGCCGACAAGCTGCGCCTTTTGGAATCGGGTGCGCAACTCGGCTTCAAGCGCCTCCGGCGCATCGCCGAGCAAAATGGCGCAGACGCCTTGCCCGCTGACGGCGATCAGCGCCCATCCAAGCGCGCAACGACGACAGATGTACCTTATGACGTCTGCGCGGGCTGGCGGATGTGCGATCGCCATGACCATCCCCTCGTTTTGCGACTCCTGGAGCGGAAGTTTAACGTGTGCCGGCGCCGCTCGTCAAAGCTCGCCCGAATGTCCCAACGAGGCAAGCTCCGCATCTGTAAAAACGCGGGAGCGGGTTAAAAAGCGGCGGCCGGTGCCATTTTCGAGCGAGAACATGCCGCCCTGTCCCTCGACGACGTCGATGACAAGCTGCGTATGCTTCCAGTATTCGAACTGCGCGGCGCCGATATAGAACGGGGCGCCGCCGATCTCGCCAAGGGCGACGTCATTCTCGCCAACGAGGAACTCGCCTTGCGGAAAACACATGGGCGCGGAGCCGTCACAACATCCCCCCGATTGGTGGAAAAGGATATCGCCATATTCGCGTTGCAGGCGTTCGATGAGATCGAGCGCCGTCCCTGTCGCGACGACCCGCGCCGGCGCCGTCATCAGAAGAAGCCGAGCTTCTTGGGATTATAGCTCACGAGGATATTTTTCGTCTGCTGATAGTGGTCGAGCATCATCTTGTGATTTTCGCGTCCGATGCCTGACTGTTTGTACCCACCGAAGGCCGCATGCGCCGGATAGGCGTGATAGCAGTTCGTCCATACGCGTCCGGCCTGAATAGCGCGGCCAAAACGATAGGCGCGATTGATGTCCCGGCTCCAAACGCCCGCGCCGAGCCCATAGAGCGTGTCATTCGCGATCGCAAGCGCTTCGTCGTCGTTCTTGAAGGTCGTCACTGACACGACGGGGCCGAAAATTTCCTCCTGAAACACGCGCATGCGATTGTGGCCTTGCAGAACCGTGGGCTTCACGTAGAAGCCGCCAGCCAGATCGCCGTCGAGATGATTGCGTTCGCCGCCGGCGAGCACCTTGGCGCCTTCCTGCTTTCCGATGTCGATGTAACTCAAAATCTTTTCGAGCTGTTCGGACGAAGCTTGCGCGCCGATCATTGTCTGGGGATCCAGCGGATGCCCTTGCTTGATGGCGCCGACGCGCGCCAACGCCCGCGCCATGAAGCGATCGTAAATCTTTTCGTGGATAAGCGCACGGCTCGGGCAGGTGCACACCTCGCCCTGGTTGAGCGCGAACATGACGAATCCTTCGATGGCCTTGTCAAAATAGTCGTCGTCCTCGCGCGCGACGTCCTCGAAGAAGATGTTGGGCGATTTGCCGCCGAGTTCGAGTGTGACGGGGATCAAGGCCTGGCTGGCGTATTGCATGATGAGCCGGCCCGTCGTCGTCTCGCCGGTGAAGGCGATTTTGGCGATTCGGCTCGAAGAGGCGAGCGGCTTGCCGGCTTCGAGACCAAAACCGTTGACGATGTTGAGCACGCCATTCGGCAAAAGATCGCCGATCAGCTCGGCGAGGACCAGGATGCTCGCGGGCGTCTGTTCCGCAGGCTTGAGAACAACGCAATTGCCAGCGGCGAGCGCGGGCGCGACCTTCCAGGCAGCCATCAGCAGCGGAAAGTTCCAAGGGATGATCTGGCCGACGACTCCGAGCGGTTCATGAAAATGGTAGGCGACCGTGTCGTGATCGATTTCAGAAATCCCGCCCTCCTGAGCGCGAATGGCCCCCGCGAAATATCGGAAGTGGTCGATGGCGAGCGGTACGTCGGCGGCAGTTGTCTCGCGGATCGGCTTGCCGTTGTCCCAGCTTTCCGCGGTGGCGAGGAGCTGGAGGTTTTCTTCCAATCGATCGGCCACCCTATTGAGAATGCGCGCGCGTTCCGTAACGCTGGTCTTGCCCCAGGCGTCCTTTGCGGCATGAGCTGCGTCGAGCGCGGCTTCAACGTCATCCTTGTCGGAGCGTGCGATCTCGCAAATTTTCTGGCCGGTGATCGGGGAAATGTTGTCAAAGACCCGGCCCGATTTTGCGTCCGACCATTGCCCATTGATGAAATTGCCGTATCGCGCCTGGAAAGGCGGTCTTTGCGCGGCGAAAGTCTCGTGCTTGGTCATCGCGTCTTCCTTTGGGGTTGTCGGGGGCGTTTCTTGTTGCATTCAAATAGTGACGCATTAGCGCGCGCCAAGCCATGGCGGGCGGGCCCGCGCCCGTCAACCGTGGCGCGGCGCGCCATCGACAGCCTGTCGAAATTTTGAAGAAAAGCCACGTCAAAAAGCGCGCATATTGTCGCGCTTGCGCTCTGGCGGAGGCCTAGTCGCCATCCAGACATGCCCTTGCGAGCGCCTGGAAGGCTCTCGCGCGGTGTGAGAGCGCGCGGGAGCCGTCGCCGGGCAGGGCGTGTTTTTCCGCCGACATCATTTCCCCGAAAGTCTTGTTCAGCTCGTCCGGCTTGAAGATCGGATCATAGCCGAAGCCCTTGTCGCCTCGGGGAGGAAACACGAGCGCGCCGTCGACGCGGCCCTCGAACTCCTCGCTATGGCCGTCGGGCCAGACAACCGCGAGCGCACAGGTGAAATTGGCGCGGAAGGGCGGGGCCGCGCCGCGCTTTTCAAGCTCTCGGCGCACGCGTTCGCAAGCGGCTTTGAAATCCCTTGTCTCCCCGGCCCAGCGCGCCGAATAGACGCCCGGGGCGCCGTCGAGCGCTTCGACGCAGAGACCGGAGTCGTCCGCAAAGGCGGGGAAGCCCGAGGCCGCCGCCGCGGCTTTCGCCTTCAACAGCGCATTGCCGCGAAACGTCGTTTCCGTTTCCTCGGGTTCAGGCAGGCCGAGGTCGCCCGCGGAGACGGCGTCGACGCCGTGAGGCGCGAGAAGTTGCTGGAGCTCCCAGAGCTTGCCCTGGTTGTGCGTCGCAATCACGAGGCGGCCGACGATCTTCCGTCCGGTCATGACGCAAGCGCTGCTTTCTGAAGCGCGATGAGATCGGCGACGCCGTTTTGGGCCAGCGTGAGCATCGCGGACAGTTCGTCGCGGGAAAACACGGCGACCTCCGCGGTCGCCTGAATTTCGACCAGCCCTCCCGCGCCGGTGATGACGAAATTGGCGTCCGTCTGCGCGGTTGAATCCTCGGCGTAATCAAGGTCGATTACCGGCGATCCGTTGAAGATGCCGCAAGACACCGCCGCGACATGGTCGCGTAGCGGGTTGTCCTTGACGATGGAGCGCGAGCGCATCCATTCAAAACAGTCGCGCAAGGCGAGCCAGGCGCCGGTGATCGACGCCGTGCGGGTGCCCCCGTCGGCCTGAATCACGTCGCAGTCGATGACGATCTGGCGCTCGCCGATGGCGGGCAAATTGGTCACGGCGCGCAGCGAGCGGCCAATGAGGCGTTGGATTTCCTGCGTGCGACCCGTGAGCTTGCCCGCGGATGCCTCGCGCCGCGTGCGCGTATGCGTCGCACGCGGCAGCATGGAATATTCCGCCGTCACCCATCCCCGGCCCTGACCGCGCAGCCATGGCGGCGGTTTGTCCTCCAACGACGCGGCGCACAAAACGTGGGTGTTGCCGAACTTCACCAGGCAGGAGCCTTCGGCGTAGCGGGCGACGCCGCGCTCGAAACTCACCGGGCGCATCTCGTCGGGCGTGCGCTTGCTGGGACGCATGAAGGCTCCTTCTCTAATGGATTGGAGTCGTTCTAACGCGCTTTCGCTCAGGTTGGAAGGCGGCGGCTTTCCTCCCTTGCGCTCCGGCAGACATGGTGGGACCATCATCCAACGGAGCCGCGCAAAACAGGCTCCGGCGAAAAAGGGAGGACATGATGGGCGAGTCGACCTCTTCCCACGGAGCGAAAGCGCGGGGCTCCCGGCTGATCGCGCTGGCGGGTCCTTTCCAATCCGGCAAAACGACGCTTTTCGAATCGATCCTCGCGCATGCCGGCGTCATCGCGCGGCAGGGGTCCGTCGTTGGTGGTCAGAGCGTGGGAGACGCCAGCCCTGAGGCGCGCGCGCACAAAATGAGCGTCGAGGCCAATATTGCGAGCCTCGATTACATGGGAGATCGATACAGCTTCATCGATCTGCCCGGCTCCATCGAATTCGCCCATGAGGCGCGCAATATACTCCCTATTGCGGATGCGGTGGTCGTCGTTTGTGAAGCCGACGAGCGCAAGATTCCCGCGCTTCAATTGACATTGCGACAGCTAGAAGAGCTCGGCGCGCCGCATCTGCTGTTCTTGAATAAGATTGACGCGACGCCGCTGGACGTGCGCCAGGCTTTAGCCACGCTGCAGTCCGCATCTCGCACGCCGCTCCTGTTGCGGCAGATCCCGATATGGAACAATGGCGTCGCGGTCGGCTTCATCGATCTCGCGCTTGAGCGCGCCTATGTCTATCGCGAACACGCGCCCTCGGAAATCATCGAGATTCCAAAGGGAGACGCCGCCTCCCAGAAGGAGGCGCGCTACTCTATGCTCGAGCGTCTTGCCGATTACGACGACGCGCTCATGGAGGAATTGATTTCAGATATCGAGCCGCCGCGCGATCAGATTTTCGACGATCTGACAAAGGAGTTGCGCGCTGGCCTCGTCGCCCCGCTGTTTATCGGCTGCGCCGAGCGCGGCGCCGGCGTCACGCGTTTGCTGAAGGCGCTGCGACACGAAGCGCCGGGGATTCAAGAGACCCGCGCACGCCTCGGCGTCGATGAGATCGGGCCGCCGCTTGCACGCGTGTTGCGTACGGCGCACACCTCGCACGGCGGAAAACTCTCGTTCGCGCGCGTTCTGCGCGGTCATTTTGCAGATGGTCAGACTGTCGCGTCAGCCCATGGCGAAGACCGCGTTTCGGGCCTGTCCTCATTGCACGGCGCGACCCTCTCCAAAATCAACGACGCCAAAGAGGGCGACGTCGTCGCCTTTGGCCGGCTCGAGCATGCGCATACGGGCGACACGATTGTCGCCGAGGCCAAGGTCGACGCCGTGACGCTGGCCACGCGTGCAAAAATACCGGAGCCAGTGCATGCGGTGGCGCTATCGGCGCGCGATCGCAAGGACGAGATCCGCCTTGCAGCGGCAATGAGCAAGCTCGTTGACGAAGATCCCTCGCTCGTCTTCGTCCACGATCAGGAAATGTCGCAGATCAAGCTCTTCGGACAGGGAGAGATGCATTTGCGCGTCGCGCTGGAGCGCTTGCAGGCGCGATTCGGCGTCATGGTCGACGTTGCAAAGCCCTTGGTCGCCTATCGCGAGACGATCCGCCACAAGGTCACGGTGCGCGGCCGGCACAAGAAGCAGTCTGGCGGTCACGGCCAATTCGGGGACGTTGTGCTCGAAGTCGGTCCGAGGGCGAGAGGCGAGGGGTTCGCCTTCGCCGAACGCGTGCATGGCGGCGCCGTGCCCAAGCAGTATTTTTCCTCCGTGGAAGCTGGATGCCAGGACGCCTTGTTACACGGTCCGCTTGGCTTTCCGGTGGTCGACGTTGACGCAGTGCTGACCGATGGCTCGTTTCATTCCGTCGATTCTTCGGATATGGCGTTCCGGACCGCCGCGCGCATCGGCATGAGCGAAGCGCTTGCAAAGGCTGACCCCATCTTGCTCGAACCCGTGTTGGCGGTTGAGATTTTCGTTCCCGCCGACGCGATGTCGCGCGCAACGGGACTCGTCTCGGGGCGTCGCGGTCAGATCATGGGATTCGGCCCACGCGAGGGGTGGGAGGGCTGGGACAAGCTCGAAGCGCTGATTCCCGAAGCGGAGATGGATCATCTCATCGTCGAGCTGCGCTCGGCGACGGCGGGCGCCGGCTTCTTCAATGCGCGCTTCGATCATCTCGCCGAGGTCGTTGGCAAACAGGCGCGCGAGATCGTCGCCGCCCATGCGGGGCACCCGCCGAGAGCGGCCGTAGGGTAAGCGCGCGAAAAGCGCCTCAAGCGCACCGTTGACGCCTGCAACGGCGCGCCGTCCTGTGCGCTGCGACATATTCCCTCGGTCTATGCGTCGCCAATAATCGCGCCGTCTCGTGG
This sequence comes from uncultured Alphaproteobacteria bacterium, assembly GCA_963713845.1. Classification (GTDB taxonomy): domain Bacteria; phylum Pseudomonadota; class Alphaproteobacteria; order Rhizobiales; family Beijerinckiaceae; genus Methylocystis. The sequence continues at coordinate 75,623 of CAVQNJ010000021.1, forward strand.
AAAGCCGCAAGGCATTGAGAACGGAGCGTTAAAATGCGCATGTTTTTCATTCTGGTCATCACGAGTATCGCCGCCTCTGTGAGTTTCTTCGCGAGCGCAGATAATTTGCGCGGCCTTTCCGTGGCGACGTCGTCGACGCCGGCGGGGGCCGAAAGTGGTCATCCCCGCTGCGCCCGCAAGATCGCTGTGGGACCCGACGGAACGGACGTCGCCTGTTTGATGCTGAAACGCAAAGGTCGTTGACGACGGGGATCGTTTGACTGACTATCATTCCTATAGATTTAGCTTGCGGCGTTGCGGGGCGTGGGATGGGGCGGTGTTTGTTGGCGATGGCCACCAGGCGACTGGCCGCGGGGCTCGTCGCGTTTTGCGTCGTCGGCCCGGCGCTCGCCGCGCAAACGCTCCTCAACGTGTCTTATGATCCGACGCGCGAACTGTATAAGGCCGTCAACAAGTCTTTCGCCGCCGAATGGAAGAGGAGCGCCGGCGAGGACGTCGAGCTCCAGACATCCCATGGCGGGTCCGGCGCGCAGGCGCGTTCGGTCATCGACGGTCTGCCCGCCGACGTCGTGACTCTGGCGCTCGCGAATGACATTGACGCGATTTCGGCGAAGACCGGCAAGATTCCCGCGGACTGGCAAAAGCGCTTGCCGAATAATTCTTCGCCCTACACGTCAACGATCGTCCTGCTGGTCCGCAAGGGCAATCCCAAGGGCGTCAAGGATTGGGGAGATCTTGCCAGGCCGGGCGTCGCCGTCATCACGCCCAATCCAAAGACGGGCGGCGGCGCGCGCTGGAATTTCCTGGCCGCTTGGGCCTACGGACTCAAAACATTCAATGGCGATGAGGCGAAGACGAGAGATTTCGTCAAGGCGATCTACGCGAACGCGCCCGTACTGGATACGGGCGCGCGCGGATCGACGGTCACATTCGCGCAACGCGGAATTGGCGATGTCCTGATCGCATGGGAGAACGAGGCCTTTCTCGCGCTCCAGGAGTTCGGCTCCGACAAATTCGAGATTATAACGCCCTCGCTCTCCATTCTCGCTGAGCCCGCGGTGGCGCTCGTTGACGGCAATGTCGACGCGAAGGGCACGCGCAAGCTCGCGGAAGCCTTTCTCGACCATTTGTTCAAGCCCGAAACTCAGGCGATGGTCGCCCGATTCGGCTATCGACCGGCCTATCCCCAATATGCCGCGAAAGAGGATTTGAAGCGGTTTGCCAATATCGAGCTCGTCACGATCGACAGGGACTTTGGCGGTTGGCCCGCGGCGCAGAAGAAGTTTTTCTCAGACGGCGGCGTTTTCGACGATATCCAGAAGCGCTGACAAAAAAACCGGCGACCCTGAGGTCGCCGGCGCCGCCTGTCGTCTGCGTATGAGAGGTCAGGCGAGATACTGACCGCCATTGATGGTGAGCGTCGAGCCCGTGATGAAACCGGCGTCGTCCGAGGCCAGGAAAACGACCGCGCGGGCGATTTCCTCGGGTTCGCCCAACCGGCCGACGGCGATATAGGGGATGATGTGCTTGTCGAGAACGTCTTGAGGGACGGCCTTGACCATCTCTGTCGCAATATAGCCCGGCGCGATCGCGTTGACCGTGATGCCCTTCGACGCGCTTTCCTGCGCGAGCGCCTTCACGAAACCGATGTCGCCCGCCTTGGAGGCCGAGTAATTGGTCTGGCCCGCCTGGCCCTTCTGGCCGTTGATCGACGAAATCACGATGATGCGGCCAAAGCCGCGATCGCGCATGCCGTTGATCACCGGACGCGTCACGTTGAAGAGCGAGTTCAGGTTGGTGTTGATCACCGCCTGCCACTGCGCCAGCTCCATTTTGTGGAACAGGCGGTCCTTGGTGATCCCGGCGTTATTGACGAGAATGTCGACGGGGCCAAGGTCTTTTTCGATCCGAGCAAGAGCGGCCGCGCTCGCGTCGTAATCGGAAACGTCGAACTTATAAACGGGAATGCCCGTGTCCGCCTTGAATTTGTTGGCGGCGTCGTCGTTGCCGGCGTAGGTCGCAGCCACAGTGTAGCCGGCTTTTTTCAACGCCTTTGAGATCGCTTCGCCAATGCCGCGCGTGCCGCCTGTTACAACTGCTGTCTTAGCCATTTGAGCTTCGTCCTTCCCTTGAAATGACGCGACGCCGTTTCTCGCCTCCCGTGCACGTTGCGGGGGAGGGGGGCGTCGCGCGAGCAGGCCTCGCCCTGCCGGAAAGCCGGAGCGGGCGAGGCGCTCTGTTGATTTATCTTTCCACCGTCAATGCGATGCCCATGCCGCCGCCAATGCAGAGCGTCGCCAGGCCGCGCTTGCCGCCGCGACGAGCGAGCTCATGGAGCAGGGTCACCAGAACGCGCGCGCCCGAGGCGCCGATGGGATGTCCAATCGCGATTGCGCCGCCGTTGACGTTCACGATGTCCGGTTTCCAGCCCATGTCCTTGTTGACGGCCAGGGCCTGCGCGGCGAACGCCTCGTTCGCCTCAATGAGATCGAGATCGGAAACCTTCCAGCCCGCCTTCTCGAGCGCCTTGCGCGAGGCCGGAATAGGCCCCGAGCCCATCACACTGGGATCGACGCCGGCGGTCGCCCAGGAGGTGATGCGGGCGAGCGGCGTCAGTCCGCGCTTTTGCGCTTCCGCGGCGCTCATCACGACAAGCGCCGCCGCCCCGTCATTGATGCCGGAGGCGTTGGCGGCCGTGACCGTGCCATCCTTGATAAAGGCCGGACGCAGTTTGGCGACGCCTTCGAGCGTCACGCCGTGCTTGATGTATTCGTCCTGGTCGACGGTGACGTCGCCCTTTTTCGTCGAGATCACGTAGGGGACGATCTCGTCTTTGAACTTGCCAGACTTCTGAGCGGCCTCAGCCTTGTTCTGAGACTTGACCGCGAATTCGTCCTGCTGCTCGCGCGTGATCTGCCACTGCTTGGCGACGTTCTCGGCCGTGATGCCCATGTGATAGTTGTTGAAGGCGTCGGTGAGGCCGTCGACGATCATCGTGTCGACGAATTTGACGTCGCCCATCTTCGTGCCGACGCGCAGTTGCGAGGCGTGGGTCGAGAGCGACATCGATTCCTGTCCCCCGGCGATGACAACCGAGGCGTCGCCCGCCTGGATCTGCTGCGCGGCGAGGGCCACGGCGCGAAGACCGGAACCGCAAACCTGATTGATGCCGAAGGCGGTCTTGCTGTCGGGAATGCCGGCCTTGATGGCGGCCTGGCGGGCCGGATTCTGGCCATGGGCTGCGGTCAGCACCTGGCCGAGAATGATCTCGTCGACCGCGCCCGGCTCGAGCTTGGCGCGCTCCAGGGCGGCCTTGACAGCGACGGCGCCGAGGTCGTGGGCCGGAACCGTGGCAAAGGCTCCGTTGAACGATCCGACGGCGGTTCGGGCCGCGGAAACGATCACGATTTCGGTCGTCATATCTGTCTCCCTTAACGATTTGTCGGGACTTCGTCGCCCCGGAGCGCCGGCCGGGGCGGGCGTGGTTGAGCATTTCGCGCTTGCGTTCGTCAAGCCGCGGCCCGTTTTGCACGGAATTGGCGGTTAGCGAAAGTCGTTCTCCAGGAAAATATTGCCGCAGGCGCCAAAATGCGCTTATCGTCAATTAGCTGGGCTTGACCTTTTTTTGGGCGGCCGACCGGCGAGGGGAGCAGTGTCAGGCGTATGGCGACCGAGAAAAAACCGACCACCATCAAAAAATACGCCAACCGTCGACTATACGACACGGGCACCAGCACTTACGTCACCCTCGAAGACCTGGCGGGCATGGTTAAGCGCGGCGAGGATTTCGTCGTTTGCGACGCAAAGTCCGGCGACGACATCACCCGTCCGGTGTTGACCCAGATCATCTTCGAGCAGGAAGGCAAGGACGGGCAGAGCCTGCTGCCGATCGCCTTTTTGCGTCAGCTCATCCGGTTCTACGGGGATTCGATGCAGATGCTCGTCCCCAGCTATCTTGAGTTCTCCATCGACAAACTGACTAAGGAACAGCAGAAATTCCGCGATCAGTTCACGCAGGTGCTGCCCGCCGGCCCTTTTACCGAGCCAACGCGCGCCGCCTTTCAGGCGATGGAGGAGCAGGCCCGCAAAAATATGGCCGTCTTCCGTCAGGCGCTCACCATGTTCAACCCCTTCGGCCTGCCAGCGGAGGGCGTCACCGGCACCACCGGCCCCTCGCTCGATGAGCATGAGAGCGCCCTCGGCAAGGAAGGAACGGACGTCGCCGAGCTCAAACGCCAGCTCGACGAGCTGAACAAGCGGATCGACAGTCTCGCGAAGCCCGAGTGAGGGCTTGGACTTGTTCGACGCGCCGCCAAGCTTTCGCCTAAGTGTTGAATCGGAAATGCATCACGTCGCCGTCCGCGACGATGTATTCCTTGCCCTCGAGGCGTAGCCGCCCGGCGTCGCGCGCGCCCGCCTCGCCCCTGTGCGCAACATAGTCCGGATAGGCGATCGTCTCGGCGCGAATGAAGCCCTTTTCGAAATCTGTATGGATGACGCCGGCCGCAGCCGGCGCGCGCGTGCCCTTCTCGATCGTCCAGGCGCGCGCCTCCTTCGGGCCGACCGTGAAATAGGTGATCAGATGGAGCAGATCGTAGCCTGCGCGGATGACGCGGTTGAGGCCCGGTTCGGTCAGCCCCACCGCCTCCAGAAAATCCTTCTGTTCCTCGCCGGGCATCACCGCGATTTCGCTTTCGATTTTTGCGGAAACAACGACGGCCGCCGCGCCCTCTTCTTTTGCCAGAACTGCGACTTTCGCCGAATTGCCGTTGCCCTCGGCGGCCGACTCTTCCTCGACGTTGCAGACGTAAAGCACCGGCTTGGACGAGAGCAGCCCGAGGCCGTTGAAGGACGGTCGTTCCTCCTCGGATATCTTCGCGAGCCGCGCGGGCTTGCCCTCGCGCAACAGCGTGAGGCATCGGTTGACCAGCTCAACGAGCTCCTTGGCTTCCTTGTCGGCGCCTTTCGCCTTTTTCTCTAGGGCGACGACACGCTTTTCAAGGCTTTCGAGATCCGCGAGCATGAGCTCGGTCTCGATCGTTTCGATGTCGCGGATCGGATCGACGCCGCCTTCGACATGGGTGACGTCGCCGTCTTCGAAGCAGCGCACGACATGGGCGATCGCGTCGCATTCACGGATATTGGCGAGAAATTGATTGCCGAGCCCTTCGCCCCGCGAGGCGCCGCGTACGAGGCCAGCGATGTCGACGAACGTGAGCCGCGTCGGAATGATCTGCTTGGAGCCGGCGATGGCCGCGAGGGCGTCGAGGCGCGGGTCGGGAACCGCGACCTCGCCGACATTCGGCTCGATGGTGCAGAAGGGATAATTCGCGGCCTGCGCCGCCGCCGTTTGGGTCAGCGCGTTGAAGAGGGTCGATTTGCCAACGTTCGGCAGACCGACGATGCCGCATTTGAAGCCCATATTTGTCCCGTGAGTTGGAAGGCGCCGCTTTGGCGCGGGGTATGCGGGGCGGCGCGCGAAAAGGCAAGGGGCGAGAGCGGAACGCCGCGCCCGACAGCTTGACCGCTGTCGCTGCTGCGCTCAAATGCGTCCAACGAGGAACCGGCGGCGACCGCCGTCGAAAGAGATCGAAATGAAACGACCAATAAAATCGCTTTCGGCCCCCTGGCGTCGCGCGCTCCTGGCGGTGGCTTTCGCCTCCGTTGCGCCGCTTGCCGTCGACGCCCAGGAACCCGCCGCGCCAGCGCAGGTTCCGACGGGGCCTGCGCCCGCCGCGCCCGCGCCGCCTCCAACGGCTCCCGCACCCGCCGCGCCTCCCGCGCCGTCTCCTTCTGCTCCTTCCGCTGGGCCCGACCAGGCTCCGGCGCCAGCCGCGCAAGCCGGGGCGCCGCAAAAACCCAAGCCCAAGCCGAAGCCGCCGGCTCCGCCGCGCGAGACGGCGCTCTCGGATGATCCGACCCCAGTCCTCCAGCCCGAGACCTTTTTCGTCACGTCGAAGGCCTCCGAGCGCTACGCACAGATCGTCGATCTCGGGGGCTGGCCCAGCGTGGGGGTTGCGCTGCGTCCGGGCGCCAAGGGCCCTGCGGTCGCGGCGCTGCGCCGTCGCCTTGCCGCCGAGGACGACGGCTTGACCGATACGCGCAAGCCGGGCTGGGACCCCGAGCTGACGGCCGCCGTGAAACGTTTCCAATTCCGAATGGGCCTGAAGCAGACCGGCGCGGTCGCCGGGGCGACGCTGGCCGCGCTCGACGTCCCTGCGCAAGTGCGCTTTCGTCAACTGGCCTCGAGCGCGCAGCGGCTCGCCGGCGTCGATTTCCCGTTCGGTTCGCGCTACATCGTCGTCAATATTCCATCGACGGCGGTCGACGCCGTGGACAATGACCGCGTGACCCATCGTTATGCGGCGATCGTGGGCGATCCAGACCATCACTCGCCGGAAGTTCAGGCGAAAATCGTTGCGGTGAATGTCAATCCGACATGGACTGTGCCGACGTCGATCATCAAAAACGAAATCGCGCCGAAGATGCTCAAGGACCCGGGTTATCTCGCCCGCTCGCGCATTCGCGTTCTCAATAACCGCGGCGAGGAGGTCGACCCCCGCTCGATCAATTGGTCGAGCGAGCGCGCCGTCAATTATACGCTGAGGCAGGATTCCGGCGCCGGCAATTCATTGGGCTCGATCCGCATCTCCATGCCCAATCCCTATTCGGTTTATATGCACGACACGCCCTCGCGAAATCTCTTCGCCAATGACTATCGCTTTCTTTCGCATGGCTGCGTGCGCGTGCAGGGCGTCGTCGACCTTGCCGCCTGGCTTCTCGACGGCGCCAATGGTCCCGACGTGAGCAAGGAGCAGATCAACGCAAAGATCGCCTCCGGCGAACGCGAGGAAATCAAGCTTGCCCGTCCCGTCCCTGTGGTGTGGGTCTATATGACCGGCTGGGCCTCCGCCGACGGGACCGTGCATTTTCGCGACGACGTCTACCATCTCGACGAGGTGGGCGGCGCGCAGTAATGACGCGCGCGAGATCGCTTCTATTCGCTTCTCTCTCGCGCGCTCTCATGCCAGCCGCTTAGCAGGAAATGCGTCAAGGCCGCCAGCGCGCCGTAGATCGCGAGCCCGGCGAGCGAGATCAGCGTCAACGCCGCGAACATGCGCGGGATGTCGAGGCGAAAGCCCGCCTCGACGATGCGATAGGCGAGACCGGACCCTTGGCCGGACGCGCCGGCCGCGAGTTCCGCGACGATGGCGCCGATGAGCGAGAGGCCGCCGCCGATCCGCAAGCCGGTGAGGAATTGCGGAAGCGCCGCCGGCAGGCGCAGATAGATAAGCTTCTGCCAGGCCGAGGCGCGGTAAAGATCGAAGAGATCTCGAAGCGAATGGTCGACGGAGGCCAGCCCCAGCGCCGTGTTCGACAGGATCGGAAAGAAGGCGACGAGAAAGGCGCAGACGAGAACGGCGTTTTCAGGCTGCAGATAGACAAGCAGCAACGGCGCAATGGCGATCACCGGAGTCACTTGCAGCACGATCGCGAAAGGCAGCAGGGCGCGCTCGAGCGCTTTCGACTGGGAAAGGAGAAGCGCCAGCGCGACGCCACAGATCGTCGCGACGACGAGGGCTTTCAAGGTCACGCCGAGGGTGACCCATAGCGACGAAAAGAGAAGATCGCGGTCCTCGACGAGCTTCGAGGCGATCACGCTCGGAGAGGGCAGAATGTAGGGCGGGATTTCCTTTGCTGCGACTATGGCTTCCCACGCGCCGAGCGCAGTCGCAAAAACCGCGAGGGGAAGAGCGATGTCACGCCATTTCATCACGCGGCTTCTCCGCTCGCGCGGCGCAGCGCTCCCACGGCGCGCCGGCAGATCTCGGCGAACGCCGCGCTCGTGCGAAAATTCGAATCGCGCAAGATAGCGGGCTCAACAGCGATCTCGTCGACGATTTTGCCGCGCTCTTTCGACATGACGACGATACGCGTCGAGAGGAACGCGCTTTCGAAGATGGAATGTGTGACGAACACGATCGTTGCGCCGAGGTCGTTCTTCAACGCTATCAGCTCGTCGTTGAGCTTGAAACGCGTCACCTCATCGAGGGCCGCGAAGGGTTCGTCCATCAAAATGAGCGCGGGCCTGATGACCAGCGCGCGCGCGATGGCGCAGCGCATCTTCATCCCGCCCGAGAGCTCACGCGGCAGAGCCGTTGCGAAGTCGCTCAGCCCGACGCGTGAGAGCGCTTCGAGGACGCGCGGCTCGGCAGCCGCGCGCGGCGCGCCCTGAAGCTTCAAAGGAAGATAGACATTATCGAAGACGCTCGCCCAGGGCAGCAAAGTCGCCTCCTGAAAGACGACGCCCAGCTTGCTCTTTGCCTCGGCGTCGCGCCAGACAATCTTGCCGGCGTCCGGGCGGGAGAGGCCGGCGATCAGACGCAGCGCCGTGGATTTGCCGCATCCGGAAGGACCAAGCAGGGTCAGCGTGTCGCCTTCGCGCACCTCGAGGTCGAAGCCGTCGAGCGCCGTCACGCCGTTTGGAAAGGTCTTTGCGACGCCACGAAGCGAGAGAAGGGGGTCGGTCACGCCGGACGGCGCGTTCGTTGCGCGTGCGACCGCATCCGTCATTGTGGACGCAGCTCCAGCCCGACCTTCTTGCCGATGAAGCGTAGCGTATAACCCTTCGTGTAATCGAGCTCGCTCGGAACGACGCCGGCCTTTGCCATTTTGTCGAAAAAACTCTTCATGCGCGCATCCGTCATCACGCCAACGCCGAGTGTGACCGAATCGCCGGAATCGACGATGCCGCGCTCCCGCATTTTTGTGAGAGAATAAGCGATCTGGTCATCCGTCACTTCAGGATTGTCGTGTTTGATTGCGGCGTTGGCGGCGGCGTTGTCGCCGTAGATGTAATGGTACCAGCCGATGATGGAGGCGTCGACGAAGCGCTGCACGAGATCGGCTCTTTTCTCGATGACGTCGGCGCGCACTTCGATGGTGGTGGAGTAGCCGTCGTAACCAAAATCGGAGAGCATGAAAACATTGGGCTTGACGCCCGATTGTTTCTCGATTGCATAGGGCTCTGATGTGATCAGCCCTTGCTGGATCGACTTCTTGTCGGCGATGAAGGGCGCCGAGTTGAAGCCATAAGGCTTCACCTTATCGTCGCGAAATCCATACGCCTGCTTGAGCCATTGCCATACGGAGGCGCGCATGTCGCTGGCGATGAAGGCGGTCGCCCGCGGCAGATCCTCGAAGCGGTCGAAACCCGCGTCTGGATGCGACATGAAAACCGCCGGATCGCGCTGAAACATGCTCGCGACCGTGACGATCGGCACATTTTGCCGCACCGAGTCGAACATCTGAATTGTGTTCGCGCCCATCGCGAAATCGACGCGCCCGGCAGCAAGCAGAAGACGCGCGTTGACCTGCGGGCCGCCCTGCTCGATCGTCACGTCGAGCCCGTAGCGCAGATAGGTGCCGTCTTTGACCGCCTGATAGAAGCCGCCATGTTCGGCTTGTGCGCGCCAGTTCGTCGCGAAACGAATTGTGTCCAGCCCATGAGCGGGGAAAGACAGGAGAAGGACGGCCAGAATGATGAGGCGGCGGTGCGGCATGTGGCGCGGAACTCCCTTCAGAACGCCGCAGCATACCAAAACCGCGCCTCAGATGCCGCTGGATTTCGACGAGAAGTGGAACTTCTCCGCCAGCATCGGCGGCGCGGCCGCGGCGCCGCCGCCGCCCGCGGCGCGCCAGGTGCGCTCTGTCTGGCCAAGGGCCGCGATCCTTCCGAAAAGCGCGCCGAGGCGCTGATTGAAGCGCAGATTGCGTACAGGCGCGGTCACGCGGCCGTTTTCGATTAGGAAATTGCCGTCGCGCGTGAGGCCGGTGAGCAGAAGACTCTTCGGCTCGACCAGATTCTCATACCAGATGCGGGTGACGAGAATGCCGCGCCTGACCGAGCGGATCAAATCGTCGAGCGAGGCGTCTGCGCCCTCGACGACAAAATTACGGGCGAAGGGAATGGCGTCGGCGTCCGTCTTTTTCGCCCAGGCGCGCGAGCGATAAAGCGTCGTCACGACGCCCTTGTCGATGAAGGCGCGCGCACGGTGCGGCACGCCTTCCCAGCCGACGCCGGCTTCCGGCGCAAGCGGATCGGCCGGATCGACCCGGATCGTCAGCTTTTCGTCGAACAGCTTGTCGCCGATGAGCGTTCCGCCGCCCGCCCGCGCGAAGAAGCTGCGCCCCTCATCGGCGGCGCGCGCGTCCATCGCGCTCATGAGCCAAAATGCGAGCTCCGCCACCGCCACCGGCTCGAGGACGACCGTATAATCGCCGGGCTCGAGATCGAGCGGCGCAAGATTATGCGCCGCCTTTGCGCAGGCGCGTCGCGCGATGGCGTCGGCGTCGAGCCTCGCGCCATAGAATTCATGCGCGCCAGACCAGCCCGACCAGCTGTCTCCCTTATTGCGCGCCGTGGTGGATAAATCGATTTCACTCCGCCGGTCGTAGGCGAAGAGACCGTTACTCGTCGCGAGCGCCTCGACGCGTCGCGCGCTCGAGGCGCAGCCGAACGTATCGACGCCCACGCGCGCGCCTTCCTCGATCACGCGCGCCGCATGCGCCGCGAGCGCGTCGAGCCGCAGTCGGTCGGCATTATCGTCATAGCGCGCGGAGACATCGTAGCGTTGCGGCCCGAGCGGGGGGACGTAATCTGGATCGACCGGCAGCAACCGCGCAATCTCCTCCGCGCGCGTGCGCGCCGCGTCAAGCGCCGTCTCGTCGAGATGCGTCGTCGTCACGGAGCCGACGCGCGAACCGATATGCGCCGAGATACGCACGGTCGCCTCAGATGTCGCGATATTCGTCGTGGCGGCGCCGCGCGCAAAGCGCAAGCTGTAATCCTCTCCGCCGTCGATTTTCACGACGCAGGCGTCAGCGGCGGATCGTGCGACGATACGTTCAGCGATGGACTTGGCGTCGTCGAGGGACAGGAACATGCGCTACGCGTCGCTGCTCGTGTTCAAGAGGCGCACATTGCGAAAGCGCGCCGGGGGACTGCCATGCGAGACGGGCGCGACCTGCACGGGCTCGGCCTTGCCGCAAGTGAATGTGCCGTCGAGATGATAGACGGAGGCGTCACCCAGCCCATCGAGCGAATGCCAAAAGGCCGTCGTGCGCCCCTGATAGGCGCCATCGCGCAGCATGTCCCCGAGCTTGCCGTCCCTGATTTCATAAAAGAGCTGTGCGCCGAACTGGAAATTGTCGCGCTGTTGATCGATGCTCCAGCTTCCGGCGCCGACGATATAGACACCGCGGTCAACGCCGCTCAAGAGCTCCTCGAGCGAGGATTTCTCTGGATTGGGCGCGAGCGATATGTTCGGCATGCGTTGTATCGGAAAAGCCGTCGGGCTATCGGCGTAGGCGCATCCGTTAGACGCCGACAATCCGATGAGATGCGCCTGCCCGAGCGCCATTTGAAAGTTCTTGAACACCCCCTTTTCGACGATCGGAAACTGCGCGGACGCCGCCGGCGCGCCGTCGTCGTCATAGCCGATCGTCGAGAGCGCGCCGGGCTGTGAGCGATCCGCGACGATCGTCATCAGCTCTGACCCGAAACGCAGATTGCCGAGCATGGAAGGCTTGACGAACGTCGTGCCCGCGAAATTGGCCTCCCAGCCCAGAGCGCGATCGAGTTCGGTCGAATGGCCGACGGTCTCGTGGATCGTCAGCCAGAGATTTGTGGGATCGATCACGACGTCATAGTCGCCGGCGACGATGGGCTTGGCGGCGAGCTTGGCCCGCGCCTGCGCACCGGCTTGCGCGGCGTCGTCGAGAAGGCCGGCGCCCAGCACATATTCCCAGCCGGCGCCGCGCGCGGGCGTCAAGCTGTCGCGTGACGCCATGCGGCCGGCCGCGCGATCGATCGCCGTCGCGGTAAAGCTGGGATATACGCGGGTGCGGGTTTGCAGGATGCGCGCGCCAAGGCTATTGGCGAACATCCGCTCCTCGCGCGCCAACGAGAGAGAGGCGGCGCAGAAATCCGCGCCCTTGTCGCGGGCCGCCGCGCAGATGCCGAGCAGGAGGTCGGACTTCTCCCCCGAGGAGATTGAAAAGGGATCGACCTCCATCGGCATGACCCATTCGGCCTCATGCGCGGGGAGTTCTTCGAGCACGATGGGCCGCGCCTGGATTGCACGCACCGCGCGCGCATTTTCAAGCGCGCCCGCAACCCCCTGGCGAAGGCTCGCCGAATCCAGACGGCGCGCGCCGTAAAACCCCCAACAGCCGTCCAGCAGCACGCGCAGCCCAAAGCCGCGCGTGGCGCGCTCGTCGAAGCGTTCCAGCCTGTCGTCCTTGGCATAGGCGTATTGTCTCAACGTCTCGCCGAGACGTATGTCGACGTAGCTCGCGCCGGCCGCTTTGGCCGCCGCCAGAGCGAGGTCGGCGAGGCCGTCGAGGAGGGCGCGGTCGAGCGAAAACGGTCCGCCCCCGCTCCCCGGCGCGGCGCGTTCCGGCGCGTCCATGAAGGGCGCGAATTTTTGCCCCACTGGAGCGTCTCCTTAAGAATTAGTCCGCCATGTTGAGCGCTTCAGTCGAGTTTGGCAAATTCGGCGCCGCGCTCCCCGCGTCCTCTGTCCAGCCGCAGTCGGCCAATGCGGCGCGCATATGTTCGGGCGCCGGCGCCACGACGCGCACGGGCGCCTTGCTCTCCTGCATGGGAATGGCGATCGCGCGCGCGTGCAGGTGGAGCGGCGGCGCTCCCTCGCGCCGTCCATGCCCGTAAATGGGGTCGCCCAGGATGGGCCAGCCCTGGGCCTGGGCGTGAACGCGAATCTGGTGCGTGCGGCCGGTATGCGGCGTGAATTCGACGAAAGCGCGCGCGCCGTCGGCCGAGCGCCCGAGCACGCGCCAACTCGTGCGGGAGGGAAGGCCGAGCGGATCGGGCCGCATCCACCAGCCCCGCGCCGCGTCGAGGCGTCCGAGCGGCAGATCGATCTCGCCTGCCTGGGCCTCGGGCGCCCCGTCCACGACGGCCCAATAAGTCTTGTCCATGCGCCCGGACTTGAAAAGCTTGCCGAGCCGATCGAGCGCCTTGCGGTGACGCCCGAGCACGAGACAGCCGGAGGTGTCCTTGTCGAGCCGATGGGCGAGCGCGGGCGCGCGCGGCAGGCCAAAGCGCAACTGGTCGAAGGCGTCCTCCAGGCTCGGCCCGCCCTTTGGGCCGCGATGCACCGGGACGCCCGCAGGCTTGTCGATGACGAGCATGAGCCCGTCGCGGTGGAGAAGAAGTGAAAGAAGATCCATGGACTGGCTTATAGCAGGAGCCGGCTAGCGCCGGCGATCCGCGGCGTCGGCCACCGTCATCGCGCGGCCGATGAAGCGCCCGTATTCATGGTAATATTGGTCGGTCAGATGCACGCCGTCCAGCGTGTAGCATTCTTCGTGCCCCTCGAATTTGTCGATGAAATTGTCGAACTCGATCACATGCAGGTCGGGATGGTCGCGCCAGAGCGCGACGCGGTAGACGTCGTTCACCTGGAAATCGCAGCCGTCATGGAGGCATCGCAGCACGTTGCGTTTCATCCTGCTGAAGAGATTGGGCGGTTTGAACCAACGTTCGTTGACGCGGGGAATGGAGATCACCTCGACGTCGTCGGCGTCTGAAAAATAATCGACGAGTTTCCTCGTAAATTCGACATAGGCCGACGCGCCGACGTGCTGAATGGCGTCATTGACGCCATTCATGACAATGACTTTATTCGGCGTCTTGCCGGCGAAAAGCGAATAAAGCTTGTACTGAGGGAGTTTTTCCTTGAGTTCGGCATAAAGGAGGCGCGAATTGCGCCCGTTGAAGCCGACGCTGCACGCCTGAACCCCGCGTCCGCCAAGGCGCTCCGACACCGTTTTGGGCAAATCGGGAAAAACCTTTCCGTCGGAAGCCCAGGACTCGCCGACGACAAGGATGCGGTAGTCGTCCGCCCCGCTGTTGACGAAAGCGCAACTGACGACCGGTTCGTCCGTGCGTTTGAGGCTCAGGAGCGTAAGACCGGCCGTCACCGCGAGAAGGAAAAACCCTCGGTGCAGGTTCGGCAGAAGGATGGCTAGACCTTGTCTCAAGACGACGCCTCACGCTCGCGCGGCGTGGCCGCGGCGGCGCGAAACTATCAGCTTTGCCGGTGGGCGACCATCACCGAAGCCTGATTCGACGGGGGCGCCCGGTCAGGCGGCGAGAGGCTGCATGCCGCCCGACGTTTCGCTGACGATGCGCCGCCCCGTGACCCAGGCAGAACGCAGCTTTCCGATCGGGCGGTCGAAGGCGATCCAGATCAGATAGGAGACGAGGAAGATGATGACCAGCGCCTCCGAGCATAGGAGGAGGCGATCCAGATAGGTTCCTTCGCCTGTTTTCAGCGCGCCGAGCACGGACCAATGCAGCAGGTAGAAAATATAGGACATGTCGCCGAGCATTCTGTCGGCCGCGCCGCTCTTCTGCTGCGTGGTGAAAAGCGCCCAGGGCGTCATCATCACGGCGATGAGCAGATTGGCCTTGCTGCTGAAGGCGAGCAAAGGCGCCTGTCCATCGTCAAGGGCGAGTTTTGCGAGAAAAATCGCGCCACAGACGCCCAGCAACAGAAGCGACGCCACGAGAGAGCTGTAAGCCAGGCGGCGGCTGGGTTTGAGGTCATGCGTCGCAGCGGCGACGCCGATCCCGAAGAAATAGAGAAAGGGCGCGACCGTCGCCGAACCGCCGACCCGTGGCGCGAGAAGCGCAAGGCCAACGCAGGCAAGAAGGGAATAAATGTTCCGGGAGACGAGAAAGATGACAATCGGCGCGACGAGATAGAACTGCATTTCCATGTCGAGCGACCAGCCCGGAACATTCGCCTGATAGGGAAGCGAATTATAGCCGAGAATCATGACATTGGAGAAGAGCTGGCGGACGAGTCCGCCGCCGAGCGTCGGCGCGTCGCCGCGTGACAGGAGCAGCCCCCAAGCGATCGCGGAGCAGAGCGCGAAGACCGGCACGATGCGCCAGACGCGCGAGACGAGGAAGGTGAAATAGGCCCAGTTCGTCTTTGAATAGGTCTTCCGCCACATGGCGGCCACCCAGTAGCCGCTCAAAACAAAGAAGATCAGAACGGCCGACATGCCCAGGTTGAACTTCGTCGTGTGATGAACGAAGACGGCGAGCGCCAGGGCCATGCGGAGCGCGCCAGGGGCGGCGATCTTGTCCGTTCCAACCGGCATACCGGCGCTCCATTTCCTTGGTTGCGTCGTCGGCGCGTCCCCCCTCGAGAGGATGCTGTCGCGAGAACTCAGCTCAAAGAAAAGTTAAACCCGTTACGCGCGTCGCATCTTGTGACAAGAGGTCGCGAGCCCGCCAAAACACTGTGACGTGACGTCGCGGTCGCGTCCCCGCGCCTGCTTTGCGCGCGGTCTCCATGGCAGGCCGCAATTCGCCGTTTCCGGCGACGCCCGAGTTTTGCTACTACTCTGTCATGCCCACTCTTTCCGCGACCCCCAAACTCCGACTTGACCTTCATCACGGCGTCGCGCGCCTGCGCATCGACAATGGCGCCAAGCGCAACGCTTTCGATCTCGAGATGTGGGCGGCCCTGCCGCCACTGCTTTCCGCGATCGACGCGAACCCGGACGTACGCGTTCTCGTGATCAGCGGGGCGCCGGGATTGCCGTTTTGCTCCGGCGCGGATATCTCCGAATTTTCGACCGTGCGCGCGACGAGCGCGGGCGGCCGGGCCTATGAACAGGCGAACGTCGCGGCTTTCGACGCCATTTCGCGTTGCTCGAAGCCAACCATCGCGGCGATTTCTGGGTTCTGCATGGGCGGGGGGATGGGCGTCGCCGCCGTCTGCGATCTGCGTATGGCGCAAGAAGGAGCCGTCTTCGGCATTCCGGCGGGACGGCTCGGCGTCGGCTATCCGCCGGCAGCGATGCAATATGTCGTGGCCGCAGTCGGCGCGCAGCGCGCTTTCGACCTCTTCTTCACCGCCCGGCGTCTCACGGCGCAGGAGGCGCTCGACATCGGTTTTCTCGCGCGTCTTGTCGAAACGGAGAGCTTCGAGGGCGCGGTCGACGCGCTCGCGGAGACGATCGCCGGCAATGCGCCCTTGACGCTCAGGGCCGCGAAAGCGGCGATCCGCGCCGCCGCGCGGCTTCCTGGCGCGCCGTCATCGGATCAATGCGAGGCGCTGGCGGCCGCGTGCTTTGACAGCGCGGATTATGCGGAAGGACGCGCCGCCTTTCTGGAAAAGCGCGCGCCGAAATTCACCGGCCGATAGGCGGCGACTGACGGGCGGGCGACCTTTTAGATTGCGTAATCGAAGGAGTCGTAGGCGAGGCCGCGCAGGATTTGATCCATGTCTCGCGCCGGTTGCGCTTCGGGCTCGATCCCGACGACCCTGGCGGGCGCGCCCGCGACGACGGAGTTGGGCGGCGCCGCATGCAGCACCACCGAGCCGGCGGCGATCCGCGCGCAGGCGCCGATCTCAATATTGCCCAGGATTTTCGCGCCCGCGCCGATCATGACGCCGCGCCGGACTTTGGGATGTCTGTCGCCGGCGACCTTTCCGGTCCCGCCGAGGGTCACCCCGTGAAGGATGGAGACGTCGTCCTCGATCACCGCCGTCTCGCCGACGACGAAGCCTGTCGCGTGATCGAGAAAAATGCCCTTGCCGAGACGCGCCGCCGGATGGATGTCGGCCGACAGTGCGTCCGAGGCCCGACTTTGAATATAGAAGGCAAAGTCGCGCTTTCCCGCCCGCCACAGGGCGTGCGCAAGCCGCGCGGACTGGATGGCGTGGTAGCCTTTGAAATAGAGCAGGGGCTCGATGAGACGCCGGCAGGCCGGGTCGCGCTCGACATAGGCGGCCGCGTCGGCGCGGAAGGATTCGCCGATCTCCGGCGCGCTCTCCAAAGCGGCGAAAAAGGCGTCGGCGATGGCGGCGGCATCCATCGCGGAAGCGCCGAGACGCCCGCTCACGCGATGAACGACCGCCTCTTCGAGACTATGCCGATTGAGCAGCGCGCCCATGAACAGCGGCGCGAGCGCGGGGTCGAAACGCAGCCCGTCCTCGGCCTCCTTGCGCATATGCGCCCACATTGCGTCCCCTTGCGCGCAAAGCGCGGAAAGTTCTTCGGGCGCGCGCTCCGTCGACATCAGAATTTCACCTGCGGCGGCTGCTGCGCGGCGTCGCTGGCAGAGAATTCAGCCAGGGGCTTTGTTCCGGAAAAGAAGGTCTTGGCCCAAAGCAGCGTGGGAAAAGTGCGCAGCGAGGTGTTGAATTCGCGCACGGCGTCGATGTAATCGCGCCGCGCGACATTGATGCGATTCTCCGTGCCCTCCAACTGCGACTGGAGCGCTAGGAAATTCTGATTGGATTTGAGGTCGGGATAGGCCTCGCTGACAGCGAGGAGCCGCCCGAGCGCCCCGGAAAGCTGCGCCTGCGCATCCTGGAACTGCTTAATTTTTTCGGGATCGGTCAGGCTCGAGGCGTCGATTTTGACGGAGGTCGCCTTGGCGCGCGCCTCGACGACGGAAGAGAGCACATCCTTCTCCTGCTTGGCGTATCCCTGCACGGTCGCCACGAGATTGGGAATGAGGTCGGCGCGCCGCTGGTATTGGGATTGCACGTCCGACCATCTGGCCTTGGCGTTTTCCTCGAGTGTGGGAATTGTGTTGTAGCCGCAGGCGGAAAGCGACAGGCTCGCGACAATCGAGACAATGACAGCGCGGCAAAGGGGCAAGAGGCGCATATGCATCTCCATATAAGTCGGGCGCTCGGCCGCCCGTGCAAGGAATCCGGCAATCGCGAACTTAAGGCCTCGTCACAGACATGGAAAGGCCGCGCGTTTCATCTAGAATGGCGGACGTGAGGGGAAAGCGATGGCCATCGACGACATCATCGGCAATTTCGAGCTTTTGGAGGAGTGGGAGGACCGCTACCGCTATCTGATCGAGCTCGGCCGCACGCTCGAGCCCCTGCCCAAGGAGGCCTATACGGAGCAGAATAAAGTGCGTGGCTGCGCGAGCCAGGTGTGGCTCGAGACGACCCGCGGGCAGGACGCCGCCGGAGCCCCCGTGCTCACCTTTCGCGGCGACAGCGACGCCCACATTGTCCGCGGCCTCGTGGCCTTGGCGCTCACGCTCTATTCGGGCCGTCCGGCCAGTGAAATCGTCGAAACCGACGCCATGCCCCTGTTCAAGGATCTGGGTCTCGCCGAGCATCTGACGCCCCAGCGCGCCAATGGCCTGCGATCGATGGTCGAGCGCATCAAGAAGGAGGCCAGGGACGCGCTCGCCGGTTAAGACAAAGCGTTTTCGCCGCGCGTCCCCATTGCCCCGGCGCTACATGTTCGGCCGGTAATCGTCGTCGCCCCAATGCCTGAACGCCTTCGAGCGCGCAGGTCCGACCGCCTGGACCGCGACGCCATAGTG
Organism: uncultured Alphaproteobacteria bacterium; assembly: GCA_963713845.1. GTDB lineage: Bacteria > Pseudomonadota > Alphaproteobacteria > Rhizobiales > Beijerinckiaceae > Methylocystis. The sequence continues at coordinate 94,029 of CAVQNJ010000021.1, forward strand.
GCGCGCGAGCCGCGCCAGCCCCATTTTCAGCACGACCTTGCCTGAACGCGCCGGCCAGCCGCGTTCGCTCTCGACGATTTCGAGACCTTTGAGATAGCCGCATACATCCGTCAGCAGCCCGGCGAATTCGGGGCCGACGGCGTCACAGGCGCGGGCGACCCGGCGGCGCGCGTCGAGAACAATCTCCGGGATCGAAACGCCCGCTTCTCCGCCGCGCGGCGCGGACGCGATCGACGCTTCCCAATTGGCGGTCACGCGCTGAAGGATTTGCGCCTGTTCCAGGTCGCGGCGCAGGCGTTCGCCGGCCTCGATCTGCGCGGCGTCGAGGAAAGGCTTTCCGTCGGCGTCCTTGCGCCGCGCGAGCCAGGCGAGCGGGCTTTCCGCCGCGTTCACCAGCGCCGGCGCCGCGCCTTTGTCGCAAGCCCGCTTTTCGACGTCGCCATGCTGGGCGCGGAAGGGGTCCAGCACGGGCTCGCCGACCGCGGCGAGACGGCTCAGATAGGCGCCCGCCGCGTCGGTGAGCAGCAGGCGTCGCGCGCGCCCGTCGCCGCGCCACTGCGCCAGTCCTCGCGATGCCGCCGCCGCCGCCGTCGAGAGGGGAAAGCGCGCGCGCGCGAGCGACACGCCGTTTTTAACCGCGCGCACGATGATCGTTCCCTCGTCCAGCTCGTTCGCGACCGCGTAGGCCTGCGCCTCGCTCAACGCCGACAGGAGCCGCGGCAAGAGTTGCTCTGTCGTCTCGTCCTTGTCGCCTCGCGCCGGGCCGCTCATCGAGGCGCTCCCAAGGTTTCGGAAATCAGGGCGAAGACCATCTCTTGTTGCGCCGCGAGCGCCGTCTCGAGCCGCCCGGCGCAAAGATCGAAGCGCGGATCGTCCCGCAAATCTTCGATGCGACCACAGGCGTGGCGGACCGTCGCCCGATCGCGGTCGAACTGCCGGGCGCAGGCCGAGAGACTCCCGCCGAGCGCGACATGATGGAGATAGACGGCCAACTGGCGGGCGCGCGCGACTGGCGCCTGGCAGCGCGTCGGCGCCGCGATCATGACGGCGGGAACCCCGGCGACGGCGGCCGCGGCCGCAGCGCTGAGACCGGCGACAGGTCGGGGCGGCGAAAATCGGGATGTCGAACAAGCGATGAACATTGAAACCTCTGACTGAGTTGGCCGCTCAGCGTAGTAGGGAATATAATCCTATTCAAGAGAAAATATTTCTATCCTCGGCGCGCGGGCGGCCTTCATCTTTCGGGGCTTTCGGAGGACAAGCCATGACCAACGCCCCGCGCCGCCCAGTCTCTGCGAAAGAGGCCATTGAGACAGTCGAGGCCGGGGCTCGGCCGGCAGTCGACGCCGCGCTCGCGGCGGGCCTTGCCGCTTTTGACCGAGCGCATGCGCTCTCGCCCTTTCACCGCCTGACGCGGGAAACCATCAACAGCGAGGCGCCCGAGGCGGCCCGCGCGGTGGTGCGGGAAATCGGCTGGGCGCTTCGCGCCGAGCGCGCGAGAGCCGGGCACTGGACCTATGATCTCAATCGGCACGTCGCTTTGCTGATCGCTTACCGCGCGGAAACCGCGCGCCTGAGCAGGCTCCTGAAACGCTCCGCGTGAAGGCGCTTCCCACCCGGGCCGGCTTTGCATAGATTTCGATTGATCGAAGACCCTGTTGCGCTGAAGGCCCGCGATGCTGCTCGAGAGAATATTGGCGCTGTCCGCAGCCGCCGTCGTGGCCGCCTGCCTTGGCGTGGGTTTGGTGGTCTTAGCCTTTTCGCCGCCACACCCCCCCGGCGCGCCGCTCGCGGTGACGGAGCCGCTCGACAAGGGCGTCGCCCGGCAGATCATCGAAACCGCGATCGCCCAGACGCCGGACTATGCGCGCTATTTCGCGCGGTTGCGTGAATCCTTCACCGCCGACTACGAAAAAACGATCAACGAATTTGCCGCGCGTCTCGTGGAGACGAAGCAGGAGCAGGCCGTCGATTACTATCTCTCCGAGGCGGTGCGGCGACTGCGTCAGTCGCGGGGGCCGCTTGCCGCCAAGGCTGAGCCCGAGGTCATGTCGCGCGTCTTCGCCAAGCAGCTCGAGGTCTTGCAGACCATCGCGCATGAGGACAAAAAAATGTGCGTCGCCTTCCTCTATGGCGCCACGAATTTGGATTTTCAGCGTTTCGCGGCCGCGCGACGCGCGCTCGTCGCCGATATGGCGATTGCGAGCCTGGAAGCGATGGCGAACGGACAAACCAAGAAAATCGCCCGTTCACAGCCCACCGAGGCGGACTTCAAGACGCTTGAAACGGCGCTTGCGGCGCGAGGCCTCGGCAAGACTGAAATCGACGCGCTGCTCGATGGCAAAATGCCGGATCCACCGCTCGAAGATGCGAAAATGTGCGCTGCGGGTCAAACCTATCTCGAGGTCCTGCGCACGCTGCCGGAGGCCTCTCGCGCGCGCATCTATGGGCTGGCGCTGGAGCTCATGGCGCGTTCCTGATCGCGCCTTCCGCGTTCCGGTGCGGTCGCGTCATCTTTTGGCGATCGTCTTTATCTCGTCGCAACGAAACGGCCCGCGCCAGCGGCCATAGCGCCAGGGCGTGAAGGCGGCGGCTTCGGCCGGCAATTGCTCCGGCACGGGGTCGAAACCTTCGCCGCCGCCAGGCCGGCAGCGGCAAAGACGCGCAAGGCCCATCCAGCCGCCTGCCCAGAAGCCATGGCGCAGGATCGCCTCGTCCGCATATTCGGAGCAGCTCGGCGCGTACCGGCAACTTCTTCCCGCAATGGCGGAGATGCTCATGCGGTAGACAAAGATGAATGCGCGCGCGAGCGCGGCGAAAGGCGAGGTCATCCATGAAAGATAGGCCCGCGGCCGTCTGAACGAAACACGCGGGCAGGATAAAAAAAGCCGCCCGTCGCCGGGCGGCTTTTATTGATTGATCGGACCGCTCTATTCGGCTGGCGGCAGGGCCGGGGCCGGCTCGGCCGATCTCGGCGCGCTGCGTGATGATGAGATCGTCGCGCCCGCCGGCGATGCCGCGGAATTTGGCCATCGCCGCGCCCGTGCCGGCGGGGATCAGACGGCCGACGATGACGTTCTCCTTGAGGCCAACGAGCGGGTCGATCTTGCCGTTGACCGCCGCTTCGGTGAGTACGCGCGTCGTCTCCTGGAAGGAAGCGGCGGAGAAGAAGGAGCGCGTCTGAAGCGAGGCCTTGGTGATGCCGAGCAGCACCGGCGTGCCCGATGCCGGCTTGCCGCCGTTCTCGATCGCCTTGGCGTTGGCTTCGTCGAGCTCGACATTGTCGACCTGCTCGCCTTCGAGGAAGCCGGTGTCGCCGGGATCGGCGATGTCGACCTTTTGCAACATCTGACGCACGATGACTTCAATGTGCTTGTCGTTGATGTTGACGCCCTGCAGCCGGTAGACCTCCTGGATCTCATTGACGAGGTAGGCGGCAAGCTCCTCCACGCCCTTGATCGCCAGAATGTCGTGCGGGGCCGGATTGCCGTCGACGATATAGTCGCCCTTCTCCACGACGTCGCCGTCCTGGAGATGGATGTGTTTGCCCTTGGGGATCAGATATTCAACGGGTTCCGCGCCTTCCTCGGCGGGTATGATGGAGAGCCGCTGCTTGTTCTTGTAGTCGCGACCGAATTGCACCGTTCCCGAGATTTCCGCGATGATCGCGTGATCCTTCGGGCGGCGCGCCTCGAAGAGCTCGGCGACGCGCGGCAGACCGCCGGTGATGTCGCGAGTCTTGGCGCTCTCCACGCGAAATACGCGCGACAATGTCGCCCGCCTTGACCGTTCCGCCGGGCTCGACCGCGATGATCGAGTCGACAGGAAGCAGATAGCGCGCGTCGCCGCCGCGCTGGAGCTTCGCGATCTTGCCATCGGCGCCCTTGATCACGATCGAGGGCTTCAGAGCCGCGGAGCGCAGATTGAGGCGGTAGTCCATCACCATGCGCTTCGCGATGCCGGTCGATTCGTCGACCGTTTCCGACATCGACTGGCCTTCGACGAGATCCTCGAATCCGATGACGCCGTCGACCTCGCTGATGATGGGACGCGTGTAGGGATCCCACTCAGCGATGCGCTGGCCGCGCTTGATCTTGTCGCCCTCGTCGACCTTCAGCCTGGCGCCGTACTGGATACGGTTGACTGCGCGCTCCACGCCGTCGGGACCAAGGATGACGACCGCCACATTGCGCGCCATGACGATCAGGTCGCCATCAGAGTTGCGCGCGACGTGGCGATTGCGGACATGCACCGATCCTTCGAAATTTGACTCGATGAAGGATTGATCTGCAAGCTGCGCCGCGCCGCCGATATGGAAGGTGCGCATCGTGAGCTGCGTGCCGGGTTCGCCGATGGATTGCGCCGCGATGACGCCGACGGCCTCGCCCATGTTGACGGGCGTGCCGCGCGCGAGGTCACGGCCGTAGCACTTGCCGCAAACTCCGTTCTTGGCCTCGCAGGTGAGAACCGAGCGGATCTTCACCTCCTGAATGCCCGCGGCGTTGATCGGCTCGATGTGCCACTCCTGGATCATCTCGCCGGCCTTGACGATCACCGATCCGTCCTGCGCGCGCAGGTCTTCAGCCGCCGTGCGGCCGAGAATGCGCGAGGCGAGCGACGCGACGATCTGGCCGGCGTCGATGATGGCGCGCATGCGGATGCCGTTTTGCGAACCGCAGTCCGTCGACGAGATGATCGAATCCTGCGCGACGTCGACGAGACGACGCGTGAGATAGCCCGAGTTTGCGGTTTTCAACGCCGTATCGGCGAGACCCTTGCGGGCGCCGTGGGTGGAGTTGAAGTATTCGAGAACCGTGAGGCCCTCCTTGAAGTTCGAAATGATCGGGCTCTCGATGATCTCGCCCGACGGCTTGGCCATCAGGCCGCGCATCGCTGCGAGCTGCTTCATCTGTTGTGGCGAACCGCGCGCGCCCGAGTGCGACATCATGTAGATGGAGTTGATCGGAACGTCGCGGCCGTGCTCGTCCTTGCGCACCGCGGAGATGCGCTGCATCATCTCCTCGGCGAGCTTGTCCGTGCACTTCATCCAGGCGTCGACGACCTTGTTGTATTTTTCGCCCTGAGTGATTAGCCCATCATTATATTGCTGCTCATATTCCTTGGCGGCGGCGCGCGTTTCCGAGACGATCTGCTCTTTGTTCTCGGGAACGACCATGTCGTCCTTGCCGAAAGAGATGCCGGCCTTGAAAGCTTCGCGGAAGCCAAGCGACATGATGCGGTCGCAGAAGATGACCGTCTCCTTCTGACCGCAGTTGCGGTAGACGGTGTCGATCATGTTCGAGATCTCCTTCTTGGTCATCAGCCTGTTGACGACATCGAAGGGGATCTTGTGGTGCCTGGGCATAAGCTGTCCAAGCATCATGCGGCCGGGCGTGGTGTCGAAGATTTTCGACACGCGATTGCCTTTGCTCATCGTAGGTCCAGGCGCGGCCCTTGATTTTCGTGTGCAGCGTGTCGCCTTGGCGGCGAGCGCGTGTTCGATCTCGCCCTGATTGGCGAAACACATGCCCTGGCCCTGGCTCGCCGTCGCGCTCCAGCGTCAGATAATAGAGTCCGAGAACGATATCCTGGATCGGCACGATGATCGGCTGGCCATTGGCCGGGTGCAGGATGTTGTTCGTCGACATCATCAGCACGCGCGCTTCGAGCTGCGCTTCGAGCGACAGCGGCACGTGAACGGCCATCTGGTCGCCGTCGAAGTCGGCGTTGAACGCGGCGCAGACAAGCGGATGCAGTTGGATGGCCTTGCCTTCGATCAGCACCGGCTCGAACGCCTGAATGCCCAGACGATGCAGCGTCGGCGCGCGGTTCAAGAGAACCGGATGCTCGCGAATGACTTCGTCGAGAATGTCCCAGACCTCGGGCTTTTCCTTCTCGACAAGCTTCTTGGCCTGCTTGACGGTCGCGGAATAGCCCTTGGCGTCGAGACGCGAATAGATGAAGGGCTTGAACAGTTCGAGCGCCATCTTCTTCGGCAGGCCGCATTGATGCAGCTTCAGCTCGGGGCCGACGACGATGACCGAGCGGCCGGAGTAGTCGACGCGCTTGCCGAGCAGGTTCTGGCGGAAGCGGCCCTGCTTGCCCTTCAGCATGTCGGCGAGCGACTTCAGCGGGCGCTTGTTGGCGCCCGTGATGACGCGGCCGCGGCGGCCGTTGTCGAACAGCGCGTCGACCGCCTCCTGCAGCATGCGCTTCTCGTTGCGGATGATGATGTCCGGCGCGCGCAACTCGATCAGCCGCTTCAGGCGGTTGTTGCGGTTGATGACGCGGCGGTAGAGATCGTTGAGGTCGGAGGTCGCGAAGCGGCCGCCGTCGAGCGGCACGAGCGGACGCAGATCCGGCGGAATGACCGGAACTTCCTTCAGGATCATCCATTCCGGCTTGTTGCCGGACTGAATGAACGCCTCGATGATCTTGAGCCGCTTGGCGAGCTTCTTGGGCTTGAGCTCGGTCTTCGCCTCGGCGATTTCCTGGCGCAAGGACGCGGCGATGCTTTCGAGGTCCATCGATTCGAGCAGGCGGCGAATCGCCTCCGCGCCGATCATGGCCGTGAACGTGTCCTGGCCGTATTCGTCCTGGGCCTGGAGATATTCTTCCTCGGACAGGAGCTGGCGCTCCTTGAGCGGCGTCAGGCCCGCATCGATGACGATATAGGATTCGAAGTAGAGAATGCGCTCCAGGTCCTTCAGCGTCATATCGAGCAGAAGGCCGATGCGCGACGGGAGCGACTTCAGGAACCAGATGTGCGCGACAGGCGCCGCGAGCGAAATATGGCCCATGCGGTCGCGCCGAACGCGCGCAAGCGTCACTTCGACGCCGCACTTCTCGCAGATGACGCCCTTGTATTTCATCCGCTTGTATTTGCCGCACAAGCATTCGTAGTCCTTGATCGGCCCGAAGATGCGCGCGCAAAAGAGACCGTCGCGCTCCGGCTTGAAGGTGCGATAGTTGATTGTCTCGGGCTTTTTGATCTCGCCGAAGGACCACGAGAGGATTTTCTCCGGGCTCGCGATCGATATCTGGATCTGGTCGAAGGCCTGGGTCGCCACGACCGGATTGAAGAGATTCATGACCTCTTGCTGATTCATGGTCTTCTCCTGTGACGCGGCGGGCGCGAGTCGCGGGGTCCGCGCGTCGAAAATCTCTGGGCTTGGGCCGGCGTCGAGGAGCGCGAAATGGGAGAGCCGTCCGGGTCTCGTTCAAGCCGCGCTCCGCAACGCCGTTGCGGTGTCTGAAGTCTATTCGGCCGCCTCCGCCGTCGACGGACGCAATCTCTTCCTCCTCCGGCGCGGCATTCGTCAGCTCCACATTGAGGGCCAGCGACCGCATTTCCTTGATAAGCACGTTGAAGCTCTCCGGAATTCCGGACTTCGAAAGTATCGTCGCCGCGCACGATCGACTCGTAGACTTTGGTGCGGCCGGCCACGTCGTCCGACTTCACCGTCAGCATCTCCTGCAGCGTATAGGCGGCGCCATAGGCTTCGAGCGCCCAGACCTCCATTTCGCCGAAACGCTGGCCGCCGAACTGCGCCTTGCCGCCCAGCGGCTGCTGGGTGACGAGCGAATAGGGACCGATCGAGCGCGCGTGGATCTTGTCGTCGACAAGATGATGGAGCTTCAGCATGTAGATGTAGCCCACCGTCACCTTACGGTCGAAGGGCTCGCCCGTGCGTCCGTCAAACAGCGTCACCTGACCGGAGGTGGCGAGGCCCGCCTTGGTCAGCATCTCGACGATGTCCTTCTCGCGCGCGCCGTCGAAGACCGGCGTTGCGATCGGCACGCCGCGGCGCAGATCCTTGCCGATCTCGACGAGCAGATCGTTTCGTCGAGCATCGTCGATCTCCTCGTCCGGGCCATAGACTTCCGTCAGGGTCTTGCGCAGCGGCGCTGGCGTCCTTGTTGCGCATATAGGCGTCGACCGCCTGGCCGACCTGCTTGCCGAGGCCTGCGCAGGCCCAGCCCAGATGCGTCTCCAGGATCTGGCCGACGTTCATGCGGCTCGGCACGCCGAGCGGATTGAGCACGATGTCGACCGGCGTGCCGTCCTCGAGGAAGGGCATGTCTTCCTGCGGCACGATGCGCGAGACGACGCCCTTGTTGCCGTGGCGGCCGGCCATTTTGTCGCCGGGCTGGATCTTGCGCTTCACCGCGACGAAGACCTTGACCATCTTCATCACGCCGGGCGGCAATTCGTCGCCGCGCTGCAGCTTCTCGACCTTGTCGAGGAAGCGGTTTTCGAGCCCCTTCTTCGACTTCGTCGTACTGCTTGCGAACGGCTTCGATGGAGGCCATCAGCGCGTCGTCCTCGACGACGAAGGTCCACCATTGCGAGCGGGGATATTCCTCGAGAATCGCCTGGGTAAGCGTCTGGTCCTTCTTGAAGCTTTCGGGCCGGCGATGGCCTTCTTGCCGATGAGCGTCTCGGCGAGACGCGCATAGACGTTGCGGTCGAGGATCGCGAGCTCGTCGTCGCGGTCCTTGGCGAGCCGCTCGATCTCCTCGCGCTCGATCGCCTGGGCGCGCTCGTCCTTCTCGACGCCGTGGCGATTGAAGACGCGCACTTCGACGATCGTGCCCTGCACGCCCGGCGGCACGCGCAGCGAGGTGTCGCGCACGTCGGAGGCCTTTTCGCCGAAGATGGCGCGCAGCAGCTTTTCTTCCGGCGTCATCGGGCTTTCGCCCTTCGGCGTGATCTTGCCGACGAGAATGTCGCCCGCCTGCACTTCGGCGCCGATGTAGACGATGCCCGCTTCGTCGAGATTCTTCAGCGTCTCTTCCGAGACGTTGGGAATGTCGCGGGTGATCTCTTCCGGGCCGAGCTTGGTGTCGCGCGCCATCACCTCGAATTCGTCGATGTGGATCGAGGTGAACACGTCTTCCTTGACGATCCGCTCGTTGAGAAGGATCGAATCCTCGAAATTGTAGCCGTTCCACGGCATGAAGGCGACGAGCACGTTGCGGCCGAGCGCGAGATCGCCAAGGTCCGTCGACGGACCGTCGGCGATGATGTCGCCCTTTTGCACGAGATCGCCGACGCGCACGAGCGGCTTCTGATTGATGCAGGTCGACTGGTTCGAGCGCTGGAATTTCATCAGCCGATAGATGTCGACGCCGGGCTTGGCCGGGTCCTGCTCTTCCGTTGCGCGGATGACGATACGCGTCGCGTCGATCTGGTCGACGACGCCGGTGCGGCGCGCCGCAATGGCGGCGCCGGAATCGCGCGCGACGATCGGCTCCATGCCCGTGCCGACGAGCGGCGCGTCCGCCTTCACGAGCGGCACGGCCTGGCGCTGCATGTTCGAGCCCATGAGCGCGCGGTTGGCGTCGTCGTTCTCGAGGAACGGAATCAGCGCCGCGGCGACCGAGACGAGCTGCTTGGGCGACACGTCCATCGCGTCGACCTTCTCGCGCGGCACGAGCATCACGTCGCCGGCGTGCCGGCAGAGAACCAGGTCCTCGACGAGATTGCCGTCCGCGTCGATCGGCGCATTGGCCTGGGCGACGTGATATTTCGCTTCTTCCATCGCGGAGAGATAGGCGACCTCGATCCGTCACCTTGCCGTCGCGCACGCGGCGGTAGGGCGCTTCGATGAAGCCGTATTTGTTGACGCGGGCGAAAGTCGCGAGCGAATTGATCAGGCCGATGTTCGGGCCTTCCGGCGTCTCGATCGGGCAGATGCGGCCATAATGGGTCGGATGCACGTCGCGCACCTCGAAGCCGGCGCGCTCGCGCGTGAGGCCGCCGGGTCCGAGCGCCGAGAGACGCCGCTTGTGCGTGATCTCGGAGAGCGGGTTGGTCTGATCCATGAATTGCGAGAGCTGCGAGGAGCCGAAGAACTCGCGCACCGCGGCCGCCGCGGGCTTGGCGTTGATCAGATCCTGCGGCATCACAGTGTCGATGTCGACCGACGACATGCGCTCCTTGATGGCGCGCTCCATGCGCAGCAAGCCCAGCCGATACTGGTTCTCCATCAATTCGCCGACCGATCGGACGCGGCGATTGCCGAGATGGTCGATGTCGTCGATTTCGCCGCGGCCGTCGCGCAGATCGACGAGCGCCTTCACCACGGCGAGAATATCCTCGCGGCGCAGCGTGCGCACCGTGTCCGGCGCGTCGAGGTCGAGGCGCATGTTCATCTTCACGCGGCCGACGGCCGAGAGGTCGTAGCGCTCCGCGTCGAAGAACAGCGAATGGAACATCGCTTCCGCCGTGTCCATCGTCGGCGGCTCGCCCGGTCGCATCACGCGATAGATGTCGAACAACGCTTCTTCGCGGCTGGAGTTCTTGTCGACCGCAAGCGTGTTGCGGATATAAGGACCGATGTTGATGTGGTCGATGTCGAGAATGGGAAGCTCGTCGAAGCCCTTCTCCAGCAGCAGCGGCAAAGTCTTGACGGTGATCTCGTCTCCGGCTTCGGCGAAAATCTCGCCCGTGCCCGGATCGAAAAGATCATTCGGCGAGATATTGGCCGTAAAGCTCTTCCGCCGAGACGCGGATCGCCTTGACGCCCTTTTCCGCGAGCTGGCGCGCGGCGCGCACGGCAAGCTTCTTGCCCGCTTCGAGAATGACCTGGCCGGTGTCGGCGTCGATCATGTCGGCGACGGCCTTGACGCCCTTCATTCGCTCGGCGTCGAAAGGCATGCGCCAGTTTTCGCCGTCGGCGGTGTAGGGGATCGTCTTGTAGAACGTCGACAGGATTTCTTCGCCGTCGAGGCCGAGCGCGTAGAGGAGGGACGTCACCGGAATCTTGCGGCGCCGATCGATGCGCGCATAGACGATGTCCTTGGCGTCGAATTCAATGTCGAGCCAGGAGCCGCGATAGGGAATGATGCGGGCCGCGAAAAGCAGCTTGCCGGAGGAGTGGCTCTTGCCCTTGTCGTGGTCGAAGAACACGCCCGGCGAACGATGCATCTGCGAAACGATGACGCGCTCGGTGCCGTTGACGATGAAGGTGCCGTTCGACGTCATGAAGGGCATGTCGCCCATGTAGACGTCCTGCTCCTTGATGTCCTTGACGGACTTCGCCTGCGTATCGGGGTCCACATCGAACACGATGAGGCGCAGCGTCACCTTCAAGGGCGCGGCGAAGGTCATGCCGCGCTGGCGGCACTCGTCGACGTCATATTTCGGCTGCTCGAATTCGTAGCGCACGAATTCGAGCAATGCGACCTGCGAAAAATCGGATATCGGGAAGACCGATTTGAAAACGGCTTGAAGGCCCTCCTCGGGGCGGCCGCCTTTGGGCTCGTCGACAAGCAGAAACTGATCGTATGAGGCTTTCTGCACCTCGATCAGATTGGGCATCGCCGCCGCTTCGCGGATATGACCGAAGAACTTGCGGGTGCGTTTGCGACCAGTGAACTTGCGGGCCGACGTCTGAGCCATGTCGCTTTTCGAGCCTCTTCTCCTGAGGGCTGGCCGGCTCGATGCGAGCCGCTCTCGCCCTGTCGGGCGCTCGCCTGAAGCGCCCCGTCTCAACCGCGCGCGGCCCCGGCTGGAAGCCGGGACCGCGAATTCTTGGATGCAGCCGCCGCGCGGCCGCAGCGTTTTACTTGAGCTCGACCTTGGCGCCGACCTTCTCGAGGGTCGCCTTGATCTTCTCGGCCTCTTCCTTGGACGCGCCTTCCTTGACAGGCTTCGGCGCGCCTTCCACGAGGTCCTTGGCTTCCTTCAGGCCGAGGCCGGTGATCGCGCGGACCTCCTTGATGACCTCGATCTTCTTGTCGCCGGCCGCGGCCAGGATCACATTGAACTCGGTCTTCTCCTCAACGGCCGGCGCGGCGGCGGCGGCGCCCGGCGCGGCGGCGACGGCCACCGCGGCGGCGGCGGAGACGCCCCACTTCTCTTCCAACAGTTTGGCGAGCTCAGCCGCCTCGAGGACGGTGAGAGCCGAGAGGTCGTCGACGATCTTTTCGAGATTTGCCATTTTAAGCGTCCTTTGAATTTGGTTCGTTTCGATTCAGCGAGCCGCTCAGGCCGCGTCTTTATTGGCGTAGGCGCCGAACACGCGCGCGAGCTTGGCGGCAGGCGCGGTCGAGAGCTGGGCGATCTTGGTCGCGGGCGCCTGGATGAGGCCCACGAGCTTGGCGCGCAGTTCGTCGAGAGACGGCAGGGTCGCAAGCGACTTGACGCCGTCGGGGTTCAGCAGCGTGGCGCCCATGGCGCCGCCGAGGATCACGAACTTCTCGTTGTCCTTGGCGAAAGCCACGGCGACCTTCGGCGCCGCCACCGGATCGTCCGAATAGGCGATCAGGGTCGGCCCCTTGAGAAAGGGGCTGATGTCGGCGACGCTCGAGCCATCCAGAGCGATCTTGGCAAGGCGGTTCTTGGCGACCTGAACGGAAGCGCCCGAGTCGCGGGCCCGCTTGCGCAGAGCCTGCATCTGGGCGACCGTCAAGCCGGAGTAATGCGCCACGACGATCGCGCCGGCCTTCGAAAAGACCTGGTGCAACGCCGCAACGGCTTCTTTTTTCTCCGCTCTATCCACGGTTGCTCTCTTCATAACTGGCGGAAGTTCCGCCGGTTGCGACATGCCGCATGCGGGAGGCAAGCGGCGCCGTAGATCCTGTCCCCAAAGCGTTCCGCCGAAACGGCGACGCCTTGGTTGAAGGGGCGTGAACCAAATTCGAAGGACGCCGACCTGACCGGCCGACGACCAAAAAATTCCGGTTTCCCCGTCTGTGCAGGCCGCCGGCGAACGACAGATTTCTCGTGTCGTCCGCCAGCCGATTGAGCCGCTGCGGGGGTGCCCCCTTGCGTGCGCCGGCAGTCTCGGACAGGACATGGCCGGACCGGACGCGAGGATATCCCCGAGTCCGCCGGCCTATCCACCGCCGTTCCCCTAAGCCGTTGACAAAGCCTTGGTTCGGGCGGAAGCTCAAATCTGAAATCGGGGCAGCGGTTTTAAAGATCAGCCCCAGACCGGCCTATTTAATGGGCCAGCGCCCTTTTGCCAAGTGGTAAATTGGGGATTCTGCACGGTCGCCATGGCGCCGGTCCCGTTTCTTGCTTTGGAGTCACCGCCCGGGGGTAAACTCCATCCTCACGCGGCCGCCCCGACCGCCAACGCTCTCAAGGCGGCGCTGTGAACGCGCGCCGTGGGCCGCGCGCGTGGCCGCCCGGCCGCGCGACGCGCCCTCGCTTGCGACGCCGGGATAATTTGCGCCATGGTCGCCGCGCGTGGGTCCGAAAGAGGCAAGGCAGAGATTATAGGCGCTCGCGTCCTTGATCGCTTCGCAATCCTCGATGCGGCGCGGCGTCCCGGCGGCCGGCGTCGCCAGGAGCAAGAGCGCGGCGAGGGCGACGACAATCTGAGGGCGGCGCGCGAACCTCAACGAAGCGTCGCTCCCGTCCTCTTTGCGGCTTCGGCGACGATCTTTTGCGCGACAACCTCGATTTCGGCGTCGGTCAACGTTTTTTCCCGCGGCTGCAACGTGACTGCGACGCCCACCGATTTCTTGCCCTCCGGCACGCCGACGCCTTCATAGACGTCGAATACGCTGACGTCCGAAATCAGCGCCCTGTCGACGGAGGCGACCGCTTTCGCCAGATCGCCGGCCGCCGCGTCGCGATCGAGTATGAAGGCGAAATCCCGCGCCAATGGCTGAAGGTCGGAAAGTTCGAGTCGCGGCTTGATCCTTGTCGGCTTGGCTTTTGGCGCGGGCAGAGCGTCGAGCACGATCTCGAAGGCGGCGATGGGACCGTCGACATCGAGGGTCTTCAGCGCCCGCGGGTGCAACTCGCCGAAATGGCCAATGACCGCCTTGGGCCCGAATTGCAACGTCGCGGACCGGCCGGGGTGAAACCAGGGCGGCCCCCCCGGCACGATTTGCAGGCCGCCCGTCGCGACGCCGAGGGCGCCCAGGAGCGCGATGACGTCCGCCTTGGCCTCATAGGCGCCGGCGCGCCGGGCTGGCGCCGACCAATGTCGGCCGGCGCCCGCAAGTCCGCGACGAAGGCCGGCGGCCGCAAGCCGCTGGCCCTTCTCGCTCGGGTCGAGGAAGATTTGGCCGACCTCGAACAGATTCTGGTCGCCCAGTCCACGGGCGGCGTTGCGTCCGGCGGCGACGGCGAGGCCCGGCAGAAGGCTCGGCCGCATGTCGGAAAGATAGGCCGCAATCGGATTGGCGAGCGCGAGTTCAATTGCGCCGCCGCCGAAGGCCGCCGCCTGCTCATGCGAAACAAAAGACCAGGTCACCGCTTCGACGAGACCCTGGCCCGCGAGGGCGCGGCGCGCGGCGCGCGCCCGTTTCTGCAAGAGAGTCAGAACCGGCGCAGCGACGCCTTCGGCGCGCGGCAGCGGAACCGATGGCACGTCGTCGACGCCCCAGATACGGATGATCTCCTCGACAATGTCGGCCTTGCCCTCGATATCCGGGCGCCAGCTCGGCGCGTGGATTGTCGCGCGTTCGGCGCCGGCGGCGTCGACAGCAAAGCCGAGGCGCTCCAAAATCGCCGTCGCGCGGGCCGCTTCGACGTCGACGCCCGTCAGGCGCCGCGTCTCGCTCCAGGGAAAGTCGACGACGCTTGTGGCGCGAGGCGCGGCGCCGGCGATCACGAGGTCGGACGGCGCGCCGCCGCAAAGGTCCAGCACCATTTGCGTTGCGAGCTCCAGCCCCGGCAGCGCGAAGGCCGGATCGACGCCGCGCTCGAAGCGGTAACGCGCATCGGTGACGATGCCGAGCTTGCGGCCGGTGCGCGCGATGTTGAGACGGTCCCAAAGCGCGGACTCGATCAAGACGTCGGTCGTCGTCTCGTCGCAGCCCGAGGCTTCGCCGCCCATCACGCCGGCGAGCAATTCGGGTCCATTGTCGTCGCAGATGACGACCATGGCGCCGTCGAGCGCATAGGTCTTGCCGTCGAGCGCGAGCAGCGTTTCACCCGCCTTTGCTTTCCGCACGACGAGGTCGCCCGTCACCTTCCTTGCGTCGAAGACGTGGAGCGGCCGCGCGCGGTCGAAGGTGAGGTAATTGGTGACGTCGACGAGCGCGTTGATCGGCCGCAGCCCGATTTCGCGCAATCGCTTTTGCAGCCAGTCCGGGCTCGGCCCGTTCTTGACCCCCTTGACGAGGCGCAGGCCAAAGAAGGGCGCAAGATGCCGCTCGCCTTCCGCAAAGTCGAGCGTGACGCCGACAGGGCAGGGGAATTTGCCCTCGACGGGAAGAATGTCGCTGGTCTTGAGAACGCCGAGGCCGGCCGCCGCAAGGTCGCGCGCGACGCCATAGACGCCCGCGGCGTCAGGTCTGTTGGCGGTGAGATTGATCTCGATCACCGGATCGTCGAGGCCGGCCCATTGCGCATAGACGGCGCCGACCGGCGCGTCGTCGGGCAATTCGATAATGCCGTCGCTCTGCGTCGCAAGCTCCAGTTCCTCGTAGGAACACAACATGCCGAGCGACTCGACGCCCCGGATGACGCCTTTGCCGAGCGTGATCTTTTTGCCCGGAATAAAGGTTCCAGGCGCCGAGAAGACGCTTTTGAGGCCCGTGCGCGCATTCGGAGCGCCGCAAACGACCTGGACCAGTTCGCGCCCGCCCGTATCGACCTTGCAGACGCGAAGCCGGTCGGCGTTGGGGTGCTGCGCCGCCTCGACGATCTGCGCGATGGTGAAGTCTTTGAGCTGCGCGGCCGGGTCATGCACATGCTCGACTTCAAGGCCGATGCGCGTGAGCGTCTCCACGATCTCGGAAAGAGATGCGGAGGCGTCGAGATGTTCTTTGAGCCAGGAGAGGGTGAGTTTCATGATATGGGGCTGCTTTGAATGAGCCGCAAGGCGACGCGACATCCGCGTTGCGGTGCGACGACTCGGTTTTCAATCGTCGCCGCGCCAGAATTGTCGTCACGTTTTCCCCCGCGCGCCGCATTCACGGGTTTGCGCGCGCGCGCGCGGTCGCTGGACGTGAGCTCCTTCACCCCGGTGATGTTCACAAGTCCCCGCTCCTCTAACTGCTCAATCCGCCCGCGAGCGTCGGAAAATCGAGCGGGCGGAAGCCATAGTGCTCGATCCAGCGCGTGTCGGCGTCGAAGAAGGCCCGCAAATCCGACATGCCGTATTTCAGCATGGCGAGGCGGTCGATGCCGAGGCCGAAGGCGAATCCCTGATGCACGTCGGGATCGAGGCCGCAATTGCGCAGCACATTGGGGTGCACCATGCCGCAGCCCAGAATCTCCATCCAGTCTTCGCCCTCGCCGAAGCGAATGTCGCCCCCCTGCCGGCGGCACTGAACGTCGACCTCCATCGAAGGCTCGGTGAAGGGGAAGAAGGAAGGACGAAAGCGCAGCTTCACCCCCTTCACTTCGAAGAAGCTCCTGAGAAACTCTTCGAGAACCCATTTGAGATGTCCCATATGCGTCGACTCGTCGATGACGAGTCCCTCGATCTGATGAAACATCGGCGTATGGGTCTGATCGAAGTCGCACCGATAGGTGCGGCCCGGCGCAATGACGCGAATCGGCGGCTTCTGCGACAGCATGGTGCGCGCCTGCACCGGACTCGTATGGGTGCGCAGCAGCTTGCGATCGCCCGCCGCGTCCGGGTTCAGGAAGAAGGTGTCGTGCATGTCCCGGGCCGGATGGCTGTCGGGCATGTTGAGCTTGGAGAAATTATAATCGTCGCTCTCGATATCCGGTCCTTCCGCCACGGCGAAGCCCATGTCGGCGAAGATCGCCGATAATTCGTCCATGACTTGCGAGACGGGATGGATCCGGCCGCGCTCGAGCGGGCTCGCCGGCGCGGGGAGCGTCATGTCGAGAGTCTCGGCAACGAGTCTCGTCTCGAGCGCCGCCTCGGCGAGCGCCGCGCGGCGTGCGGCGAGCGCCTCGGCGACCTGATCTTTGAGCGCGTTGATCCGCGCGCCTTCAGACTTGCGCGCATCGGGCGCCATTTTGCCGAGCGTTGCGAGCAGCGCGGAAATCGCGCCTTTCTTCCCGAGCGCCGCAAGACGGACGGCCTCGAGCGCCTGTTCGTCGGCGGCTTCCGCGATCTGGCGCAGCGTGTCTTTTTCGAGTTCCGCGAGGTCGGTCATCGTCCAGCCAATCCATGGGTCGGCCGGGTTCTGCCATGCGCGGCGGCTTCTGTCGAGGCTAGGGCGCGCGTCGAACGCGGTGGGCGAAGAGCTGCGCCAGCGCGGAGGAGGCGACGCGGGAGCCGACGTCGTCGGCCCGGCTCGTCAGCACGATGGGAACGCGGGCGCCCAGGACGATCCCGGCCGTGTCCGCGCCTGCGAGAAAGACGAGCTGTTTGGCGAGAATGTTCCCCGCTTCGAGATCCGGCGCGACCAGTATGTCGGGATCGCCCGCGACCTGCGAGACGATATGCTTTGCGTCCGCCGCTTCCCGCGAAATCGCATTGTCGAAAGCGAGCGGCCCGTCGAGAAGCGCGTCGGCGATCTGGCCGCGGTCGGCCATTTTGCAAAGAGCCGCGGCTTCGATCGTGGAGGGGATTTTCGCCTCGACAGTCTCGACCGCGGAAAGCAGCGCGACCTTTGGGCGCGCGATGCCGATCGCGCGTGCGAGATCGACGGCGTTGCGCACGATGTCGCGCTTGATGTCGAGGGTGGGAGCGATATTGATCGCTGCGTCGGTAACCAGGAGGAGCTTGTGGTAGCTCGGCGCGTCAATCACAAAGACATGGCTGATGCGCCGGTCCGTGCGCAAACCCGTTCCCTCGCGCACCACCGCCGCCATCAGTTCATCCGTATGCAGCGCGCCCTTCATGAGGGCGTGCAGGCGGCCCCGGCGCACGAGTTCGACGGCCTGGTCGGCCGCCGCATGGCTGTGCGGCGCTTCGACGATGTCGACGTCGTCGAGCGAGACGCCAGCCTCTCTGGCGGCGGCCTCCATCTTCTTGCAGGGCCCGATGAGCGTCGGAACGATAAGCCCCGCCTCGCGCGCCGCGAGCGCCCCCTCGAGCGAGTGCCGGTCGCATGGATGCACGACGCCCATACGAATCGGCGGCAGCGCCCTCGCGCGGGCGATGAGCGCGTCGAGGAGCGCCCCTCGCGGGCGCGAGGGCGCCGCGGCGGACCAGGGCGGCGCGGCGTCGGCGCGGTCGAGATCGCTCATCTGGCGCCTTGCCGCGCGCAACCGGCGCGCTCCTCTTCGTTTGAACCACGGGATTTCGGGTCGGGCGCAAGCTGCCGCCTGACGGACATCGCGTCGGCGTGTGCGTTCGACGTTGACTGAGAGGCGTAAACAAACGCGGCTGCGGCGAAGAGTCGGCGCAGGCCCAGTGTCATTCCTTGGCTCCATATTTATGCAAATGCGCCCCATGCGCCGTAAGCCAGGCTTCGGCGCGGTCGGTTTCCGGGCAAAGCCGTCGCGCGAGCGCCCAGAAACGCGGCGAATGGTCGAGATGGATGAGATGCGCGACCTCGTGAGCGGCAAGATAGTCGAGAACGAGAGGCGGCGCCATGATCAGGCGCCAGGAAAAATTGAGCGAGCCGGAGGAGGAGCAGGAGCCCCAGCGACTCACCGGATCGCGCAGGCCAATGCCGCGCGGCGCCAGATCCAGCGCCGCGGTGTGGCGCGCCACGGCTTTCTCCAGATCGCGGCGCGCTTCGCGCTTCAAGTGATCCTGCACGCGGCGATGCACGTGTTCCAGCTTTCCCGCGACGCAAAGCGCAAAGGGCGCGTCGACGTCGTCTCGCGCCTCCGTCCAGGCCGTGCCGCGCCGTTCCGGCAGATGAACCAGCGCATGGTCGACCCCGCGCAGCGGGACGATCGAGCCATGCGCGAAGGGAATCGTCGCCGGCAGTCGATTCAAACGCGCGGCGATCCAGGCGGCGTGACGTTCGGCGAAGGCGTGCGCCTCGCGCACCGACGCGCGTTGCGGCATGGTGAGGACGGCGTCGCGCGCTGCGAAACGAACGCGCAAGGTGAAACGCCGCGCCGTGGTCGCGCGGCGCAACGCGACGACGATCGTTTCGCCGGCGTGCTCGAGTGTAAGGTGAGACGAACCGTTGCGGGCGCGCCCGTCACGCAGAAGTCGAAGCATGGCGGCATGCTAGCGAAAGGCGTGCCAACTCGCGAGTTCGAAAAACGCAAGAGCACAAAAAAAATCGCTTGCATGGTTCGCGCGGACGGTCGCTCAGAGGTAACGCTCGAGTTCCTTCGCCGCTTCGTCCGGTTTGCGACCAACGTTGAAAGATGTCACGAAGCGGCCGTTTTTATCCATCAGATAGACGACGGTCGTGTGGTCCACGGCGTAGTCTTCCTCTTTGCCGGGCGCGCGTTTCGCGTAAATGCGATAGCCGCGCAGCATCGGTTCGAGCTGAGCGCGCGGGCCTGTCAGGCCGATGATCCGCGAGTCGAAATTGGAGAGGTACTCCTTCAAAATCTCCGGCGTGTCGCGTTCCGGATCCACGGTGACGAAGAGGGCGCCGATCTTCGCCTCGGGCCCGAGCGCGCGCAGGATTTCCGACAGTTCGAAGAGCGTCGTATGGCAGACGTCGGGGCAGTGCGTATAGCCGAAGAAGACGAGAAACGGCTTCCCAAGGAGGTCTTTCTCGTTCACCTGCTGCCCGGCCTGTGACGTGAGCTGGAACGGCCCGCCGATGGCGGAGGCGGGCGGCGGCGGCGACTTGCTGCTGGTCAGGGCGACGAAAACGCCAAAGACCAGCGCGAACACCGTCCCCGCGCCGATCAACAGAGTCTTCGAGACGGTGGGGCCGTTCGCGCTCTTGTCGTTTCGCTTTCCAGATTTCCCGCCAATTTTAACGGACCCTCTTGCCATGCTTGCGTTTCCTGCTCTTCGCGCGCTATCGGTTTTGCGGCGCTTGTCATTTTTTGTTGTCTTGTTTTGTTGTCTTGGCGCGACCGTCATTCGGGGCGCGCCGATCTATTGTCGCAATGCGTTAGTCTGCAAGGATGATGTGCGCGTCGTTGCACAGATCGACGTCGCCCGCGTCCTTTGCGTCTTCGAAAGTCCACCGCGCCTCATAATGGCATCCGGCGCCGCCGGTCAGCGGAAAGCTTGCCGAGGCGCCGGCGGCGAGAGGCTTTTCCAGTTTGCCGACGACGGTTTCGGGAACCTTGTCTCGCGCAGGGGCGACGATCTCGAAGTCGAGCAGCGCCACCGGCCGCTTGTTTTCCAGTTTCACGGCGGCGGCAAGCTTGAAGGCGCTCGGCTGCGGCCTTGGCGCCGCAAACGCCGGGGCGCCAACGCCTAGGACGCCAATTGCGGGGCCGTCTACGCCGGCGGCGATGAGTCCGGCGGCGACAAATCCGGCGCGGACGAGCCCGGTGGGGGCGGGTCGGCGAAACGCGACGATTGGCTTCATGCTTCCCTCTCGCGGCCGAAACTTATCCTGACCGGCCGCTTTCGCCAAGACCGCGCGGCGGGCCGCTTTGGTGCGGGAGCGGCGAGAATGATGTAGTTTCGCAAGATCCGATGATTCCAGTCGAAAGCGCGACCTCATGAGCGACAGCCAGGCCCCGAACGCGGTCGAAGGTAAGATTCTTGTCGGCGCGGTCGCCGCCGCCGAGCCACGCGCCTATCGGTATCTCACGCTTGCGCTCGGCAATCGTCACGGCCTCGTCGCCGGCGCGACCGGCGGCGGCAAGACCGTCTCATTACAGCTTCTCGCCGAAGGATTTTCCAATGCGGGCGCCTCGGTGTTTCTCGCCGACGTCAAAGGGGACCTCGCCGGGCTCTCGCAAGCAGGCGATTCGAAGCCCGGCTTTGTCAAGCGCGCCGACGAAATTGGCGTCCCCTATCAGCCGGACCGGTTTCCCGTCGTCTATTGGGACGTGTTCGGCGAGCAAGGCCATATGGTCCGCGCGACGGTTTCCGAGATGGGGCCGCTCCTGCTCTCGCGGTTGCTCGAATTGAACGACACGCAGGAGGGCGTGCTCAACATCGTCTTCAAGGTGGCCGATGAGCAAGGTCTCTTGTTGATTGACTTAAAGGATTTGCGCGCCGCGCTCAACCATGTTTCGGCCAACGCCGCCGAGTTCAAGACCAAATATGGAAACATCGCGCCCGCGAGCGTCGGCGCGATACAGCGGCAGCTTCTGGTGCTCGAGACGCAGGGGGGCGACAAATTCTTTGGCGAACCCTCGCTCGACATCTCGGATTTTCAGCGCATCGATCGCGACGGGCGCGGCGTCATCAATATTCTGGCCGCGGACAAATTGATGCGCGCGCCCCGCCTTTACGCCACCTTCCTCCTATGGATGCTGTCCGAATTATTCGAAACGCTTCCCGAAGTCGGCGACCTCGACAAGCCCAAGCTGGTCTTTTTCTTCGATGAGGCGCATCTCCTTTTCGACGATGCGCCCAAGGCGTTGTTGTCGGCGATCGAGCAGGTGGTGCGGCTCATCCGCTCGAAGGGCGTCGGCGTTTATTTCATCACCCAAAACCCGCTCGATCTGCCGGACACGGTGCTGGGTCAGCTCGGCAATCGCATCCAGCACGCATTGCGCGCCTTTACGCCGCGGGACCAGAAAGCGGTGCGCGCGGCCGCGGAAACATTCCGAAAAAATCCCGCTTTCGACACGACCGAGGCGATCATGGGTCTCGCTGTGGGCGAGGCGCTGGTCTCGATGCTCGGCGCCGGCGGCGCCCCCGAGATCGTCGACCGCGTCCTGATCGCGCCGCCCGCCGCCCGCGTCGGTCCGGTGACGCCGCAGGAGCGGGACGCCGTGCTCAAGGCGAGCCCCTACGCGGGCAAATATGTCGAGGCGATCGACAGGGAGTCGGCATTCGAGGTTCTCGCCGCCCGCGACGCCGCGCCCAAGGGCGGCGGCGGCCTGCTTGGCGGCGTCTTCGGCGGCGTGCTGGGAACCCTGTTCGGCTCCGCGCGCGGGAAACGCCTCAACCCCGCCGAAATCGCCATGCGCTCCGCCGTGCAAAGCGCGGCGCGGTCGGCGGGAACGCAGATCGCCCGACAGATTCTGCGCGGCGTGCTCGGCAATATGAAATAAATTGACACGAAATGGAGGACGATAGGGGAAAGCCTTGTCGGTTCCTCGGCAAGTCGCTGTTTTTTCGGGACGAGCGAGGCGGTCGCGACCGGGAATGTTACGGAATCTTAATCCCGACTTTAGCGACTTGTCACGCTGCGGTCATTTTCCCGGCAAGGGATTCCGGCCTATACTATCCATGGTTTCGATCGGCTCTTGCGCGATCGATCATTGCGGGCTTGCCGCCCTGGGAGCCCGTCAGGAGGTTTGACTATGGCGAATTCCTTGCCCCTCGTCGCGGAAGGCGGCCTCGCCCGCTACCTCGCCGAAATTCGTCGATTTCCGATGCTGGAGCCCCAGCAGGAATACATGCTCGCCAAGCGCTGGCGCGAGCATGAAGACACCAAGGCTGCGCACGAACTTGTGACGTCGCATCTGCGCCTCGTGGCCAAGATTGCGATGGGCTATCGTGGTTACGGCCTGCCGATCGGAGAAATCATCTCGGAGGGCAATGTCGGTCTGATGCAGGCCGTCAAGCGCTTCGAGCCCGACCGCGGCTTCCGCCTCGCGACCTATGCGATGTGGTGGATCCGCGCGTCGATTCAAGAGTATATCCTGCGTTCCTGGTCTCTTGTTAAAATGGGCACCACGGCGAGCCAGAAGAAGCTCTTCTTCAATCTGCGAAAGGCAAAGAGCCGCATCTCCGCGTTCGAGGAAGGCGATCTCCGGCCGGAGAACGTCGAGAAGATCGCGACGCGGCTTGGCGTCTCGAAGCAGGATGTGATCGAGATGAACCGCCGGATGGGCGGCGACGCCTCGCTCAATGCGCCGCTTCGCGAGGAGGGCGAGGGGGAATGGCAGGACTGGCTCGTCGACGACAGCGAAGATCAGGAACGCGTGCTCGCGGCGCAGGAAGAGAGCGGCAACCGCATGAAGGCGCTGCGCGGGGCGCTCGATGTGCTGAACCCGCGCGAGCGGCGCATATTCGAGGCGCGTCGTCTCGCGGACGATCCGGTGACGCTCGAGCAACTCTCCGCGGAGTTCGGCGTCTCGCGGGAACGCGTGCGGCAGATCGAAGTGCGCGCTTTCGAAAAGGTCCAGGCCGCGGTGAAAACCGGCGTCGCCCGCCTTGAAGAGGCGCATGCGGCGCATTGATCGCCCCTCCAGGGGGCCCGTTAGACCGGCCGCTCAGGCGCAAATCTCCTTCAGGTCCCGCCATTCCTCGTCGCTGAGGAGCGGCGGGGCGCGGACCCCCTGATCGGCTGCGGCGAGTTTTTCAAGGCGTTCCTCGCTCAGCGGATGGTCGTGAAGAATGCTGAACGCGACGGCTTCCTTGCCGTCGCCATTTGTGATGCGCATCAGCAAATCGCCGAGCGGCGTCGACGGCCGCCCCAGACGTGCGAGCGTTTGCGCCGCATAGGCGTCGGCCTCCGCCTCGTTCTCGCGGGAATGCGCCGCGTTGAGCAACGAATTGCCGATGACGATCATGGCGCTGCCGCCCGTGACGTCGCCGAAGACGAGGCCCACGAGGAGCGCGGTTCCCCCGGCGCCGATCACGCTGCGCAAATGGTCTCGATGCTCGAGATGTCCGAGTTCATGGGCGAGAACGCCGATGACTTCGTCCTGCGACTGCGCCTTGTCGAGAAGGCCGGCGAGCAGATAGACTTTGCCGCCCGGCAAGGCGAAGGCGTTGGGAATCTTCGAATCGATCGTCTCGAGCGTCGCGGGCAGCCGCAGATGGGCGGCCTCCTGCAGGCGCTGGGAGATTTTGGCAAGCGCCTCCAAGCCTTTCGGCGCGGCGCAGGACTTGCCCGGAAAGGTCTTGCGCACCTGCCCGTCCGCCGACTCGCCAAGCCGCTTTTCCCATTCGAGGGGGATGACGGGCGCGATGATCCCGGCCATGCGCGGCACGCCGCCCCACAGAAAGGCGCCGAACATGACGGCGGCGAGAAGCCCATAGCCGAGCCGCCTGCGGCCCTCCGTATTGGGCGCGACAGTTTCCCCCGCGAGGAGATGGCAATGGCGCCTGACCTCCGCCTGGGTTTGCGCGTCGTCGATTTCCAGCATGGCTTTCGGCGCGCCGAGCGAGCGAAGGCGCATCGCGGTCCCCGGCGCCGGCAGGCGGCGGATTTCGGCGTAGGGCCAAACGTCGAGCAGAGCGCCGTCGGCCGAGGTGATTTCCAGAGCAGGTCCGAAGACAACCCCAACGGCCCGTCGCTCGACGCGCCCGTCGAAGAAACGCCCGACGCCGTTCTCGCCGGTTCGCGCCATCCCTGATCTCTCCCCACTCCCGCGCCTGGCAGGCTAGCACCGGAAGCGCCAAACACAAGGCGTCGCGCTATATGTCGGGTCACGGCGTTTGGGAGGACTTCAATGTCACATTGGTTGATCGCCGGCGCCAGCCGGGGCATCGGTCTCGAGCTCGCGCGCCAACTCGCGGCGAAAGGCGTCAGCGTCACAGCGAGCGTGCGTGACGCGACGAGCCGCGCGGCGCTCGAAGAGGCGCTGGCGCCGATCGGCGCAAAGGGGCGGATTCTCGTCTTCGACACGCGCGATGACGCTCAAATTCATGCGGCGGCGGCGCAAGTCGCCGAACCGATCGACGTCCTCGTGGCGAACGCCGGCGCCTATGGCCCGCAGCGCCAGTCCGCGCTCGACATGGACTTCGATGGCGCGCTCGATTTGTTTTCAATCAACACGCTCGGCCCCTTGCGGGTCGTTGAGGCGTTCCTGCCGCAGGTGCGGCGCGGCGCGCGTCCGCGCATCGTGTTGATGTCGAGCGTCATGGGCTCCATGGCGCTGGGGGGGACGTTCAACGTCGGCTATCGCGCCTCCAAGGCTGCGTTGAACAAGATCGCGCAATGTCTCGCCGAGGACTTGAAATCGGAGGGCGTCGCCGTTGTCGCCATGCATCCGGGCTGGGTGCGCACCGATATGGGCGGCCCGGACGCAACGCTCGGGGTCGCGGACAGCGCCGCCGGAATCATCAAGGTCGTCGAGGGGCTCGATCTCTCGAAAACACGCCGCTACCTCGATTACAAGGGCGCCGAAATCGCCTGGTAAGCGCGCCTCAATCGCGTGGCGCCGTAAGCGCCTCGCGCGCCCGCGCTTCGAGCGCCGCCGCGGCGCCCGGCGTCAGCCGCGCGCGCGGGATTTCGACGTCGAGGGTTGCGATGACGCGGGCCGGGCGCGGCGAGAGCAGAAAAACCTTGTCGGCGAGCGCAATCGCCTCTGAAAGATCATGTGTCACGACGAGCGTCGTGACCCTCTTTGCGTCGATGAGCGCGGCGATCTTCTGACGAAGGTCGTGCGCGAGCGCGGCGTCGAGTGAGACGAGCGGCTCATCGAGGAGCAGCACATCCGGCTTGACTGCGAGGCCGCGCGCCAGCGCCGCGCGCCGCGCGAGGCCGAGCGAGAGTTCCGAGGGGAAATGCGACGCATGTTCGCCGAGCGCCAGATCGTCGATGAGCGCGGCGATTTCGCGCGCGCTCGCTTCCGGCGCCGCGATGCGGATATTGTCCAGGAGGTTGCGCCAGGGCAGGAGTCGCGGCTCCTGAAAAACCATGCCGAGGCGCCCATGGTCGGGAAGCTGGATCCGCCCCGAGAAATCGCGGTCGAGCCCTGCGATCAGACGCAAAAGCGAGGTCTTGCCGCATCCCGAGGGCCCGACGACGGCGCCGGCCTGGCCGCGCGGGAGTGACAGCCGCAAATCCTGCAAGACGCGCAGCGACGACCCGTCGGCGCGATGATGGTCCTTAGACGCGATCGCGACGTCCAGGGACGCCGCGCCGCCAGCGGGCGACATTTCGTTCAAGGGGCTGCACCAGAAGAGTTTCAACGCCGAGCATCAGCGCGACGAAAGGGAGAGCGTAGGCGAGAAGCAGCCTCATGTCGAAGAGCTGGAACGCCATGTTGATTTCGAAGCCGACGCCGTTCGAGCGGCCGAGCAGTTCGACGACGAGCACGATCTTCCACACCAGCGACAGGCCCGAGCGCGTCGCCGCCGCGAAATAGGGTGCGAGCTGCGGCGCGACGAGATGTCTGAACCGCGCGGCGCGAGAGAAGCGGAAGGCCTGCGCCATCTCCTCGAGTTGCGGGTCGAGCGCGCGGGCGCCCTCGCGAATGACGACAACCGCGTTGGGCAGTTTGTTGAGCGCGACGGCGCCGATGGCGGCGGCCTCGGTCAGTCCGGCCCAGACATAGGCGAGCACGATGACGACGAGGGCCGGCAGATTGAGAAGCACGACGAGCCAGGGGTCAAGCAGGCGGTCGGCGACCCTGTTTCTGCCCATGAGATAGCCGATCGCCGCGCCGAGGCTCATCGCGAGCACAAACGCCGCGATGACGCGGAGCAACGTGATCGAGAGATTGGCGAAGAGCGCGCCCGAGCGCGCTTCCGCCGCGATGGTTTCGAAGACGAGAAGCGGCCCGGGCAGCCGCCGCGGGCTCAGAATGAAACGCGGCGATGCTCCAAAGGCCGAGGAGCGCCGCGAGCGAGGCGAGTCGGATCAATGTCTGGCGACCTCGCCGCCTTTGTAGAAGGTTCCGGGATCGAGCGTCTTCGCCGGGCCAACGAGCTTCTCCCCGCCAATGTCGGCGAGGACGCGAAACAGCGCGGCGGCGTCGGCTTCTTCCTGCGCGAGCGGGCGCTTGGGCGCGCCCGCGACGAACCGCTTGCGATAAAGTGCGAGCGTCGCCGGATCCTTGGCGCCGATCCGCTGCGCCGCCGCCTCCCAGGCCTTGTCGTCGCTCGCGATGAGCGCCTTGGCCTTCGCGGTCATATCGAAAAAGCGCGTCAGCGCGGCGCCGTTGCGCGCCGCAAAGCCTTCGTCGAAGACATAGCCGGTCACGACGACGTCGCCCTTGGCGCCGAGGGCGCGCTCGACATCGGCGATCTCGATGGCGCGCGAGAAACCCTTGCCTTCAAGATCCGCGGCGAAATTCCAGAATTCAAGCGCTGCGTCCAGCTCGCCCTCTAT
This sequence comes from uncultured Alphaproteobacteria bacterium, assembly GCA_963713845.1. Taxonomy (GTDB): domain Bacteria; phylum Pseudomonadota; class Alphaproteobacteria; order Rhizobiales; family Beijerinckiaceae; genus Methylocystis. The sequence goes on from CAVQNJ010000021.1 coordinate 120,933, forward strand.
CGCCTTCTCCGCGATGAGCGGGGGCGCGCCATAGAGGATCATGGCGGTCTTTTCGAGGTCGACGCCCTGTCTGAGCGCAGAGGCTTTCAACATCAGCCAGCTCTTGTCGAGCGGGCCGCCGGCGACGCCAAGCTTTTTTCCGATGAGGTCGGCGACGCTCGTGATCGCGCGATTGCGCGTCATCACCGCGCCAACGCTGCTGGAATAGGGGGAGAGGGTGAGCTTTGCGCCTTCGGCGCGCTCGCGCGCGACCCACAGCCAGTCCGAGACGATAATATCCGCGCCGCCGCCCTGAATGGCGATCTTGCCCGCTTCCGGCGAGGCAAGCTCGGTCACCTCGAGCTCAAGGCCGGCTTGCTTGTCGAGGCCGAAGGCCTTGACCACAGCCAGTTCCCAGCCGGTGGTCCCGGTCTTTTGCAGGGCGAGGCGCAGCCGTTCGGCCTTCGTCGGCGCGATCATGAAAAACATGGTGGCGAGAGCGGCGGCGCAAACGTGGTGGAAGCGTGTCATTCGAGTTCCCGGAGGTTCCGCGCAAGGCTCTTACCGCAGGCCGAAGCGCGCGTCGATGCGGTCTGCGCTGCGCTCACCCGTGGCGCTTTTGATGGGCAAGCGCGATCTCGTAAACGGCGAGCGTTTGCTCAAGGTGGCGCTCGAGCGAAGCGGGGGCGGCCCAATATGAATCATATGCGTTTCTTGACATTTCGGCGATCACGGCGTCGTTTTTCAATTCGACAATGGCCGAGGCGAGCGCCTCGACGCTGCCGCTTCTGAACCAGCGTCCGGTGACGCCATCAGCCACCGCCTCGCGCGCGGCGCAGCCATCCGCGACGATCGTCGGCGTGCCCGCGGCCTTTGCTTCGAGCGCCGTGAGCCCGAAGGTCTCGTGCCAAAGCGAGGGAAAGACGAGCGCGCGTGCCGCCCGCATCTCGGCCTGGGCCGCCTCGGGAGCCAGCCATCCCAGGAGCCGGGCTTCCGGGCAACGCGCCCGCACGTCCGCCGCGATCGGCCCATCGCCGATGAAGACGGGCCTCACGCCGGCGCGCTGCGCGGCTTGCGCGAAGAGAAATGGGCCTTTCTCCGGCGACAGCCGCCCCACGAAGAGGAAATCGCCGCGGGTCGGGTCGACCTTCCGGCCGCAGGGCGTCGCCTCGACGGGGTTGGTCACGCGATGGATCCGCGCGCCTCCCGGGAGAGAAGTCTGGAGCACGCAGGCCTGAAGTTCGGAAAGCAGGACGATATCGCCGAATGTTTCCCTCAGATGGGCCACATGGCGCGCGACGAACCCGCGCGCGTTGCGCCACACCTTGTGAGCGTAGCTCCGCAAGTCGCAATTGGTCGTCCAGCAGGCGAGGGACATGGGTTCGAGCGGGCAGGCCTCGCCTTTGGGGAAATTATAGAATCCGCCGTTGGGACAATCGAAGAAAAACTCATGCATTGTGTAGACGGCCGGCAGGCCCGACGCCCGGATCGGCGCCGCAATGGATGGGGAAAGGGCCTTCGCCCAGCCGTGGACGTGAACGATCGCGCGTTCTCCGGCGCATCGCGCGAGCGTCTCGGCGAGTTTTTCCGCGGCCAGCGTGTTCCAGATCCCCTGTCGGGCGGCGGCAAAGCGTGAGGGATTTTCGAGAATGTCGCGCTGGCCAAGGCAGATCGTCGTAACGCCCGCCGTCGCCAGGCGCGGATCGAGCGGTCCGCAGGCGGCGAAAAAAATGACGCGTGCGCCCGCGTTTCTCAAGGCGATCGCGCTCGCTATGGCAACCTTTGATTGTCCACCATTGACGTGACCATGGTCGACGCAAATCACGACAGTGGGCGGCATAGGCGCTCCGGGGACAGCCGTCGGAACGCCTAGTCCCTGGCCGGTTGCGACGGGGTAAAGAGGCGCGACAACCAAAAAAGAATTTCAAAGATCATCTTAAGTCAGCAAAGACAGATTTGTTAATATTTTTGCGTGAACGTCAACAATTATACAATTTTCACGTGTCTTCTCGGAGATCGCGGCTGGACGACGCGACATTTGCGGCGTGGTCCGCGGAACACGTTGGCGGGAAGCAATGTCCGAACTCGATTGCAGCGATTGTTCAAGCCCCGCAATGCTCGGGCTCAAGGCGCTGCAACGGGACATTCTGGAAGGCGTTGCGCGAGGTCTGTCCACGCAGCTCATCATGAGCGCACTTTGTGTGCGCGTCGAGCGGATGGCGCCGGAAGTGATCTGCTCGATCCTTTCCGTTGACGCCACCGGACGATTGCATCCCCTCGCCGGACCAAGTCTGCCGCAGGAGTATAGCGCGGCGCTCGACGGCATTTTGATTGGCCCCTCAGCCGGTTCGTGCGGTACGGCCGCTTTCGTCGGCCAAGCCGTCGAAGTTGCGGACATTGCGATGGATCCGCTTTGGGCGGAGTTCAAGGATCTCGCCCTGCCGCTTGGGCTCCGCGCCTGCTGGTCATCGCCAGTCCGCGCCGCCGACGGACGCGTGGTCGGCACGTTCGCGTTTTATTATCGAACCTGTCGCGGCCCGAGCGAACTGGACCGGAAGATCGTCGAAGCCACCGTCGATCTTTGCGCCATCGCTTTCGAGCGGGAAGAGCGCAAGGCAAGTATTCAATGGCTCGCCTATTTCGACAGGCTGACGGGCGTCGCCAATCGCGACTCCTTCGAAAGGGTGGCGCAAGACGCGCTGGCGCGCGCTGAAAAGTCGAATAGCGGCGTTGCGATACACCTCTTGGATCTTGACGATTTCCAGAGCGTCAACGACACGTTCGGGCATCAGGCCGGAGACGAATTGCTCAAGGTGGTTGCGCAGCGATTGAATGCGACGCTCAGTCGCGGCGCGTTTTTCGCCCGCTTCGGAGGCGATGAGTTCGTCGTTCTGCAACCATCCTCGCAGCATGAAGAGATCGAGGATTTCGCAAATCGGCTGGCCGAGGCGGTTCGCCAGCCGGTCGAGATCGCCGGGACTGCGGCCTCGATCGGCGCGAGCATTGGCGTTGCGCGCGCGCCGGCGGACGGATTCAATCTCGCCGGGCTCATCAAGAAAGCGGACCTTGCGCTTTACGAGACGAAGAGCCGTCGCCGCCGAAGCGTCGGCTTCTTCGATGCGGCGATCGAGGCGCGCGTCGCTTCTTGCTGGCAGACCGAACAGGACCTCAGCCGCGCGCTCGCGCGCGACGAATTCGAATTGCATTTTCAGCCCCTGGTCAATCTCGAAAAGATAGAGGTCGCCGGGTTCGAGGCGCTCATCCGGTGGCGGCGTCCGGGGCATGGACTTGTCGGGCCGCTGCAATTCCTGCCGATCGGCGAAAAGACCGGACTCATTCTCGAGATCGGCGACTGGGTTCTTCGGGAAGCCTGCCGACTGGCCGCCGCGATGCCCAAATCCACGCGCGTCGCGGTCAATCTCTCGCCGACGCAACTGACCAATCCGGGCTTCGCGCTTGGCGTCGCCAACGCCCTTTCGGCCCATGATCTGGCCCCGCATCGGCTCGAGCTCGAGATTACGGAGTCGGCCCTTCTCGTGGAAAGCCCCGTCACGATCGCGTGTCTCATGGAAATCAGGCGGCTTGGGGTTAAGATCGCGCTCGATGATTTCGGAACGGGCTTTTCCACCCTCTCGCATCTTCGCGCCTTTCCCGTCGACCGCATCAAGATCGACTGCTCCTTCGTGCAGGAGATCGAGAAAAAGCGCGAAACCGCCTCGATCGTGCGCACGATCATCTGGCTGGCGCGCGAGCTCGGCGTGAAGACGACCGCCGAGGGGGTCGAAACGCTTTCGCAGTTGCGTTTGCTGCGCGACTTCGGCTGCCAGGAGATTCAGGGCTTTCTGATCAGCCGTCCCAAGCCGCTTGCGGCGTTTCTTGGCGCGGACCCCGCCGCCGGTCTCGGGCAAAAAATCGCCTGAGCAGCCCGATCGTGTCGGCGCGATCCGTCGATCGCGGTTTATGCCCGGCAATTCTCTTTAATTCCAGTGTCTTGCGACTTTGCGGACGTGGGCGTCCGGAAGTTGCGCATCCATGCTCAAAATCGCGGTAATATTCGGCCATGGTCAACAAACCCGATCTTTTCGGCGGCGCGCCCCGCAGGGCGCCCGCGCAAAAAACCGCCGCGCGGGCCACCCCCGCAGAATATTCGGCCGCCTCCATCGAGGTGCTGGAAGGGCTCGAGCCCGTTCGCCGCCGTCCCGGGATGTATATCGGCGGCACCGATGAAGCGGCCATGCATCACCTTTTCGCCGAGGTGCTCGACAATGCGATGGACGAGGCGGTGGCCGGTCACGCGACCTTCATCGAGGTGACGCTGGAGCCGGGCGGCTGGCTGACGGTCAGCGACAACGGGCGCGGCATTCCCGTCGACGCGCATCAGAAGATGAAGGACAAGTCGGCGCTCGAAGTGGTGATGACCGTCCTCCACGCCGGCGGCAAATTCGACTCCGGCGCCTATCAGACGTCGGGCGGCCTGCATGGCGTCGGCGTCTCGGTCGTTAACGCGCTGTCGGAGCGGCTCGAGGTGGAGGTCGCGCGCGATCAGCAGCTTTATGCGATGGCGTTTTCGCGCGGATTGCCGCTTGGCAAGTTGCAAAAGCTCGGCAAGATCAACAATCGCCGCGGCACGCGCGTGCGCTTCAAGCCGGACCCGCAAATTTTCGGCGAGGCCGCGCACTGGAAACCCGCGCGCCTCTTCCGCATGTCGCGTTCGAAAGCCTATCTCTTCGGCGGCGTCGAAATCCGCTGGCGATGCGATCCCGCGCTGATCGAGCCCGGCGCCGATACGCCCGACGAAGCGGTTCTGCGCTTTCCCGGCGGCCTGAAAGATTATCTCGCGCGCGAGACGCACGGCAAGGAGGTCGTCACGGACCAGCCTTTCGTCGGCAAGGTGACGCGCGAAGGCGGGCATGGCTCGCTCGAGTGGGCGGTCGCCTGGCTCGCCGAGGACGACGGCTTCGTCCATTCCTACTGCAACACGGTTCCGACGCCGGACGGCGGCACGCATGAAGCAGGTTTGCGCCTCGCGCTGCTGAAGGCGTTGAAAGACCACGCCGAGCGCACCAACCAGTCAAAGCGCGCCAAGGACGTCTCCAGCGACGATCTCATGGGCCAGTCGGCGGCGATGATCTCGATCTTCATTCGCGAGCCGGAGTTCCAGGGCCAGAACAAGAGCCGCCTGATGAGCGCCGAGGCCGCGCGCATCGTCGAAGGCGTCGTGCGCGATTCCTTCGATCACTGGCTCGCCGCCGCGCCCACGCAGGCCAACAAGCTGCTCGAATTCGCCATTTCGCGCGCCGAGGAGCGTCTGCGCCGCCGCGCCGAGAAGGACGTGGCGCGCAAGACCGCGACGCGCAAACTGCGGTTGCCCGGCAAGCTCGTCGACTGCACGAACAATTCCGCGCAAGGGTCGGAACTCTTCATCGTCGAGGGCGATTCGGCCGGGGGCTCCGCGAAGGAGGCGCGCAATCGCGTCACTCAGGCGGTGCTGCCGTTGCGCGGCAAGATCCTCAACGTCGCCTCGGCGACCAAAGACAAGCTCCATGCCAATCAGCAGCTCGCCGATCTGGCGCAGGCGCTCGGTTGCGGATTGGGAGCGCATTATCGCGATGACGATTTGCGCTATGAAAAAGTGATCGTGATGACCGACGCGGACGTCGACGGCGCCCATATTGCGTCGCTGCTGATCACATTCTTCTACCGGCAAATGCCCCGGCTGATCGAAAAGGGTCACCTCTATCTTGCCCAGCCGCCGCTCTATAAGCTGACGCAAGGATCGAAAACGGTTTACGCGCGCGACGACGCGCATCGTGACGCATTGATCCGCACCGAGCTGACCGGCAAAGGCAAGGTCGAGACCAATCGGTTCAAGGGTCTGGGCGAGATGAGCGCGGCGCAATTGAAGGAGACGACCATGGATCCCGGAAAGCGCACATTGCTCCGGGTTGTTCTTGCGGTCGAGGAACGCGAGGAAGTGGCGGATTGCGTCGAGCGCCTCATGGGCGTCAAGCCGGAAGCGCGTTTCGCTTTCATTCAGGAGAAGGCCGCCTTTGCCGCGGAACTGCTGGATGTGTGACATAGCGCTCGCCTCGCACGCCCTTCTGAGCTTATAATGGCCGCATCCGAAAAAGGTGATGCGTGAGCGATACGGAATTTCTCTCCGACGCCGGCGATGAGCGCGTCGCGCCCTCGGGCTGCGATGTCATCAAGGATCAGGCCTATGCGCTCGAGCGCATGCAGCTTGCGCTCGACGCGGGCCGCACGGGCGTCTGGGATTGGAATCTCGTCACCGGCGAAGTTCATCTCGACGCGCGGGTGCGCCATCTTTGGGGCCTTGCCGAAGGCGTCGATCCGAGCTTCGAAGTGTTCCGCAATGCGCTGCATCCGCAGGACAGGCGTCGCAGCAAGGAGGCTGTCGGCCTTGCCCTCGATCCGACGCATGACGGCGACTATGAGATTGAATATCGCGTCATCGGCGTGAGGGACCGCGTCGAGCGATGGGTCTCGATCCGCGGCCGCACCTTTTTCGAAGGGGGCCGCGCGGTGCGCATTTTGGGCACGGCGCGCGACATCACCGAGCGCAAGACGCGCGAACAGCATGTGCGCGTGCTGCTGCGAGAACTCGTGCATCGTTCGAAGAATTTTCTCGCCGTCGTCCAGGCGATGTCGCGGCAGACCGCCGCAGGCGCCGTCTCGGTCCAGGAATTCCAGCGCAAATTCAGCGCGCGGCTGCAAGCCCTGTCAATGGCGCATGATCTTCTCGTATCGCAGGACTGGCGCGGCGCCTCCATGCATGATCTGGTGCGCGCGCAGATGGCCTATTGCCTCGACGTCGCAAAGGACAGCGTGAGCGAACACGCCTTGATCGAGGGCCCCAAGATCATGCTGAAGCCAGAGGCCGCGCAGAACATCGGCCTCGCTTTGCATGAACTCGCGACCAATGCGCTGAGCTTCGGCGCGCTCTCGCGACCCGAGGGAAATATTTCGCTCAAATGGGGTTTCGAGGATGGACGGCTCAACATCGAATGGCGCGAGAGCGGCGGTCCCTCTCTCGCGATGACGCCATCGGAAGGCTTCGGTCATAAGGTCGTGAAGCGACTTGTCGCTCAGGCGCTCGATGGCGAGGCGAAACTCAGCTTCCCGCCCGACGGGCTGGTCTGGTCGCTTTCCATCCCCGCGAGTTTCGCGATGGTTCGCGCCTGATCAGCCCAGAAGATCGAGGAGCGGGGCGATGAGCGGCGAGTCGGCGGGGGGCATCGCATATTCGCGCAGATCGCGCACCCGCACCCATTTGACCGCTTGTCCCTCGGCGGGCGCGACGAAGCCCTCCCATTTGCGGCAAACATAAAGCGGCATCAGAAGATGAAAATCATCATAGGCGTGGCTCGCGAAGGTCAAGGGCGCCAGGCAGGGCGCCTTCACGCGGATGCCGAGCTCCTCCGCAAGTTCGCGGATCAAGGCGTCTTCGGGCCGCTCGCCGGGGTCGAGCTTGCCGCCGGGGAACTCCCACAGACCCGCGAGCTGCTTGCCCGCGGGACGCTGTGCGATCAGCACGCGATTGTCGCAATCGACGAGCGCCGCCGCGACGACGAGCAGGAGCTTCATTGACGGATTATCCTTCGCCGGCGCCGCCTAGCTGCGGTAGTCGCCGTTGATGGCGACATACTCTTTCGTCAGGTCGCATGTCCAGATCGTCGCCGCGCCATCGCCGAGGCCAATATCGACATTGATGACGATTTCAGGCCGCTTCATGATCTGTGAGACTTCCGTCTCGTCATATTCGGGATCGCGCAGACCCTTATGGGCGACGCGCACGCCGCCGAACCAGATTGCAAGCTTGTCGCGGTCCGCGCGTTCGCCCGACTTGCCGACCGCCATGACGACGCGGCCCCAATTGGCGTCCTCGCCCGCAATGGCGGTTTTCACCAGCGGCGAATTGGCGATGGCGCGCGCGATGCGCTTCGCCGCCTTTGCGCTGTCGGCTCCCGTCACCGTCAGTTCGACGAATTTTCGCGCCCCCTCGCCGTCCTTCACGACCTGGTGCGCGAGATCGAGCAGCACGGCGTCGAGCGCCTTCTTGAAATCGGCGAGACGTTTGTCGGAAGCCCTGTCGATCCTGGGCGCGCCGCGCGTCTTTGCCGCGCCCGTCGCGAAGAGAAGCAACGTGTCGGAGGTCGAGGTGTCGCTGTCGACCGTGATGGCGTTGAAGGAGCCCTGCACGGACTTAGTCAGGAGTGCTTGCAGGGCTTGGGCGCCGAGGGGCGCGTCGGTGAAGACGAACGCGAGCATCGTCGCCATGTCTGGCGCAATCATGCCGGCGCCCTTGGCAAAGCCGCTGATCGTCACCTCGACGCCGTCGATGGCCGCGCGGCGCGTGGCGAGTTTGGGATACGTGTCGGTCGTCATGATCGCCCGCGCGGCGTCGAGCCAGGCCTCCGGCCGCGCCTCTTGCGCGAGCTTCTCCACGACGCCGTCGAATTTGCGCGCATCCAGCGGCTCGCCGATGACGCCCGTCGAGGCGATGAAGATCTGACGATCGCGCGCGCCGACGGCGGCGGCGGCGATTTTGGCGCTCTGTTTCACCGCCGCGGCGCCCGCTTTGCCGGTGAAGGCGTTGGCGTTGCCTGAATTGACGAGAAGCGCCCGCGCCTTGCCGCCCTCGAGCTTCGCCCGGCACCAGTCGACGGGCGCGGACGGGCATTTGGATTTGGTGAACACGCCCGCGACGGTCGTTCCCTCGTCGAGCAAGGCGAGCATGACGTCGGTGCGTCCGGCATAGCGAATGCCTGCCGCCCCGGCGGCGAAGCGCACGCCCTCGAGCGGCGCGATATCGGGCGTGGATGTTGGCGCGAGCGGCGAAAGCGGGGCGTCATGGGCCATGGGGGCACTCTTTTTCAAGGGCCAAAGGACGAACCGAGCTCTCGGTTGATCGCTCAGGGTTCCCGGGATTTTGACAAACGCGCTTGGCGATGCAGAGCGCGCATGTCAAACGGGCGCGCCAACGCGTACGCCATTGTCGGCGCCGCGCAGAGCGCCGCGCCGACTTTTTCGCAAAGGCGCATGACGGAAATATTTCGCCGCGGCTTCGCGTCGATACGCGCTGGCGCGTCTCGACTATTTCTTCTTTTCGTCCGGCTTGGCGGGCGCCGCCGGCTTCGTGTCCTTCGCGGCGTCGGCGGGCTGATCGCTGCGCTCGATCTTGGCCCCTTCGCGCAATTTCATGACGAGTTCGCTCTGCGCCTTCTGAACGACATAGCGTGTGACCTGGTCCCTGATCTGATCGAGCGGCGGGAACGTCTTCGGGCGCGTCTCGTCCAACTTGATGATATGCCAGCCAAATTGCGTCTTCACCGGCTCGGAGACCTCGCCCGGCTTCAATTTCGCGGCCGCTTCGCCGAATTCCGGCACCATGCGATCCTTCGTGAACCAGCCGAGATCGCCGCCCTTCGCGCTTGGATCCTTCGACACTTCCGTGGCGACCTTGGAGAAATCTTCGCCGCCCTTGACGCGCGCCAGGGCCTTCTTCGCCTCCTCCTCGGTCGGAACGAGAATATGGCGGGCGTGATATTCGGTCTCCGGCTTCTGGTTCTTCGCAGCCTCGTCGTAGGTCGCCTTGATGGCGGACTCGGTGGCCGCCTGTTTGGCGACGTCTCCGAGCAAGGTCTCCATCAGCGCCTTGTCGCGCAGATAGGCCAGCTTCTTGGCGAAGTCCGGCGTCTCGGCGAGCTTGTCGGCTTGCGCCTTCTGGACGACGAGCTGCTCGTCGACGAGGAAGTCGAGCACGTAGCTCTCGCGGGCCTTGCCCTCGAGCTGGCGGGGAATGCCCGGGCCGAGGTCCTCCACGGCGAGCTTGAGATCCTCATCGGTGATCTCGACGCCGTTCACCTTGGCAAGTACTTTTGCTTGCGCGTCCGACGCGGCCGCCGTCATCAGGGCGACGAGGCCGATCGTCCCGAGCGCGGCGCGGATCGAGAAACGCGCATTCTTGCGGGCATTAGACATGATTTGCTCCAGAAAATGGGGCAAAACGCCCCTTTAAAGCCGCCGCCGCGGCTGGCGCGGTAGTTTCCTGCGAGAGGAATGGGGCGTATCTATGCCCGACGCACGCTTTCTGACAACTCCCCGTCGGCGGAATCAGGCGGAAACCGGGCCGACGATCTGGATGAAAATCTGCCGGGTCTTCTTTTGCGTTTCGGCGAGCAACGCCTCGAGATGCGACAGATCGGGAGAGTCGCCGATCCTCAGCAGCAACTCGGTCAATCCGCGGGGCGCGTCGGCCGGCCGGAAGGCGCCGTCAATCGCGAGGCGCAGGATCTGCGTTGCGCCCTGATAAAGGCTTGAGGCCGCCTCCAGCGTTTCCGCCGCGCCCGGATCGAGAATCCCCGCCGCGCGCAATCTGCCCAGAGCCAGAGGCGTCGTGGTCGAAAAAATCTCCGGGCGCGCGGCGCCGTGTCGAAGCATGAGATATTGGGCAATGAATTCAATATCGATCAGCCCGCCCGGGGCTTGCTTCATCTCCCAGGGGCTCGGCGACCCCTTGGCGTCCTCGATGCGCCAACGCATCGCGCGCACGTCCGCCGCGAGCCTGTCCGCGTCGCGTGGCCGCGTCAGCGCGCGCCGGATCGCCGCCTCGACGCGTGCGGCGAAGTCGTCCGGTCCAGCGACGACCCGGGCGCGGGTCAACGCCATATGCTCCCATGTCCAGGCGTCCTCCGCCTGGTAGGTTTCGAAGGCCGCGAGGCTGACGGCGATCGGTCCCTTGTTGCCCGAGGGCCGCAGGCGGAAGTCGGTTTCATAGAGCGACCCTTCCGCAGTCGGCGCGGAAAGCGCCGTGATCAGGCGCTGGGTCATGCGGGCGTAATATTGCGACGCCGGGAGCGGGCGTTCGCCCCCTGTCGATTCCGCAAGCGGATCGGCGTCATAGAGCAGCATGAGATCGAGATCGGAGGCCGCAGTCATCTCGCGCCCGCCGAGCTTGCCCATGCCGACGATCGCCGCCGCGCCGCCCGCGATGCGGCCATGGATCTTCTCGAATTCCGCGCCAACGCGTGCGAAAAGCCCTGCAACCAGGGTCTGCGCGAGGCGGGAATATGCGGCGCCGGCGTCCGCCACCGAGATCGAACCGGTGAGCACGCGCACGCCGATCAGGAATTTCTGCTCCTGCCCGAAGGCGCGCGCGCGATCGAGCGCGTCCTCATAGGACCGCGCGTCGGCGAAATGCGCCGCGAGGCGCTCTTGCAGATCGGCGCCGCTGGGCGTCGTCTGGAAGAAAGCGGGCTCCAACAAGGCGTCGAGCACGCGCGGGCGCCTGGAGATCGTGTCCGAAAGCTTGGGCGCCGCGCCGGTGATCTGGGCGATCAGATGCAGAAGGCGGGGCTGTGAAACGAGCAACGAAAAGAGCTGTACGCCGGTTGGGAGTTTTTGGATGAGCTTGTCGAAAGCGAGAAACGCCATGTCGGCGTTGTCGGTCGCGGCAAGCGCCTCGAGGAGCGGCGGCGTCAATTCGGTGAGCCTTTCGCGCGCGATGGTCGAACGCGTCGCGGCGTAGCGGCCGAAATGCCAGCCGCGGACCGTCGCCGTCACCATTTTGGGATCGGCGTAGCCCATTTTGGCGAGCGTCTCGACCGTCTCGGGGTCGTCGTCGTCGCCGGTGAAAACGAGATTGCCGCCGCCCGACGACAATTCCTGTGCGCTCTCGAAGAGGCGCGCATAGTGGCCCTGCACCGTCTCAAGCCGCTGCAACAGGGCGTCGCGCGAATTCTTCGTAGCGCGCAAAGCCCATCATGCGGGCGATGACCTCGACGCCCTCCTTCGTCTGCGGAAGCGTGTGCTTCTGTTCGTCGGCGACCATCTGGATGCGGTGCTCGACGTCGCGCAGAAAGAGATAGGCCTCGCGAAGATCGTCGCGCGCCTGCGGCTCGACCCAGCCGCTGCCGACGAGCTGGTCGAGCATGTCGAGCGTCGCGCGTCCACGCAGACGCGTGTCGCGCCCGCCGGTGATGAGCTGCTGCGTCTGCACGAAGAATTCGATCTCGCGGATGCCGCCGCGGCCGAGTTTGATGTTGTGCCCGAGCACGGCGATCTGCCCGTGGCCCTTATGCGCGTGGATCTGCCGCTTGATCGAATGAACGTCGGCGATGGCGGCGAAGTCGAAATATTTGCGCCAGACGAAGGGCGCGAGCTCCTTCAGAAACGCCTCGCCCGCGACGATATCGCCGGCGACCGGCCGCGCCTTGATATAGGCGGCGCGCTCCCAGTTCTGCCCCATGCTTTCGTAATAGGAGAGCGCGGCTTCGAGCGGGATGGCGATGGGCGTCGCGCCGGGGTCGGGCCGCAGCCGCAGATCGGTGCGAAACACATAGCCGTCGCTGGTGCGCTCGCTCATGATCTTGACGACGCGTTTCGTGAGCCTGACGAAAAGGTCGACGTCGTCGCTCGGGCTCGACGAGACGCGCGCGGGCGCGATCGAAAAAGACGACGAGATCGATGTCGGAGGAGTAGTTCAGCTCAGGGCGCCGCTGCTTGCCCATGCCCAGAAAAATCCAGCCACAGCCGCGTTCGGGATCGCGCGCGGTCGGCGAGTTCGAGCTTGCCGGCGTGCTGCGGCCTCGCGCAGCGTGAAGGCGACGGCGGCGGAGAGCGTCGCGTCGGCGATGCGGGTAAGCGCGTGCGTCGCCTGCAGCGTGTCCCAGACCTTCGAGAGATCGGCGAGCGCGATGACCAGCGCCGCCTCCTGCTTGATCTGGCGCAGACGCCGCATGAGCGCCGCTTCGTCGTCGCCTGCGTCCTGCCTGCGCCTTTGCGATGAGCGCCTCGATACGCGCCTGCGGGTCTGCGCCGAGCGCCTGCGCGAGCCGCGCGGGGTCGCGTGCGGCGAGATCGGTGAGGTAGGGCGACGAGCCCAATATCCCCAGCAGCAGGTCGCGCGCCTGCGTGCGTTCGGCGAGGACGGCGGCGAGCGCGCCATCGGCGTCCTTTTCGAGGACACGATCGAGGGCCTTTTCGGCGCCCTCCGGCGTCAGCGGGCGCGATGATGCGTTTTGCTCGGTCGATCAGGGCGTTGGCGTCGACTGTCACGCGCTTTTGCCTTTCCTCGCCGACGGCGCGGCCTATGCGCGTCGGTATATTCCGGCTATGCCCCCAAATCAGCCCCGCAGGTCAAGGAACGCGCTCAGGAACGTCGTTGATGTCGAAGAAGGATATTATCGCATCGCTGTCCCGCATCGCCGCCGCTCTGGAGCGCCTCGCGCCAAAGTCGCCGGAAGCCCCGGATTTTGCGGCTGCCGAAGCCTTCGTCTGGCGAAGGGCCGGGGCGTCCTTTCACTCCGGTCGGGAAGGTCAATCGCGTTGAGCTCGACCTTCTCGAGGGCGTCGACCTCCAGCGCGACATTCTCTTCTCCAACACGGCGCGTTTCGCAAAGGGCCTGCCGGCCAACAACGCCCTGCTCTGGGGCGCGCGGGGCATGGGCAAATCCTCGCTCGTCAAGTCCGTGCATGGCGCGCTCGCGGGCGAGGGTCGGCTGAAGCTCGTCGAAATTCATCGCGAGGACATCGAGGCGCTGCCCGATCTTCTCGCCGCGCTGGCGGGCCAGCCCTTTCAGTTCATCGTCTTTTGCGACGACCTCTCCTTCGACGGGCCGGAGACGAGTTACAAGGCGCTCAAGACCGCGCTCGAAGGCGGCGTCGAAGGGCGGCCGGGCAATGTGTCTGTTTTACGCGACCTCGAACCGCCGGCATCTCGATGCCGCGCGACATGATGGAGAATGAAAGCGCCAACGCCATCCATGCCAAGGAGGCGGTCGAGGAGAAGGTCTCGCTGTCCGACCGTTTCGGCCTCTGGATCGGCTTCCACAACTGCAGTCAGGACGATTATCTCGCCATGGTCTTCGGCTATGCGCGCCATTACGGGCTTCAGGCGCCCGACGCGCAGATCAGGCGCCAGGCGCTCGAATGGGCGATGACGCGCGGCGCGCGCTCGGGGCGCGTCGCCTGGCAATTCGTGACCGATCTCGCCGGCCGGCTTGGCAGAACGCTGTAGCGGTCCCGAAGGGCCACCGACGCCTTGGCCGGAGCGCGAACGCCTGTGCGCGAGGGGGCGGGGTCAGAGGGCGGCGGGCGCCCCCTTCACTCTCGCGGCCCTCTGGCCTAAGAGAAACGCCATGTGCGACACGCCTGAGCTGAAACCCGCCGACACGCTCGCCGAATTGCGCGGCGAGATCGACCGCATCGATCTCGAGATGCATCGGCTGCTGATGGCGCGCGGCGAGATCATCGACCGGCTGATCGCCGTCAAGCGCGCGCAGGGCGGCGGCTGCGCCTTCCGGCCGGACCGGGAGGCGCAGATGATGCGGGCGCTGGTCGAGCGCCACAGCGGCCTCCTCCCGCTCGATGCGGTCGAGGGCGTCTGGCGGGTCATCGTCTCGACCTTCACTTATGTCCAGGCCAATTATGCGGTCCATGCCGACGACTCCGGCGGGGATACGCAGATGCGCGACAGCGCCCGCTTTCATTTCGGCTTCACCGTGCCCTATGTGCCCCATCACGGCGCGGGCGCCGTCATCGAGGCTGTCTCGGCCTCGGCCGGCGACCTCGGCATGTTGCGCGCGACGGGCACGCTCGCCGACGGCGGCTGGTGGGAGCGGCTGATCGGCGAGAACGCCCCCAAGATTCTCGCGCGCCTGCCCTTCGTCGAGCGGCCGGATCACCCCGCCGGACTGCCGGTCTTCATCCTCGCGCGCTCCGCGCCGGACGCGGCGTCGCACGACATTCTGCTGCATGCGATCAGTCTGCCGCACTGGTCGCATTCCATTCCGGCCGCGATCTCCGCGCTCGACGGCGAAATCCTCGCCAGCGCGCCCCATGCCGGAGGCCTGTCGCTGCTCGTCGCCGCGCCGGGTCGGATCGAAGCGGGGCTTTTCGCCCGCGACCTCGCCGCGGCGGGCGCGTCGGACGTCGTGGTCGAGCCCATCGGCAGCCACGCCGGCAGATATGAACTCAACGACGCGCGCAGCGGCGTCTTCGCCCCAAACAGCCAGGTGAGGAGCCAGGTGAAATGACGCGTCCCGTTCCGCGCCCCGGCGTGCTCGAGATCGACGCTTATGTGCCCGGCAGAAGCGCCGCGCCCGGCGCCGCGCGGGTTTTCAAATTGTCGGCCAATGAAACCCCGCTCGGTCCCTCGCCGCGCGCCGTGCAGGCGCTGCGCGATCTTTCCGCCGAGGTCGCGCTTTATCCCGAGGGTTCCTCTCTGAAGCTGCGCGAGGCGATCGGCGCGCGCTATGGGCTCGATCCCGCGCGCATCATTGCCGGCGCCGGTTCGGATCAGATTCTGGAGCTGCTGGCGCTCGCCTATATCGGCCCCGGCGACGAGGGGCTCTACAGCCAATACGGCTTTCTCGAATATAAGATCGTGACGCTTGCCGCGGGCGGCGTTCCCGTCGTCGCGCCCGAGACCAATTACACGGCGAGCGTCGACGCCATCCTCGCGCGCGTGACGCCGCGAACGAAGATCGTCTTTCTCGCCAACCCCAACAATCCAACGGGAAGCTATCTCTGCGCGCATGAGGTCGCCCGGCTCGCCCGCTCGCTTCCGGCGACGACGCTGCTGACGCTCGACTCCGCCTATGCCGAATATGTCACGCGCGACGACTACGACGCCGGCGTCGCGCTCGTCGACTCGCTCGAGAATGTGGTGATGACGCGCACCTTCTCGAAAATTTACGGATTGGCCGGCCTGCGCCTGGGCTGGGGCTACGGCCCCGCGCATGTCATCGACGCCTTGAACCGCATCCGCTCGCCCTTCAACGTCTCGAGCGCCGCGGCGGCCGCCGGCGTCGCCGCCGTTCAAGGATACCGCGCATATCGCGGCGGCGATCGCGCATAACGAACGATGGCTGCCCTGGCTGGCCGGCGAAGTCTCCGCGCTCGGCCTCGAGGTTCTGCCGAGCGTGGCCAATTTCGTCGCGATACGCTTTCCCACGACGCCCGGCCGCACGGCCGCCGACGCCGATCGTTTTCTCACGGCGCGCGGGTTCGTGCTGCGCGCGATCGGCGCGTATGGCATGGGCGAGTTTCTGCGTCTCACGGTCGGGACGCAGGAGGCGAACGAACGCGTCGTCGCCGCGCTCGCGGACTTCGTGCAGGACACAAAAGCGGCCGCCAATGGCTGAAGCGGTCTTCAACAGGCTCGCCCTCGTCGGCGCGGGCCTGATCGGCTCCTCGATCGCCCGCGCCGCGCGCAGCCATGGCGCCGCGCGCCAGATCGCGATCCTCGACGCCTCCCCCGAGGTGATGGCCCGCGTGCGCGACGCTCGAGCTCGCCGACGAGGCGAGCGGCAACGCCGGCGCCGCGCTGGCGGGCGCGGATCTCGTGGTCATCTGCACGCCTGTCGGCGTCTGCGGCGCGGTCGCGCAAGCGCTGGCGCCGCATCTCGAGACGGGCGCCATTCTCTCCGACGTCGGCTCGGTGAAAGGGGCCGTCGTGGCGCAGATTGCGCCCCACATCCCCCCGGGCGTGCATTTCATCCCGGCCCATCCCCTTGCGGGCACAGAATTTTCCGGACCAGACGCCGGCTTCGCCACGCTCTTCGACAACCGCTGGTGCATTCTCACGCCGCCCGACGGCGCTGATCAACAAGCGGTTGAAAAGCTAGCCGAATTCTGGAGCCGGATCGGCGCGAAGGTCGAAACGATGAGCGCCGGACCACCACGACAGGGTCCTGGCGCTGACGAGTCATCTGCCGCATCTCATCGCCTACAACATCGTGGGCACGGCCGATGATTTCGGCGAGCAGACCCGCTCGGAGGCGATCAAATTCTCGGCCTCGGGCTTTCGCGACTTCACCCGCATCGCCGCCTCGGACCCGACGATGTGGCGGGACATCTTCCTCAACAACAAGGAAGCCGTGCTGGAGATGCTCGGCCGCTTCAACGAGGATCTGAGCGTGCTTCAACGTATGATCCGGCGCGGGGATGGGGAGGGGCTCTTCGAATTTTTCACCCGTACGCGCGCCATCCGCCGCTCAATCATTGAGCAGGGCCAGGATACGGAAGCGCCCGACTTCGGGCGCCGGAAACCTGATTAATCCTTGAGCAATAATCTGGGCTTCAACTGGAGCGCCGAACAATGCTAGAACGTTGTCATTCAAGGCAGCGTTCAAGTCAAAAATGGCAATCGTCTATCTCATCGTCCGAAACAAAGATGATCGCGCGGCGATCGGCCGGATCCTGTCGCGCCGCGGGTTCGAGGTGGAAATCTATCGAGATATCGACGAGTTTCTCGCCGAGGACGGACGCCCGGCCGGCTGCGTCATCGTCGACCTCGAGCCTTGCTGCGCCGCCGTCGGCGTCATGTCTCAGATCAACGCGATGCGTGAACCGATGCCGACAATCGTGCTGTCCCCGAGCGCGGTCGTCCGTTCCGCCGTTCGCGCGATGAAGGAGGGAGCCGTCAACTTCCTGGTCCGGCCGATCGACATGGACGCGCTCCTTGCCTCTGTCGGCGTCGCGGTGGAGTTGAGCCGCGCCCGCAGCGCGCAGGCGCGACGCCGCCAGGAGCTTGCCGAAAAGTTCCAGAGTTCTGAGCGCGCGGGAGCGTGACGTCGTCGACGCCGTTCTTGGCGGGCGTCCCAATCGTGAAGTCGCCTCGCAACTCGGCATCAGGCCGCGTACGGTTGAAACGCATCGCGCGAACGCCATGGTCAAACTCGGCGCCCGCACGCTGGCGGATCTCGTGCGCATATGGCTCGATCTCGACGCCGCCGCGTCACGCTGAAAGGAAAGCGTTCCTGCGCCTTTTTTGCACGCGGAAAACGTCGTGAAAAATTGAGGTTAGAGTCCCCAATTGAGCGCAAAACCTGTCCGGGCGAGGTTCTCTCCATTCCGCCCGAGACGGTCGACGGCGAGGACGGCGATCGCCCCCTTGCGACAGACTCAATTTTTTGAGCCGATTCGCAGCACGTCGTTCGCATTATGCGTCACGACGCTCTGAACCTTGCCCGCGAGCTTCGCCAGCAGCCAGGGTAGGTCGATCTCGATCCGGGCCAGGTCGCTGAGCACGGTGACGCGCGCCGTCGCGGTCTGACCGAGCGCCGCGACGCGGATCGTGGCGACGTCTCCCGCCCAGCTCACTTCGGAGCGGGCGAGCTTGTCCACATATTCGCGTTGCAGCTTCTCGATGCGCGAGGCGAGGCGCGCCTTCGCCGCCTCCACCCCGAGGTCATGCGGCACGGTGACGACAATCGTGTTGGACATGTCCACTCACTCCCCTTGCCGCCTGATGTAGGCGCCGCACGCATCAAAAGGAAGCGTCGCGCCCCGCGTTGCGCTCAACGCCAGCGCGACTGCCTGGCGGTTGGGCCCCCGCGGCGACCCAGCGGTCGTAGGACTGGAAGGTGACGCCGATCTTGTCGTAGGCGACGCGCAGATAGCCGTCAGGCGCGCGCCACACGGCCTCTGGCATGACCGCGGCCACCTCCTGCGCCATCACGCCCACATAGGCCTTTCTGCCGCCGTTATAGACAAAGCGATAAAAGCCCAGGCCATTCTCCAGCCGCGCCAGCAGCACGACGTCGTGCTTGAGGCGTATGTCCGAACGCCGGAGGTGCCCCCCGCCGCCGCCGCCGCCGCCGCCGGGCGTCCCGCGGGACGGGCAAAGCCGCCGCCGCCACCGCCCGGGCGTCCCGCGGGACGGGCAAAGCCGCCGCCGCCGGGTCGCGCCACGCCGCCGCCCGGATGCGGGAATGCGCCGCCAGCGGGTCGGGGCAAAGCGCCGCCAGCGGGACGCGGGAGGCTGCCGCCGGGCGGTCTGGGCAAGGCGCCGCCGGGCGGTCTGGGCAAGGCGCCGGCGGCGGGTCGATTGACCGCGGGCCGAGTGGCCGGCCGCGCCACGGGCCGCGCAGGGGCAGCAGGGGCCGGGCGGGCGACCGCTCCCGCGCCGCCGCCCAAATTGCCTCCTGCGCCCCCGCCTCCAATGCCACCGCCCGCGCCGCCGCCGAGATTTCCGCCGCCAAGATTGCCGCCGCCGATTCCGGGCCGATTGATCCCCCCGGGACCAGTGCCGACGCCGCCGGGCCGGCCGCCCGGACGATGACTGGGGTCGGGCCGCCAGGGCCGATTGCCGTTGCCGATGTTGCCGTTGCCGATGTTGACGTCATTGCCGATGTTGATGTTGTTGCCGCCGCGGACCGGGCGCCGGGGCGCCAGCCCGGATAGGGCGCCCGCCAGGCCGGATAGCCGGGCCAGACAGGCGGATAAAAGGTCCCCGCGCCCCAATTCCAGTAATTGCCGCGCCACGCCGTGCCGATGGCCACCGCCGCCCCGAAGGTGAGCAGGCCGGCCGCGATCGCGGCGCCCGTCCCATCGTAGGGAGCCGGCGCGAAGACGGCGACCGGGTCATATTGCGGGACAAAGATGAGAGAGGGGTCTGTCGACTCGATCACCACGACGTCGCGCGGTCCTTCTCGTCTGGTGACGACCTGGATCTCTTTGCCGGATTTCAGCGCGCCCGCCTTCTGCGCTTTGGCGCGCAAAAGCTGAATGACATTGGCGACATCCTCCGGCTGGTTGATGATCGCATCGCCCAGGCTTGTGGTCCAACCGAGGTCATCGTTCAATTTCTTCAGCACGGTTGGAAAGCGCAGCATCGCTTTCACTGAAGGATCCCAGTTTTCATTGTCGGCGGCGGTGAAATCCTGCCTCGCGGCGGCGGCCGTGTTCCGATCGAGCCAGCGTTGCGCCTGCACGATCTCGATCGGATAGGCCGAAGCGGGCAGCAATTGCGCGAGTAGCGCGTCCGGAAAAAGCGCAATTGGGGCCAGTAGTTTTTCGAGTTCGACCTGCGTGAATCTTTGCGGTTGCGTCTCCCCCGGCGGGGGCGCCTCCTGCGGCGGCGGCGCCTGAGGCGGGGGCGCCGGGAGTGGGTCGTTGGCGAACGCGCCCTGTGGGCTCCAGGCGATGAGAAGACAGGCGACGCCGCTGAGCCATTTGCGCGTGCGCGACGCGTTGGCGGAACATTCGTTCCTGTCCTTGTTCTCGATCATGGTCCGATCTTCCCCCTTCGCCGCCATCATTTTTGAAATTGCGGGCGGTCGCTTCAACATCGTTCGAGCGGCGAGGCTATAGATGCGGGCGCAAATGTCCACTGCTGCGACCCGGATTGGCGTGTGGTCTTACGACGCGCGGCCCGCAAGTCTTGCTTTGCACAATTCCGCGAGGTCGTCGGCGATCGCATAGGCTCGCCACACTCCGGCCGATCTGCGCCAGTCCGCCACGCGTCCGCCAAGGAGAAATTTGCGCCATTGCGGCTCGATCGTCGATCTGTCGAACAGGCTGATGGCCCTCGCGCGTCCCGCCGCGCCGATTTTGTGCTTCAGTTCGGGTTCGCGCAACAGTCTCGAGATCACCGCGCGCGCTTCGTCCGCGTCCCGGACGAGAAAGCCGCTGCGCCCATTGTCGATAATGCCGTCGACTTCGTAGAGCCGCCGCCCGATCCCATTGAGCATGGGATCGTCCGCATCGGCGCCGACGGCCTCACGCGCAAGCGCGACCACGGGCGCGCCGGTCATCATCGCTTCCATCAGATTCAGCGTATAGGAGGCCGGCACCGAATGCGTGGCGAAGATGACGTCGGCGCGGCGCATCGACTGGAGCAACTCAGGATAGGACACGTCGCCCGCCGCGCGCGGATGCTCCGCGTTTCCGAACCCGAAAAGCTTCCAGGGAAGATCGGCGAGTGCCTTTGAAATGACGATGTCGTCGACGAACCCGCGCTTGAGAAAATTATTGCGCATGACCATGACGCTGTCGTCGCCGCCGGTCCACCCGCATAATTCGTCCTTGTCCTTATAGAAACGAATGAGCGTCGACTCGCCGGCGAAATCCTGAAGACTTCGCTCCCTTGGCGAATAGCGGATGATTTCGACGCCAGGGCAATTGCGGCGCACAATTCTTTCGTGGTGAGGCGAACTCTGGCCGATGGTCCGCCAAATGACGCGTTGGCCAGGGCGCCGCGCGTTCCAGATGCGGCTCAGCGCGTCGATATCGTGCATGACGATGATGAGATCGTAATAGGAGAGAGTCTCGTCGTCCCATCCCACCAGCCGCCCCGCGCATGGGCGGTCGCTGCGCGGAATCAGGCAGGAGCCATCCGCCGAGCCGACGTCGACCGGCAGGCCGAGGCTTTCGATGAGGCGCACCTCGTCATACTCGAGCGCCGCATGCACGGAGACGTAGAGGACTCTCAATTCCAACGGCGCTAACTGAGGCATCTTGCAGGATCGGATCTAATCGGTTGCTCTCGTGAGCGAACATCCTTTCGCCTCATGCCGCGTGATCCGGCTTCCCGAGGAAGCGGGCCTGCGCGCAACGACCCCTCCAGGTCCGAATGCTATTCGACGTCAAAGCAACAAAAACAAAACGGCGGGAGCTTTCACTCCCGCCGTTCAACCATTTCCAACGCAGTTTCGCAAGAGCGGCGGCCCGTGGACCGCCGCGCATCGTCCTCTGGTCTTAGTAGCTGTAATAGAGGTCGAACTCGACCGGATGCGGGGTCATCTCGTAGCGCATCAGCTCCTGATACTTCAGGTCGATCCACGCCTGGATGAAGTCTTCGTTGAAGACGCCGCCGGCAGTCAGATAAGCGTGATCGGCCTTCAGGCGAGTCGAGCGCCTCACGCAGCGAGCCGCAGACGGTGGGGATCGCCTTCAACTCTTCCGGCGGCAGATCGTAAAGGTCCTTGTCGGCCGGCGCGCCCGGATCGATCTTGTTGACGATGCCGTCGAGGCCCGCCATCAGCATCGCCGCGAAGGCGAGATAGGGATTCGCGGTCGGGTCGGGGAAGCGAACCTCGACGCGCTTCGCCTTCGGGCTCGTCACGAAGGGGATGCGGCAGGAGGCCGAGCGGTTGCGGGACGAATAGGCGAGCAGCACCGGCGCCTCGTATCCCGGAACCAGGCGCTTATAGGAGTTGGTCGACGGGTTGGTGAAGGCGTTCAGCGATTTGGCGTGCTTGATGATGCCGCCAATATACCAAAGGCATTCCTGCGACAGCCCGGCGTATTTGTCGCCTGCGAAGACCGGCTTGCCTTCCTTCCAGATCGATTGGTGGACGTGCATGCCGGAGCCATTGTCGCCGAAGACGGGCTTGGGCATGAAGGTGGCCGTCTTGCCGTAGGAATTCGCGACCTGATGGATCGCATATTTGTAGATCTGGAGGTGATCGGCGACGCGCACGAGCGTTTCGAACTTCAGGCCGAGTTCGTGCTGAGCCGAGGCGACTTCGTGATGGTGCTTCTCGACCTTGACGCCCATGGCGGCCATGGCGCGCAAGCATCTCGCTGCGCATGTCCTGTGCGGAATCGACCGGCGGAACCGGGAAATAGCCGCCCTTGGTGCGCACGCGGTGACCGAGGTTGCCGCCTTCATAGGCCGTGTCGGAGTTCGACGGCAGCTCCGAGGAGTCGAGCTGGAAGCCGGTGTTGTAGGGATCGACGGAGAAGCGCACGTCGTCGAAGACGAAGAATTCGGCTTCCGGACCGAAATAGGCGACGTCGCCGAGGCCGAGCGTTGCAATGTGCGCCATCGGCCTTCTTGGCGATCGAGCGCGGGATCGCGGCTGTAGGGCTGGCCGGTGGTGGGCTCAACGACGTCGCAGACGATGACCAGCGTCGAGGCGGCGAAGAACGGGTCGATGCGTGGCCGTGTCGAGATCGGGGACGAGCGTCATGTCGGATTCGTTGATGGCCTTCCAGCCGGCAATCGACGAGCCGTCGAAAGCGATGCCTTCCGTCAGGGCTTCTTCGTCGACGATCGACACGTCGAAGGTCACGTGCTGCCATTTGCCGCGCGGGTCGGTGAAGCGGAAATCAACGTATTTAATGTCGTTGTCTTTGATCTGCTTGAGTACGTCCTTGGCCGTTGTCATGTCGATCCTTGCCTCTTCCTTGTCGTTGGTTGCGTGCTTTTGCTGCGCTGCAGAGCGGCGAAACAATTTTTCGAGGAAGCTCATGTGTGGGGGCCCGAAGGTTTAAATCGCGTCCGCGCCGGTTTCGCCCGTGCGGATTCTTATGGCGCCTTCGATATTCGAAACAAAAATCTTGCCATCGCCGATGCGGCCGGTTTGGGCGGCCGTGCGGATGGCCTCGACTGCGCGATCGACAGCGTCGTCCGCTAGGACGAGTTCGATTTTCACTTTCGGCAGGAAATCGACGACATATTCGGCGCCCCGATAAAGCTCGGTATGCCCTTTCTGGCGGCCGAAACCTTTCGCCTCGGTGACGGTGATGCCCTGCAGTCCCGCGGCCTGTAGCGCTTCTTTCACCTCATCGAGCTTGAACGGTTTGATGATCGCCTCGACTTTTTTCATCGCCTATCCCCGCTGCGTCCCAGACCCCCGCCCGCACCCACGCTTCGCCTCAGCCGACGCCGCCGAGCTTCTACCATCAGAGCGAATTTGGCGCCATGGCCAAAGTCTTGGCGCCGGGCGGGGCGGCGCGCCCGCCGAATTCGCAGAAGGCGCCTAATTTTCAGGCTGAATATGATTAAATTCTGTGCATTACTCAGCGATAGGCGACGACCGGCAGCTCTGTCCGCGCGCCCCATTCAGACCATGAGCCGTCATAAACGGTCTGTATGCCGCGCCCGGACGCGGCGAAGGCGAGGCTTAAGATGCAGGCGGTCAGTCCTGAGCCGCAGCTCGCGATAACCGGTTTGTCGGGATCGAGCCCAGCGGCGGCGAAGGCCGCGTCGAGGCCGGCCTTGTCCTTCAGCGTTCCGCCGTCGAGGACGGCGGGGAAGGGCAGATTATAGGCGCCGGGCATATGGCCGCAACGCAGGCCCGGACGTGGTTCGGGCGCGCGCCCCATGAAGCGTTCCGCCGCGCGCGCGTCGACAAGCTGCGCCGCGCCGCTCTCGAGCGCCGCCAGGACGCGCCCGGAGTCGGCGACGAGATCGCTGTTGAACGCGGGGGCGAAGGCGCGCGGCTCGCGCATGACCGCGCCGCTTTCGAGCGGGCGGCCCTGCGCCTTCCATGCCGGGAGCCCGCCCGAAAGGAGCGACACGCGCGCGACCCCGAAGACCTTCAGCGTCCACCACAGTCGCGGCGCCGAGAACAGACCGACGCTGTCGTAGACGACGGCCTGCATGTCCTGCGCGAATCCCAGCCGACCCAATTCAGCGGCGAGGACATCGGGCGTGGGGAGCATGTGCGGCAGGCTTGTCGCATGGTCGGCGACGCCGTCGATGTCGAAGAAGACCGCGCCGGGAATGTGGGCGTCGAGATATTCCGCGCGCGGATCGCGATTGGCGGCCGGCATGTGCCAGGAAGCGTCGAACACGACGAGATCGCGCGAGTCGAGATGGTCCGCAAGCCATTGCGTCGAGACGAAGAGCGTTGCGGGGTCGATTGGATGGGCCATGTTGGATTCCGCTGACTGAAGCGTCGCCGTCCAAGGCGCTGCTTGCATAAGACGTCGCCACGGTCACAATACGCCGATTCGATTCTCACTGTCTCCCGGCTGATCCTCATGCTCGACATTCCCGGCAAAGTCTGCGGCCCCTGCCACTTCTGCTGCAAGGTGCTCGAAATCGAGGAGATGAAAAAGACGGCCGGAAAATTGTGCGGGCATTGCGTCGGCTCCGGCGGATGCGGCGTCTATGAGACGCGGCCGCAGGTCTGCCGCGATTATCACTGCCAGTGGAAAGAGGATCGTGGCCTGCCCTCCACCATGCGGCCCGACAAGGTCGGGACCCTGCTGATGGACGATCCGGACAGCGACGAGTACCATGCCGTCTGCGACCCGGAAAAGCCCTTTTCGTGGCGTAATCCGCTCGTATTCAAGCATCTTGTCGCAGAGGCGAAGGCAGGCAGGATGGTGGTCGCAAAAGCGGGGGTGCGCTCCTGGCGCATCTACGCCGATGGACATTGGCTGGAGTCGGCGTGACGCCGTGCGTCTGCGCGAATTACCCGGGACGGTCGGCGCGCAGCAAAAAATGAGGTCGACCTTGAAGCCATTGCCGCGCTGGATCGCTCATTTGACGGCCGCGCTGTTCTGCGCCGGGGGCGCTGCTCAGGCCGAGACGATCAAGGCCCATTACGCGTTGAGCCTGATGGGGCTCTCGATCGGCAGCGCTTTTGCGTCCGGGGTGGTCGAGCCGCAGACTTATCGCGTCGACATCTCGATGCGCACGACGGGCCTCGCCAATCTCGTCAACAACACGAAGGGCGCGGCCACGGCGAGCGGCGGCTTGTCGACGCTAGGCCCGTCGCCGTCGAGCTACGCCAACACGACGTCCAACAATGACGAGACGCGCACCGTGCGCATGTCGCTGGCGAGCAATGCGGTGCGCGCGGTCGAAGTGCGGCCCGAGCCCTGGGACGTCGACGCGCGCATTCCGGTCAGCGAGTCCAACAAAAAACGCGTCGTGGACCCCGTCAGCGCGTTGATCATGAGCGTGCCGCCCGGCCAGGATCTCACCGGTCCCGCCGCGTGCGACAGGACGATCTCGGTCTTTGACGGCGTGACGCGCTTCGATGTCGCGCTCTCCTACGCCGGCGCGCGTGCGGCGCAAACCAAAGGCTATTCAGGGCCGGTCGTCGTATGCGCCGCGCGCTATACGCCGATCTCCGGCTATCGGCCCGACAGCAAATCGACGCGCTACATGGCTGAGAATCGTGAAATGAGCGTGTGGCTCGCGCCGCTGCCCGAGGCGCGCGTCGTCGTTCCGATGCGCATCGAAATCCGCACGGGCGCGGGGCAACTCGTCATCGACGCGGCTGATTTCGAGATCTCCTCGCGCCGGGCCGACACGCAACGCTAGACGCGCGGTCAGTCTATCCGCACGTCTTTCGTCGTCTTGCGGTTGCGACGGTCCGATTCATATTCGAGATAGCGGATCTCTCGCGGTTCGCCGTCGGCGCGCAAGCAAAAAGCCGGGCGCGGCGTGAAGCCGCCGGCAGGATTTTCGAAACAGTCGGTGAAGCGCAATTCGCACTGAAAGAGCGTTTCCGTCTTCGGCGCCGCGCGCGCAGCGACCGCGCGCGCCTTGTCCACCGCCTGCTTGCAAAGGTCGGCTGCGACGCCCCATGCTTGGCAGTCGCTGATGCTGGCCATGTATTTTCCGTCGTCCGCGCAGGCTGGAGTCGTGCGCCGCGCATAAAACAAAGAAAAGCCGGCAGCAGCCAGCGCGAGCACGATTGCGATGTATTTCAAGGGCGTGTTGGTCATGGCCGCTCGCTCGAGGAAAGCCGGCGGACATTAGGCGCGCGGCGCCGCTCGCGGCAAGCGCAATTTCCGCCAAAGCCAACGCGCGACATCTCGCCGCTTCCGGGCGTGCGCGGGGCCAACTCGCTTGACAAGGTTGAGCGACTACAATAGGTCGTCTTCACCGCATTTCGGAACTGCAGACGTGCTCTGCGGAGCGTCAAGGCTGACCGGGCGCGGATAGGACTGTAGATATGCGCCCGCCCTCTCGAGGATCGCGATGCGACGCGATGGGAACATGTCCGCGATGCATTCCAGAAACTTGTGAATGACAATCCGTCCATAAAGGCGGATAAGATGGCAACATGTCGGCTTTGAATAGAACCGGCAGTAACGAGTGACAGAAGGAGGAGATTATGGGCGCTATTCTCGAACTGACCAGCTATGCCTCGACCCCCGTCGGCATGATCGCAATTATCGTTATCGGCGCTGCGGCCTATTTCGCCGCGCGCTGGGTTTTCAACGACTAATCCCAGCGCTTTCAAGAGCCTTTCGAGGCGCGGCGCGTCGGCCTATTGCCGATGCGACGCGCCTATTTTTTTGCCTCGACGTCTTTTTGCCGGCCAACCCGCCGGGATAGGGCTTGCGTCGCCGTCGGCGCGGAGTATTCTATCTGTGGCCTCCACCTCGAATGGGCAGGTGGCGGCCCGGCGGCCATCCGACTCACCTTAAACGTTTGAAGGTTTACGCGCGGCTTCGCGCGAAACTGGAGGAAATAATGACGCCTACCTCTTTGATTAGGGCGGCTGAACCCGGGCCGGATGAGGTGCGCGCGAGCGGCGAGGGCGACGGCGTCAAGGCTGACGGCGTGAAGGGGGACGGGGTCAAGGGTCGGTCGCGGGCCGAGGGTGAGGAGGGCGGCCCAGGCGCCCAGGAAGTCATCCGCATCGACGTCGCGATCGCTGACAAGAGCCCGCTCATTCTCGCGGGGCTCGACAAGCTTCTCTCGGACGATCGCCGCTTCCGCCTGGTTGTGAAGGTCACGGACGGCGAGGAGTTCCTGGAGGCGGCCCGCCAGCAGAAATTCGCCATTGCGGTCATCGGCTGGCAATTGCCGACCCTCCATGCGCGTGACGTGCTGCGCGCCCTGTCGCGGCAGGTTTCAGCGCCCAAGATCGTCGTCTACAGCGGCACGAACGACCCTGCGGCGCCGGCCGAGACCCTGCAATTGGGCGGCGCCGGCTTCGTCTCCAAGCGCGCCCCGCCAGAGCGGCTTCTCGACGTGCTCGCGGCGGTCGCCGCCGGCGACATGGTGTTCCCTTTTGTCGATATCCGGAAAATGCGCAGCGACCCGCTCGAAAATCTGACTCTGCGGGAGCGCAGTCTGCTCTCCGCGCTCGGCTCGGGCCACACCAACAGTCAGCTCGCCAAGGATTTCGGCGTCTCGATCAACACGATCAAGTTTCACCTGCGCAACCTCTTCGAGAAGCTTGAAGTGCGCAACCGGGCGCAGGCGATCGCGTTGTTCCTGGAAATGAAACACGGCGCCTGGCCGGGTGGCGCGACCTCCGGCGGCCGCAATCTCGACGGCGCAGCCCATCCGCGCAGCCGCAGGGGCCAGGGACGCGCCGAATAGCGAAGTCCCCGTTCGATCGCCAGGCGCCCGCTTGCCTCTCCAAGCGCGCGCCGCCGTCGTCGAAACTGAGCGGCGCCGTGCCGCGGGCCTAAAGCCGTCGGCGCCTTCGCCTTACATATTGGGGTAGTTGGGCCCACCGCCGCCTTCCGGTGGAACCCAGGTGATGTTTTGCGCCGGGTCCTTGATGTCGCATGTTTTGCAATGCACGCAGTTCTGCGCGTTGATCACGAAGCGGGGATCGCTTTTCGCCGCTTCGTCGCCGTAAACGACTTCATAAACGCCGGCTGGACAATAGAGCCGCGCGGGTTCGCCATAGATCGGCAGATTCTTCTCGATCGGGATCGACGGGTCGGCCAGCAGCAAATGGACCGGCTGATCTTCCTCGTGATTGGTGTTGGAGACGAAAACCGAGGACAGCTTATCGAAAGCCGGCTCCTGGGTGAGCTTTGGATAGACGATCGGCGTCACATCGGAGAGCGGCTTCAAGGTCGCGTGATCCGGCTTCCCGTGCTTCAGCGTTCCAAAGAAGGAGAAACCGAAAAGCTCGTTCGTCCACAAATCGAGACCAAACAGCGGCGCGCCGAGATAGGTCCCATATTTCGACCAGAGCGGCTTGACGTTGCGCACCGGCTTGAGATCGCGGCCGATCTCGGACTCGCGCCAGGCGGCGTCATAGGCGACGAGTTCGTCATGGGCGCGGCCCTCGCCGAGCGCGGCGGCGACAGTGTCGGCGGCGAGGATGCCGGACAGGATGGCGTTGTGCGAGCCTTTGATGCGCGGCACATTCATGAAGCCTGCGGCGCAGCCGATGAGCGCGCCGCCCGGGAAGACGAGCCTGGGCACGCTCTGCCAGCCGCCTTCGGTGAGCGCGCGCGCGCCGTAGGCGAGGCGCTCGCCGCCTGCGAGCGTCGGCGCAATCGAGGGATGGCACTTGAAACGCTGGAACTCGTCGAAGGGCGAGAGCGTCGGATTCGTGTAATTGAGATGCACGACGAAGCCGACCGACACGAGCCCATCCTCGAAGTGATAGAGGAATGAGCCGCCGCCCGTGTCGGCGGAAAGCGGCCAGCCGAAGGAATGCTGCACGAGGCCGGGCTTGTGTTGCGCCTTCGGAATGCGCCAAAGCTCCTTGAAGCCGATGCCGTATTTTTGAACGTCGCTGTCCCTGGCGAGCGCGAATTTCGCAATCAATTGCTTGGAGAGCGAGCCGCGCGCGCCTTCGCCGAAGAGCGTATATTTGGCCTTGAGCTCCATGCCGCGGGTGAAGCTGTCCTTGGGGCGGCCGTCGCGATCGACGCCCATGTCGCCCGTCGCCACGCCGACGACGTCGCCTTTATCGCCGTATAGAATTTCGGCGCCCGCGAAACCTGGATAAATCTCGACGCCCAAGGCTTCGGCCTCCGCGGCCAGAAAGCGCACGACATTGCCGAGGGAGCCGATGAAATTGCCGTGGTTGCTCATCAGCTTCGGCATCAGGAAGTTGGGGAGTCGAATTCCGCCGGTCTCGGAGAGGAGAAGAAAATGGTCCTCGTGGACCAGAGTCTTCAGCGGCGCATCATCGCGCGCCCGCCACGTCGGCAGAAGGCGATCGAGTCCGATCGGATCGACGACCGCGCCGGAGAGAATATGCGCGCCCGGCTCCGAACCCTTCTCGATGACGACGACGGAAACGTCCGGCGCAACTTGTTTGAGGCGAATCGCCGCGGCGAGGCCCGCGGGCCCCGCGCCGACGATCAAGACGTCGTAGTCCATCGCTTCGCGGGCCGGTAGCTCCGTAGAATTCTCAGACATTTCCTGTCCCTTTTTCGCTGCGACTGCTTCATTCCACTGTAGCCTTTTTGCGCCGCGCGCGCCAAAAGGAGTTTGACCGCTTCGCAACGACGCCAACGCGCGCTCGGCTGCGTCGCGCGAGAAGCGCCGTCGATCGGACCCTGTGAGCCGCAATGGCGCGCGCGCCTCGCGGGGCGCGCTGGCGTTCATGGTCAAGGCCGGCGAGCATTTCCCCGCACGGCTCGACCGCAGCCGCGCAACGCGACGGACGACATTGACGGGCAGGTAAAGCGGCCTAACATTGTCCAAAGGGAGCCAGCCATGTCCGAGCCCGACGCCGATCCGATCGCCAAATTCAACGCCCTTGTCAAAGCGGCCGCGATTCTCGCGCTGCTGCTCGGCGGCTATAATCTCTGGTCCTTTTTCAGCAGCAGCCGTTATCAGGCTTTGTGCGGCGCCTCCTACTGGGAATTGAACCGCGCGCAGCTCGATTCCTGCCTCGCCGTGAAAAAGGAACTGGAAGGCAAGTAGGCGCGCGACAAGGAGTTCGCCATGGCCAGAGCTCTCGCCTCCATCGCCGTCGCCGCCGCGGCGCTTTTCGGCGCGGCCGCCGATGCGGAGGAAATTCATCTCGATTGCGCGCGCGCCAATCAGACGGCCAATGTGGACGTCGACACCGATCGGCAATTCCTGCAAATCATGTGGAGCGAGGGCGTCGCGGAAGAATATAAGCAGGGCGACTCCTATATCTCCGGTCCCGACAACAGCGGGCGGAAGGAAAAAGTCGTCTATGTCGTGAGCGTCGACAAAAGCCTCGTCACGTTCGGCACGGATCGGCTGTGCCTCACGGACGGCGCCCGCAAATGCAGCGAGCAACATGTGCGCAACACGCTCGACGTCGGTCGCGGCGAAATGCGCTACGACAATGGCGATGAAATTGCGATCCTCGCGTGCCGTCCGGCGCCGCCGGGGCGCCGATTTTGACCGTCAAACGAGAGACGCGACGCTCTGCACGAAAAAACCCGCGAACAGCAGCAGTCCGGCGTCGCGATTGGCGCGAAAGAGCCGCAGGGCGGTGTCGGGCGGGAGCGTTTCGCGCGTTCGCGCCGTCTGCCACGCAAGATGCGCGGCAAAGGCGCTGACGCCGAGATAAGCGAAAAGGCCGCCGCCGATCAAATGAGCCGCAAGCGCGGCGCAGAGCGCCGAGCCGGCGTAAAGGGCGCCGACCGCGGGCCGCACCTGCGCGCCAAACAGCCGCGCGGTCGAGCGAACGCCCGCGATGGCGTCGTCGCGCAGATCCTGGAGCGCGTAGATCGTGTCGTAGCCGATCGTCCACAGGATCGCGGAGGCGTAAAGAAGCAGGGCGGGCGCGTTGAGCGAAGCGGTCTGCGCCGTCCAGCCGAGCAACGCCCCGTAGGCGAAGGCGAAGCCGAGGATCGCCTGCGGCCAGGAGGTGAATCGTTTGGCGAACGGATAGATCAGAACGATCAGCGGCGAGAGGAAGCCAAGCGCGATGGTGAAGCCGTTGAGCGAGAGGAGGACCGCCAAGCCGACGAGACATTGCGCGACGATGAACCACAAGGCCGCGCGCGGGCTCACCCGTCCGCTCGCAAGCGGCCGATCGCGCGTGCGCGCAACCTGGGCGTCGATGTCGCGGTCGACATAGTCATTGTAGGTCGAGCCGGCGCCCCTCATGACGACCGCGCCGACGAAAAACAGAAAGAGCTGGCGAAGATCAGGCCCGCGATGGAGGGCCGCCGAGGCGAGCGCGTTCCCTTCCCAGCAAGGGAGGAGCAGCAGCCACCAGCCGATCGGCCGGTCAAGTCGCGCCAATTGAATGAAAGGTCGCAGCCCCGCCGGCGCGTGGCGCCAGAGCAGGTCATCGGTCTGGGCGTCAGGGAGGGCGACGTCGGCGTCGCCGTCTCGCATGAGGGTCACAGCGGTCCGGATGGAAGCTTTGGCGGCGCGCCCATGCCGCCGCCATTGGCCGCCTGTTCACGCTGCTGCTGCTGAAATCTTCGCAGCGACCGCGCAGGCCTGCGCGGCGAAATTCTTGGTCTTGGCGCTGGCCTGCTTGAAATTGTCGAGAACCGCGTCCGGTATGGCGCACCAGTCCTTGTTCTTGCTCATATAGGCGAGCATCTCGCTTTCGACGCCGGCGAGCTTTTTTGCTGCGGGACAGGCGGCGTTGGGGTCCATTTTGCCCTTGCCCGACTTGCCCAGATTATTGAGCACCTGAATTTGCGCCATGCGACGCGCGCTCAATTTCTGGAAGTCGTCCTGGCATGACTGCGCATGGGCTGCGCCGGCGCCGGCAAGCAGCACGGGCAGCGAGATGGCCGCAAGGGCGCGCAGAAAGGGGGCGCTGCTCTTCATGATCCGATGATCCGCTTAGCCATGATGCTTTCTTTGATACCAGCAGGCTTGCCGGCGGCGCAAGATTTCGCCACCTTGTCGGCGAACAGAACGGCCGCCCAAGGCGGCGAAATTGGGGCGGAGCGGTTCTTCGCGCGTCCGGACAGGGCCTTATATTGTCACATTATGATTTTTCCGCGCAACGGCTATTCGTCGCGGACGCGCTTGCGCCGGGCGCCCTCGTAACCCCGCCGCCCGCGGCGCTCAATTATCTTCTCAACGTACTGCGCCTGCGCGCGGGCGACGCCATCCTGCTTTTCAATGGGCGCGACGGCGAATTTCTGGCGCATCTTTCGCAAGCGACGCGCCGCTCCGCCATCTTGCGCGTGGACAGGCTGCTGCGCGCGCAGACCGTGCGCGCCGATCTCGATTACTGTTTTGCGCCGCTCAAACAGGCGCGCCTCGATTACATGGCCCAGAAGGCGACGGAGATGGGCGCGGCCCGGCTCGTTCCGGTGATCACGCGCCGCACGCAGATCCGCCGCGTCAATTCAACGCGGTTGAAAGCCAACGCGGTCGAAGCCGCCGAGCAATGCGGCGTGCTGGCCGTCCCGGACGTGGCGGAGGCCGTGGCGCTGACGGAATTTCTCGCACAGCTTGCATCCGGGCGCCTGTTGGTTTTCTGCGACGAGGATGCGCCCGTCGCCGATCCTCTTCAGGCGCTCGTCGGACGGGCCGCGCGCGGGGTAAGCGTTCTCGTCGGCCCTGAAGGCGGATTCGACCCCGACGAACGCGACGCGCTCATGCGTGCGGAACATGTCGTGCGCCTGTCGCTCGGCCCGCGCGTCTTGCGCGCCGACACGGCGGCGGTGGCGGCCCTCGCCCTCGTGCAAACGGCGATTGGCGATTGGCGCGGCGATGCGGCGCGAGTTAACTAACCCTTTCATGTAAACGGAAAATAAATCTGATCGTGGTCTTTTTTCACAGGCGGGCGCAGATATCCCCAACGGGGACACGATCCTGCCACGATGTTTGGCTCTAGTGACCACATTGCGGGGACGAGGCGGGATCGCCCTTCTGCTGCAAAGAATTTCTGGGCTCGAGATTGCGGCGTTCGTTTTTGACGCGCCCCGATCGGATCAGAGGCTGATCGCATATGATGTTTGCCTGTTTCCGCCCCGTCGCGTCACTTGGGCTGCCCGCAGCCATCGCCCTTGCCGCTTCCTTTTCCGCGCCGGAGGCGCGAGCGGAAACGCCAAATCAATGTGCGCGCTATGGGTCAGACTATGTGGCCGTCGCCGGCTCCAACGGATGCGTGAAAATTGGCGGCCATGTGCGGGTCGACAACATCGCCCGCGCGCCCGTCGCGCCCATGGGTTACGCGTCCGTCGCCGATGGCGTGCAGCGCACCTCCCATCTTCAGCCGATGGCGCCCTTCGGTCTCATCGACCTCTTTCCGCGCTGACACAACGCGCGACGCGACAAAAGCAACCGCGCTTCGGCGCGGTTTTTTTGCGCCCGTTTCTTTTTTGCCCCCGTGTCAGAGCGGGATCACGCAGTCTTCGAATGCGCCGTCGACGGCGCCTCTCCAGGGCCCGTGGAAGGCCTCGAGCCGACGCTCGGCCAGCGTGCGGCCCTCGCTGACGATCCGCTCGAGCGGCGCCAGGTAGATCGTTTCGTCCGCGCCCTGCGCATTCACATGGGCGCGCCGCTTCAAGCCGGCCGCGGCGATGTCGAGCACGTCGCGCGCGACGTCGTTCAGGCTGCGGCCGTCGATGGTCGCGCGCAACGCCAGAGCGGGCACATCCTCGCGTAGCGACTGGCGGTCCGCGGCAGTCCACCCTTTCGTCAGTTGGCGCGCCGCGTCGAGGGCGACGCGATCATAAAAGAGGCCTGCGAAAAGCGCGGGCAGGGCGGTCATATGCTCGCGCGGCCCGCCGTCCGCGCCGCGCATCTCCAGGTAGGTCTTGACGCGCACCTCGGGAAAGATCGTCGAGAGGTGGTTGGCCCAGTCCGAAATCGTGGCGCGTTCGCCCGGCAATTGCGGCAACCGTCCCGCCAGAAGGTCGTCGAAACGCGCGCCGGCGACGTCGTGGTAGATGTCGCCGCGCTTGACGAAATACATTGGCACGTTGAGCGCGTAGTCAACGTAGCGCTCGAAGCCGAAGCCGTCTTCGAAAGCGAAAGGAAGCATGCCGGTTCGATTGACGTCGGTGTCGAGCCATATGTACGAGCGTTGCGACAGTCGACCTGTCGGTTTTCCGTCGAGAAAAGGCGAATTGGCGAAGAGCGCCGTGACGAGCGGCTGCAGCGCGAGACCAACCCGCGTCTTCTCGACCATGTCAGCCTCGCTGACGAAATCGAGATTGGCCTGCACGGTCGCCGTGCGGAACATCATATCGAGGCCGCGCGAACCGACCTTCGGCATATAGGCGGCCATGATCCTGTAGCGCTGCTTGGGCATGGCCGGGGTCTCGGCGAGAGACCATTTCGGACTGCATGCCGAGGTCGAGGAATTCAACGCCGAGCGAATGCGCGACGCCGGCGAGCGCCGCAAGATGCGCATGCAGCTCCGCCGATGTCGCGTGAACGTCGATGAGCGGCGCGCCGGAAAGTTCGAACTGGCCGCCTGGTTCGATTGAAATCGCGCCGCCGCCCTCGCGCTGCGCAAGCCCGATCAGAGCGTCGCGATCCATGATCGGGTCCCAGCCCGTCGCCTCCCGAACGCCCTCCAGCAGGCGACCGACGCCGCAGCGATCGCCGACGCAATGATAGGGAACGGGTCTCAACGTGTCGGAGTAGAAGGGGATCTTCTCGTGCTCCGTGCCGATTCGAAGCGGCGCGCCGGACGACTTGCAGCCGGCGGCAAGCCAATCGACGAGCGCCTGTCGTGACGCGATCGGCGTCGTGTCTGTTATGTCGCGGGCCATGACAAGTCTAAAATTATCCGTTGAGCCTCGGAAGGGAACCGGGCGGGCGCTGTCGGGGCGGCGGCTCGAAGGCGCCGCGCAGGCCTCGCGCCGGCCGCGGGGGTGGCGGCTCCGGACGGTCGGCGACGATGGATTGCCGGAAAAGGCGCGCTGACGCAAGAGCGCCGCCGCCGCCCGCCGATACGCCCGCGGTCAGTTTTGCTAAAGCTGAACCGTTCAAATCTTCCCGCACAGTCCTGTGATCTGTTCGGGGCGCTCGGAGGCAACCATGGACGCGGCCATTCGCCGATTCTTGAAAAACACGTGCGGTGTGACGGCGATCGAATACGCGGTGATCGCGTCCCTGATATCGGTCATGATCCTTGTCGGGGTGCGGACGATTGGATCGAAGCTCTCCACGATGTATTTCGGCGCCGTCGCAGCCAATCTTTGACGCGGCGTCAACGTTTTCCCAAAATCTGCCCGAGGAGGCTTTCGAGATCGGACGGCCCCTGTCCCGCCGGCCGGTTCGCTGGGTTTTGCCCGACCTGAAGCGTCTTTTTGATTTGCTCGATCGCATCTTGCAACGAGGCCTGGTCGAGGCCCGGAGGCAGGCCGGCGGGGCCGCTGCGCCCGACGGACGAATCGAGAGGGTCGCCACCGCTCGCGCCGCCATGGGGAACGGGGACGCTTCGCGGCCGCGCGCCGCCGCCGAGCAGCGAGCCCAGAATGGTTCCGAGAAGGCCGCCGAGCCCGCCGGCGCCGGCGCCGGGAACTGGGGCCGGAGCGGGGGCGGGGCTCGGGGCCGGTTGCCGAACCGCGCCGCCGCCGCCGAGGATCTGCTCGAGAACGCCGCCGAGGGCGCCGGAATTGGCGAGCTGGCCCAGGACGTCGCCAAGTCCCTTCTCATTGATCGATTTGTTAAGGCCGCTGAGGAGGACTGAGGCGAGGATTGGCAGGAGCTGGCCGAGGATGTCGGGGCGCACGCCCGATTCGCGCGCCGCGGCCTGGAGAACCTGTCCGGTTGCGGCGTGGGAGCCGAAAAGCTGCGAGAGAAGGTCCTTGCCGAACGCGACAGAGTTGTCGCTATGCGCCGCGTCCGCCTCGTCGAAGAAGGCGTAGCGGCGCGACGCGTCGAGGGCGCCGACTGTCTTTTCAAAGGTCTTCGGCTCGTCGACGGCGCGATTGAGGCCGATTGCGAGGGCGGGCGCGAGCGCCTTTATCGCCGATTCGATCTGCTCGTCGGTCAGGCCGAAGCGATGCGCAAGATTGGCGATGAGCTGGCCGCCCTGGGCCGAGGAAAGAATCGAGTTCGAGGTCAGACATGCGCGTCGCTCCCTTGCGCGCGGGAGAGTGACGCTCTCCCGACGAATTTCTCTCATGCTAACGCAAGCCGCGCAAAACGGGTAGTGGCGCGTGAGCCGCCAGATAGCCCCCGCCTGGGCGCTTGACAGACCCCGACGCGCGCGACATTGCTTCATCCCACCTGACGCCACACATGGGCGGACACATCGGCGTCCCTTCATTCGGAGGGAATGCAGCGAAGCCCGGCGGCGCAGCTCGCGTCGCCCTATCGCCGAAGGCGACGTGATGAACATTCATCAACCTGGCGGAGCCAAGCCGCCGCTGAAGATTCTCCTTTGTTCGCCGCGCGGCTTTTGCGCCGGCGTCGTGCGCGCCATCGACGCCGTCGAGCGCGCCCTCGCCAAATTTGGGCCGCCGGTCTATGTGCGCCATGAAATCGTGCATAACCGTTATGTGGTGGAATCGCTGAAGGCGAAAGGCGCGGTATTCGTCGAGGAGCTCGACGAAATTCCGGAGACCGACGCGCCCGTGATCTTCTCGGCCCACGGCGTTGCAAAATCCGTCTCCGCCGAGGCGCAAGGGCGCAATCTCCTCGCGATCGACGCAACCTGTCCCCTGGTCACCAAGGTGCATCGCGAGGCGGAGATCCATTGGAAGCGTCAGCGCCGCGTTCTGCTCGTCGGTCATTCCGGCCACCCCGAAGTCGTTGGAACGATGGGGCAATTGCCGGAGGGCGCCGTGATTTTGGTCGAGTCCGTCGACGACATCAAGAATTTGCAGTTCGATGACGAAATCAACCTTGCCTATGTGACTCAGACGACGCTTTCGCTCGATGATTCGCAAGAGATCGTCAGCGCGCTGATGCGCCGTTTTCCGGCGATCGTCGGCCCTCATAAGGAGGATATCTGCTATGCGACCACGAACCGCCAGGCGGCGGTGAAAGAGGTCGCGCCCCATGTCGACGCGGTGATTGTCGTCGGGTCGCCCAATTCGTCCAATTCCCAGCGCTTGCGCGAAGTCGCCGAGCGCGCCGGGGCGCCGGCGCAACTCGTGCAGGGAAAGAGCGAGATCGATTGGACGATCTTCGGCAACATCGCCTCGCTCGGCATCACCGCCGGCGCTTCCGCGCCGGAGGTTCTCGTCGAGGAAATCATGGACGCTTTCGCCGAGAAATACGACATCTCGGTCGAAACCGTTTCGAGCGCCGACGAGAGCGTGTCCTTCCCGCTTCCGAAGGAATTGCGGGCGATCGCCTGAACTAGGGCGCTGCTCTCGGAAATCGAAGCCTATGGCCGTTTACACGCATGTCGACGACGCGGAGCTCATCGCCTTTCTGGCCACCTATGACCTCGGCGAGCTCCTCTCCTGCAAGGGCATCGCTGAGGGCGTCGAGAACTCCAATTATTTTCTACACACGGGCGCGGGCAGTTTCATCCTGACGCTCTATGAGAAGCGCGTCGATGAAACCGATCTGCCTTATTTTTTAGGGCTTTTGGAGCATCTCGCGACAAAAGGCGTCAATTGCCCGCAGCCGGTGCGCAATCGCCACGGCGCGGCGCTCGGACGACTTGCGGCGCGTCCCGCCGTCATTGTCACCTTTCTCGACGGCTATTCCGTCAGTCATCCGGATGCGGCGCATTGCGCCGCTCTCGGCGAAGCGCTCGCACGCCTCCACATTGCGGGAGAAAGTTTCCCGCTGCGCCGCGCCAATACGCTGTCGATCGGGGCGTGGCGCAAGTTGTTCGTCCCCTCGGCCGAGCGTGCGGGGCGAGGTCGCCGAAGGCTTGCGCGAGACCGTCGAATCCGAACTTGATTTTCTCGAGCGTTGCTGGCCGCGCGACATGCCGGGCGGCGTCATTCACGCCGACCTTTTTCCCGACAACGCGCTTTTCCTCGGCGAACACATTTCCGGATTGATTGATTTCTACTTCGCCTGCGACGACGCCTACGCCTATGATCTCGCCATCTGCTTCAACGCCTGGTGTTTCGACGCGGCGCATCGATACGAGCCAGAAAAAGGCGTTTCGCTCATTAACGCCTATCGCCGTCTGCGGCCGCTGTCGGGCAAGGAAATCGACGCTTTTCCGATTTATGCGCGGGGCGCGGCGATCCGTTTCCTGCTCACCCGCTACGTGGATTGGCTGAATGTGCCTGCGGGCGCGCTGGTTCGGCCGAAGGATCCATTGGAATATCTAATCAAATTGCGCTTTCATCGCATGATCCGCGATCCGGGCGGCTACGGCTTCCCACGGTGACGAAACGCGTCTCGATCTGGACCGACGGCGCCTGTTCGGGCAATCCCGGACCCGGCGGCTGGGGCGCGATCCTGCGTTTTGGCGACCGCGAGAAAGAGCTGTGCGGCGGCGAGCCGCTGACGACGAATAACCGCATGGAGCTCATGGCCGCGATCATGGCGCTCGAGGCGTTGACGCGTCCTTGCGTCATCGATCTCTACACCGACTCGCAATATGTGCGCGGCGGCGTCACTTCCTGGATCAAGAATTGGAAACAGCGCGGCTGGAAGACCGCCGACCGCAAGCCGGTGAAGAACGTCGAGCTCTGGCAAAGGCTCGAAGCGGCCGAGGAACGGCACGACGTCGCCTGGCATTGGGTCAAGGGGCACTCGGGCCACGAAATGAACGAGCGCGCGGACGCTTTGGCGCGCGCCGGCCTCGCCCCGTTCCTGAGGGCGCCGCGCGCGCAAGGCTGAGGACGCGCAGGCCGTCTTGCGTTCGGCCGGAGCGCGCCTATCTCTTCTTCAGAGTTGAACACTCTTCTCTGAACCTGACGGGGCGCGGCACTATCGCGCCCCTTTTTGCGTTCAACATCTTGACACATGCTTCCGCCAAGCAACCATGCGCCTCGCGCGTGCGCGTCTTTGCTTGATTCTCTCCCGGGAGCGGGACGTCGATGCATCAACCCAGGAAATGGTGGATCGGATTGCCGGGCGTCGCGGCGCTGGCCTATTTCGCCGCTCAGACGATGATCCCGCAGATCGAATTGGATCTGAAAACGCGGATCGCGGCGCGCCTGACCCTCGCGCCCGAACGGGTGGCGCTCGCGGGGCGCGACGCGATCATCTCCGTCCTTGGCCCGCAGGATCGCCTCGCGACGCTTGCGGCGCTGCGGATCGAACCGGGGTTGCGACATGTGACTGTGGCGGAGCCCGCCGCTCTGGCCGAGCCCGCCGCCCTGTCTGTTGCCGCGCCTGCGCCGCCTGCGCCTTACGTCTTTTCTGCCGTCCTTGGGGACAATCTGCTCGTGCTCGAGGGCAAATTGCCCGACGCGGCCCTACGCGCGAAAGCGATCGCCCTCGCGGCGCGCGCGGGGGCGGGACTTGCGGTCAGCGATGCGACGACCATCGAGGCCGCCGCGCCGCGCGGCGATTTTGGCGTTGCGCTCGAGGCGGCCTTCGAGGCGCTCGGACGATTGGCGCGCGGCAAGGCGACGCTGATCGACGGCGCCTTGTCGATCGAGGGAGAGGGCCGGCGGAACGTCACGGCCGAAACGCTCGCGCGAGAGACACGGACGCGTCTTCCGCCGGGCTTCGACCTCGTCAAGGCGGATGTCGCGGCGGGTGCGGTCGCGCCTTATGTTTTCGAGGCCTTGCGCGACGCGAAAACGGCGACGCTGTCGGGCTTCGTCCCCGACGAGGCGGCGCGAGCGCGAATTCTTGCGGCCGCGCGTCGCGATTTTGGCGAGGTGACGATTAACGACAAGCTCGCGATCGGCAAAGGCGCCCCGCCAGGCTTTCTCGCGGCGATCGAGAACGCGCTGCTTACGCTCGCCCGGCTGGATCCGGGGAGACTGACAGTCGGCGACGCCGCGGTTTCGCTCACGGGCGCGGCGCTCACCGAGGCGGCGCGCGCCGAGATCGACGCTGTTTTCGCTCTTTCCCTGCCCAAGGGATTTACGAGCGAAACACGCGTTTTCGCCGCGGCCGCGAATCCGCCGCTGGACGTCGAGGGATGCCGCGCGGCTCTGGCGGAGCGCGCGAAAGAGCGCGTGCTGTTCGATGCGAATGACGCCGCCGTCCTGCCAGAATCCGCGCGGCTCCTCGACGCGTTGAGCGCGCTGATCCTGCGTTGCGGGGATGTCGCGATCGAGGTCTCCGGCCACACGGATAATCAGGGGACCGCCGAACTCAATCTCGTCCGCAGCCTGCGGCGCGCGAGCGCGGTGGTGGAGAGATTGGTGACGTCGGGGGCCGATCCGCGCCGGGTGCGGGCGGAAGGCTATGGCGGCGAGCGGCCGCTTGCATCCAACGATGGCGAGGAGGGCCGCGCGCGCAATCGCCGTATTGAGTTCACGGTGAAGTGACCGCGCGCAAGGAGGCGGGGGCATGATCTATTTGCTGACGCTCGGCTGGCCATGGTTCGCGGGCGCCTTCGCCCTCGGCGCGCTCGTCGGCTTTCTATCCTATTGCGTCGCCAGGGGCGCCGTATTTTCGGGGGGCTGGATCGCGGCGCTGGGCGCGCTCGTGCTCGCAGGTCTGGCCGCGCTGTCCCTCGCGGGCGTCGTCGAGGGGCGCGAGGGGGCGGCCCTGGATGTTACGCTGCTGGCGGGGCTGGCCTATGCGGCGGGCCTTCCGATCGGCGGCGTCGTCAGGACGTTCGGCCGATCAGCAAAAGAGACGCCGCCGGCGGACGCCGCTTCTTTTACGCGGCGTCGAGGCTCAAATCGAGCCCGTCTCCCGACGGTCTGTCGCCTCGCAACCCGCCGCCGGGCGGTCGGCCGCTGCCGCGCGGGGGAGGGCGAAGGCCGCCGGCGCCAAGCCCGAAACCCTCGCCGCGCCGCGCATGGCCGGCCCCGACGATTTGTCGCGCATCAGGGGCCTTGGCCCCAAGAGCGTCGCAAAGCTGCACGCGCTCGGCGTTTTCCATTATGATCAGATCGCCGCGTGGAGCCTCGATAACGCCCTGTGGATCGGCGCGGCGATTGGCGCGCCGGGACGCATCGAGCGCGACAAATGGGTTCAGCAGGCGCGGGCTTTGTCCAGCGCCGGATCGGAAGAGCAATGATCGCGCGTTTCTTCGTCTCTATCGCCTGCGTCGTCGCGCTCTCGCTCATTCCGGCGGCGCCGCGCGCGCAGGATATGTTGCAAGGCGTCGATCTCACGCAGCCCGCTTATTCGAAATCGGAATTCACCCGCGCCCAGATCGAGGCGCTGCTTGCGGCGCGGCAGACGGATTTCTCCGGCAGGAGCCTCAATGGACTCGACCTCTCCGGTCTCGACCTTTCGGGCGCGAACCTGCGCGCGGCGCGCCTCAACAAGGCGCGCCTCGCCGGCGCGATCCTCGACGGCGCCATACTCGACCAAGCCTGGCTCATCGAGGCGGATCTGACCGGCGCCTCGCTCAAGGGCGCGCGCGCCTTTGCGGCGCAGATGCAGCGGTTGCGCGGCGACGGCGCGGATTTCTCGCGCGCGCGCGTTGCGGGCGACCTTTCCGGCGCCTCGCTGCGCGGCGCGACGTTCAACGAGGCCGATCTCTCCGCCGACATGAAAAATCAGTCGATGGGATTGATGCGCGCGGTTTTGCGGTCCGCGGTTCTCGAAGGCGCGCAATTTCGCCGCGCCAATCTCATGAGCGCCGATCTGCGCTTCGCCCATGCCGCGGGCGCGGATTTTGCGAACGCCAATCTCGTGAACGCCGACGCGTCCGGCGCCGATCTCACCGGCGCGATTTTCACTGGCGCGGCGACCCGGGACCTCGACGTCGACTCAGCGCGCATCGACGCGGCCGCCGAAGGCCCGCTGCGGGACGCACAACACCTTGACCGCGCCAGCCGGCAATGAATGACGCGCTGCGCATCGGCGTCGATCTCGGCGGCACGAAGATCGAAGCGATCGCGCTCGATGCGGCGGGCGCGATACGCGCCCGCCGTCGCGTTCCGACCCCCGCGCATGACTATGCGGCGATTATCGGCGCCGTCGTCGCGCTCGTTGCGCAGATCGAAGCGGAGGCCGGCCGCCGCGGCTCGGTCGGCGTTGGCGCGCCAGGTTCAATCTCCCGGCATGACGGGCGCTTGCGCGGATCGAACACGCTGGTCCTCAACGGCAAGCCGCTCGACGCCGATCTCAGCGACGCGCTGACGCGGCCGGTTCGGGTCGAAAACGACGCCAATTGCTTCGCGCTGTCCGAGGCCGTCGACGGCGCTGGTCAGGGCGCAAACGTCGTCTTCGGCGTCATCATCGGCACGGGCGTGGGCGGCGGCGTCGTCGTTGATGGAAAGATCCTCTCGGGACGCAACCACATTGGCGGCGAATGGGGTCATACGCCGCTGCCCTGGATGACGCGGGACGAATATCCCGGCCTTCGCTGCTTCTGTGGTCACGAGGGTTGTATCGAGACCTTTCTCTCGGGATCGGGGCTCTCGCGCGCTTATGCGGCTTTCGCGGGGGTCTTAGCGAGGGGCGAGGAAATCGCGGCCCGCGCCGAGGCCGGCGAGGCCCATGCGCGCGCGGCGCTTGAGGTTTATCAGGATCGCCTCGCGCGGGCGCTCGCCATGGTGATCGACATCATCGATCCGGACGTCGTCGCTCTCGGCGGCGGCGTGTCCAATATCGATGGCGTATATGCCGGATTGGCCGCCCGCGTCGCGACCCACGCCTTCAGCGACGTTCTGGACACGCGCATCCTGCGCAATGTGCATGGCGACTCGGGCGGCGTGCGCGGCGCGGCGTGGCTTTGGCGCGACGGAGAGCGCTAAGACGGGGGCCGTCTCCAAGGCGGGGCGCCTCAACGGCGGACCCCTCAGCGCCTCGGGAGGAAACGCATTGCCTGCACATGCGCAAGATGCGCGGCTTCGCTGGCGCCTTCCCAGATGATCCGCGTCGTCTCGCCGTGGAAGAAGTGGCCATCCATCATCAAGAAGAACGCAAGAAAACTTGCCATGAACGCAGTCTTCGGCATAACCCGTCGCGCTCCCGCTCCACACATGCGCCCTTTAAGGGCTAAAGTGTTCTTACAAAAAGCGATTTTCCCAATCTTTTCAATTTTGCCTAAAATTGCGCGCATCCTGGGAAAAAGATAAATGCTGCATTTCCTGCTTTGGCGGGCGAGACGTATCCAAGAGGGACAAGGCGCGCCCGACAACGCGTCGAAAACGAGGGACGCTGTCCGATGGGCGCTTCAGGGGAGACGTCTAACTCATTCAAGAATTTGGCTTTTCTGTCCTCCGGAAC
This sequence comes from uncultured Alphaproteobacteria bacterium, assembly GCA_963713845.1. GTDB lineage: Bacteria > Pseudomonadota > Alphaproteobacteria > Rhizobiales > Beijerinckiaceae > Methylocystis. Next base: position 164,269 of record CAVQNJ010000021.1, read on the forward strand.
GCCCGAGGCGGAGGAAGCGCGCCACCGCCTCATCGAGAAATACGGAGATGTTCAGCCTGAGGAGGCGGATTGCATCGTCGCGCTCGGCGGCGACGGACTGATGTTGCGCACGCTTCACAACTACATGGATTCCGGCAAGCCGATCTACGGCATGAACCGCGGCTCGGTCGGATTCCTGATGAATCAGTATCGCGAGACGGGGCTGCGCAAGCGCATCGCCGACGCCAAGGCGGCGATTATCCATCCGCTGCTGATGAATGCGACCAATGTTCGCGGCGATGAATTTTCAGCCCACGCGATCAATGAGGTTTCGCTGTTGCGGCAGACCTCGCAGATCGCCAAGTTGCGCATATTGATCAACGGACAGGAGCGCTTGCCGGAGCTTGTCACGGACGGCGTGCTCGTCTCCACGCCGGCCGGTTCGACGGCCTATAATCTTTCGGCCAACGGTCCGATCCTCCCGATCGACGCGCCGCTGATGGCGCTCACGCCCATCTCGGCGTTTCGTCCTCGGCGCTGGCGTGGCGCGCTTCTGCACGATCAGGCGCAGGTGCGGATCGAGGTGCTGGAAGCGGCCAAGCGGCCAGTTTCGGTCGTCGCCGATCACGACGAATTTCGTGATCTCGCTTTTGTCGACGTAAAGATGGATCATGCCGCCAATCTGGTTCTGCTGCACGACCCGGGGCATTCGCTCGAGGAACGGATTTTGCGCGAGCAATTCGGCTATTGAGCGATCAGGCCGCCTGCTGGGTCAGAGCGGCTTCGAAAGCGACAAGATCGATTGCATGTTCGGTAGCGCCCACCGCCGCGAAGGCGGCTGGCGGGGCAGCAAACGCCGCCTGCGCTTCGGCGGCGATGCGGGCCGCCTCGACGCGCGCCGTTTCCAGCGCCGCCTCCATGGCGAAGCGTCGCAGACAGCGCCATCAGCTTGTCCAGTTCGCCGCCATTGATTTCTTCGCAGGCGGTCAGGACGCGTTCGACCATAACGAGCGACAGGCCGCGCGGCGCCGTCGTCGATGGCGTCATATTCGCGCAGCGCTTCCAGGGCGGCGCGGAAGGCAGGCAGGAACTTGTCCGGCAATCCGGCGCGACGATAGAGAGCGGCGAATCCCGCGCCGCGGAAATCGCGCACGAAGCCCGCAACCTTGTCCTCGCGCACACCCGAAAGCTCGACGAGCGCGGCTTCGAAAAGGTCGAGATTGCCGGACAGCAGCGCGCGCAGCACAAGACTCGCGGTCAATTGCCGCGAGGCGCGCAGATGCGCGACGAGGTCGCGCACGCCGGATGCCCCGTCATGCTCGGCGGCGTCGGCGACGATGATGACATTGGCCTTGTCGCGCGCCTCGCGCGAGAGGCGCTCGGCGCGTTCCTGAGTCACCCAGCCGCAGTCGACGACGAAATCGACGAGATGCGCGGCGGCGGCGGTGACGAGATCGTTCCGCACGGCGGGCGGCAGGGAAGGGCGCGAGAGCAATGCTTCGCGCATTTCGCCATCGGAGCCGAAGCGCGCGATCATCCGGCGCATGGAGAATTCCGGCAGATCCGCGCCGGGATTGACGGCGAGGGAGATCGCCGCTTCCCTTGCGCCGACTTCGGCGAGGGCGGCGCAGACCCCGGCGGGCACGCGCGCGCGCAGCGCGATGGCGCTTTGCGCGAAGGCGTCGCCGATCGCCGCGCAGTCGATCAGTTCGGCGTCCGTGAGAAGCGGCGAGCGCGACAGAATGGGCGCAGCGATGTCCGATTGCTCGCTTGCGAGCGCCGAGACAATGGCGTGCGGCGCATCCACCGCACTTGCAAAATTATCGGCGAGCGCCCGCCGCACGAGCGGCGATGGGTCGTCGAGAAGGGAGGTCAGCGCGATTTCGGCGTCGCGCAACTCGGTCGCGTCGAGATTGGCGTAGAGATAGGCGCGCGCCAGCGCGCCAGCGCCTTCCGCGCGTTGCGCCGCATTGGCCGTCTGCGCCCAGGACAGAAAATTCCTTACGATCATCAAACGCTCCCACACGCGGCTTTCGTCATCGGGAGAGACTTTCGCAACTTATGGTAAATAGTGAATTAAAGAAGCGAATTTCGGTCGGGGGGACGATAACGCCGATGCGTTCCGTGCTGATTCTCGACCTTGGCCGCGAGAGGGGCGGCAAAGCTCTCGCTGATCGCGGGCGCGCGAGCGGCGCGTGCGCGTTGCTTCTGCGGCTCGGGCCGAGCCAGGAAAATGAGGCGAGACGCGAGGCGCGCGCCGGGGCGCAGGCGCTGATCGCCGCCGCCAGAGGGCGACGCGGTCGCCCCCGGCTCTTCGCTCAGATCGCGCCCGCTTCCGGCCCCGTCATCGACGCCGATCTCGCCGCCCTGGCGCTCCCGGGTCTCGACGGCGTTTTCCTCGAAGGCTGCGAGGGACGGGCGGACGCGCAGCACGCCTCGGTGAAGCTGGCCGTGCGCGAGGCAGAGGCGGGCCTTGCGCCGGGGAGCCTCGCGATCGTCGCTCTCGCGGCGCAAACGCCGGCGGGCGTCTTCGCGCTCGGTCGCTTCAAGGACGCCACAGCCCGCCTCGCTGCGCTGGCCATCGACGAGACGCCGCTGCCCGGCGGCGCGCCGGCGCGGGCCGCCGCGCGCGCGCTTCTTGTCCTTGGCGCGGCGGCGGCAGGGATCGACGCCCTGGAATTCGCCCCGCCGGCGCGCGGCGCAGCGCTGGCGGCGGCCTGCCAGGCGTCTCGGGCAGAGGGCTTTTCGGGGCAGATGAGCCTTTTCGCCGAGCAGATCCCCCTTATCGACGCGGCCTTCGGGCCGGCCTGATCGACAAATGGCCATGATCGGCCATAGAACGGGCGAATGAACAAAAACCCGCTCAAAGCAGCTAGCGGCCTGTTGGCGCTCGCGCTCGCTCTTCCCATGGCGCCAGCGCCGGCCTTCGCGCGGCGCGGACATCGGACGCATGAGCCGCCGGCGGCTCCCGCGCGCGAGACCGCGCCCTTGCCCACGGCGCCGTCGGTTCCAGCGGCGCCCGCGACTAGCGAGGGTGTGGCGACGTTGCGCCTGAGCGCGACCCTCAGCCCATCTGATCCGCAAACCGTACGCAGCGGCGTTGTTTGGCGCGTTTTCCAGGAGGCGGCTCAGCCGGACGGCTCCCATAAGCTCGTCGCCCAGAGCAGCGACTCGACGCCCGCGTTTCAACTTCCCGATGGCGCCTATGTCGTCCACGCCGCCTATGGACTGGCCGGCGCGACGCGGCGCGTCGTCGTTGAAGGCCGGAGCGTTTCAGAGCGCGTGCCGTTGAACGCCGGAGGCCTGAAGCTTGTCGACATGCTGGGCGATACGCGGATCCCCGCGCAGCGCCTTGCAATCTCAATCTATGTGCCCGAACGCGGAAACTCGGAAGCCAAGCTCGTTCTCGCCAACGCCAAAGGCGACGAGGTCATTGGTCTGCCGGAGGGCGCTTATCATATCGTGTCGACTCTTCTCGACACGACGCAGGGCGGCAACAATACGACGAACTCCGTCGTCACCGCCGATCTCAAGGTTCCCGCCGGCAAGCTGATCGAGGCGACGCTCAAGCACCACGCCGCCACCATGACGCTTAAACTCGTCAAGGCGCGCGGCGGGGAGGCGCTCGCCAACACCAGCTTCTCGGTGTTGACGCCGGGCGGCGACGTGATCCGTGAGTTGATAGGCGCCTTCCCGTCGATGGTCCTGGCGGAGGGGAATATGTCGCCATCGCGCGACATGAGGGCAAGACCTTTCAAACGACCTTCCGTGTCCAGTCGACGAAGGACTCCGACGTCGAAGTCGTGATGAAAGACGAAGCGTCGGCGGCGGAGGCCCCTCAGTAAAAACGCAAAAAAAAGCCGGCGACCACAAGTCGCCGGCTTTTTCGTTTGCGACAGAGGCCGCCCGCCAGGCGGCCTCCGATTTTATCAGAGCAGCGAGAAGGGGATGATCACGTCGAGGTTGAACATGCCCTGCGAGTTGCTGCGACCGTTGCCGCCACTCCGGAAGAAGGGGGTCGTTCCGTTGACCGCCGTGTCCCAACGCAGTTCGGGACGCAGGATCAAGCCGGAAATGATGGGCAGCTTCGGAATCTCCGGCGTGATGGTCACGCCAGCGGTGAAGGCGAGATAGCTGGTGCCGTTCTGGTTGAAACCAGGGGCGGAGAGGCAGGACGGGCAGGCATAGCCGTGGAAGGAGTTGACCGAGTCGAAGTAGCCCGGGAACCCGCCGACGAAGAAGCTCTTGTTGTCCCGATAGTATTCGATACGACCATTGAGCTTGAAGATGTCGGTGAGCTTATACGAGACATATTGCGCGACCGCGTAGGACTCGACGCCCTGCGACTTCTGCGGCAGGTTGACGAGGCCCGGCCAGGCGGGATTTGCGGCTGCGAAGATCGGGTCGACGGCGCCGTACCAGGCCTGCGGGAAGCCCGTGAAGGAGATCGGGTTCCAACCGGTTTCGCGGTTGTAGGCCATGTCGGTGATCAACGTGAGATTTTCCGTCGCCTTCCAGGTCGTCGTCAAATTCGTGAAGGTGCGGTCCGCAGTGTTCGCGTCACAGACGCAGGCGGATTGGCCCGGGATGCCGCCGATAAAGCCGTTCGGCCACGCGAAAGGCGCACCCGGCGGCGTATAGCCGACGTTGAAACGGCCCTGGCTCGAGTTCTGCGGACCATGGTGGACGATGCCCAGAATGGTCAGGTTGCCGTCGAGCAGATTGAGGCCGAAGCCGCCGTGGAAGGACGGCGAAGAGTTCGGCTGGCCAGGATAGCCGATCCAGTTGTTCACGCCGGTCGTGACGCCGGTGTAGATGTCGAGCCAGTCGCGCACATGGGTCGCGACCATCACGCCAGTATGAAGGAAGGGCCCGAAGTTGAAGATGTATGAGTGCGAGTAGAAGAGGTTGTCTTTCGAATACATCAGCTCGGCGCCGTTGTAGGTCGGGAAGATACCCGCCTTCACGTCGACGCCGCCCTCGGAGATGATGCTCTTCCAGGGAAGATGGGCCTGGACGTTCGCCTCGAGAACCGCGATTTGCGTGCGGCTTTGGATCGCGTAGTCGAGGAAGCCGGTCAGGTGGTTGTAGCGCGCGTCTTCGCCGATCTGACCCTGGACCTTGAAGCCGAAGTCATAGGTTTCGGCCTTCGGATCGATCGGGCGCTGAACCGTCAGGACGGCGCCGTTGAAGGTCGGCGTGCTGGAGCGGTCCGTGTAGAGATGGCCCCAGTTGAGCCCGTTGAAAGGCTGATTGAAGTTGACCGCGATGCCTCCCTCGACATAGCCGTCCACGGTTACCGTGCTGAGCCAGGTCGGAGGCGGCGGCGCCGCAGGGGCCTTTTTCGAGGCCAAATCGGCGCCGAGCGCCATTGTGGCCGCGAGTGAGGCCGCTGTGACGACTGGGAAATAATACCACTTCATGCCAGGAACTCCGGTCTGGGAGGCGAAACCTGGATCGATATCAACGTGACCCGCGTCGTCGTTCAAGCTCAACTGCATTGCACATGCCTATTTTGAGGGCAAAAGTGGCCTTGTCATGTGATTGTGTTTGCGGATGTGGCGCCGATGTCACAATTTTGATAGTCATCAAGCGCGCCATTCTTCACACCCGGTTAACCAAAGGCGCTGGAGCGTCGCCACGCCGGTGGACTTTCGCCAAATGCGGCCCGCTCGTGTGATTCGCACAAGGCCTCGTGCGCTTGTCGACGACCGCCCGCGCGCCATCTCCGATTTGAGGCGGCCGCGTTCAGGACGGCATGGACAGGGCGCCAGCCAAAAAGAACAACTAAAGGGGAGGGGCGAGCATGGCGGGCGCAGACCAGGTCAGCGGACCGGACTTCGCGTTGGGACTCGAGACGAATGTGCTGAAGGGCGGCGTACCGACGCTCGGACATGTCGACGGCGAGCCCGCGATCATGGTCGCTGTCGGCGATGAGGTTTTCATCGTCGGAGCTCAGTGCACGCATTATCACGGGCCATTGGCCGAGGGGCTCGTCGTCGGCGAGACGATACGATGCCCCTGGCACCACGCCTGTTTCAGCCTGCGCAGCGGCGCGGCCTTACGTGCTCCGGCCTTCGACGGTTTGCCATGTTGGCGCGTGGAGAAAGTCGACGGCAAGATTTTTGCGCGCGAACGGATTGGCGCGCCGGTCAGCCCCGCCGCCCCCGTCGGCGGCCCGCGCCGCGTCGTCATTGTCGGCGCGGGCGCCGCCGGCTTTGCGGCTGCCCAGACGTTGCGGGCCGAAGGCTACGCCGGCGCGATCGAGATGATCGGCGCCGACCCCGCGCCGCCGTATGACCGTCCAAATCTCTCCAAGGACTATCTTGCGGGAACGGCGGACCCTGGTTGGCTGCCCCTGCGCGATCCCGGCTGGTATGCGCAGCATGACATCAGCCTTCGGCTGGGGCGGCAGGCTGTCGCGCTCGACATTGCCGCAAGAAGCCTGACGCTCGAAGGTGGCGAGCGGCTCGACTTTGACGCGTTGTTGCTTGCGACCGGCGCGCAGCCCGTGCGCCCGCCCATCCCGGGCGCGGATCGGCCGAGCGTGTTCTATTTGCGCAGCCTCGCCGACGCCGACCGCATCATCGCGGCGTCAGAGGGGAGCAAGCGCGTCGTCGTCATCGGCGCGAGCTTCATCGGCCTCGAGGTCGCGGCTTCTCTGCGCATGCGCGGCCGCGACGTGCATGTCGTCGCGCCCGAGGCGACGCCCATGGCGCGCGTTCTCGGTCAGGAGCTTGGCGCGCATGTCAGGAAGCTGCACGAATCGCGGGGCGTCGTGTTTCATCTCGAGGATGCGGCCGCGGCCATCGCCGACGCCGGCGTGACGTTGAAGAGCGGCGTCGTCATTGCGGCCGATTTCGTCGTCATTGGCGTCGGGGTGCGGCCCAATCTCGCGCTTGCCGAAGCCGCGGGGCTCGCGATCGACAGGGGTTTGCGCGTCGACGCCTATCTCGAGACCAGCGCCCCGGGGGTTTACGCGGCGGGCGACATCGCCAGATGGCCGGACAAGATCACCGGCGAAAGCATCAGGGTCGAGCATTGGGTCGTCGCCGAGCGGCAAGGCCAGACGGCGGCGCGCAATATTCTGGGCCAGAAGGAACGTTTCGACGCCGCGCCCTTCTTCTGGAGCGCGCATTACGATCAGGCGATTTCTTATGTCGGTCACGCCGCCGATTGGGACCGTACGGAGATTTCCGGGGACCCTCAGTCAGGCGATTGCGCAGTCGTTTTCTATAAGGGCGACCGGCCGCTCGCGGTCGCGACGCTCGGACGCGATCTGGAGAGTTTGCGGGCCGAGGCCGCGTTCGAACAGGCGATCGGCGCGCGCGCCGGCTGAGCGGTCCGCGCCTCTTTCGGGGCGCGCGCCGGCGTTAGTCGAAGCGGCCCGCGGCGTGGCCGAGCATGGTATAGACTTTGCCGGCGTCGCTGGTCAGCAGATCGAGCGCCTTGGCGCCGTCGCGATCGCCGCGGCTGGTCTCGACCAGCAGATCCTCGAAATGCCGCACGTAATGGTCGAGCGTCGCCCGGAATTCGGGATCGACGCGGTAGCGGCGGCGGATTTCCTCGAATGTCTGGTGTCCCTGCGCGGTATAGAGGCGGCGCCCGAAGAGCCCGCCCTTTTCGCCGCGTTGATAGCGCCGCCACAGTTCAGCCACGGCGGCGCTGTCGACCATGCGGGCGATGTCGAGGGTCAGGCCATCGAGCGCGCCCGGCGTCGCCGAACGGGCGGCGCGGGCCGGGGCTTGAGCGGGTTGCGGCGCGGCCGTCGTGACCGGCGCCTCGTCGCGGGAGGCGCGGGCCAGCAGATCGCTCAACCAGCCGCCCTGCGCGTCGCGTACGGGTTCGATGACGCGCGGGGCGGGCGCTGGCGCGGGAGCGGGGGCCGGCGCAGGCGCCGTCGAGCCAATCCGCGATTTCAGGGAGTCGACGCGGGGCGCCGCCTCGAAGGATGGCCGGCGCGGGGCGGGCGCGGGCGGGGCTTGCTCGGCGACGTCGTAGACGCGGCCGGAGCGCGCGACGATGTCGGTGAGTTCGTTAAGCGCCTTTACCTGGTCGCCGACGACACGGCGCAACGCGGCCGCTTGTTCGGCGGTCTCTCGCGGCAGTTCGGTCGCGCCGCGGCGCACTTGCTCGCGCGTTTCCTCGAGCTCGTGGTGGATCTCGCGCGACAGTCCGCGGATTTGGTCGGCCGTCTCCTTGAAGCGCGTGCTCGCGTCGCCGAACAGGCGATTGATCTCCTCATTCGCCTCGGTGAAGGCGGCCCGCATCGACGCCTCCGTGCGCGCCCGCTGATCGTCTGCAGCGGAGCGGATATTGGCGAAGCGCGCCTCGACAAGATTGGCGGTCTGTTCCGTCGTCTCGGACAGAACGTCGCCGATCTGAGAGGAGCGGCTTTCGATCGACTGTAGCGTTTCGTCCATCTTCCGCGCGAAGCCCGACATCAGCGCTTCCACTTCCGAACGCTTGCCGTCGACGAGGGTCACCAGATTTTCGAGCGAGCGGCGACGGGCGTCGAACGCGGCGTCGAGCGCCTGCTGGCTTTGCGTCAGTTGCTGTGCGCTTGTCGTGAGATCCTGCTGGCGCAGCGCCAGCGCGTCGACGACGGCGTGCGCGTCGTTCACGGAGCCGCCCGCGACGTCGCTGATCTGACGCACCTGATCCGAAACATTGCCGATTGCGTCCTGGAAATCAGCGAGACGGTTGCCCAGTTCGCGCTCGAGGCTGACGAGATTGCCGCTGGTCTTGTCGAGAATGGCGTGCAGCGAGGTGTTGGTCTGACCGAGTTTGTCGAGGAGCGCCGGCAGTTCGGCGCGGATCTTGTCGTTCATCGCCACAAGGGCGCCGATCGACGATTGGGCGCCAGCGTCGAGCGCCGTCGTCAAGGAGGCGGTCGATTGATCGATCGCTTGGGTGAGTTCCGCGCGCTTGTCGCCCAGATGACGCACGATCGCGCCGCCGCGCGTCTCGATCGTATTGGCGATAAGTTCGCCGACGCTCGCAAGTTCGCTCGTGACCTCGCCGCCGCGCACGCCAAAGGTTGTTTCGATCTCCTTGAGCCGGTCGTCGAGGGTCGACTGCAATTGCGTCAAACGCGAATCGAGGGCGCCGCTGATTTGCCCCACCCGCTCGACCAGAGCCTGGCCGAGTTCGCCAGTGCGCGCATGCATTGTCGTGTCGATCTCGCGGCGCGCGTCGGCGAGCGTATGGCTGATGTCCTGCAGCCGTGCATTGACCGCCTCCACGACGTTGCGGCCGCGCAGGTCGATGTCGGACGAAACGTAGTCCAGCCGCTCGACGACATTCTTTTCGAAACGTTCGATGCGCCCATCCAGCGTGTGGGCGAGGTCTTGGGCGCTTCCGTCGAGCCGGTCCTTGATCTCGCCGGCCTTGGCGGCAAGCGTCTCGGTAAGGCTGGTCGCGCGCGAGAGGAGGACGTCGTCGACGTCCTTGAATTTCGCTTCGAGCGCCTGAATGACTTCGCGGCCGCCTTCGCCCATGATGCGCGCGATGTCCAGCGCCTGGTGCGCAAGCGATTCCTGAAGCTTCTTGCCGCCGGCGCCGAGGCCGGCGTCCATCTGGCGGGCGAGCGCTTCGACGCGGTCGGCCGCATCGCGCACCCGCGCGTCGCCGATGCTTTCGAAAGCTTCGATCTTGCTCGAGAGCGTCGAGGCGATGTCGTCCGCGCGCACGCCGAGTTTCTCGATAAGCGTGTCGCCTTTTTCGAGAAGCGTGTTGTCGATGTCGTTGAGTTTCGCGTTCACGTCGCTGGCGAGTTTGCCCACCTGACCGCTGAGGCGTTCGAAGGCCTCGACGGTCGTCGCGTCGAGCTGGCTGATCAATTTGCCGCCGCGCACGGAAATCGCCTCGTCGATCGTTTCGAGACGCGTATCGATCTCGTCGGCGAAATGTCGCGAATTATCGCCGATGCGCGCTGCGAAATAATCGGCCTGTTCAGTGATTTTATTGACGAAGGCGCCGCCATGCATGTCGATCGCGTTGTTGATCGCGTCGAGCTTGGCGTCGAGCGCCTCATAGAGTTCGTGCGACTGCTCGCTCAGCCGCGTGGAGAGCCGCCGACCCTGTTCCGCGAGCTTCTCGACAAGGACATCGCCGTCGCCGGTCACCGTCTGCTCGATGGCGCCGAGCCTGGCGGAGAGGCTTTGCGTCAACTCTTGCGCGCTTTCGGTGAAATGACTGGTCTGTTCCGCGATGCGGTCGACCAGGGAGCCGCCCTGGTGTGCAATTGCGTAATCGAGCGCGTTGATGCGGTCGTCGATGTTGGCTGCGAAGCGCTCCACCTGCGCATCAATGCGCTCGTTCAGTTGCGAGGAGAGTTGCTCGCCCTGCTGCGCGATCTTCTCGACAAGGGTCTCGCCGTCGCCGGTCACCGTCTGCTCGATGGCGCCGAGCTTGGCGGCGAGGTCTTCTGACAGTTGTTGCGCGCTTCCGCCGATCCGTTCCGCGAAATGGCTGGCCTGCGCCGCGATGCGGTCGACCAGGGACCCGCCCTGGTGTGCAATTGCGTAATCGAGCGCGTTGATGCGGTCGTCGATGTTGGCTGCGAAGCGCTCCACCTGCGCATCAATGCGCTCGTTCAGTTGCGAGGAGAGTTGCTCGCCCTGCTGTGCGATCTTCTCGACAAGGGTCCCGCCGTCGCCGGTCACCGTCTGCTCGATGGCGCCGAGCTTGACGGAGAGGTCTTCTGACAGTTGTTGCGCGCTTTCGCCGATCCGTTCCGCGAAATGGCTGGCCTGCGCCGCGATGCGGTCGACGAGGGAGCCGCCTTGCTGCGTGATGGTGTGGTCGATGGCGCTGATGCGGTCGTCGACGTTGGAGACAAGGCGTTCCGCTTGTGCGCCGATCCGCGCGTCGGCGTCTTCGGCGCGCGCAGCAAGGTTCTGGATCAGTTCGCCGCCGCGCCCGCCGATCACCTCTTCGATGACGGTGAGGCGCTCGGCGACGTCTTCGCTGAGTCGCGCGGCATGTTGCGCGACGCGGTCGGCGAGCGCGCCGCCGTCGCGCACCAGCGTGCTTTCAAAATCGCCGAGGCGCTGGCTGAGGGTCGTCGAGATGCGCTCGCCGTGTTCGACGAGCGAGCCGACGACGTCCTGGCTTTGGACCACAAGAGAGTTCTCGAACGTAACGAGGCGGTCGGAGAGAAGCTCATGCAGTCGATCGCCCTGGGTCGCGATCGCCACGACAGCGTCGCTCGCGGTGTTGACGAAGCGCTCGTGAATGGCGTCGGAATTCTGCGCGAGCGCATTCGTGGCGTCGCTGACGCTTCGTTGCAGATTATCGCGCAGCGCGGCGCTATGCGTCTCAAACGCCTGCAAGGCGTTCTCGCGCGTCGAATTCCATCGTTTGCGCCACCAGCATGCCGGCGTTTTCCAGCGCGGCCATGCGTTCGTCGAGAAGTTCGTCGACCCGCTTGGCGTGGTCCGCGACGAGCGCGCCGACGCTGTCGCTGTGGCGGCGCACGGAGTCCTCGAAGGTTTCCACGCCGCTCGCCACCGAGCCCGAGAGGCGCGCCACTTCTTCCGCGACGCGCGCTGCAGTTTCGTCATTGGCCGACCGAACCGCGGCTTCAAAAGCCGCAAGGCGCGCGGCAAGATCCTCGCCGGTCGTCTCGGCCTGATCCGCGACGCGCTGGGCGAGCGCGCCGCCCTGATGCAGGAAGACGTCTTCGAAGTCGCTCAGCCCTCGCGCAAAGGCGGCGTTGATGTCCGCGCTCTTTGAGGCGACGCGCGCGGTGGCGTCTTCGCTATGCCGCGCGACGGCCTCCGCCAGGGCCGAGAGCCTTTCCGCAATCGAGGCCGTCGCCTGCTCGCTATGTTGCGTTACGCGCGCCGTAACGGTCTCACTTTGACGCAGGATCGCGTCTTCAAGCGAGGCAAGCGCGGCGGAAAGATTGGTGAGCGAGGCGTCGCCCTGGGCGGCGACGCGAACGGCGACCTCATCGCTCTTGCGCGTCACGATTTCTTCAAAATCGGCGATGTGCCGGGTGATCTCGCTCGTCGCGCGTTGCCCGTGCGATGCGACGAGAGTGGCGACGTCTTCGCTGTGACGGGCGACGCTCTCCTCGAAGGCCCCGAGCCTTTCGGTGAGCAGCGTCTTCGCCAGTTCGCTGCGCTCGACGACGCGCTCGCCTTGCTCGGAAACCGCGTCTTCGAACGCGGTGAGCCGCCCGGCGATGAGCGCGGCGGCGCGCTCGCCTTCGGTGGCGACGCGGCCTGCGACGTTTCCGACGCGTTCCTCGATGACGTTTGCAAACGCCGCGATCTGCTCGGCAATTCCCGAAGAGGCGCGGTCGCCATGTTCGGCGACGCGCGCGGCGATCGTTTCGCTTCGCTGCAGGATCGAGTTCCTCGAAAGCGGCAAGGCCCGCCGACAGCGTGGTCAATGCGCGGTCGCCATGTTCGGCGACGCGGCTTGCGACTTCGTCGCCGCGCTGATTAACGGCGGTCTCGAACGCCTCCATGCCGCGTGTGATTTCGCTCGTCGCGCGCGCGCTCTCCTGAGCGACGCGCTCAGCGATTTCATCGCTCCGGCGCAAGAAGTTCTCTTCGAAAGTCTCCAGACCTTCATTGAATGCGAGGCTGACGCGGTCGCCGTGCTCGGCGACGCGCAGCGCGGCGTCGGCGCTGTTGCGCACCACCGCATCCTCGAAGGCGGCGAGACGTTCCGTAAGCGTCGATTCAAGCTGCCCGCTCCGCTCGGAGACGCGGTCGACGAGCGCGTCGCCGCGCTTGAGGACCATTTCTTCGAAGGTTTCGATCCGCTCGGCGAGGATTTCCTGCACGCGCGCCGTTTGCGAGCCGATCGCAGTGACCGCATCCTCCGCCGTCCCGGCAAAACGCTGCTGAAGCGCCTCCGTCTGCGCCGCCAGGGCGTCCGTCGTTTCGCTCAGTCGGCGCGTGAGGGATTCCTGCAGCGTGCGGCCGCTCTCCTCAAATGTGTCGTGCGCCTTGAGGTTGCTCTCCTCCAGCAGGCCGAGCAGGCGGGACTCCGCCGATTGGAAGGCGGTCTGCGCCTTTTCGACCTCGGCGGCGACACGTTCGGACAGCCGATCGGTCCTCTCCGCGAGTGACGCATCGAGCGCGCCGCCATGGGTCGCGATGGCCTGGTGAACGGCGTCCCCGGTCTCCGCGAGGCGCGAAATCAACTGTTCGCTCTGTCCGCCGATCGATGACGTGAATTGTTGGCTGAGCGCCTCGAAACGCTCAAGGATTGTCGACCCGCGCGTCCCAAAATCGGTTGCGAGAGATTCGCCGGCCGCCTGCAGCCGCACGCCGACGTCCTCGACGCCGCTCGTGAAGCGCCGGCTCACGTCGTCGCTTGCGCCCGCGATCTGCTCGGCCACCGCGTCGCCGGTCCGCGTCAGGGCGCCAACCACCCGGTCGCCATGGGAGGACAGCGCGCCTTCAAAGTTGTCGCCCGCCTTCTCGAGCGCGAGTTTGATCTCCTCGCCCTTAGAGCCGAGCGAGGAGGTCACGCGCGCGCCCGCCTCGCTCACCGCTTCGGCAAGATGGGCGGAGGTGGCGGCGAGTTCCTGTGAGAGCGTGTCGCGCGCGCTGAAGAGCGCGTTTCGCGCATTGTCGGCGTTGACGATGATGGCTTCGCGTTCGCGCGTCAGCTCATCCACGAGTTCGCGAATGCGGCGCTCGTTGTCGGTGTAGGAGCGCTCGAGATTCGTGACCTCTGTGCGCACGATGACTTCGAGTTCGCCGGCGCGGGCAAGCGCGCGTTCGATGCCGTCGCCCATGGAGGCCGCCTCGCGGCGGATCGCCTGCGAGAGCGAAACGACCTGCTCGGTCGCGATGGTTTCGGGTTCGATCAGGCGGATCGCGACTTCGGTCATGGAATTGGCGATGAGCCGCATCTCGTGGGCGCGCCGCGCCATCAGGCCTGTGATGAACAGGAAGACGGACGGGCCCACGAGGGCGGCGATGGCCAGGATCGGCCTTGGCGCGAGAAGCGAGCCGTCCGTCTCGATGATTTCGCCCTGGTGGAAGAACACGTAAAGGAGCCAGCAGGCCGCCCAGAGGGCGATGGAGGCGAAGGTCATCGCCATGATGGAGCGATTGGGCTGTATCTGCAGCGCGGCGCGCAATTCGCCGACTGTCCGGCGGTCGTCGTTGGCCGGCGCGACGGAGGGCGCGACCAAAGCAGGCGAAGGTTTGGCGGCTTCCCGGTTCTCGCTCTTGCGCGACATCGCCTGGGCGAGACTGTGCTCGGCCGGCGGCGGCGCGGGAGCGGCTGGCGCAGCGGCGCTCTCCGCGGCGGGAGCGTCGCTTGCCGCCGGCGGCGGCGCGCCGAGGTCCAGCGCCTCCTCGATCGCCGACAGCGCAGCGGAAGCGGCATCCTGGATCTTGCCCGTTTTCGACATCGTCAAACTCTCCGAGCGGCCAAGCCGGCCGCTCCCGTCGCGCGCCGCATGGAGGGCGCCCAAAAGGATTAACCAAATATTACAGCCCAACAGAAGCAATTGAAACCGCCAGACGCCGTGTAATCCGAAACTTCGTTAACGCGGACTTCAGGACTGAGCGCCAGTCTATTGTTCGGCGGCGGGGGGCCAGGGCCTCTGGCCGCGCCATCACCTTGTATGCGCGGCTGTTTGATGCGGAATTTACCGTTCCGGCAGAATTGGAGAGAATTTATGGCCAAGTCAGCGGCCGTTGGCCGGATTGTCGACCCTCAGGCGGCCGAGGAGGTCGCGCCCCTCGGTCCAGCGCTCGACCTCGTGCATCTGTCGCGCCAGACCCTCGGCGATCATGCCCTTGAGATGGAGCTTCTCGTTCTCTTCGATCGACAGGTGGCGGGTTTCTCCGTCCGGCTGCTTGCGCCGCCCGCGCCCGCCGGCGTCGCTGCCCGCGCCGATCTCGTCCATACGCTGAAAGGCTCGGCGCGCGCGGTCGGAGCCTTCGCCCTTGCCGACGCCGCCGACCCCTATGAGGCGGCGCTGCGCATGGGCGCGCTGGACGATGTGGGGTTGCGCGACCGGGTGCTCGCCGAAATCGAGCGGGCGCGCGCCGCGATCGCGGAGCTATTTGCCGCGCCGTGAGCTTCTTTGGCCCTTTGGCGCCCTAGAACGGGCCGACGGGAAAATATTTGAGATAGAGCTCGCCGAAAACGCCGCGCCGATCGAGTCGCGCGAGTGCGTAATCGAGCGCGCGCCGCAGAGAATCATTGCCCTTCTTGACCGCGATGCCGACGCCTTCGCCGAAAAAGCGCGGGTCGGTGAAGGGACCGTCCTTGAAGCGACAGCAGCCGCCGGCCTCCGCGCCGTTCAGCCAGAAGGCCAGGCCGATGGCGTCGCCGAAATGCGCCGCGACCTTGCCCGTCTTGAGCGCGTTGCGCGCGAGCGCCGGACTCTCGAAGGTCACCCGCTCGGCCTTGGGGTAGAGGGCCGCGAGAAAAGCCTCGTGCCGCGAACCGGCGACCACGGCGATCTTGCGGTCGCCGACCGCCTCGGGCGTCATGGCGGGAAGCGTCGTGTCGGAGAGCACGACGAAACGCCCGGGCGTCAAAAAATAGGGCGCGGTGAAATCCGCCTGCTTGCGCGTTTCGCCGTTCACGGCCATCGAGGCGATGATGGCGTCGCCGCTATTGTCGTCGAGCGCGGGGATCAGCAAGTCCCATCTGGCGCCGCTGAATGGTGCAGGGAACCTCGAGCTCGGCGCAGATCGCGCGGGCGAGATCAATGTTGAATCCCGCGAGTTGGCCGTCCGAGAGCAGGAAATTGAACGGCGGGTAGTCGTCCTCGGTGAGGAAGCGGATTTGCTTCACATGCGAGAGGTTGGGCTTCTGCAAGGCGGGATGGGGATCGAAGAACGAGGGCGGCGCGGGGGCTGGATCGGCTTTGGCCGCGCCCATGAACATGGCGGCGGCCGCCGCAAGGACGCGCAGAATGACGCGCAGGTTGAATCGCTTCACGGTTTCTCCCCGGGAGGGAATCTCTGTCAGAGCCGTTGCCGATCCGCCGCTTTGCCGCAATAGTCGCGTTCAAGCCGCACTCGGTCCCTGAGTATTAATTCATCATGGCGTCGACGGTCGACAGTTTTTCCGCCGAGCCGCTCCTTGGCGGCCCTTCCGATCAGCCGCCGCGACCGGCGCGACAGACCGTGCGGCGCAAGAGCGTCCCGCGCCCGCCGCCGGTCGAGATCGCCTTCCTGCTCGATTATGGGGTTCCCGTGGAGGCGCTCGATTATGCCGCAGCGCTCGCACGCAGGCAGGGCGTTTCGGCGGACGCCGCGCTCCTTGCCGAACATATCGTCGCCGAGGAGGTTTTCTACCGCGCGCTTGCCGATCATCTGCGCGCGGAATTCCTGGAAGGGGATTTCGATCTCGCGCCGGGCTCCATGGCGACCGCGGACCTGGGCTACGCGGCGTTGCGTGGCAGAAAAGGCGTTCTCTGGCTGTTCGCGCCGAAGGGGGCCGAGATCCTGCGGTTGATGAGCGCCGTCCGCCACGGCGATGGGCGGCCGCTCTTCGCGATCACGACGCGAAGTCATTTCATCGACGCCTTGCGGCGCGCAAACAACGCTCAAGTCGCGCGGGCCGCGAGCCGCTCCGTCGAGCGTGTCGATACGGAACTTTGCGTTCGACGCCGGCTCAGGCGCGCGCCGCTCGCGTTGGCCACCTTCGCGCTCTTCGTCGTGATCGCCAGTCTTT
Source organism: uncultured Alphaproteobacteria bacterium (assembly GCA_963713845.1). GTDB lineage: Bacteria > Pseudomonadota > Alphaproteobacteria > Rhizobiales > Beijerinckiaceae > Methylocystis. Next base: position 180,922 of record CAVQNJ010000021.1, read on the forward strand.
TCGGTCCCTTCACCATGGCGCGTCTCGTCATTTCTTTCGGGCTTGCGGCAGGCTTCTTCATGAGCGTCGTCTTGCGCCTCGCTGCTTGCGCCGCGAGCTTAAGGCCTGTGCGCCCGGTCGCGCCGCTCAGTGACGCGCAATTACCGCATTATACGGTTGTCATCGCGCTCTATCATGAGGCGTCGGTCGCGCGCCAGCTCGCCCGCGCCATCGACCGACTGGATTATCCGCGCGCGAAACTCGACGTGAAGTTCGTCGTCGAATGCGACGATGCGGCGACGGCGGCGGCCCTGCGCCAGAACGCGCCCCGCACGCCCCACGAAATCGTCGTGGCGCCGGAGGGGCGCCGCGCACGAAGCCGCGCGCGCTCAATATCGCCATGCCGCTCGCGCGCGGGTCGCTCCTCGCCATATTCGACGCTGAGGACATTCCCGACGCCCGCCAGTTACGCCGCGCCGCCTGCGCCTTCGCCGACGCGCCAGACGATCTTGGCTGCCTCCAGGCCAGTCTGGTGATCGACAATGGCGGCGCGAATTGGATGACGGGACTCTTCGCGCTCGACTACGCCGCCTTGTTCGACGTTCACAACAAGGGCCTTGCGGCGCTCGGCCTGCCGATCTTTCTGGGCGGCACCTCCAATCATTTCCGGCTCGACGCCCTGCGCGAGATCGGCTTCTGGGACGCCTACAATGTGACCGAGGACGCCGATCTCGGCCTGCGTCTCGCCCGCGCCGGTTATCGCGTCGGCAGCCTGGACTCCCATACATTCGAAGAGGCGCCGACCGCTTTCGCCGCGCTCCTCAAACAGCGCACGCGCTGGTTCAAGGGTTGGATGCAGACGGGGCTGGTCCATTGCGGAAGGCCGGCGCGGCTCGTCGCCGACCTCGGCGGAGTGCGCGCGCTCGCCGTCGTCGCCATGTTCGCGGGCGGCGTTCTTGGCCCGCTTGTCGGTCCGCTGTTGACGGCGCGGCTCGCCCATGACGCGCTCTTTGGCGCGCTTCTCTCCCCGACGACGCGTTTCGAGATGGTCTGCGCGGCGCTTTGGATCGCCCTTGCGCTCGGCGGCGGAGCTGCGCTTCTCCTGCCGATCCTGATCGGCGCGCGGCGACGCCGCCTCGCGGCCCGAAGCCGCGTGACGCTCCTTCTGCCGCTCTGGCTCCTGATGCTCAGCCTCGCCAGCTGGCGGGCCTTATTCCAGCTATGGCGTCGCCCGTTTCACTGGGAGAAGACCGAACACGGGCTTTCTCCGCGCGAGGCGCAATCAGGCGAAGAGCCATTGCTTGAGCAGGAAGCCCGCGCTTAGCGCCTTGCTGTAATGCTCATGCAGAACCGTGTGGGTCAGCCCGGCGCGCGGCAGATCCGTCTTTTTGAGACGGCGGAAGAAGGGGATGAGCACGTCCTCGAAATTCCCCACCGTATATTTGCCGCCGTGACGGTCTGCGACGCGCTCCGCGACATTGGTGAAAAGCAGGAACAAGGCTTTGAAAAGCACGGGATTGGCGATGTTCTCGTCGATGCCGTGCAAGCCGAGTCCGTGGCGGCAGGCGCGCAGATAGGCGTTGAGGACCGTATAGACCTCGTCGGCGGGCGCGCCGGTAAAGGCGCCCTTGATGGAGCGCAGCGCGGCGTTGAAGGTGACGCGCGAGATCATCCCCTTCTTGCGCTCGGCAGGGCTCAGCAGTCCGGCGAGCGCGCTGTCCTTGCGCGTGTTGAAGAGATCGAACACATTGTGGAGCAGGGCCTCCGTTTCTGTCTCGACTTCCGAAAGACGGCGGATGTCGAGCAGGAGCTCATTGGGGACCGGCCGCTGCTTGGTGTTGATGTCCATGAACAGGCGGCATTCCTGCGCGCGGGTCAGTTTGTTGTAGATCACGACGGGCACGCTCACCGAGGATTTGGCGAGTTTGAAGCCATAGACGCGGTGCTGGCCGTCGATGATGAGAAACGACTTCGGGTCGACGCGAAAGTTGAGCCGGCCGCTGTCCTTGTCGAAGGTCAACTGAGCCCGCGACTGCGCCGAAAGAACAACCGCGCCCGGCACCGTGCCGAAGCCGGTGTCGACGTAGCGCGCGATGGATTTGGCGCGGCGCTCGTCGAGCAGGCGCTGGAACCCGTCAATGGGGTCGTCGACCCTCGGTTCCACCATGCAGACGCGCGCCAGCAGGTCGCTCGGCAGGACGAGGGAAAAAAAGCGATGCTTCCCTTGTGTGACGAGAAAGGCTTTTTCCTTGATAATCTTTGCTTTAGACGTTTCTGACCGGCTGCTGGAGTGGTCGGCTGCATCGCCCGACAGGGGGGCGGAGTCGGCGTAATCGCCAATCGTGTCCCGATCCATTCTTCATGATCCCATCGAAGCGCGAACTTGACAGCGTTCGCTGAAGCTGACTCGACGAATCAAAATCGGCACTGGCGCGAAAGGCTAGGCGGGAAAAGGCCGGATAACAAGACCGTAAAGCGGAAAGAGCGCCCGCGCGCAGTCTTTTCGCCTTCCGCTGCGTGCGTCCCGGCTGTATATTTCGTCGGGAAAGCGGCCTTCAGAGCCGGAGGCGCGGCGGTTGTTGAGGTCGATCTTCGAGTCGCTGAGGCGAATTACCCCGGAGCCGCTCAGGCGGCGCTTGAACAGAAGATGTCGCATGAACCGTTACGAACGTCATCCTGAGGCGGCCGGCGAGGCCGAGATCGAATATCTCGACGGGGAATATCGCGTCCGCAAGCCGGGAGCCTATGTCCGCTGCGCGGTGACGGGCGAACCCATCCCCCTGGAGGATCTGCGATATTGGAATGTGGATCTCCAGGAGCCCTACAGCAGCCCGGATGCGAAACTCCTGAAGCTGGGGTTAAAAAAGCCCGACTGAGCTGGCGTTTGTGGGTTCACGAGGCCCGCTTGCGCCGCGCCTGCTGAAGTACCCCGGCGAGGGTGCGCGACAGCGCGGCGCCCTCGGCGAACACAAGCCGCATTGGCAGCACGTCGACGGCGGGCGCGCCGGCTGGCAGACGAACGGCGTCCTTCTCGGTGGTGACGAGGCGCGCATGATTTCTGCGCGCCAGCGCCGACAAGTCTGCAAGATCCGCCGCGGTGAAGACGTGGTGATCGGCGAAGGCGCGGGCCGCCGCGACCTCGGCGCCCGTCGCGCGCAGCAGCGCGAAAAATTTCTCCGGCCGCCCGATCCCGGCAAAAGCGACGACGCGCGCGCCGCGTAATAAAGCGGCGGCATCGGCTTCCGCGATCGCCCAGGCCTGGAAGATCGGCAAATCGCATTGCGCGGCGAGCGTGCGCCCGGCGCTCCCCGCGCCGATGACGACGAGCGCGTCGGCCGCCGCGATCTGCGCGGCGAGCGGCGCGCGCAACGGGCCGGCGGGCAGGCAGCGGCCGGCGCCCGCCCCATAATCGGAGTCGATCGCGAGAAGGACGAAGTCGCTGTCGAGCCGTCGGCTGTGAAAGCCGTCGTCAAGCAGAAGCAGCGTGGCGTCGCGCGCGCGGGCGCAGCGCGCGCTCGCGGCGCGATCGGCGCCCACGATCGTCAAACCGCGCCGGGCGAGGAGGATTGCTTCGTCCCCCACGGCGCCCGCGTCGTCGCGGCCGAGATCGACCGCGAAAGGCGCGCCCCGGCTGCGGGCGCCGCCGTAACCGCGCGCGAGCAGCGCCGGAGTCTCGCCCTGCGCCTCGAGGAGCGCCGCAAGCGCGAGGACGAGCGGCGTCTTGCCGTCGCCGCCGGCCGTCAGTCCGCCGACGACGAGGGTCGGCAAATCGGCGCGCGGCGCGTTCCGGCGCAGACGTCGGCCTGCGAGCGCGCCATAAATCGCGCCGAGCGGCGCGAGCAGGCGGGAAGGGACGCCATCGACACGCCAGAAGCCGGGCGCGCGCATTCGGGCCTATCGCCCGGCAAGCGCGACCTGCGCGAGAAACGGCTCCACGGCCGTCATGATGCCGCGCGATGCGCCGCCGAGCTTCTCGACCGCTTCGGCGCCTGCGCGTCCCATGCGTCGCATGCGCGCGGGCTCGGACAGGAGGAAATGCGCGGCGCGCGCGAGCGACGCCGCGTCGCAGACCCGCGCCGCGGCTTTGGCGGCGGCCAATTCGGTGTAGACCTCATTGAAGTTTTCAACGTGCGGGCCATAAAGTATCGCGCAGCCGAGTTTTGCCGGCTCGATCGGGTTCTGGCCGCCGCCCTGAGTCAGCGATTTGCCCATGAAGACCACGCCGACGCTGCGGAACACCAGTCCCAATTCGCCAACCGTGTCCGCCACATAGACGTCGACGTCGCGGCGCGGCTCGCCGTCGCGGCTGCGCAGGGCGACAGAGAGCCCGCGCGACTGCGCGAGCTGCTCGATCTCCACACCGCGTTCCCGATGGCGCGGCACAATGATCGTCAGGAGGGATGGAATCTGCGTCGACAAATCCGCATGCGCGTCGAGAATAATCTGTTCTTCTCCGGCGTGAGTCGACACGGCGGCCCAGGCGGGCCGTGCGCCGAGCGCGCCATTGAATTCCGCCAGCCGGGCGGCGTCGACCGGCGGCGGGGGCACGTCGAACTTCAAATTGCCGGCGATGCGCACGCAGGGGGCGCCGAGCGCGAGGAAGCGGGCGGCGTTTTCGGAGTCCTGCGCAAGGCAGAGATCGACGGCGCCGAAGATCGTCCGCGCCGCGCCCGGCAGGCTGCCCCAGCGTTCCGCGGATTTGCGCGAGATGCGGGCGTTGGCGAGCACGAGCGCGACATTGCGGGCGTGGAGCGCGGCGACCATGTTCGGCCACAACTCGGACTCAGCGAAAATCGCAATGTCCGGCCGCCAGTGAGCGAGAAAGCGGTCGACGAATTTCGGCGCGTCGAGCGGCGCATATTGGTGAAAGGCGCCAGCCGGAAGCCGCGCCGCGAGCGCCTGCGCGGAGGCCACCGTGCCGCTCGTCACCAGCACCTCGGCGCCGCGCTGGATGAAGCGCTCGATCAACGGCAGCAGCGACAAGGCCTCGCCGAGGCTCGCGCCATGCAGCCAGACGAGGCGCCCCGGCGGCCGCTCGCGCGCGGCGACTCCAAGCCGTTCGTCGATGCGTGAGAGATCTTCCTTTTCGCGGGACGCGCGCCAGCGCAGGACGGCGCCCGCAAAGGGAGTCGCCGCGCTCGTCGCCAGTCGATAGAGCTTCAGGAGCGACATAGTTCCCCGGTTTTTCCGCACCGCCGCATGCGGTCGATGAAAAAACGACCGCGGCGGCCACGCAAGCGTTGTCGACGATCATTCATCGCAAAGCCGGCGGATTTTGGAATGCGCCGCCGTCATTGTCCACATTACAATGTGTCGTGATCGGGATCGAGCAGCTTGTAGAGATGAACCACAAAGTAGCGCATATGCGCATTGTCCACCGTCGATTGCGCCTTTGACTTCCAGGCTGCAAGCGCGCTGTCATTATCGGGATAAATGCCGACGATGTCGAGCTTGGAGGGGTCGCGAAAAGCGACGCCCTCAAGAGATTCGAGCTCGCCGCCGAAGACGAGGTGAAGCAACTGCTTTTCTTTTTTTGCGGGCGCGGCCTGCTTTGTCATGACCAGTCAATTCCTTTCGAAACGGTCCGGGCGATTGCGAGCGTGTCTTCCAATAGCGGCCTTGGCGCGGCGACGAGCATGCCGCGACGGGACGAGCGGCGATTGTAGATCAATCTTCCGCCCTCGACCTCCTCGAGCGCGACGCCCGCTTCGTTGAGGACGACGTCGGCCGCGGCGATATCCCAATCCCGCGCGTTCGGCGATGAAATGACGAGATCATGCCGGCCGGCCGCGATATCGACGAGGCGCAGCGCAAGGGAGGGCGTGCGTGGGGCAAGCGTGAGACTTTGCGGCAATTGCGAGAGCGGGGCATGCAGGGGGCGCGGCGCCACCACGATGGCGCCGAAGATCGTCGCGCGCGGCGCCGGCGCGAGGCGCTCGCCGTTGAGAAAGGCGCCCAACCCGCGCGCGCCGACAAATGTTTCCCCGCGCGCGGGGGCGTGGATCACGCCGACGATCGGCCGACCGTGCTCCACGAGCGCGATGGACACGGCCCAGCGCGCGTCGCCGCGGGTGAAGGCATGCGTGCCGTCGATCGGATCGACGACGAAGAGACTGTCCTGCGTCAGGCGCGTCTCGGTGTCCGCCGGTTTCCTCCGACAGCCACCCGGCCTCCGGGGCGAGTCGGCGGGCCTCCTCGAAGAGGAAACGGTCAACGGCGAAATCGGCTTCCGTGACGGGCGAGCCGCCGCCCTTATAGGAAACGGCCGCCGCCGTGCGCGCGCCGGGGCGAAAATAGGACATTGCGCGTTCGCCGGCCTCGCGGGCGACGGCCTCGAGACGCGGCAGGAATGCGGCAAGTTCGGATTGGGCCAAGGGCATCGCCAGAAGCAGTAGGGGAGGCGTCGCCCGCTCGCAAGACGCTCGGGCAAGCGAATTGCCGAGAATTTGAACAATCTTGTTTTTGCGCGCTTCACCGTGGAAGATGAAATACGCAAGAAAGCAATGGTTTACGCCGGGTTCACCGTTGTTTTTAGTGAAATCGCCGCGCCCGCGGCTCCAGGATCCGCTCCCAGGCAGGCGAGTTCGCCGTCGCCTGCCACGCAGGAGGGGGTCATGGTCGAAGCCGCGGACATGCGCATCACGCGCGACGCGATTCTCGTGCAACGCGATCGCCGCGCCGACGGGGGCGCGCGGAAGGTTCGCGTTACGCGCAGCGACATTCTCATCTCGCGGCGTTTCAACGGCGTCGACATGATGATCGCGGTGCCCGTCCCGGCGTACAAGGGCGTCGCGCTTGTCGTTGTCGAGGGGCGCGAAGGCGTGCCCTGCTACCGTCTGTCGCTGGCGCATCATGACCGCGATCTCGACGTTCTGCTCGGCGAGACGCAGGACAGCGACGCCGCCGCCGACGACTGGAAATATTGGGCCGACTGGCTGGGGCTTCCCCGCCTCGCCTCGGACGCGGACGGTCTTGCCGCGGTTGGCGCCGCGCGCGGCCTGCGCCCTGCGCCCGCGCGCCGCAATCGGGCGGCCGTACGCTGGCGCCGGCCGCGCTTCCTCGCGCGACGCAAGATCGGCGACGAGAAGCGCCTGGCCGCGGTATTCGCGGGCGAACGCGAGATCGTCTCCTACGAGTGAGCGAGGGCGCCGGTCGCCGCCGCGCGTACGCCGGCGCGCGTCACGAAACGACCTGTTCGAATCCCTTGCGGATGTCGTCTTCCTTCAGCTTGCGTCCGATGAAGACAAGGCGCGATTCACGCGTTTCGCCGTCGCGCCATTCCCGTTGCAGGTCCCCGTCGAGAATCATGTGGACGCCCTGGAAGACGAAGCGCCGCGGCTCGTTCTTGAAGGCGATGATGCCCTTGCAGCGCAGGATGTCCGGACCTTCCCGCTGAACGAGTTCATTCAGCCAGGGCACGAAGCGCTCCGCGTCGATCTCGCCGGGGTGGCGGATGGACAGGGATTGAATCTCGGCGTCATGGATGACCGTCAAGTGACCATGCGCATGGTCGTGATCATGGTGGTCGTGATGATCGTGATGAGGTTCGTGGTCGTGGTGATCATGACCGCAGTCGGGGCCGCAGGCGTGGTCGTGTTCGTGATGTTCGTGCGCATGCTCCGAGTGATCGTGATCATGATCCTCGGCGGCGAGAAAATTGGGCTCGATCTTGAGGATGCGATCGAGGTCGAACGCATTGCGCTCGAGCACGGCGTTCAGCGGCACGTCGGCCTTCACGGCGCGGTGCAGCGTGGCGTAGGGGTTGATGCCGCGAATCCGCGCTTCAACTTCTTCGAGCGCCTCGGGACTGACGAGGTCGGTCTTGTTGAGGATCACGACGTCCGCGAAGGCGATCTGCGTCTTCGCCTCCGGCGCGTCCTTGAGGCGGTCGCTGAGCCATTTCGCGTCGGCGAGCGTGACGACGGCGTCGAGCCGCGCCGCGTCCTTCACGTCCGCGTCGACGAAAAAGGTCTGCGCGACGGGCGCGGGATCGGCGAGGCCGGTCGTCTCGACAATGATCGCGTCGAACTTGCCGCGCCGGCGCATCAGGCCCTCGATGATGCGGATGAGATCGCCGCGCACTGTGCAGCAGATGCAGCCGTTGTTCATCTCGAAGACTTCTTCGTCGGCGCCGACGACAAGATCGTTGTCGATGCCGATTTCGCCGAATTCGTTGACGATGACCGCATAGCGGCGGCCGTGCCGCTCGGTGAGGATCCGATTGAGCAGCGTCGTCTTTCCGGCGCCCAGATAGCCGGTGATGACGGTCACGGGAATTTTGTCGGTCATAGGGCGGCCGCTTTCTCCCGCGCGCCCCGGCGTCGGGGAGCAGGGGTCATGTGAAACAGAGCGAGGCGCGCATGTCTCCGCCCCTTCGGGGCGCGATCACGGCGACAGGGCTTGGACCAATTCTCTAACATTGTGGCGCATCATGTCGATATAATTCGCGCCGTCGCCGCCGGGCGGGGAGAGCGCGTCCGAATAGAGCACCCCGCCGAGCCGCGCGCCGGTTTCGGCGGCGATGCGACGGGCGAGACGGGGATCGGAGATATTTTCGAGAAAGACGGCGCTCGCCTGATTCTCGCTTTACGGCGTTGATGATTCGGGCGATGTCGCGCGCGCTTGGCTCCGCTTCCGTCGAGACGCCCTGCGGCGCGATGAAATCGACGCCGTAACGGGCGCGCGAAATAGCCGAACGCGTCGTGCGTCGAGACGACCCGGCGGCGCGCCCTCGGGATCGCGTCGAGCGCCGCGACGATCTCGTCGTCCAGCGCCGCGAGGCGCGTCAGATAGGCTGCCGCCTGCGCCTGATAGACGTCAGCGCCGGCGGGATCGGCGGAAATCAGCGCGTCGCGGATTTCGGCCGACGTAAATCCTGGCGTTGGCCACGTCCTGCCAGGCGTGAGGATCGGCGCCGCCTTCACCCTCGCGCGGCGTGACGCCCTTGCCGAGCGGTCACGACCGTCCCCGCGCTCTTTGCGGCTGCGATCAGCCGCTCGAGCCAGCCTTCGAAGCCGAGGCCGTTGACGAAGATGAGCCGCGCCGCGCCGATGCGTCGCGCCGTCGGCGGGCGTCGGCTGGTAGACATGGGCGTCGCCGTCCGGCCCGACGATCGTCGTCACCACAACCCGCTCGCCGCCGATTTCGCGCGCCAGATCGCCAATGATCGAGAAGCTCGCGACGACCGGAAGCGTTTCCGCCTGCGCGGCGGCAGCGCCCGGCGCGGCGAGCGCGGCAAGGCCCGCGACGATAAAAATTCTGCGGCTTGGCGCCATGCTCATCCCTCGAGATGCCGGCGCGGCCGTTTGAGGCGCAGCGCCCCGCCCGCGCGGCCGAAAATCAGCGAGACGAAATAAACCAGTCCCGCCGCCAGGATGATCGCGGGTCCCGTCGGCGCGCCGGTCTCATAGGAGAAGACCAGCCCGGCGTAGACGCAGGCGGCGCCGACGACGGCCGCGAGCGGCAGCGCGATCGATAATTCATGGGTCCAAAGTCGCGCGGCGGCGGCCGGCAGCATGATCAGTCCGACGGCCATCAGCGTGCCCAGCGCCTGAAAACCGGCGACGAGGTTGAGGACGACGAGCCCCAGAAAGAGGAACGGAACGAACTCCCCGAGCGCGCTCGTCTGCCGCAGAAAGAGCGGGTCGAGCGTGTCCATCACCAGCGCCCGGTAAAAAATTGCGAGCGTCATGAGCGTGAGCGTCGAGACTCCGGCGAGCATGAACAGCGCTGCGTCGTCGAGGCCGAAGACCGAGCCAAAGAGCACGTGCAGGAGATCGACGCTCGAGCCGCGCAGCGAGACGAGCGTGACGCCGAGCGCCAGCGATACGAGATAAAAGGCGGCGAGCGCGGCGTCTTCGCGCAGGGTCGTGAAGCGCGAGGCCGCGCCGGTCGCCAGCGCGACGACGAGGCCGGCCACGAGACCGCCCAGCGTCATCGCCGGCAGCGACAGTCCGGCGACGAGATAGCCGACGGCGGCGCCCGGCAGGACCGCGTGAGACAGGGCGTCGCCGGCAAGCGACATGCGGCGCAGGATCAGAAAGACGCCGATCGGCGCGCCCGAGATGGCGAGCGCCATCGAGCCGATGAGCGCGCGGCGCATGAAGGCGTAATCCGCGAAGGGCGCCACGAGGAGGTCAGTGAAGAGGAGGTCAGTGGACATGGGGCGCTTCGTCGTCGCGCAGGCATTCACGCGCCTGCCGGTCGTAGGCCTCCGACATTGCGCGGGCGCGGGCGAGATTTTCGGGCGTCAGCGCCTTGCGGGTCTCGTCCCAGGCGATCGCCTCGCGCGCGAGCAGCAAGGTTTGCGGAAAGGCGCGGCGCGCGAGATCGAGTTCATGGAGCACCGCGACGACCGTGCGGCCTTCCGTGCGCCATTGCGCGATCAGCGTCAGTAGGTCGCGCGTCGTCCCCTCGTCGATCGCGCCAAAAGGCTCGTCGAGCAGGATGACGCGCTGATCCTGCACGATGAGGCGTGCGAAGAGGACGCGCTGCATCTGGCCGCCCGAGAGCGTCGCGATCGGGCGATCCTCCATGCCGACGAGGCCGACGCGGGACGCCGCCGCGGCGGCGCTTTCGCGCTCGCTCGCGCCCAGCCGACCGAAGAGGCCGACCCGGCGCATGGCGCCCATGGCGATGAAATCGCGCACATTGATCGGGAAGGAGCGGTCGATCTCGACGATCTGCGGCAAATAGGCGATCTCGCGCGGGGTCACGCCGGCCCGGTCGATGCGGCCGCCAAGCGGCGCTAGCAGCCCTGCGAGCGCCTTGAGCAGGGTCGACTTGCCCGCGCCATTTGGACCGCAGACGGCCAGCGCCGCTCCCGCCGGAATTTCTCCCTCGAGATGATGAACGGCAGGGCGCCGATCATAGCCGAGCGTGAGATTGACGAGGCGGATCGGTCCGGCCGCGGCGGGGCGCAGCGGGGCGGCGGCGTTCAATGCAGGGCCCAGCCGACGGCTCCCCAAGGTACGGCGACCAGGACAGCGGCGCCGATCAGGCGTTGGCCAGCGGAGCGCTCCAACGCCGACAGGCCGGGGGCGGTCGATGGCTCCCGCAGTCGAGCGTCAGGCCGCCGGGCGCGCCGATGGTCAGCCCGTGGACGCGCGCGGAGCCATCATGGGGTGGGGCCTGAGTTGAAGCGTCGAGCATGAGAGATGTTATAATATAACGCCATCTCAGAACAAGCCCGGCCAGAACAAGCGTGTCGATTTCCTCCCGGAAGGGCGAGGATTTTCGTATTTGCCGGCATGGACAGCACGCGACGACTCTGCTATCTCCCACCGCGCGGGTCAGGCGCTCCGTCAGCGCCCGGCGGCCTATTCCCATTTAGGACGGCCGCCTGGAGCGGGGCGGCCCCAGAGATAGAAGGATGGTTTCGTGCAAGTTCTCGTTCGCGACAACAATGTCGATCAGGCTCTCAAGGCGCTGAAGAAGAAGATGCAGCGCGAAGGCATCTTCCGCGAAATGAAGCTGCGCGGTCACTACGAGAAGCCGTCCGAGAAGCGCGCCCGCGAGAAGGCCGAGGCCGTCCGCCGCGCCCGCAAGCTCGCCCGCAAGAAGCTGCAGCGCGAGGGCCTGCTGCCGGTGAAGGCCAAGGCTCCGGGCCGCTGACGCGGCCTTCGCCGAATTCTCGCCGACGCGCACGCGTTTTTTTAAGCGTGTCCGGCGCAGAATCGGTTGAGTTCAAGACGAACGCGGTCAAGGGGATTTTCAGGCATGGGCTTCCGCCTCCCGGCGACGTCGTTTCGCTTGTCTCCTCTCCCCCGCCCCAAAATGCTTGCATGGGGCGTGGCGTTGAGCGCCGCTTTGCTCGCGGGCTGTGAAACAGCGAGCGGCATTCGCCCGCCAGGCCGCGGCATCGCCGAAATTTCGGATACTGATTTCGGCGCCGCCTCGGCCAATATCGACTCACTTTCAGAGGTCATTCGCCGCAATCCGTCGAGCGCGGAGGCCTATAATACTCGCGGCGTGGCTTACGCGCGCGTTGGCCGTTTCCAGGAAGCGGTCGGCGATTTTTCACAAGCGATCAAGCTCGACTCCAATAACGCCGCCGCGTACACGAACCGTGCGTTGGCCAGCCGACAGATGGGGCAGAGCGACGCCGCCCGCGCTGATTTCGACCGGGCCATTCAGGCCAACGCAAACCATGCCCCTGCCTATATCGGCCGCGCCAATCTGTTGCGCGCTCAGGGTAATTACGATCAGGCGCTCAGCGACCTCGACACCGCGATCCGCCTCAATCCGGAGAATGCGCAAGCTTTTCATGCGCGTGGGCTCATCCATCAAAAGCGCGGGGACGACGCGCGCGCCGTGACCGATTTCGACAATGCGATCGACCGCGATCCTTTCGCCGCCGCCCCCTATCAGGCGCGTGGCGAGAGCCTTGTCGCGCTGGGCAAATATGACAAGGCGATCGAGGATTTCAACGCCGCCCTGAACGTCGACAGCAAAAGCGCGTTGGCCTGGGCCTGGCTCGGCGTCGCCTATGACAAGAGCGGCAATCGCGCCAAAGCGCAGGAATCCTTCCAGCGCGCGCTCCAGCTCGACCCCCAGCAGCCGCTCGCCAAGCAGGGCCTGCGCGGCTGATCGGTCGGCGCGACCTCGAGCTGTCGGCTCAGCCGCCGAGCTTCTGCGCGTTGCGGCGATCGGCACGCCATTGTCGATAGATTTTCACCGCCAGGGCGATCCCGAGAACGACAACGGCGCCGGCCGCCGCCAGCGTATTTTCAAGCGCATGGTGACCGAAGAGGCGGCCGACGAAAGCGTCGGACCCCGCCATTTCCCCGGCAACCCACCCCAATAACCCCGCGCCCGCCCAGACCAGCACGGGAAAGCGCTCGAGCGCCTTGAGCAGGAATCCTGCGCCGAACATCACGATCGGCACGGAGACCGCGAGGCCAAAAATGATGAGATAAGGGGAGCCCTGCGCCGCCGCCGCGATGGCGAGAACATTGTCGAGCGACATGACGGCGTCGGCCATGATGATCGAGGCGACTGCGCCGGCCAGATTAGGCTTGGCCGCGACGTCCGAGGGCTCGCTCTCGTCGATCAGGAGCTTCACGGCGACGAAAAGGAGCAGCGCCGCGCCGACAGCCTTCAGAAAAGGCACGCCCATGAGCTGCACGACCAGCAGGGTGAATACGACGCGAAGGACGACGCCGCCGAGCGCGCCAAGGAATACGCCCCATCGCCGCTGCCTGGGCGGAAGCTGCCGGCACGCGAGCGCAATCAATATCGCGTTGTCGCCCGAGAGAAGGATATTGATCCATATGATCTCGAGGACTTCCCAGCCGATCGTTATCTCGGGACTTCATCCGACCTCTTCGCGCCGGCCATCGCGGCCGTTGTGCTTAGCCTTTTTTGTCGGCGGGCGGAAGCTGGCGGGCCGCCGAGGTCCGCGCATTCTGCGCCACGCGCCTTTGTCACTCTAATCACGGCGTTCCCCGGAACATTTTTCGGCGAAGATTTGTTTCCTGGGCTCAGCGAACCGCAGCAGGTTCGCACGCGCGCTTAGAGGAGGCGACGATGGGAATGGCTGAGCAAGGCGGCAATCTGATCTCCAGCGAGAACGTCGAAGGCACGGCGGTCTACGACCCTTCGGGCAACAAGATCGGCGAGATCGACCATTTGATGATCGACAAGGTCTCCGGGAGCATCCGCTATGCGATCATGACTTTCGGAGGCTTTCTTGGAATTGGCGAAGGTGAGCATCCCTTGCCCTGGAAGGCCTTCAAATACGATACGAACCTTGGCGGCTATGTGACCAACGTCACGGAGCAGCAGCTCAAGAATGCGCCAGAGTTCGACGAGAAGAGCTGGAACGACCGCGATTGGGAATCGCGCGTTCATCAGCATTTCGGCTCGAAGCCGTATTGGGAAGAGGGCGCGGGGACGACCGGCCGCGGAACCGATCAAACCGCCGGTTTCTAAAGGCCCAAAGCCGGGATCCCGGCCACTTCGTCGATGAGCAGCGCGCGTTCGTCATGACCGACGACGCGCGCGTCGAACGTGTGGCCGGCCGCAACGCCCGGCGTGCGCGCAAGCGTGAAGTCAGCGGCCCGCGCGACCCCGCCCCGCTCGGCAAGAAATGTGAGCGACTTGCCTTTTTGAGCGTCGAGATGGCGTGCGAGCGCCGCCTCGCCGTCGGAGCGAAGGCGTGCGGCCCGCGCCTTGACGAGGCCGCGCGCGACCTGCGGCATTCGGGCGGCTGGCGTTTCCGGCCGCGGCGAGAAGGGGAAGACATGCAGGTGGGTGAGCCCGCATTCCGCAACAAGCGCGCGCGTGCGCTCGAACATGGTCTCGGTCTCGGTCGGAAACCCCGCGATGAAATCGGCGCCGAAGACGATGTCGGGCCGCGCCGCGCGCAGCGCGCGGCAGAAGGCGATCGCGTCAGATCGCGAATGGCGCCGCTTCATGCGCTTCAGGATAAGATCGTCCCCGGCCTGAAGCGAGAGATGCAGATGCGGACAAAGACGTTCTTCCTCGCTTAGGGCGACGATGAGGTCGTTGTCCGCCTCGATGCAATCGATGGAGGAGAGGCGCAGGCGCGCCAGTTCCGGCAATTCGCGCAGAAGAAGGCGCACGAGGCCGCCGAGCGTCATTCCGTCGGCGTCATAGCTCGTGAGGTCGACGCCGGTCAGAACGATCTCGTTCTTGCCCGCTTCGATGAGCGCGCGCGCCTTTGCAACCGCCGCTTGCGGAGCGACCGAGCGAGACGCGCCGCGCCCCGCCGGGATGACGCAGAACGTGCAGGCGTGATCGCACCCGTTTTGAACGGCAAGGAAGGCGCGCGTGCCTTCCTGGGCTGCGCGCGCATCGTTCTCGGGCGCGTCGGTGAGAACGCGCGCCACGCCAGGCATCGCCGCAAAGCTTGCGGGATTGATCCGCGCGGCGCAGCCGGCGACAACGATCTCGGCCTCCGGCCGGTCGCGGTTCAGACGCCGGATGGCCTGCCGCGCCTGTCGCTCCGCTTCCAGCGTCACGGCGCATGTGTTCACGATGATCAGATCGCGCGCCTCTCGATGGCGGCGGGAGAGATCCTCGGAGTTGACCATGTTCAGCCGACAGCCGAAGGTATGGACCTCGACGTGTCGAGCGGCGCCGGGCGCTGAGCCGCTCACGCCGCCGCTCCGTCGAAGAGCGCGGCCGAGAGGCGCGTCTCGAACTCGAACTCGACGGGCCCGGTCATCGCCACATGGTCGTCCGCGCGCCAGTCGATGCCCAGCGCGCCGCCCGGCAGCGCGACGCGCGCGCGCCGCTCTGTGAGCCCGGCGCGGGCGGCCGCGACAAGTGTTGCGCAGGCTGCCGAGCCGCAGGCTTTGGTCGCGCCGGCGCCGCGCTCCCAGACGCGCAGGCGAATCGCGTCGCGCGCGTCGACCTGGGCGAAGGAGACGTTTGCGCCTTCGGGGAAGAGAGGGTGGCGCTCGATTTTTGGTCCGATCCCTTCGAGCGCGACGGCGGCCGCGTCGGCGACGAAGAAGATCGCATGCGGATTGCCCATGGAGACGGCCGAAAATTGCCCGGGCGCGCCGGCGACCGGCGGCGCGAGCGTCACAGCCGCGGTATCCGCCTCAAGCGATAACGGTATGTCGCGCCAGTCGAGCCTGGGCCTGCCCATATCGACGGTGAAAACGGTCTCCGACTCGCGCTGCGTCGCGATCCGCCCCGCCTCGGTTTGCAGCGAGAGCCGTTCCTTGCCCTCGCGCCCGAGCGCCCAGGCGACACAGCGCGTTCCATTGCCACAGGCGCCCGAGAGCGAGCCGTCGACATTGTAGATTCGCACAAAGGCGTCGTCCGCCGGGTCCCGAGAGTCGTGCACCGCCATCAACTGATCGTAACGCAGCCCCGGGGCCGCGGCGATGGCGCGCGCTTCATGCGCGGCAAGCACATGGTCCCGGCCCCTCAGGTCGAGCACCAGTATCTCATTGCCGGCGCCATTCATGCGCAAGATGGGCAGGTTGGCGAGCGGGTGCGGCATTACCGTTTTTCCATCGAGGCGAGCTCGTATATAGACACTGCGTCGCTCGAGCGCTACTTGCGCGGCTCGAAACGCTGTCGCGCCGCCCGACGCCTGTCGCAATTTCGCGCCAGGAGAAGGATTGCCGGCGCGTTGGAGAGGACCCATCGACATGGACGAGGAACCGGGCCTGATCGACAGCCTTCGCAGCCATTGGCGGGCGTTGGCGATTTTCGCGCTGCTGGTCGCGACGGCCGCAGTCGTCGCCGAGCGCCGCATGTTCCCGGGCCCCTCGGATGAGGCTGAGGCTCCGGCCAAGTCCACGGCGGCGCCGGGCGAAACGCGGCCTGAGGATAAGTCCGGGGCGAAGCCCGCAACGCCGGACGCCGCGCCCAATGTCATGAGCGAGACGGTGACGGTCGACGCGCGTCCCGCCGCGCTCTTGAAGGGGCAGGGTAAGTGGGACGACGCCGGAAAGACCATCTCCGACGCGCTCAAGAAGTTGAGCGCGGCCGTCGCCAGGGCGGGGCTGACCGCGAACGGCCGGCCGATCGCCGTTTTCACCAGGACAGACGACGCGGGCTTCACTTTCGAGGTCATGGCGCCGCTGAGCGCCGCGCCGGAGGGGAAGCCGAAACTCTCGGACGGGGTCGAGATCGGCGCCTCGCCGTCTGGCAAGGCCATGAAATTTCAGCACCGTGGCGCCTACGATGAAATCGACGCCACCTATGAGGCTATCGCCGCCTATCTTGATGAAAAGGGCCTCGACACCAAAGACCTGATCGTCGAGGAGTATTTGACGGACTTCAAGGGCGACGACGCCGAGGTCGAGGTCGATATCTACGTTTTCCTCAAGTGACCGAGCGACCCGGTCCCGCCGCCCATTGATAAGTCATCGTCAACTGGGCTATTTCGGCTCGACAGAAGCAATCCGGGCGGGCACGGGTCGACAAGTCATGAAGCTTCTTGGATTTTTCCTGGTCCTTGCCGTTCTCGCCGCCGGCTGCGCGGGCGCAGCCGCTCACGCGATCGTGGTGTCGTCGACGCCGCGTCCGGCAGCGCGCGTTCAGGGCGATGCGCTTTCGGTCGAGATCACATTCAACAGCGCGATTGATTCAGCGCGCTCGCATATCAAGCTTTTCAAGCCGGATGGCGCTGCGCTCGTCCTTCCCGCGCTCGAGGCGTCAGTCGATACGCTGAGAGCGCAGGCGCGCGGCCTGACTCCCGGCCATTACAGGCTGCACTGGCAGGCGCTCAGTCCGGACGGGCATATTTCGCAAGGCGACATCCCCTTCGACGTGAGCCCCTGAGAAATGCAGCTTTTCGTCGACATCTACGGCTTCCTCAGCGTCGTTCTGCGCGGATTCATACTTGCCGCGCAATCGATCGCCGTCGGCGGAATCAGCTTCCTTTTCCTGCTCGTCTGGCCGCTCGGGGCGAGTTTGGGCGCGGATGGCGGTGGGCTCGCGCGCCGCGCGCTGCGCCTTGTGGAGCGCGCCGCCTGGTGGCTTGTCGCGGCCGAGACGCTTGCCGCGATCGCGCTCACGACAATGCTCGTCGGCACGCTGGACATTCCCCTCCGCGAGGCTGCGGGCGCCCGGGCGGTCTCGATCGATTTGCTGGCCGCGGCCATCGGCGCGCTCGTCGCGCTCGTCGCACGGCGCGTGCGACAGAGCGGCGGCGGCCCCCGCGTCGAGGCGCCAGCGCTCGCCGCCTTGCTTATCGTCACTCAAACCGGGGCGACCCACGCCGTCAGCCAGTTCGACAGCGCGGGCGTGCTCCTTGCCGCCGAATTTCTCCACATGTCAGGCGTCGCCGTCTGGATCGGCGGCATTCCCTATTTCCTCATGGCGCTCACCGACGTCGCCGACCCGACGGCCCGCGCGCGCGTCGCCGCGCGTTTTTCCCTGATGTCGGCGTTTGCGGTCGCGGCCCTGCTCGCCGGCGGCGTGATCATGGCTTGCGTCTATGTCGAGACGCCCTCGGCGATGTACGGCACCTCCTATGGCGTCATGCTCACCGCCAAGATTGTGCTCCTTTTGGGGTTGCTCCTGCTTGGCGGTCTGAACTTCCTTGCCGTGCGCAAGCTCAGGACAGAGCCGGCCGGCCCCATTCTGCGCACCCGTCGTTTTGCCGAGACGGAAATCGGCGTTGGCCTGACGGTGCTCTTTTGCGCCGCCTCGCTCGCCTCCTTGCCGCCCGCGCGCGATCTGTCCGACGACCGGGTGACGCTCAAAGAAATCTGGGAGCGGGTCGAACCGCGACTGCCAATCCGCCTTGAAAGCCCGGATTTCGCGACGCTCTCCGCCGCGCTCCCGCTCGAGGCGACAAAGGATCTCGCGCCCGGCGCGCAGCCGCCCCGCACGCCTGCGGACATTGCCTGGTCGGAATACAATCACCACTGGGCGGGGGTCTTCGTCATCGTCATGGGGCTGATGGCGCTGCTCGAGCGCCTAAGTCCGCGGCTCGCGCCGGTCATGCGCCATTGGCCGCTCGTTTTTCTCGGCCTGGCCGGCTTCCTGTTCCTGCGCGCGGACGAGACGGTGTGGCCGCTCGGCCGGCTCGGACTTATCGAGAGCCTGCGCGATCCTGAAATCGCGCAGCATCGGCTCCTGACCGTGCTCATCGTCGCCTTCGGCGTTTTCGAATGGCGCGTGCGGACGGGCCGCGTCAGCGCGACCTGGGCGCCCTATGTCTTCCCTGTCAGCACGGCGACGGCCGCGGCTTTTTTGCTCACGCATTCGCATGGTCTCAGCAATCTCAAGGAAGAGACGCTGATCGAACTCACCCACACCCCGCTCGCGCTCGTGGGCGTCACGGCGGGCTGGTCGCGCTGGCTCGAACTGCGGCTCGATGGCGAAGCGAAGCGGCTCGCGGGCTTCGTCTGGCCGGCGGCCTTCATTCTCGCGGGGCTGATGCTCGCCTTTTATCGCGAAGCCTGAAGATTTCGCGCGAAATCGCGCCATCGACTCTGCGGCGGCGCGCCAAAGGCCTCGCGAAAGGCCGCGTCGAAATCGGCGCCGCCTTCGAGCGCGCGCATGAAGCGCCCGAAGGCTCGGCCGTCGGTGGTTCTCAGCCAGCCGACGAAGCGCGCCGCCTGTCGGAAGGCCAGTCGCTGGCGATGGCTTCTTGCGTCGCAACCGGCCCCGCACGGGGGCTCTGCTGCGAAAGGAATGGCGGAGAAGTCGGACCATGGCGTCGCGTCGAGAATGACTCCGTAACCGCCGCGGATCGCATCCTCGGCCTCGGCGTCGCTCACGCCTTCGGCGCCGCCGCCGTCGGACGCCAGAACGGCGAGCCCTTCAGTGAACCATTGCGGCGGACGCGGCGCGTTGCGCGGGCGCCAGCCGAAGAATTGGACATGGGACAGTTCATGCGTGAGGACGCCTTCAAGACGATCACGGTCCTGCGCGCAGAGCATTGGCGACAGGATCGCGCGGCCTGCGCGCGAGACGCCCGCGATATCGGCGTCGCCAAGACCATTGGCGCGCGCATAGGCGCCCGGATTGGCGTAGACGGCGACGATCGGCGCCCTCGCGAAGGGCCGGCCATGTTCGGCCTCGATCTTCGCAACCGCCGCCGGAAGCATCGCGGCCACCGACTCGGCGCAGGCGCGCGCCGGCGCTTCGTAATGGATGCGCGGGTCGCTCCCGAGCGCGGGGAGATCAGCCGGGTCGTTGAACAGCGCGATCAAAGCGACGCGCAAGCGCGGGCGCAGGAACAGCGCCAGAGCCAAGGCGCCGGCGAGCAAAAGCGCGCCGGCGGCGAATGTCTTCGCAATGACTTCGCGGCAATGACTCTCGCGCGCGCCATGTCAGGGTGAGGGTTCGTCGTCAGGCTGAAGGTTCGTCGCGCCCATGGGCCATTATAGCGGGTGGCCGGCAACCGGGAATTGCAGTTTTCAGCGTGTCCGGGCGCGCGCGGTTTGCGTCCGCGCGTCGACCCGGACTGGCGTCGACGCAGGACTTTAAAGCCAAGTTGACGCTTGTCCCGTCGCGCGCCTATTGTGCGCGCGACTCGGGTGGCAGCGAGCGATGCGAAGGCGGCGCGCAAGGAGACGTTCGTGCCCGGCAAGTTGCAGCGCTATCTGGACGCGCTCGAGAAGAATCGCGAGCATGACGAGGATTTTTCAGGCCGGCATTATTTGCTCGAGGACCTCGAGCGGCTGGAGCGTCGCGTCTCCACGCTCGAATCCGCGATTCCCCTGTATCGCCTCGGAGGAACCAGGGAAAAATCCGGGGTCGCACGCAAGCTTGCCGAATTGCGCAACACGATTTCGCGCGTCATCTATTCGCATGAAAAAAACGAAGGCCGCGCGTTTCAGGGACAATTGTCGCGATTCATGGCGGAATCGGAAGGATTTCCGCCGCTCTCGGACGCAAGAATTTTTGTCGACATGACCTGCACGCTTGGCGAGCCCTACGTCACGGGAATCCAGCGCGTGGTCCGCGAGTTCGCCCGCCGGACGGGACGCCATGGCGGCATTCCGGTGTGCCTGAGCGAGCGCGGGGCGATCGCGTTCGACAGTCGCAAGAAGCGTTTTTGCAAGGTCGCCTTCAAAGCCGGAGACATCCTCGTCATGCCGGACACGTCCACGAAATATGTCTCCGCCGTCACGACCGCGATGAACGCGGTACGTTCCGCCGGCGGTCGGAACGTCACGCTCATCCATGATCTGATCCCCTTCATTTTCCCCCAAACGGTGGGCGCGGAGATCCGTGACAAATTCGAGCGCTGGTTCAATCGATGCGCCCTGGCCTCCGACGGTCTGATCTGCGTCTCGCGCGCCGTCGCCGACGAAGTTGCGGACTATCTCGAGGCGGGATTGCCGCGCGCGGCGTTGCGACCATGGATCGACTGGTCGCATCTCGGGTGCGATTTCAAGCGCGCGGATGGGGAGCCGTCATCTGTCGTGCAGGTGGTCACAACCGTGAAGACGCCATTTTTTCTCAGCGTTTCGACGATTGAACCGAGAAAAGGCCATAGCCTCGCACTCGACGCCATGGAACAGCTTTGGGCCGCCGGCGCGGATGCGCGTCTCGTCATCGTCGGCCGATACGGCTGGGGGCAGGACGATCTGAAGCGGCGGATTGTGTCGCACAGCGAAGTCGATCGCCGTCTGTTCTGGTTTTACGACATTGGCGATGCGGATCTCGCGCATCTCTACCGGCATGCGCGGGCGTTCATCTTTGCGTCGATCGCCGAAGGTTTCGGGCTGCCGCTGCTGGAGGCGGCGCATTTCGGCTTGCCGTCGATCGTCAGCGATATCGCTGTTTTTCGCGAGATCGCGGGCGAGGGCGCCGCCTATTTTCCGGTCGCGGACAGCGATGGACTTCGCGAAAGGCTTCAGGAGGCGTTGACGTCTCAAAAGCGCGCGCCCGCCATCCCCATGATGAGCTGGGACGCGGCGGCCGAGCAGTTCTTCGGGAAAGTGAAGCGACAGGGCGCGCGCGCGACCGGAACGCAGTAGCCTCCTTGCCAAGCGCCGGCGCGCGTTATCGTCGCGTTTCAGGGCAGGCGCGCAGATAGCGTCTCTGCCCGAACTTATAGATGCGATGCATGGGTTGGAATGCGCTCGCGCACATCCCCGCATGCCGCGACCATACTGACGCGAAAGGGAAGCCTCCGGGGAATGACTGAAGCGCCACGCCCGCTTGGCTACGCCGCCTTCGCCTTTTCCATCAACGCCACGAAGCGGCGGAAGAGGTAGTGGCTGTCCTGGGGGCCCGGCGAGGCCTCGGGATGGTGCTGCACCGAGAAAGCCGGCCGGTCGGTGAGCGCGATGCCGCAATTGGACCCGTCGAACAGCGAGCGATGCGTCTCCACCGCATTGTCGGGCAGGCTGTCGCGATCAACCGCAAATCCATGGTTCATGGAAACGATTTCCACTTTACCGGTGGTGAAGTCCTTCACCGGATGATTGGCGCCGTGATGTCCCTGCGGCATTTTCAGCGTCTTTGCGCCGACGGCGAGCGCCATCATCTGATGGCCGAGGCAAATGCCGAAGGTCGGCACTTTCCGCGCAAGCAGGTCGCGAATCACCGGCGCAGCATATTTGCCGGTTTCCGCCGGGTCGCCGGGACCGTTGGAGAGGAAGACCCCGTCGGGCCTGAGCGCGAGGATCTCGGCGCTCGACGCCGTCGCGGGCGCGACGATCACTTCACAGCCCTGCGCGGCCAGGAGGCGCAGAATGTTTCGTTTCACGCCATAGTCGATCGCCACCACGCGGAAATTTGCCTGCCCCTCGCGCGCCCCGTACCCCGCGTTGAGCCGCCACGGCGTTTCGCGCCAGTCATACTGCGTCGTCGCGCCGACGCTCGGCACGAGGTCCATGCCGTCGATCCCCGGCCAGGCGGCGGCCTTGGCCTTCAACGCTGCGACGTCGAACCGGCCGTCCGGCGCATGGGCGATGACGGCGTTCGGCATGCCGCGTTCGCGAATGAGGGCCGTGAGCGCGCGCGTGTCGACGCCGTAAAGGCCGATGATCCCGCGCCCGGCGAGCCAATCCGGGAGCGTGATCTCGGCGCGAAAATTGGAGGGCTCGGTCACCGGCGCGGCGAAAATCGCGCCGACGGCGCCGGCGCTGGCCGCAAGATCGACCGTCTCGATATCCTCGTCATTGGCGCCGACATTGCCGATATGCGGGAAGGTGAAGGTGACGATCTGCGCCGCATAGGAGGGGTCGGTGAGTATTTCCTGATAGCCGGTCATCGCGGTGTTAAAACAGACCTCGCCCACGGCCTCGCCGACGGCGCCAAGGCCAAATCCCTCGATCACGTCGCCGCTTGCTAAAACGAGCACCCCCGTATGCACCGGTTTCGTCCAGCCATTGTCGCGATCTGAGGTCATATTCCGTCCGTTGCGTAAGGGCCGGCCAGCCGCTATTGACAGCCGCCAGGCCGCGCGTCATGCCCGCGTGGCGGGCGTCCCTGATCTTCCTCGGGACGGCCGGGATGAACCCGGCCCGGACGCGTGAAATTGAGAGCTAGGTGGATGTAATCCATCCGCCGCGGAATTGGAAACCCCATGCGCGAGAAGATCACCGAAGACCTCAAGACGGCGATGAAGGCCGGAGACCGCGCCAAGGTGGATGCGCTGCGACTCATCAACGCCGCGCTCAAGGACAAGGACATCGAGGCGCGGGGCGCCGGCAAGGCGGTGTCCCAGGACGACGTGCTCGCACTCTTGCAGAAGATGATCAAGAGCCGGCAGGAATCCCTCGACATCTACGAAAAGGCGGGCCGCGCGGACCTCGCCGCGAAGGAGAAGAGCGAGATTGCCGTGATCTCCGCCTACCTGCCGCAGCAACTTACCGAGGCGGAGGCGGCGGAAGCCGTCAAGGCGGCGATCTCAGAAGTCGGCGCGGGCTCGATCAAGGACATGGGCAAGGTTGTCGCCGCGCTCAAGGCCAGGTACACGGGCCGCATGGATTTCGCCAAGGCGAGCGCGCTGGTGAAGGCGGCGCTGTCCGCCTGATCGCGCGGTGACGGGCGCCGGGCGGGACGCGGCGGCCGCGCTTGGACGCGAAGGGTGACGAATGGACGGCAAGAGCGCTTTCGAGGAGGGCGTCGACGCCTTCAGCCGCGGGAAAAGCCGCGACGCCTGCCCCTATCCGAGCGGCGACGCGCGGCGCCCGCTCTGGCTCGAGGGGTGGGACAAGGGCAAGGAGGCCGACGAACTCTATGTCGACGGCTTGCCATAGCGCGCCCGCCGGGCCTAAGGCCTCGGCCGATTATCTCCAAAGCAGGTAGAAATGATGCGGGGAGCCGCTGGCCGCGCCCGGCTCCCGCGCCTCGGCGGCGGCGAGGGCGCCTTCGAGCCAGATTTTCGCGGCGGCGACAGCGTCGATGAGCGGCTCGCCCTTGGCCAGCCCGGCCGCGACCGCGGAGGAGAAGGCGCAGCCCGTGCCATGCGTGTGTCGCGTTACGACGCGACGGCCTCGAAAGACGCGCGTCTCGCCCTCGGCGACGAGCACGTCGATGGGTTCGCCCGAGAGATCGCCGCCGGTGACAAGGGCGGCGCCGACGCCGGCGGCGACGAGTCGGCGGGCCTGCTCCGCCATGTCCTCTATCCCTTGCGCCGGCGCCGTTTTGGTCAGCGCAGCGGCCTCGTGGAGGTTTGGCGTTACGAGACGCGCGATCGGCAGCAAGGACGCAATGAGCGCTTCCGGGAGACCGTCAGTCGAGAGCGTGACGCCCTCCGTCGGGATCAGCACCGGATCGATCACGACATTGCGCGCCGACCGCCCGAGCGATGCTGCGATGGCGGCGGCGTTCTGCGGGGTCGCAACCATGCCGATCTTGACTGCGTCGGGCGCGCCCTCGGCGAGGAGCGCGTCGATCTGCGCCGCGACAATTTCGGCGGCGACGGGATAAGCGCCGAGGACGCCCCCGGCATTTTGAGCCGTGAGCGCGGCGATCGCCGCCATGCCATCGGCGCCATGCGCGGCGAAGGTCTTCAGATCGGCCTGAATTCCGGCGCCGCCCGAGGGATCGGACCCCGCGATCGAGAGAAGCTTGATCGTTCTCGCCACTCTCGCGGGCTCCTCGAGAGATCGGCTCTTGCGCCCGCCAGCCCGGCGCACTCCGTCGACCGCTGTTGAACCGTATAGGCCTTTTCGAGGCCGCTCAAGACGTACGCCGAGGGTTCGAACGCCGCCATGGCAAGGCGCCGCGCAGCGCGTGGTCATTCAAGCGCCAGGGCGCGCACTTTAGGACGTCGGCAGGGTGAGCAAGCCGGCGTCGCCACTCTCCGCGCCGAAGAGAAGGCGCGCGCCCGTCGCGTCCCAGGCGAGGGCGCTGATGCGGGCGTTCTTGGGCTCCTCGGCCGGGCGGCGCACGAGGAGTTCCGAACCGTCGGTGATGCGCGAGATCAGGACCAGGCCGTCGTCGTAGCCGATGGCGACGACAAGCGCGACCGGATGAAAGGCGACGCGCGTGACTGGCGTTTCCGCGCGCACGCCGCATTCGCGCGGAGCCTGGCCCATGGGGCCGTCCTTGCCCGAGAAGGGCCAGACGATGCAGGCGTCCGCGCCCGAGGTCGCGAGCCATTTGCCATCTGCGGACCAGGAGAAGCTGCGCGTCTTGCCCGGATAGCCCGCCATGCGCATATTTTTGCCGTCGGCGATGCGCCAGCCGTGCAAGGTGTTCTCCTGCATGGAGGTGACGAGAAATCGGCCGTCGGGCGAGACGGTCGCGTCAATATGCGCGCCGTTCCAGTTCAGCAGTTCCGGTTTGACGGCGTTGGGAAACCACAAAGTCGCGCCATTGTAATGCGCGGCCGCGAGACGATAGCCCTTGGGGAAGAACGCCAGTCCGCGACAACTCGACGGCAGCTCGAGCGACTTGGTCTCGCCTGTCGGCGCGCGCGCGCGGATGTTGCGCCCCGCGGACCATGCGACGGCGCCCGCGCGCAGCGCGATCGCGTCGATCCATTTGCCCTTCTCGTCGCCGATCAATTCAATGGCGCCGGCGGCGTCGGTCGCGATCACGCGACCGTCGTCGCCGCCGGTGACGAGGCGGCGCCCGTCGCTCGCCGCGACGAGAATGGCGGCGTCTGGATGCGCGGCGACGCTGCGCCCTTCGGCGGCCTCGCCAAGATGAATGACGCCGCCGGCGCGCGCAAAGGCCGGCGTATCGCCGAGCCAGGCGCAGGCCACGACCGCATCGCCAAAAGCGATCGGCTGCACCGCGTCGGTCAGGGTTTTCTTCTCGGCCAAGATCGTCCTCGTCACACCGCGTCGTCGGCCGGGGATCTCCCGAAGCCAATCGGCAATACCGGGCGGCGCTTGCGGAACTGGCCGCGCATGACCAGAGCGAAGGCGATGGCGTCGAGGCCCGCGAGCGTCAGCCACCATAATTGCTCGGCCGCCGGACCGAGAATGCAGATGACGAATCCGCCGCTCAGGCCGGCCAGGAGGAAGGGCGCGAGCGCCGGGCGCGCCCGCCCGACGTCGAGGCTCGCGCGCGCGAGCACCAGGGCCAGCGACGCCGCGCCGAGCGCGCCGAGATCGAACCAGATCTGGAAAACGAGACTGCGCGGAGTCGCCGCCGGCAGATAGGCGCCGAGCATCCCCCACGTCGCCGCGCCGAAACCATGGCCGAGCAGCGTGCGCAGCCCGTCGTTGACGATCACCTGACCCCAAAAGGCGAGATGCCGGAAGAAGGCCGGCGGCGGCTCGCCGGCGAGGAAATGCGTGAGGAGGGCGAAGAGGGGCGCGCCCAGCGTGACGACCGTCATGAGCAGCGCGAGCGCGACCGAGACGTCTCGCGCCCGCCCGAAGGCGACGGCAAAGATCACCGCGCCGGCGAGGAGCGATTGCGTGGCGTTGGGGGCGCCGGACAGGGCGCAGGCCAGGAGCGTCGCGAGGAAGAGCGCGCCGGCGACGAGCCAGCGGCCGCGCACGGCGAGCGCGCCCATCGCCGGCCAGACCAGCAAGGCGAGGCCCAGTCCCGCGCGGCCGAGCGGACCGACGTCCAGAATGTCGTCGACCGTATATTTCGGCGGCAGCAGAAGCGTGATCGCCATGAGCGCGAGCGCGGCGACGCCGACTCCAATCGGCAGGAGATTGAGATTGGAGGTCTTCGTCCGCAGCGGCATGAGCCCGGCGGCAATGGCGACGAGCGCGAGCGTGGCCGCGGCCTTCGCAAAACGCTCCGCCGGTCCCTCGAAGGGAGTCCAGATCAGCGATATGCCCGCCCATAAGGCGAGAAGCACGGCCGCCCAAACCGGCGGCGCCGCGAAAAGCGCGCGCAGCGAGCCGACCGCGCCCGCATCGTTCGACAAGGTTGCGGAGACGAGCAGCAGCGCGGCGCCGACGGGCAGCAGAATGTACACGGTCTGGCGGGCGAGAATCGGCGCGAGCAGGGAGATCACGAAGAGCAGGAAGACGCCAAGGCGCAGCAGGAGACGGGCGGCCTCCTCGGCGGGATCGTCGGCAGGTCGTCGTGAAAAAGTGATCATGCCAAGGGCGCGGGTCCGGCTGTCGGTGACTCTTCTCGTCACATTAGATCGAATCGCGGAAGGGCAAGCATGTTGCGGCGCAAGAATCTCGGGGCGAGGTTACTTTTTGCGCGGGTGTGTCTCTTTTGCCCATTCCGCGCGAACGGCGGCGTCGGCTTCGCCGTCGGCGAAGGAACGCAGCGCGGCGAGGCGCTCCGGCGCGAGCCGCGCCAGGGCCCAGACCGCGGCGCCGCGCACCAGCGGCTCGGCGTCGCGGATGAGCCGCTCGGCCTCCGCCGCAAGCGCCGCGGAGCCGCTGTTGCCGATGGCGATCAGCACATTGCGCAGAAACCTTGCGCGTCCGACGCGCTTGACCGGCGAGCCCGAAAACAGCGTGCGAAATCCGGCGTCGTCGAGCCTTGAAAGCGCTGAGAGCGAGGGGCGCTCCAGATCGGCGCGCGCGGCGAGCTTCGCCTCGCGCGTCGTTTGGGCGAATTTATTCCACGGGCAGACGGCGAGGCAATCGTCGCAGCCATAGATCCGGTTGCCCATCGCCGCGCGCAAGTCCGGCGGTATCGGGCCCTTGTGCTCGATGGTGAGGTAGGAAATGCAGCGCCGCGCGTCGAGCTGATAGGGGCCGACAAAGGCCTTCGTCGGACAGATGTCGAGGCATTTGACGCATGCGCCGCAGTGATCCCGCTCCGGCGCATCGGGCGCGAGGACGATATCGGTGACGATCGCGCCGAGGAACAGCCAGGAGCCGAAGTCTCGCGAGACGAGGTTTGTATGCTTGCCCTGCCAGCCGAGCCCTGCCGCCTGAGCGAGCGGTTTCTCCATGACGGGCGCCGTATCGACGAATACTTTCGCATCGCCGCCGCCGGCGCGTTTGATGATGAAGGCGGCGAGTTGTTTCAGTTGGCCTTTGAGGACGTCGTGATAGTCGCGGTGTCGCGCGTAAACGGAAATGGCGCCGCCATCGCGTGTCGACAGCGCGGCGAGGGGGTCCGATCCGGGACCATAGTTGAGGCCGAGCATGACGACGCTTTTCGCCTCCGGCCAGAGGGCCGTCGGGGCGACGCGGCGATCCGCCGTCTGCGCCATCCAGCCCATGTCGCCATGCGCGCCAGAGGCGAGCCAGGCGCGCAGGCGCGCGCCCCACAGCGGCGGGGCTGCGGCGGCGGTAAATCGGCAGAGGTCGAAGCCGAGAGAGAGGGCATGGGCGCGGATCGCCCGGTTGAGCTCCATTGCTCAGGCATTATAGCGTCGTTCCGCCCGCGCGGCGCGGGTCATGAATGATGACGGTCGGCGCGGACCGCTCTACCCTTCAGCCAGTGGACGCTCCAGGACCCAGTCGGCGCGCGGCTCGACCCCGTTCCCGGCGGGCGTCGTCTCGCTCTGCATCTGACCCCTGCGCAACTGGCTTGCGGCAAACCAGGCCAAGGGCAAGGCGAAGGCGGCGACCCATGTTGCGTCGCCCCCGACGTCGAGGCTTGCGAGAACAGCGTAGTCGGCAAGCCCGACATAGGCTTCCTTCTTTTTCCAGCCGACGCGCAGATCGGGCGCGAGCCAGCGCCGCTCGCGCGTCTCGGCCACCGAATATCGGCCTTCCTTGACGATGGATTTTCGATAGGCGACGTCCATCTGATGGATGCCGGCCGTCGCAAGAAGGAAGAATCCCAGCGCGGTCAGGGCGGCGCGGGTAGAGAAATGCGTCGCGGCGAGGCGGATGGCCGAATGATTGAGCAGGCCGCGAAAGAGGCCCGCGAGAAAAGAGTAAAGGCGTCCCATCTTGCCCCTCATAGAGCTTAAGCCTTGGGGCTTAACCTTTATGCAAGCTAACAAAGCCTGATTAACGCGGGGTAAGGGCCGGGCGCCCCTAGAAATCGATTTCCGCGTAGAAGGAACCCGGCGTCATCCCCGGCGCGCGGTCGGCGAGCAGCGGGCGGAACGCCGGCCGCGACTTGATCCGCTGATACCAATGTTTGGCGGATTCATCCTCCTCCCACGGCGCGTCGCCAAGATAATCGGCGCAGGAGAGATGCGCGGCGGCGGCGAAATCGGCATAGGAAAGGCGCTCGCCGGCAAGCCAGTTCCGCGTGCCGGTCAAATAGCCGATATAGCGCATGTGATGGCGGATATTGGCGCGTGCGACGCGCACCACGTCCATGTCCGGGGCTCCGCCCTGCGGCGAGAATCGCTTGTAAACCTTCTCGGTCACCAGCCAGCTCGTCACCTCGTCGAAACATTTGACGTTGAACCAGTCGACGAGACGGCGGGTCTCGATGCGCGCGCGCTTCTCTTCCGGCAGAAGGCGCTGCATGCCGCGCGTCGCGCCGTAGGTTTCGTCGATGTAGTCGGCGATGGCCGCTTGCGGCACGACGGTTCCGTCGTCGTCGACGAAGACGGGGGTGCGGCCGGCGGGGTCGAGCGCCAGGAACTCGGGCCGGCGATCGACGGCGCGCTCCTCGATCAACTCAGCCGCAATCCCGTATTCGGCGAGGATCAGGCGGACAAATCGCGAATGGGGGCAAAGCGCGTAATGATAAAGACGGGGCATGAGACCTGTTCGCCGCGCGCGGGAAGCTGCGCGCTGTCCATTCTGTTTTGCATACAACTGACGCGTCCCACGCCGCGCCCGCTTGCGCGCGGCGGAGGAAACGCGCCTTTTCAAAGTGCGCGGGCGCCCGCGCGGAAATGTCTGTCGACATCCCCAGGCGAGGCGCTTTAGAACCGCAAGCAGGCGCTTTTGCGGCTCCGCGCCGGTCTTCGGGATTAATGCCATGATTCGCCTGATCTTCGCACTCTTGCTGGTGTCTTTTTGCGATGCGCGCGCGCAATCGTTGAAGGATTCGGTTTCGAACGTCTCCGTCGTCGGCGAGGCCACGCAAGAGGTCGCGCCGGACCGGGCGATCCTGCGCTTCTCCGTCGTGACCGACCGCGCGACCGCGTCCGCCGCCGCCGCGGACAACGCCCGCGTGATCGCGGCGATTCTCACGGAGTTGACGTCGCTGGGGGTGTCGGACCCCGACGTCGAGACGCAGAGCGTGACGCTCGCGCCAATCGTTGTTGAGGCGCGCGACCAGAAGGGCAAGGCGACGGCTCCGGTCCAGACCTACCGCGCCAGCAACGCTCTCGCCGTCAAAGTGACCCCCGTCGAAAAAGCCGGGGATGTCGTCGCCCGCGTCATCGAGAAGGGCGCCAATCAGCTTGACGGCGTGGATTATGATTTTTCGGATCTTTCCGGCAAGCGAGACGCCTTGCGCGCGAAAGCCGTCGGGGACGCGGAGCGCCGGGCGCGCATCTACGCGGAGGCCGTGGGTCTGCGCCTTGGGCGCGTTCTCGAGATCCGTCCGCTCGACGCCGCAGGGGGCCCCGAACCTCTGTATGCGCGCGCCGCCGCGGCGCCGGCCTCGACCTCGGTTCCGTTGCGCGCGCCGTCGCGGCGCGTCACGGAACGCGTGGCGATTACCTGGGCGTTGTCCCGTTGACGATTACTTGGGCGTTGTCTCGTTGACGATTGGCCGCGCCGATGCAGATTGCGAGAAATAACAGCGCCGACGGGCCGGGCTTGCACGCCATTCGGGCGCCGCAATGCACAACTACTCTGTTATAGTGTTAACGCGATAGGCAAAAGCCATATTGCATCCTCGTGACATGAGTTTGCCCATGGCGAACGTCATTTTTTATGAAAAGCCCGGCTGCGCCAGCAACGCAAAACAAAAGGCCTTGCTGCTTGCTTCCGGCCATCAGGTCGATTCCCGAAATCTTCTCGCGGAGCCCTGGAGCGCCTCCAGTCTGCGGCCCTTTTTCGGGGCCAAGCCGGTGCGCGAATGGTTCAACACCGCCTCGCCGCGCGTAAAGTCCGGCGAAGTCAACCCTGACGGCGTCACCCCGCAAGCCGCGATGGTGATGATGATTCTCGATCCGGGCCTCATCCGCCGCCCCCTGATGCGCATTGGCGATCATTGCGAGTCGGGCTTTGACGAGGCGGCGGTCAGGCGCTGGATCGGCTTGAGGCCGAACGCGGAGGGCGTGACGGATCGCTGCGCGATGGACGCCGCCTGACGCTGGACTCGAACGGAACGGCGTCTTTCGCACTTCTTCTCCAGTCGCAGTCGACCGGACATCGACTGCGAACTCATTGTTGAGGCAAAGGTTTTTCCCTACCTGATGCGGGTGGCGAGGACGCAACAAACCAGGCGCGTCTTCGTCTTCGAAGGACGTGTCGGAAGGCGACGGGACCTCCCGGATTATGCGCGCCTGGAGGCTGACACGCCGGCGCTGAACGGGGCCGCCCGAGAGAAATACTGCCACGGGCAAGTCGTCGCCGACGGTTTCATCGCCATGACGATGGCCGAGATGGCGAATTTCCGCCTATTCGCGTGAACAGACGCATCGGGCGCAGAAAATCAGGCTTGCCATATAGTCTATTCCAGCTATAGATTTTGTCAGTCTAAACGAGGAGACTGAGAAAATGATGATGGGATGGGGCAAGCCCGGAACGCTTTTTCGCGTGCTGGCGATTGCGGGAGCAGTTGGCGCGTTCGCAGGCGTTTCGGCTCGGGCGGAGCAAGCCCTCCTCAATGTCTCCTACGATCCGACCCGCGAGCTTTACAAGGCGATCAACCCCGCCTTCGTCGCCGACTGGAAGGCCAAGACCGGCGAGACGATCGAGGTACAGGCCTCGCATTCAGGCTCCGGAGCCCAGGCGCGCGCGGTGATCGACGGCCTCAATGCGGATGTCGTGACATTGGCGCTGGCCGCCGACATTGATGCGATCGCGTCGAAAACGGGCAAGATCCCGGCGGATTGGCAAAAGCGGCTGCCGAACAATTCGTCGCCCTATACGTCGACGTCGTTTTTCTGGTCCGCAAGGGTAATCCCAAGGGCATCAAGGATTGGGACGATCTCGCCAAGCCCGGCGTCGCCGTGATCACCCCCAATCCGAAAACGTCGGGCGGCGCCCGCTGGAATTACCTTGCGGCCTGGGGCTACGGCCTGAAGAAGTTCAACGGCGACGAAGCGAAGACGAAGGAGTTCGTCAAAGCGATTTACAAGAATGCGCCGGTCCTCGACACGGGCGCGCGCGGCTCGACGATCACATTCGCGCAGCGCGGCCTCGGCGACGTTCTCATTGCCTGGGAGAACGAAGCCTATCTCGCGCTCAAGGAATTCGGCGACGACAAATTCCAGATCATCTCGCCGAAACTGTCCATCCTGGCCGAGCCGCCTGTCTCCGTCGTCGACGCCAACGTCGACGCCAAGGGCACGCGCAAGGTCGCGGAGGCCTACCTCAATTTCCTCTATACGCCCGAGGCGCAGGCGATCATCGCCAAGAACTTTTATCGACCGGCCCATCCAGAATTCGCCGCGAAGGAAGACGTCAAGAGCCTGCCCAAGATCGAATTGATCACCGTGGACAAGGTGTTTGGCGGCTGGGCCGCGGCCCAGAAAAAGCATTTCGCCGACGGCGGAGTTTTCGACGAGATACAAAAGCAAGAGCCTGCAAAGTGACCTCCCCGAGCTTTGCGGGACAAAACGCTCGGCGCTTCAAAGCGCCGAGCGTCATTCCCGGTTTCGGCCTGACCTTCGGGTATACGCTTCTTTATCTTGGGCTGGTGGTGCTTGTTTCCGCTGGCGACGCTGATCTGGCGCTCGTCGGGGCTTGGCTTGTCGGGCCTCTATCGTATTGCGCTCGAGCCGCGAGTCGCCGCCGCCTTGCGAACGACCTTCCTCATTTCCTTCGCCGCGGCGATCATCGATCTCTTCTTCGGACTGATCGTCGCCTGGGTGCTGACCCGTTACACATTTCCCGGGCGGCGGATTCTCGACGCCTTCGTCGATCTGCCCTTTGCGCTGCCGACGGCCGTTGCCGGCATCTCGCTCGCGGCGCTCTATGCGCCAAACGGCTGGTTCGGCGCGCCGCTCGCCGAATTGGCGTCAAGATCGCCTTCACGCGCTGGGGCATTCTCGTCGCCCTGGTCTTCATCGGCCTGCCCTTCGTCGTGCGCACCGTGCAGCCGATCATCTCCGAACTCGAAATCGAACTCGAGGAAGCCTCCGCCACGCTCGGCGCCGCACGGCTGCAGACGATCTGTGCGCGTCTTGCTGCCGCCGCTCGTTCCGGCCCTGCTGACCGGCTTTGCGCTCGCCTTCGCGCGCGCCATCGGCGAATACGGCTCGGTGATCTTCATCTCCGGCAATATCGCCTATGTCTCGGAAATCGCGCCGCTGCTCATCATCGTGAAGCTCGAGCAATATGATTACGCCGGCGCCACCGGCATCGCGACGATCATGCTCGCGATTTCCTTCGTGCGCGCTGCTTGTCATCAACCTGGTACAGGCATGGAGCCGAAGGAGGTTCGGTCATGTCTGAGACCGCCGTCGTCGCGGCATCGCGACCGCAGCCGCCGATCCAGGCCCGCGCGCCGTGACCGAGGACACGCCCGCCGCGCGTTACGCGCTGATCGCCGTCGCCGTCGCCTTTCTTCTGGCTGTTTCTCTTCGCGCCGCTCGCCGTCGTCTTCACGCGAGGCGATCGGCAAGGGCCTGATGGCCTTTCTGGAGGTGTTCAGGGAGCCCGACGCCCTCGCGGCCATTCGGCTGACGCTGCTCGTCGCGGCGATCGCGGTGCCGGCCAATCTCGTGTTCGGATTGGCCGCCGCCTGGTCGATCGCGAAATTCTCCTTCCCAGGGAAGAGCTTGTTGATCACACTGATCGATCTGCCCTTTTCCGTCTCGCCTGTCGTCTCGGGCCTTGTCTATGTCCTCGTCTTTGGCGCGCAGGGTCTCTTCGGCAACTGGCTTGCCGCGCATGGCCTGCAGGATCATCTTCGCGGTGCCGGGCATCGTTCTCGCCACGATATTCGTAACTTTTCCTTTCGTCGCGCGCGAACTCATTCCGCTGATGCAGGAGCAGGGGACGGTCGAGGAGGAGGCGGCGTTGACTCTCGGCGCCTCGGGCTTTGCGACCTTTCGCACCGTGACGCTCCCCAACATCAAATGGGGCTTGCTCTATGGCGTTCTGCTATGCAATGCGCGCGCGATGGGAGAATTCGGCGCGGTCTCCGTCGTCTCCGGCCATATCCGCGGACTGACGAATACAATCCCGCTGCAGGTGGAGATCCTTTACAATCGAGTACAACATCGTCGCCGCTTTCGCTTATCGGTC
This sequence comes from uncultured Alphaproteobacteria bacterium, assembly GCA_963713845.1. Classification (GTDB taxonomy): domain Bacteria; phylum Pseudomonadota; class Alphaproteobacteria; order Rhizobiales; family Beijerinckiaceae; genus Methylocystis. Next base: position 214,971 of record CAVQNJ010000021.1, read on the forward strand.
CTTCTGGCGAGTCTGGCGCTCGTCACCCTCGGGATCAAGACCTTCCTCGAGTGGCGACACGCAGACGCGCTCGCCGCGCGCGGAAGGCGTCACTGAGGCGCACAGTCCTGGTTTCGCCATTCGCATTGAGGGGGTCGAGCAGGATTTCGGCGCCTTTCCGGCCTTGCGCGACGTCTCGCTCGACATCGAGCCGGGTGAACTCGTTGCGCTGCTCGGGACCGTCAGGATCCGGCAAGACGACGCTGCTGCGCGTCATCGCGGGGCTGAACACGCCCGACCGCGGCCAGGTTTTTTTCGACGGCAAGGACGCGACGGATCTGCCCGTGCAGGATCGCCGCGTCGGCTTCGTCTTCCAGAACTACGCCCTGTTCAAGCATATGACGGTCGCGGATAACATCGCCTATGGCCTGAACGTCCGTCCCCGGCGCTTGCGTCCCTCGCGCACGGAGATCGCCGCGCGCGCAGAGAAGCTCTTAAACTTCGTTCAGCTCGACGGTCTCGGGAAGCGTTATCCAGCGCAGCTCTCCGGGCGGACAACGCCAGCGCGTCGCGCTTGCGCGCGCCCTGGCGATCGAGCCGCGCGTCCTTTTGCTCGACGAGCCCTTTGGCGCGCTCGACGCGCGCGTGCGCAAGGATCTGCGCCGCTGGCTGCGCGAGGTGCACAAGGAGACGGGATTGACGACCGTCTTCGTCACTCACGACCAGGACGAGGCCATGGAGCTCGCCGACCGCGTCGTCGTGCTGAATGCCGGCCGGATCGAACAGATCGGCACGCCGGCGCAGCTCTACGATCAGCCGGCGTCGCCTTTCGTCATTTCCTTTGTCGGCGAGGCGGTCGCGCTTCCTGTCACCATCGCGGCGGGCCACGTCAAATTCGGCGGGCGCGAGCTGCACATCGACACCCATGGCCTGCGCAATGGTCCCGCCAAGGTCTTCTTTCGTCCGGCGGACATCGCGGTGAGCAATGACGGGACGGCCGAGCTGGAGGGCCGGGTCGAGAGCCTGCGCCGCACGCCCGCGGGCGTTCGCGCGACAATCGCAATCGACGGCTATGACCAGACCCTCGAGATCGATTCGCCGCTCGATAGCGCGGCCACGCTCGGGGACCGCGTGCCGCTGTCGCTCGCCAGGGCGCGCATCTTCCCGACCAGCGAACCGGAACGCGAATACGTCGACGTCGGAGACGGCATTTGACGGCGATTGCCGATCGGCGCCCGCTGCAAGCGCAAGGCGCCTCGAGCGACTGGAACTCGGATCTCTATCTGAAATTCGAGGAGGAGCGCACGCGCGCGGCGCGCGATCTCCTCGCGCGCACGCCATACTGCGAAACGCGGCTGGTCTATGATCTGGGCTGCGGACCCGGCAACAGCACCGAACTCCTGACCCGCAGCTTCGCCGGCGCGACTGTCGTCGGAATCGATAAGTCCGACAATATGCTCAACGTCGCGCGCGCGCGGGTCCCGCGGCGCCGCTTTCGTCAAGGCGGACATCGCCGATTGGCGGCCGCCGGAGTCGGCGGACGTCATCTTCGCAAACGCCACGCTGCATTTCCTGCCCGATCACCGCAAGCTCATCGCGCGCTTTCTCAACTCCCTGCCGCCGGGCGGGCGTCTGGCGGTGCAAATGCCGAACAACACGCATGAGCTGTCACATGCGGCCATGCGCATGGTGGCTGCTGACGGTCCCTGGGCCGATCGGCTGGTGCCGGTCGCCAAGTCCCTCACCGTCATCGGACAGGCGGACGAATATTACGACCTCTTCGCGCCGCAGTGCAGCTCCATCGATATCTGGCAGACGATCTACATCCATCCGCTCGATGGCCCCCAGGGCGTGGTCGATTGGTTCGAAGGCTCCGGCTTGCGGCCCTTTCTGGATTTGCTGGATGCGGACGAGGCCGCTGATTTCCTGTCGCGGTACCGCGACCGGCTCGAGCAAGCCTATCCAAGGCAGCCCAATGGCAAGGTTCTGCTGCGCTACCCGCGCCTCTTCTTCGTGCTCCAAAAATAGAAGCCATGCCGCTTGGCAGAGACCGGCCGGCGCCGCGAAGAGCGAGAAGTGCGTCTGCTTCGTTTCCGGTCATGAACGATTTGTATGGCTTGCGCCCGATTTTCGCCCGATAGCTGTGGCCTTCGCGCAACAGCGGTAACGCAATCATGCACCCCTGTCGGCCGTTCCGTAGACACGACATAAAACTGTCATCCAGAGTGGCGCGGGAAGCTGAAAGGTGGAATTGCGATGAGCCGCTCGACGCCGTATCTTGGATATATCGTTTCGGCGCTGGCCGTATTCGCGGTCAATGCGCCGCATTTGGCGCACGCCGACAATGCGGCGATCGAGGCGCGGCTGCGCGCGCTCGAAGCCGAGATCGCAAAATTACGAAAGGAGGCGCGCGCCGCCAAGGAGCAGGCCGCCGCCGCCTCGCATCAGGCAAATCGCGCAACGAACGTCGTCAACGCGGCCCATGGCGGAGCAGACCCGCACGCGCCGCCGCCGCCTCCGCCGGTCTTCGTCAGCTTCAGAAATGGCCTTTTCGTCGAAACAGCGGACAAGGCCTATAGTTTCAAGGTCGGCGGACGCATTCAAGTCGATGGCGGCGCCATTACCGAACCGCTGAACGGCTATTCCAGTCAGGTCGGGTTCCGCCAGATTCGCCTGGAAGTCGAGGGCAAGGCTGCGACGGTCTGGTTCTACAAATTGCAATATGATTTCTCCGGAACGCCGCAAATCACGGGCAACAATCAGGTGATCGGCGGAATCCGCGACGCCTGGCTGGGCATCCAGCATCCGGCTCTGACGCTGCCATGGTCCACGGACCCGATGTTCATCATGGTCGGCAATCAATTCGAGCCGTTCACGATGGAATTCACCGCCTCATCAAAATACCGCTCCTTCATCGAGCGCGCGCTGGCGGTCGAAGGCTTTGGCGCGAGCCGTCATATTGGCGCGGCGGCGGGCGCCTATGGCGACGCCTGGTCGGCGAAAGTCGGCGTCTTTTCGACAAGCCCGGAAGATGCGTCACAAAACCCCGGTCAAAACACGCCGGCGACCTGGGGCGTGCCGAAGAGCGCCGGCTGGGTGTCGACGGGAGGCGCGCAATATGTCGACGTGGCTGGCCGCACGACTTTCGCGCCCGTCAAGGATGAGCACACTCTGCTGCATCTGGGCGTCTCGGGGCGCTTCCACAGTCCAAATGACGCGACCGCGTCGAGCGATGACCGTGTGTTGAGGCTCGGCAACCGGCTCCGCTCGGAGGCTGCCGTCCTTGGCCAGGGCCTGCTCGGCACGCCGGATCTGTCCTGCGGGTCCTATGCGCTCGGCGGCCTCTATGCCGGCGTGCCGACGACGTCAGCCGCGGGACATTGCACGAAATATGTCACGAGCTACGGGTTCGAACTCGCCGGAGCCTATGGCCCGTTCGACATGCAGGCCGAGTATATCGCCACTGACTATCAGCGGAACATGGGCAAGATTTTCCAGGCGCGCGCGTCGGGCATCTATGCGCCGGGCGGCTCCAGCGAACATTTTGGCGGCTATTACGTCTACGGCCATTATTGGCTGACCGGCGAGGAGCGCGCCTCGGCCTATTCCACGTCCGACAAGGCAGGCGCGAACTTCTTCGAGCCAAAAATCAAGAAGCCGGTGAGCGAGGGCGGCTTTGGCGCCTTCAGCGTTGTGAGCCGCTTCAGCGCGATAAATCTGAATAGCGGACCATATTCGGGAACGGGCCTCGCCAACATGCTGGCTTGGACGTCTTTCGTACAGCCCAATCCCGTTGCCTATTCGGCAATCGCCAACTCCGGCGTCTACGGCGGCCGCCAGCAGAACGTCACGACGGGCTTCGACTGGTATCCGGACAGAGGCATCCATCTGCAATTCAACTGGACGCACGTCGTTCACGTCTCGGCGCCGCTGAACGATTATCAACTCGGCGCCCTTGCGCCCTATGGGGGCGCAGCCTTTCCCAGCGGATTACTGCCCGGTCGCCAGGGCTTTTACATGAACGGCGCGCATCCCGATCTCTTCGAGGCGCGCGCGCAGGTCTATTGGTAAGCACAGCGATCAAGACAAAATGGGCGGCTGAACGCGTGCGTCGGTCGGGCTTATTTTGCGGGGGGAGCTGGGCCAGATGACAAAAGTGTGACGGTTTTGCAACAGCGCTAGGCTGTTATGCAGCAAGTCCATTAAATTGATAGACTGTGAGGCGTTCTGAGTATTTTGTTGGAACAAGACACTCGGGACAGAGAGCAGCAAAATGAGTTCGACCAGACGCTATCGGCTTTTCGTTTCGGCTTTGGCTGTCGCGGCGATCGTGCCAACAGGCTTTGCGCGCGCCGACAATGCGGCGATCGAGGCGAGACTGCGTCAGCTCGAGGCTGAAATTTCCAAGTTGAGAAAAGAGGCGCGCGAGGCCAAGGCGCAGGCCTCTGCGGCCTCCACAAAGGCGACCAATGTCGCAAACGCCGCGCATGCCGCTCCCGCCAAGGGCGCTGTCGATCCAGGCGCGCCGCCGCCCCCGCCGCCCGTCTTCGTCAGCTTCAGAAACGGGCTCTTCGTCGAGACTGAAGACAAGGCCTATAGCTTCAAGCTGGGCGGCCGCGTCATGATCGACGGCGGTGGAATCACGGAGCCGTTGAACGGCTATTCGAATAACGCCGGCTTCCGCCAGGCGCGACTCCAGGTCGAAGGCAAGTTCGCGAAGGTATGGTTCTACAAGCTTCAATACGACTTCGCCAGCCAGGCCCAGATCACCGGCAACAATCAGGTGCTCGGCGGAATTCGCGACGCCTATTTCGGCATTCAGCATCCGGCGCTTGCGGTTCCATTCGCGAAGGATCCCGCTTATCTGATGGTCGGCAGCATGTTCGCGCCGTTCAGCCTCGATGCGACGCAATCGATGATCTATCGTTCCTTCATCGAGCGAGAAATGGCGGTGGACGCCTTCGCGCCGTCGCGTCACGTCGGTTTCGCCGGCGGCGCTTATGGCGACCATTGGGCCTTCAAGGGCGGCGTCTTCTCCACGAGCATGCAGGACGCGTCCTTCAACCCCGGGCAGAACACTCCGGCGACCTGGGGCGTGCCGAGAGCGGCCGGTTGGTCCTCGACTGGCGGCGCGCAATATGTGGAACTTGACGGACGCGCTGTGTACGCGCCGATCAGGGATGAGCATTCGCTCCTGGAGGCCGGCGTTTCGGGACGCTATCATCGCCCGAACGACGCCACCGGCGCAAACGACGATCAGGTGCTGAGAGTTGGCAACCGTATTCGCTCTGAAGCCAATTTTCTCGGCCAGGGGCTGCTCGGCACGCCAGATCTTTCTTGCGGCTCCTATTCAACCGGCTTCGTCGCCACCAGCGCGGTCGCCGGACACTGCACGCGCGACGTCACGACATACGGTTTCGAACTCACGGGCGCCTATGGGCCGTTCGACTTTCAGTCCGAATACATCGCGACCGACTACCATCGCAATCTCAACAAGATATTGCAGGCCCGCGCCTCAGGCGTCTTCGCGCCCGGCGGTTCGAGCCAGCAATTCAGCGGCTATTACGTCTTCGGCGAATATTGGTTGACCGGCGACGAGCGCGCGTCGGCTTATGAGATCAGCAATAAGGATTCCGCCAACTATCGCGAGATCAAGATCAAGAATCCGGTCAGCGCGGGCGGCTATGGCGCACTTGCCGCGACCGGACGCTTTAGCGAGGTCAACCTCAATAGCGGACCTTACTCCGGAACGGGCCTCGCCAATATGATGGCCTGGGCCACTTACATTCGACCCAACGCGGTCAACCAGACGATCATTCAGAACGCCGGGGTTGCGGGCGGGCGGCAGGAGAATGTCACGGCGGGTCTCAACTGGTTCCCCGAGAAGGGAGTCCATCTCCTCTTCAACTGGACTCACGTGCTGCATGTCTCCGCGCCGCTCAACGACTATCAATTGCCGAGCGCCGGCGCGCCCTTCGCGACAGGTTTCCTTCCCGGTCGCCAAGGCTTTTATTTCAACGGAGCCCATCCCGACATTCTGGAGGCGCGCGCCATCGTCTATTGGTAATCATCGAAACAACGAGAGCCGGAAGCGGGCCGTCGCACCTTTGGGTGCGGCGGCCTTCTTCTTTTTGTGACATGAGACGTCCCGGTTGTTGTCTGGAGTGCTGCAATTTTGTGACAGTGCAGAAATACTTGACGGCTGGCTCAAGTTTGACGTTGAGCAACTCGTCTCTCCGACCGATGATATATAGGCGATTTATATAGCGAAGGGCTTCAACACGACGCGAATGGCCGATCAGCCGTTCCGCGAGAGCGCTCGTCCTTTGCCAAAAAAGAGCAAGACATGGCCGGCGGTTTGCCGCGACGAAACGACAGAATCGAGAAGCGGAAATGGCAAAGATGCAGCGAGATTTGAAGCTTGGGGTCGCGATGGCGGCGCTTATCACGATGTCCCCTGCGTCTGCATTTGCGGAGGACAAGCCCGCCGCCGACTCCGTCAACACGAGCGGCAAGAGCGACAGGCCTGTCGCGGCGAAGCCCGCGACCGCCAGTTCTGTTGCGGCCAAGACGGCGCCGGGCAAGGCGGATTCGGGCAAGGTTGACTCGGGCAAAGCGGCTGATGGGAAAGCGGCCGACGCCAAGCCAGAAGAGAAGAAGAGTTATTATGTTCCAACGCGCGGCTATCGCCTCGAGCCGCAGCCGGACATTCCGCCTTATGTACGCAATCTGGGAAAGACCTTCCCGCAGTTTGAAGGCATCGACTGGCTGAACGTCGGCCTTGATTCTCGCGTTCGCTTCGAATACCGCCAGAACGATTACCGCCCCTGGACCGATACGGCTTCCGTCCCGGGCTCCTCGCTGTCGCAGCGCAAATATTTCCCCAACTCGCTCTGGTTGGAGCGCACGCGCGTCTATCTCGGCGTGCAGAATATTCTCGATCCGTTTCGCGCCGTCGTCGAGTTCCAGGACTCCCGCGCCTTCAACAGCATTTATCAATATCAGGGCCAGGAAATTAATCAGACCGATCTGATATCGGCCTATGGTGAACTCTATTTCAAGGACGCTCTGGGCAAGGACCCGCACGGCAATGACCGCTCGATCACCCTGCGCGCGGGCCGTTTCCACTTCGAACTGCTTGATCGCCGCCTGATCGCGGAAAACGAGTTCCGCAACACGACCAACACGTTTGACGGCTTCCGCCTGAAGCTTGGAAAACGTGAAAACGACTGGGATCTCGACAGTTTCGTGATGCGGCCTGTGATTCGCTACCCTTACGAATTCGATCGGCCCGACTGGCAGACCTGGATCTACGGCAGCGTGCTCAGCCTTCGGACCTTCTCCGAATATGCGACGGTTCAGCCCTATTTCCTGGGCCGCAAGCAATATGGCGATCCGCTCAATCCGTCGAACGCGCTCAAGTTCGGTCGCGAAACCTATGCGCCGGGCCTGCGCATCTACGGCATAATCGGCAATTTCGACTACGACTTCGACATCAACAAGCAGTTCGGTCAGACCGGCGAGTTCCGCCAGCTCGGCTCCAATCCAACCGCCGTCCAGACGACGGTTCAACTCGACGCCATCGCCTATGGCATCGAGTTGGGCTATACTTTTTCAGATCATCCCTGGAAACCGCGGGTCAGCGCCGTCTATACTTATGGCTCAGGCAACAAGAGCCCTTACGACAGCGTAAGTCAGAACTTCGACATCTTTTACGGCTTCAACCAGCCCTTCTCGCGCAATGATTATATGGCGTGGAACAATCTCAAGGCGCCCAAGGCGCGCCTCGAATTCTCTCCCGCGAAAAATCTCCTCATCGATACGGCGTTCAGCGCCTATTGGCTTGCGAGCGCCGCGGGAGCCTGGGATCGCGCCAATCTGGTCCGCGCCGCTCGGCAACCGAGGCACGTTCATCGGAACCGAAATCGACTTCCGCGCCCGCTACAAGCTCAACGCCTATATCAATCTCACGGCGAGCTATGCGCGCTTCTGGCCGGGGAGCTTTACATCCAGCTTCGCGCCGGGCGTGAATCTGCAGCCCTATTATCCCGCAGTCGTTCCCCGGGCAGACGGGAACGACATTCGGTCTGACGGGGCGGCCGACGGACTTCTTCTATCTCGAGGCGTCGGCCAACGCTTTTGGCGACGGCAATCCGATCACGAAGGATCCGTTCACAGAAACCTGGGCCGCGGCGGGCCCCGGCGCGAAGCCATTCACGCCGAGTTGGCGTGACGTCTATGTGGGCCTGAACGCCGGCGGCTCCTGGTCCAATCCCTGGACGAACTCCTTTGTCTATGGACTGAGCAACGCGCCCGCGAGCAACCCTGTCGCCCTCAACTCGAATATTTTGGACAGGAGCGCCAATCTCGCGGGCTTCATCGGCGGTTTCCAGCTCGGCGCGAACTGGCGTTTCGACAATAATGTGCTTGTCGGCCTCGAAACGGATTTGCATGCCGTGTCGGGCAATACCGACACGGCGTGGCAGTCCGCCTGGACGGGCGTGGGCGCCAATAAATTCATCAACTACGATCAGCGTACGACGACGCTGAATTACCTCGGCACGATTCGTGGCCGCTTGGGATTTCGTCGTCACCCCGAACGTCGTCCTTTATGGCACGGGCGGCATGGCCTACGGCGGCGTGACGTCGAATGTGGCGCTCTTCACGCGCCGCGCCGCAGGAACGAACATTACCAACGCGACGGCGGCATACATCGACTCGCTCGTCGGCTGGACGGCGGGCGGCGGCGCCGAATGGGCCTTCATGCCGAACTGGAGCCTCAAGGCGGAGTATCTCTACTATAATCTCGGAGCGGCCAGCGCCTCCGCCGTGGCGTCTCAACCCAATGGCTTTTATGCCTATGGCGTGAAAACCAATACGGGGTTCGATGGAAATCTCGTGCAGGCGGGAATCAGCCGTCACTTCGACATGCTGGCGGACTAAGAGGGTCAGGCGCGGTCGAGTGGGTGCGCGGCGGCCGCCCCTCATCCGTCGAGTCGCGATATCCGCGTTGCTCGGGATGGGGGACCGCGCCGAGAGACCTCATGGCGACGAGGGTCGGCGAACCAGATCTCGTCCCGCATCCCGGAGGGCTTTGCGCGACCCCTCTCTCAGATAGGGCATGTGCCCGCCGGGCAGGACGACGAGGCGCACCCGCTCGGCGTTGCCATAGGCCGGCAATTGGTCGAGCATCAGTTTCGTTGCGAAATAGGGCGTCACCAGATCGCTCAACCCATGCACGACAAGCACCTTTAGTCGCGGATCGAGTGCAAGTGCGTCCTTGAGGTCCGAGAGGACTTCGGCGTTGGCGCGACCGCCGCGTCCGAAATCCCATTGATGTGCGACCTGCCCGTTCAGCACGGCATAACGGGCCTCGCCGACGGCCCAGCCAAGTTTCTCGATCACGACGCGGGCCATAGCGGCGCCAAGCGGCGTGCGCCAGCTATCGAGAACGGGGTCGGCCCAGTCGCTTTCCGGCGCAAAGGGGTCAGGATCGAAGCCGGCGACGTCGGCGTCATAGGCGCTGAGAATCTCGTTCTCGCGACGACGACGTTCGCGGCTGAAGCTCTTCGCATCGACCCGCGCCCCCAGCCGCGCGACGAAGAGAGGGTCAAGCGAGGCAATGCGCGCTACATGCGCGCTCGCGCGATCCAGCGCCTGCAACTCTTTGGGCCCTTTGAGCAGATCGATCACGTAATCCGCCGCAGCATAGGCCTCGACGTCACGCAAGGCTCCCCGATCCTGCGCGCCGCGCGCAACAGCGGCGAAAGAGGGCAGCAAAGCGGCGTAGGATAGGAGATTGCGGGAATTCTGGAGCCAGAAGAAATCGAGCGCCGGGGAGATCAGCGCCACGCCATCGACGCCGACATTCTCCCGTTCGCGCAAGGCGCGCAGGAGTTTGACGGCGCGAAAGCCGCCGTAGCTTTCTCCGGCGATGAATTTTGGCGCGGCGAGCCGTCCATGCGCGGCGAGCCATTTTCTGATGACCACGGCGAGGGCGTCGGCGTCGCCCTCGACCGAAAAGAGCCGCTTCTTCAGTTCCTCGCTATCGCCGAGAATTTTGCTGAAGCCGGTCCCCGGCGGATCGATAAAGACGAGATCGGCGAAGGGAATCCAGCTTTCCATATTGTCGACCGTGACGGGCGTGGCCGAGGGCGAGAGCGCTTGCGAGCCGGTTTGCAGGCGCCAGGGCGAGAGCGCGCCGAGCGCGAGCCAGGCTGAACCCGCGCCCGGCCCGCCGTTGAAGACAAAGATGATCGGACGCGCGGCCGCGTCAACGCCTGTGCGCTCCACCGAGACGTACGCGACGTCGGCCTGCGGGGCGTCGGTCTGGGCGTCCCGCAATCGCACCGCCCCGGCGCGCGCGACGAACGCTATTTTTTCGCCATCGATCGTTATGGCGTGGTTGGTCGTGGCTTCGGCAGGCAGGCCGCGCGTCGTCGCTTGTTCGTCGCCTTTGCGCGCGGCTGGCGATTCTTGCGCATGAGAGGGGGCGCAAATGGCCACAATGACCAGGATAAGCATCGAAAAGCGGCCCGGAAAAATCGTCGCCATGCGTCACCTCTCATGAATTGCCGCCTCTTTTCGCCGAGGCGGGACTGCATGCATATCTAGGGCGTCAGGGAGCATCGGGCCGCAAGGCGACGAGCTTACGTCGCCAACAGCCTGTCGATATTGCGCAACTGCGAATGATGAAGAAGCAGCACCCCATTGGAGGCCGCAAGCTTTTCCGCGGCCAGAGTATAGCCGCTGGTCGCCACCACCACGCCTCTCTGGGCGCCTTCGTGGGCGATGGCCGCGACGATCTCCTGCACGGCGCGATTGCCGACCGGCTTCGAATATTTCTTGCATTGGACCACGATGCGCATCCCGCGCTTGTCCGCGACGACGTCGACGCCCTGGTCCGCGCTCGCTTTCGTGACGCGCGCCTCCCACTTCACCTCTTGAAGCACAGCGGCGCAATAATGCTCATATTCGACAGGTGTCATATTGACGTCGTAATGGACGCGCGAAACCTCCTCGAAGACCAGCACCGCGAGATGCAAGACCCCGAAAAGCGCGAAACACATAAACGCGAGACCAACCGCGCGCGGCCAAAAAAACCCGGCGAGGACGGTGAAGAATAAGATCGAGAAAGTCCATCTCACGACGCCGCGAGTGAGATGCGACCGATTTGTCATTGATTACGGACGCGCGTGCGACGGCGCCCGCGGCGATCGTCGTTTTGGTGTCATTGCGTCGTCGACTGCGTTGGATATATGAGGGCCGTGCCATCGACGTCTATGTCGATGGGAATGACGGAGAGGGGCGCGACCGCCGCTTCGAGGCGTTTGCGCTTTTCGGGCGAAATGAGCGCGAGGAAAAAGCCGCCGCCGCCGGCGCCGCACAGTTTTGCCCCATAAGCGCCGGACGCGATGATCGCGTCGAAAACGCGATCGATCTCGTCGTTGGTGACCGACGCGGACAGTCGGCGCTTGATACGCCACGATTTGTTGAGCATTCGACCGATCTCGGCGAGGAAATCCGAGCGTTGCGACTCCAGTATGCCCACGCATTCGGTGACGAGGTGGAGGAGATCATTGAGATCGGAGTTTAGAGTTGCCTTCTTTATTTGCGCCACTTGCGTCGCGACTGCGTCCGTGGCGCGCCTGCCGATCCCCGTATGCACGAGCGCCATGCTCTGTCTCAACGTCTGGAATGTCTGTCCCGAGAGCTGAAGGGGGGTCACGCGAATGCGGTCGCCGTCGAATTCAAATTTGTTGACGCCGCCGAAGGAGGTATGGAGTTGGTCCTGAACGCCGACATTCTCCTCGAGCAGATAGCGCTCGACATGGATCGCGGCGCGGGCCAGATCGATCTTCGTCACCGGACAATTGAGGATCGAATAGGCGAGTTCTGAGAAAGCCGACCGTGAAAGCGGAGGATGAGCCGAGCCCGCTTCCTGAAGCGGGAAGGTCGGACATGACGCTGATGTCGAGCGCCTCCTTGACCTCGAGATAACGCAGAACTTCGCGCACGACGGGATGCTGGATTTCATCAATGCATGCGCAGTTCTCGAGCTTTGAATAGGCCAGGCGGTAATTATAACCGAGGAACGGATTGAGGCGCAGCGCCGCGATGTGAATATATTGGTTGATCGCAAAACCGATGACTGCGCCGGGATGGCGGTGGAAATATTCGGGATAGTCCGTTCCTCCGCCGAACAGGCTGACGCGCAGGGGCGTTCTCGTCATCCAGAGCATGACTTCAATTATCCTCGTCTCGTCTGCGAAGTTCGGGCGCGCTGCGGATCGGCCAGAGGCCGCTCTCCTGAACGAAGGCGCTCAGATCCTCGCCCGCGAACATATGGCCATCGATCCCGGCGTCGCGCGCCGCCTCAATGTCCGTTTGACGATCGCCGATAAGGATCGACCCTTCCCTCGCGACCGGCCATTGCGAGAAGGCGCGAAGGAGCATGCCGCCACGGGGCTTTCGGTCCGGATGTTCGGCGCGATAGGCCTCCAACGCAGCCTGCGGATGAAAAGGACAGTAGTAGAATGCATCCACATGCGCGCCTTTGTCGGCCAGCCAATCGCGGATCTGGTCGTGGAGGAGATCGACCGCGGCCTCGTCGTAATAGCCATGGGCGACTCCTGCTTGATTGGTGACGATGAAGACAAACCAGCCGGCCTCATTGTACGCCGTAACGGTTTCGGCGACGCCGGGGATGAAATCCAACTTTTCCCAGTTGTGGACGTAACCATGATCGACATTGATGACGCCGTCGCGATCGAGGAAGAGCGCGGGTCGCCGGACGACTTGCGGAAGTTCGCGTCGCGCCTGCGAGAGCGTGTCGGGCAGGCCGATGTCGATGAAATATCCAACGCGCGGGAGCCCGATCAGCGCATTCCTCGCGCAAAGGCGCGGGAAAAGATCGGTCTCCAGCGACGACTGGCCAGCAGGCAGGGCGTCGATCGCCGTGCGGCGCATCAGATAGACGCCGCCATTTACGAGTCCGGCGCGCGGCGTTTCAGAGACGGACTTTTCCTGGAAACTGCGAATAAGCGCGCCGTCGAGCTGCACGGACCCATAGCGGGCCGCGTCGGGAACGTCGCGCAAGGCGATTGCCGCGCCGGCCTGCGGCGCGCGATTGAGCGCCGCTTCGAGCCCGCGATAGCTCATGTCGAAATAAGTGTCGCCGTTGAGCAGGAGAAATCTGTCATCGAGCCGATCACGCGACCATGTCAGCGCGCCGCCGGTTCCCCTCGGTTCCGGTTCGATGGCGACCGACAGCCGCGCCTCACCGACTCGACGATCGTCGTATCGCGCCTTGATTTGCTCGCCGAAATGTCCGGCGAGGAGAAGGATGCGATCAAATCCTTGCCGCGCGACGTTTTCAATCAGCAGATCGAGAAAGACTTTGTCGCCGTTGATCGACATTAGCGGCTTCGGCGTTTCGCGCGCGAGTTCCCCCAGTCGCGTTCCTTTCCCGCCGACAAGAATGACGGCCTGGCGGATGCGCTGCGGGGGGAGCGGGCGGGGATCGCCAGCGCTCATCGACGCGCCTCCCTTGTGTATCGGTCCAATTCCGAGAGCGCGCCGACGATGTGATAAAGCGAACTCGCGAGCGCGGGTTCGGGCAGAAACGCGCCATCCGCGGTCAGCTTGTCTCGAAACAGCCCGCGATGGCGCGGAAATATGAAGCGCTGCATGCCGCGCCAGGAGTCGATCGCTGACTCCTCAAAGCGCGCGCGCTCCTGCGGAAACAGGCGCGCGAGCGCAAGAGCGGCTTTCATTCGCTCCGTTTGTTGCCACAGCCGCGCGCCCGCATCCTTGACCCGACCGTCGATCCAAATCTCGGCGCGCACCGTGCTCGTCGCGCGCTCGACTCCGCGCTGATCCGCGATTTCATAGAGCCGGCGGATGGTCGTGAGCGGTATGTCGCCGCCATGCGCCCGCCATCGCGCCAGGAGCCACGCCCATTCGAATTGATGACCCGGTTCGACGATCATACCGTCTTCGCCGGCGAGAGGAGACCAGTCATGATCAAAATATTCGCGCAGCGCGCCCGTTTCGGCGTCGATGAAGCGCGTCTGGCACAGGCCGGCCATTTCCGCGGCGAGGTCACGCCATCGCGGGTCCGGCCCGCAATCGAGCCATGCGAGCGCCGCTTCAAAGAAATGCATGTGAGGATTGGAAAGGAGCGGCGCGCGCGCGACCGGACGTTCGTCGAATCCGCCGAGATGGTGTCGTCTGTCCCGACGAAGGGCCGACAGCAGGGCGCGCGCGGCCTCATGACAGTTCGCTGGCGCATCGACCGCGCAGGCGTGGGCGAGCGCAAAGAGGGCGAAAGCCTGATCGTAATTGTCGACGCGATCGTCAAAGACCTCGCCGGTCGGAAGCGTCTTCCATCGCATCAGACCATCCGCGCGCCGATGGCGCGCCATCATGAAGTCGAGACCGCTGCGGGCCAGGGCCGCCCATGGGCCCGCCCATCCGAGACGACCCGATTCGATGAACGCATAGATCTGGCGCGCCTGCACGCGACATCGCTTCGCAAGCGCGATCGGCGCGCAACTCTCGAGGTCGATCTGCTCGAAAAAACCGCCATTGACGGCGTCATGGCCGGCGCTCGCCCAGATCGGCAGAACGTCGTCAAACAGCCATTCGCGCGCCTCATTCGCCACATCGCGAAGCGTCGCGCCCACGGGCGTAACCGTTTCGATCGGTTGCGCCTTGTTCATCGCGATCGGCCTCACTTCGAGCAATGGCGTCGACGCTCACACGTTCGACCAGATCTCGTTTCGCAGGGTTCGGTAGCCTTTAAGGAGCTCACGAATGCCTGCGTCGAGACTATGCTCCGGGCCCCAGCCCGTCGCCTCCAGCTTGGCGTTCGAGACGATATAATCGCGCTTGTCCGGATCGTCGCCGATCGCCGCCTCGATATAGGTGAAGTTTGGCGCCTGCTTCTTGATGGCTTCAGCGAGTTCTATCTTGGACAGATTGGCCGCGCTGAGGCCCATATTGTAGACTTCGTTCTTCATCGAATCGAAGTGACGCATCCCGAACAGGAAGCCGTTCGCGACATCGCGCACGTGAATGAAATTGCGCTTGAAATGCCCCTCGAAAATGACGAGGGCGCGATCCCGAACCGCCCGATAGGCGAAGTCGTTGACGAGGAGGTCGATGCGCATCCTCGGCGCCATGCCAAACACCGTCGCCAATCTGAACGCGATGGCGTTTCCGCGCGCCATGACCGCAGCTTCAGCTTCGACCTTGGTCTGGCCGTAAATCGAGATCGGCTTGAGCGGACTGTTCTCGTCGCAGAACTTGCCGGACTCGCCGATACCGTAGCCGCTGTTCGTCACCGGAAACAGAACGCGCTGCGACGGCGACAGCAGAGCCAGCAGCTTCCGCACCGCGTCGCGATTGATCGAGGTCGCGCCGAGCGGGTCACGATCGCATAGCGGCGCGCCCACGAGCGCGGCAAGCGGAATGATCCAATCCGCCTTCTGGGCCAGAGGCCGCAGGCGGGCGTCGTCGCGCGCGTCGAGTCGATGGGCGTCAAAGCGGGGGTTGGCGCAGCTCGAGGCGAGCGTGTTGACGCCGTGCGCGAATGTGTCGACCACCGTCACCTCATATCCCGCATCCAGAAGAGCGGGCACGAGAATGCCGCCGATATATCCGGCGCCGCCGGTGATCAGAACGCTTTCTGCCATCTTTTCCTCGGAACTTGTTCAACCGGCAATGATCGACTTGATTTTTTCGAATCAGTCGCATGCGGGCGGCGCGCGCACCCTCCCGAGTGGTTCATAACAGGATTTTCCAGCATTGAAAGGTCCGCAGCCGCCCCGTGGAACTTGACGCGAGGGGTTAATAATGGTGGGACATTTCGCGCAGACAAAGCGGCGTGGATGAGGCCCTTGAGCCTCACGTGAGATTGGAACGAGGATTTGACAGCCTCGGAGAAGCGATGGAAAAGCTCCTGAATCTGGACTGTCGCGTCTGCGGCGAGCGGACCGTCGAGGAATTTCTCGACCTTGGCGATCAGCCTCACTGCAATAGATTGATTCCAAAGGATTTAGAGAGTCGACGCGAGCCTTTTTTCCCCTTGAGGGCTGGTTTCTGCCGCCATTGTTCACTGGTGCAGATCGATCATACGATCCCCAAGGAGGACATGTTCTCGGATTATCCCTATGTCTCCGGCACCACCAAGACCCTCGTCGAACATTTCCGGCAGACGGCGGCGCGCCTCGTTGGCGCCTATGGCTTGAAACCGGGCGATCTCGTTGTCGATATTGGTTCGAATGACGGGACCTGGCTGACGCAATACCGCCCGTTTGGCCTTCGCGCGGTCGGCGTCGAACCGGCGGCGAATGTCGCCGCGCTGGCGCAAGCGGCCGGGGTCGAGACGGAGGTGAGGTTCTTCAACGCGGAAACGGCTGACATTCTCTTAGAGAAATATGGCCACGCGAGCCTGATGACCGCGGCGGGCGTCTTCTTCCACCTCGAAGAATTGCACAGTGTCGTCGAGGGCGTGAAAAAGCTGTTGAAGAAAGACGGCGTTTTCTGCGTCCAGGCGATCTATCTCGGCGGCATGATCGAAAACACCGCCTTCGATCAGATCTATCACGAGCATTTGTGCTATTACACGCTGAAATCCCTGGAGGCGCTGTTCGCGCTGCACGGGCTCGAAGTCTTCTCCGTGCAGGTTGTCCCGATTCACGGCGGTTCGCTCGAGGCGCATGTCGGCCATAAGGGCGCGCATCCAATAGACGCAAGCGTGCTGCGATTTCGACAGCAGGAGCTTGATCGCGGCTATGGCGAATTTTCCACTTATGTCCACTTTGCGGATAATGTCCGCAGATTGCAACGCGATCTGATCGCGCTCCTGCGCGACTACGCTGCGGCCGGAAAGCGCGTCTATGCTTATGGCGCGCCGGCGAAAGGCGCGACGCTGCTCAATTCCTTCGGGATTGACGCAAGCCTCGTGCAGCTTGCGATTGAGAGAAGCCCGCTTAAATTCGGAATGATGATTCCGGGCGCCCGCATCCCCATCGTCGATGAGGCGCAGGCCGAGCGACCCGACGCCTATCTCTTGCTCGCCTGGAATTTCATTGACGAAATTCTGGAGAAAGAACGCGCCTATCTCGAGTCGGGCGGCGCCTTCATCGTGCCCGTGCCGGAACTTCGCGTCCTGACCGCCGGCGATCTCAAAAAGGCAAGGGAGAATGGCTGAGGCGGTCGTCGTCTTCGGCGCGAGCGGGTTTGTCGGGAGAAACCTCGTTGCGCATCTGAGCGGCAAGGTCCCTCGCATCGTTGCTGTCAGCCAGCGGGGCGCGAATGTTCCGGGGGCAACGGAAAGCGTGGCGATGGATCGGCTTGCTGACGTTTCGCCGCTTCCGGGCGAGACGGTGGCGATCAATCTCGCCGCGCAGCGCTATGATGCGAGTCGCTTCGACATGGCGCAGTCCGACATTCTCACCGCCAATGTCGAGATCGCGAATCAGGTCTATCGCTTTTGTATCGAACGCGGCCTGCGGGAAGTGCGCGCGGCGTCGAGCGTCGCGGTATATCCAGCCGGTTTGTCGGTGCTCGACGATCGATACCCTGTCGATCGGAACGCGCCGCCAAACGCGAATGAGGCGTTTTACGCCTGGTCCAAACGCTGGGGCGAGATCCTCGCGGAACTGCACCGTGACCGCTATGGCGTCTCGACGGTCTCGTTTCGCTTGTCCAATCCTTACGGCCCCTTCGACAGCACGGATCTTGCGCACGCACATGTGCTGCCCGCTTTCGTCATCCGAGCCTTAACGCCAGGCGACGCCTTCGTGATAAAGGGTTCGGCCGCCGTGCGGCGCGATTTCATCTATGTGGGCGACGTCTGCGACGCCTTCGAAACCTCGCTTGGCTGGCGCGGGACCACGACCGCGATGAATTTATGCACGGGCCGCACGAACACGCTTCACGAGCTCGCCGAGACGATTCTCGGCCTTATCGGGGATAAGCGGCCGATCGTTGCGGCCGAAGAGTCTGTCCAGGGCGTCGCGGCGCGCGTCTCCACCAATGCGGCGCTTGCGGAGGCGACGGGCAAGACCGATTTCAAGACTCTGTCCGAAGGCCTCCAACCCACGCTAGCATGGTATGCCGATGCGCTCCGCGGCCGATGATCTCATCGTCGGCGCCGACGGTTTTCTTGGGCGAAATCTCGAGGCCTATCTCCTCGCGCATGGGCGCCGCGTCGCGCGTATTGGCCGCGACGCGGGGGATCTATCCGATTGGTCCAATGTCGAGCGGCGCGTTCTTGCAGGTCCCGAAGGTCGCGCGCATTTTCCATGTCGTGACGCGTCAGCGCACCGGCGCCGTTCAATACGGCATACAGGGCGAGCTTCTCGCGATCAATGCGCGTATCCATCTCAACGTTCTGGAGGCCTGGCGTCTGCATCAGCCGCAAGCGAAACTCGTCTCGACCGGGAGCTCCTGCGCCTATCCGGAATCCGACGCCCCGCTTCAGGAAGAGCGCCTATCAAACGGGACCGCTGCATCCTTCGGTGAAGGGCTATGGACTCGCCAAGCAGGTGCTGGCGATTGGCGCGCAGGCCTACGCCGAGCAATATGGCCTGAGGCATCTCCACTGTATTCTGGCGACGCTCTATGGACCTCATGATCACCATGAGGCGGACCGCAGTCATTTTCTCGGCGCCATGATGCATCGCGCCGTTGCCGAAAAGCGTTCGGGAAAGACGGAGTTTACCGTTTGGGGCGATCCGGGGGCCGTGCGCGAAGCGCTTTATGTCGACGATCAGATCGAGGCCCTGATTGCAGCCGATGCGGCGTTCGAGAACGAGATCCTGAACTGCGCCGCGAATGCGCCGGTGACGGTCGGCGAGGCGGCGTCTGCGATCCTTGCGGCGCTCGAGTGGCGCGCGCCCGTCGTCTCGCCGGAAAACTCGTTCAAAGGCGCGCAATACAAGGTTCTCGACTCGTCCCGTTTTCTGGACCGGACGGGCTGGCGGCCACGCTACGGTCTGACCGAGGGTTTCCGCCGCCTCTATGAGATCGAATATCAGAAGACGTCATGAGTGAGGTCCACGCAATATGATCGAGCGGGTGGCCGTCGATAATCTGATCGTGGGCGCCGGCGTCATCGGTCTCGCCATCGCGGCGGAGTTGGCGCGCGAGGGCGGCGAGGCGTTTGTCCTCGAAGCGGCCACGCAATTTGGCGCGGGCATTTCGTCGCGCAACAGCGAGGTGATCCACAGCGGGCTTTACTACGAGGAAGACAGTCTCAAGCATCGTCTCTGCATCGAAGGACGGCGGCGGCTCTATGCCTATTGCGATCGTCACAATGTCGCCTATCGCAAATGCGGGAAGCTCGTCGTGGCCACGGACGATAATGAGGCGGCGCAAGTTGAGGCGCTCGCGCGACGCGCCGAACGCAACGGCGTCGAAAATGTCGACCTCCTCGACGGCGCGGCGGCGATGCGGCTGGAGCCGGCGCTGCGCGCGACGCTTGCATTGCGTGTGCGGGAAACGGGCATCATCGATTCTCATGGCCTGATGCTCTCGCTTGTCGGGGAAATCGAGGCGGGCGGCGGCGCCGTCCTGACGAACCATCGTTTCGTCGGCGCGCGGCGGATCGCGCCCGGCCTTTTCGACATCGACGTCTCGACGCCCTCGGGGCCGCTGATCATCGCCAGCCGCAAGCTCATTCTCGCGGCCGGACCCTGGACGCACGCCGTCGCCGCCCTGATGGGAGAGGCGCTCATCTCCTGCGCGCCGCCTTTCCACCTCGCCAAGGGCTCCTATTTCGCGCATGCTGGCGCTGCGCGCTTCAGCCAGCTCATTTATCCTGTGCCGGCGCCGGGCGGGCTCGGCGTCCATCTTACTCTCGATCTCGCCGGCGCGATGCGATTTGGTCCCGACGTCGAATGGCTTGCGTCCAACGACCCCGACGCCGTCGATTTTCGGGTCGATCCTGCGCGGAACAGGTGTTTCTATGCGGCCATTCGTCGTTACTGGCCTGGGCTCGCCGAGGGCGCGCTGCAGCCGGCCTATGCCGGCGTGCGGCCGAAAATCTCGGGGGAAGGCGAATCGAGCGCGGATTTTCTCATACAGGGGCCGCAAAGCCACGGGATTGCGGGCCTGGTTGCGCTCTATGGCGTCGAAAGTCCCGGTCTCACGGCGTCGCTGGCCATGGGATCCGCCGTCTCGCATATGCTACAGCAGTGAGGTGATCACGCGCGGCGCTTCCATCCGCCGGTTACGGGAAATGCGTGCCGCATGAAACGCAAATTCGTCATCGCCGACCAGAACGCCGTCTCGGCGGAAGGACATTTCCAGACGTATACGAATGCGCTCGCGCGCGCCGGAGTCGACGCCGGACTGGACGTCAGCGTGCTATGGAACAAGCGCTTTCCGATCGAGGGGTTCTGCGCCCCTTACAGGATGGCGCGGCCGTTCAGCCATACAGAGGCTGAGGCCGCGGCGAGAAACATCCTGCCCTATGGCGAGGGTCATTTCGGATGGGAGCTGGAGCGCGCTTTGGCCCCGCTTGATCTCGGCTTCGATGATCTTGTCGTCGTGCATACCTGTCACTTCGTCGAACTTGTCGAACTGCTCGACTATTTGACGCTTTTGCCCCCGCAGTTCGATCTCCCCACCTATCACGTTGTGCTTCGTTACGATCCGGACGTGTTTCAGTATCGCGCCGCACGAATTTTAAGGAGCATCCACGCCCTCGCGACGTCGAAGGCGCTTTGCGACAAAATCAGAATTCCATAGCGATACGCCGCAATTGGCGCAGGCGTTTGCGAACTTGTTCGGCGCGCCAGTCGGCGTCTGCCCGATACCGGTCGATCTCGTCAGGCTCTTGCCGAAGTTGTCGGATGCGCCGGACAAGCCATCGCCCCGCCCGCTGATCGCGTCCTATCTGGGCACCGCGCGCAGCGAGAAAGGCTATCGCGATGTCTTGGGCGCCATCGAATTTCTGGCCGCCGACTATCTTGCGACAGATCGCCTGCATGTCGTGCTGCAATGCAGCGAGCGAAGTCTGCGCGGCGAACCCGGGCTCCTCGACTATCAGCAAAGGCTTGAAGCATTTTTACACGAACGGGGACTCGAAGACAAAGTCCGGCTTGTGAAGAGAATCGTCGACGCCGACGAATATTGCGCGCTTGTCGCCGAGAGCGACATCATCCTTCTCTCCTATTCTCCGGTGAGTTATCGCAGCCGCAGCTCAAGTGTCCTCGTCGAGGCGATGGCCGCCGCCAAGGTCGTCGTGACCACGGAAGGCTCCTGGATGGGGAGCCGCGTCGGACCGGACAATGCCGTACGACACGCCGCCGGGGGACTGGGGCCCGCGCTCGCCGATGCAGTCGATCGCTTTGACGCGCTGAAGGCCGGCGCGAAAGCGCGTCAAGACGCCGCGATCGCTTCTGGCGATCCGGCTGCGCTCGCGCGTTATTTCGTCGAGAACAGTGGGACGCGCGCGCGGAGCGAGGCAGCGCCCGTGGTTGTGTCGGCAATCGATGGCGACGCGCTCGTGAATGGGCAGGCGCAGGCCGCCGTGAGCCATGCGCGCCTGCGTTATCTCGATGAGGCGGGTTATCGCATCATCGCGCTCATTGTAACGACGCGTGGGTTTGCGAGCGTCGACGCCCGGCGGCGTCTTGCTGGGGCCCTGCGTCCTTATGGTTGCGAAAAGGTCGTCGTTCTCAGCCTACATGACCCCGAGGCGGCGCGCGCGCGACTTCTCGGCTTTGAGCCGGACGCCATCCTCTTGTCGAACGACGCGCAGAGGAGCGTTGTCGCGATGCTTGGGTTTGACGCGGCCCGCGTCATCCATTCGCGCGTAAAATTTCCGTTTTTGCCGCGCGCCGCCCGCATATCGGACATCGCCGGGCCAACCGACCTTTGTGAAGTCGTGGCAAGCGCCGCGCCACATCGCGCGCCATTTTGCATCGACATGCGACCGGTTTTTGCGCGCGCGGCCCCTTATGCCCGCTTGCGGGCGCTCGATGGCGTCGACATGCTTCTTGTCGTCCCGCCAGGCGAGAAGGGTCTCGATGATCTGCGCTGGTTCCTGGCGCAAGTCTACGAACCCTATCTCTCAAAGGCGGCCAGCCTGCTTATCTGTGGCGATGTCGACGAGACCGCCCTCGACGTCAAAGGCGGCGACGTCGTTTTTATCGGCGCCGCCGATCGTCGTGACCCGCTTTACGCCGCCGCGAAAGTCGTCGTCGCGCCGTCGCGCGCCAAGGATGAAGCCGCTTTCGAACTGCTTGAGGCGCTTGCAAAAGCAAAGCCCGTCGTCACCACCGCGTCCGCGGTCGCCGCAATTGGCGCGCAAGGCGACATCGAGGCGCACGACGCGGCGCCCGCGCTTGCAAATGCAATCCAGCAGCTCCTCGATTCCGCGCCATTGCGGGCGAACGCCGCCGCGGCTTCCGCCCGACTGGCTTCAAAGCTAGCGGCCGGCGACGCTTTTGGGCGCGTCCTGAACGCGGCGTTTGCGGCGCTTCTCGGCGAACGCGCATTAAGCCCGACGCCCCGGGAGGCGGCGCTGGAGCCGGCGCAGGTGGAATGGAGCGCGGCCGTTCGCGCGGCCAATCGCTTCGCTCGCGCCTATCTCGCAGGCGCGCCGCTCGACGGACTCGCGGCGTTGGCGCAACTGGGGGAGGGGGGCGACGCGCTCGTCGCAAACATGGTCGCCGCTCTGGCCGACGATCAATGCGCGCCGCTCCTGGCCGTCGACGGCGATCTGCTCGGACAGGCGCTTTGCTTGCGTCACGGCGACTGGGCGCCCCGCGCCGCGGAGATCGCGAAGATCGCGCGCGGCGCTTCGACGGGACTGGCGCACGCCACGAGCAGCGTCGTCGTCCAACGGCGTTTTTCGGCTGTCGTGACCTTCGACGACGGATCGTCTCCCGCGCGGCGCGACGCGGCGCAAGAAGGCGCGGGCCCGTCGCTCGCCACGCTCGACATCGGCGGCGGCGCGCCGTGGAGCGTCCATCACGATCTGCCTGTCGGCCCCAACACGCGCGCGCTCGGCCGACGGGTTTTTGTCGCGTGGACCTTCGGCGACAACGCGACGCTTCTTGCGGCGCCAGCGCCAGCGCGGCCATGGCCGAGACTGGCGCGCCGGATCATTGGTTTTGCAAAGCGGGTTTTCGCGGGTCGACGGTCGCCTCTCAACAAATGGTCGCCCTGGACGACCGCGAACCCGCTATTCGACGCGGAATGGTACCTCAACGCTTATCCGCAGGTCGCGACGCGCAGACTTCCCGCCTTTCGCCATTACGACCGCTTCGGCTACCGGATGGGTCTCGATCCCAATCCTTTTTTCGACACGGATTGGTATCTGGCGCGATATGACGACGTTCGTGATGCGGGAGAAAACCCGCTCGACCATTACGCCAGCTTCGGACACTCGGGCGCGTATGATCCCGGTCCGTTTTTCTCGGGCTCGGCATATCTCGACGCCAACCCCGACGTGCGCGGCTGGGGATTGAATCCCTTGCAGCATTACATCGAATGGGGACGTCGAGAGGGTCGCGCGATCTATCCCAGCGCGCCGCATCTTGCGCGCCAATCGATTGCGCTTCCCGCCATCATTGGCGAAACCGGACAACCCTGGTTCGAGATCGAATTCGGGGAGGGCGTGACGGCAGAAGACGCGAAACGCGTTGACGTCTGGTGCGGGGCGCGCAAAGTCGATTTGCGTCTTCGGGCGCAAGAGGGGCGCCATGTCGCGCGAGGAGTTCTCCGCGCCACGGAGACGGCGAGGGGGCTGACCGATCTTACTGTCGTCGTCTCGGGGGACAACTCAGTCGCGATCTCCGCTTTGCGCACGGGCTGGTCATCTGTGCGCGACGCGGGCGCTCGATGACTTGCGACCTGCCGTCAGTGTTTCACGGCGGCTGGCGTCGTCGGCTTCTCTGCGGGCGGTGGCGGATGCTGTCGTACACTTGCCGCGCCGGGCTCGGCGTCGTCTATGCCGTAATCGAGATGCAGCGAGGCGGACTGCCCGCTGTTTTCCAGTGAAATCTCCAGATTGTTGATGGCGATTACCGTCCAGGCCCGCACGGTTTCGCCTTCGGACACCCAGGCGCCGTCGACGAAAGCGCGTTTGAGCTTGCCATAGATGACGATGCCATTGAGCCGCAGCCGGGGCGGCGCGGCGCTCGTTGCCGCCATCGCGTCGCCGACGCAGAAGAATGCGACGGCAATCGCCGCCGCCGCCGCGTAGCGCGGAAATCTCCTGCCCAAAATCAATCCGCGCGCTCGGCGCCTGGCGCGTCTTCCGCGCAGATCTGGAGAAAATGGCTCTGAAATCGCGGAAAGCCCATGCCAAATTGCTCCGTACCATCGCTCAGCGTATGTCGAGGAACATGCCATTTTTTAACCGGCTGGTAACCCTCAAATCTAACGTATCATTAACGATTTGTCGGTTTGTGCCCTGCTTCTTGCGCTGTGCGGGATGAGGCAGAGGGGGCGTTCAGCTTGAACGTGAGCATTTACCTAAGGCGAAAGCATTGAAGGCGGGGCCGAGCGCGTCCGGCGGCGGCGCGGCAATTGCGGATGTCATAAGGACGTTGCGGGCCGCGCGTCGAATCGCCGGCGCGCGCGCCGACGTTGATTGCGCCTGGACAGGGTTTCGTTTGATGTCCGACGATGCGGCAACGTCGCCACGCCAGGATGAGAGCGCCGATGCGATTAAAAATAATGTTTTTGACGGCGCTGTCGCTCTTCACGCAGGCCGCGGCGGCGCATCACCTTGATAATTACGACGAACGAATACGCGCAACCGCGGAGCTCCCGAGCGATTGGTTCGCCTGCAATTCTTCTGCCGATTGCGCCCTTGTTTCCGTGCCGTGCCAGTCCGACCTCGCGGTGAACGCAAGCCACGCAGATGAGACGAGAGCCGCGCTCGTCCGCGCGTTTTCCTTCTGCCTCGGGTCTTCGCTGCACGACAGCGAATCGGCGTGCCACGAACGCCAATGCGCGACCGGGCCAAAGAAGCGCTAAGACGCGCCGCGACGGGGCCGCGCCCACGCGTGTTTGATCTGGGATAAATGAAGGCGGATCGTGGTAGGCCGGGAGGGACTCGAACCCCCAACCAGACCGTTATGAGCGGTCGGCTCTAACCATTGAGCTACCGGCCCCTGCAGGGGAGGCTACGTCCTATACAGCAATCCTGCCGGCGGGCAATATTTGACGCGAGCGAGGAGCGGCGGAGACGAGGATGGCTGAACGCGACAGGCGCGAGACGATCGTGGCCGGAGCATTGGAGCTGGAACGGCTGGGCCTCAATCATGGCTCTGCCGGAAACCTGTCCCTGCGCGATGGCGAGGCGGCGCTGGTGACGCCGAGCGGAGTCCTCGCCAGGGAGTTGCGGCCGGAGATGATCGCGCGCATGCCGCTAGCCGATCGCGACGGCGCCTATGAAGGGCCGCTCGCGCCCTCCAGCGAATGGCGCTTTCATCTCGATGTCTATCGCGCGCGCCCGGATGTGCAGGCGATCGCGCATATGCACTCCACCTACGCCACGACCCTCGCGACATTGCGGCGCGAGATCCCCGCTGTGCATTATATGATCGCGGCGTTCGGCGGCCCGAGCGTCCCTTGCGTCGGCTACGCTCCGTACGGCACGGCGGAGCTGTCGCGCCTTGTCGTCGACGGTCTGACGGATCGCGACGGCCTCTTGCTCGCCAATCATGGGGCCATCGTCGTCGGTCGCCGACATGCGCAAGGCGCTTTGGCGCGCGGTCGAGCTCGAGGCGCTCGCGCAGGTCTATTATCTCGCCCTGCTCGCCGGGAATCCGGTGACGCTCCCGGACGAAGAAATCTGGCGCACCGTCGAACGGTTCAAGAGCTATGGACCGCGCGCCGGGGACAGGCGCTCCGGTTGAGGCTCCTGATTTTCCAGTGTCAGATTGCTTTGACCTGGTTGGCTAATTCAGGAAACAGGGCGGCGAGGCCGTCTTCCGTCGCGGGGCTCACGCCACGCTCCGTAATCAGCCCCGTGACAAGCTGCGCCGGCGTCACGTCGAAAGCCCAGTTGCGCGCCGGCGATCCGTCGGGCGTGACTTGCACGTCGATCACCCCGCCCTGCGCGGTTCGCCCGCGGATATGCGTGACCTCACGCGGGGCTCGCTCCTCGATCGGGATGTCGCGCAGGCCGTCCGCAATCCGCCAGTCGATCGTGGAGCCTGGCAAGGCGACGTAGAAGGGCGTCTCATTGGCGTGGGCGGCGAGCGCCTTGAGATAGGTGCCGATCTTGTTGCAGACGTCGCCCGTGCGCGTCATGCGATCGGAGCCGACGATGACGAGATCGACAAGTTTGTGCTGCATCAGATGCCCGCCGGCGTTGTCGGCGATCACGCTATGCGGCACGCCTTCGCTCGCCAGTTCGAAAGCGGTCAAACTTGCGCCCTGGTTGCGCGGGCGGGTCTCGTCCACCCAAACATGAAGCGGAACGCCCATGCGCGCCGCCTTGTAGATTGGCGCGAGCGCCGTTCCCCAGTCGACGGTCGCGAGCCAGCCCGCGTTGCAATGAGTAAGAATATTGACCGCTCTGCCCGGGTTGCGTTCGGCGGCGGCCAAGATGAGCGCGGCGCCGTGATCGCCGATGGCGGCGCAGCAGGCCACATCCTCCTCGGCGATGCGCGCCGCCTCGGCATGGGCGATGGCCGCCCGGCGCTCTGGCGCCGCCGCCATGAGCAGCGCGCGCACCCTGTCGAGCGCCCAGCGCAGATTGACCGCCGTCGGCCGCGTCGTCAGAAGGGTCTCATAGGCGCGGTCCAGCGCGGCGTCGCCGGGGTCGCAGGACGCGGCGAGCGCGAGGCCATAAGCGCCCGTTACCCCGATGAGCGGCGCGCCGCGCACGACCATCTCGCGAATCGCATGGGCCGCCGACTCCCAATCCGGGAGGGTCAGCGTCTCGAATTGGTGGGGCAGGCGGGTCTGGTCGATGACATGGACGCGCCCATCCGCGTCGCGCCAGATCGTCCTGTATTCCCGGTCGCCGACGCGCATGGCGGGTTCCGTCCCTTTGAAAGGCCGTCCGCCCCTTGTGCCTTCTGGCCCGGAACTTGTAAACCGGGGGCGCGCGCGATCCGGTTGGCGGCGCGGGTCCATGCTCTGGAGCTTCCATGACCTATTGCTGCGGCATTCTGGTTCGCGACGGGTTGGTGATCATTGCGGATACGCGCACCAACGCCGGCCTCGACAATATCGCGACCTTCCGCAAGCTTTATGTTTTCGAGAAGCCCGACGAGCGCGTTCTTCTGCTTGCGACGTCGGGAAATCTCTCGGTGACCCAGGGCGTCGTGAATTTTCTCTCGGAAGGATTCGAAAATCCCGACACAGGGGAGATTGAAAACGCCATGACGGCGCAGACCATGCTGCAGGCGGCGCAGCTCGTCGGTCGCGCCGTCCGGCGCTCGCGCATGGAAGCCTATAATTCGATCGAACAATCGAACGGCGTGAGCTTCGACGTCGCGTTGCTGCTTGGCGGTCAGATCGCCGGGGGCGAGCCGCGACTTTTCATGATCTACACCGCGGGCAATTTCATCGAATGCACGCCGGATACGAATTATCTTCAGATCGGCGAGCACAAATACGGGAAACCGATTCTCGACCGCGCGATCCATTACGACAGCGACATCTATGACGCGCTCAAGATCGGGCTCATCTCGATGGATTCGACGATCCGCTCCAATCTCTCGGTTGGATTGCCGATCGACATCGCGCTGCTGCGGCGGGACGCGTTCAAGCTCGAGGTCTCGACGCGGATCGACTCCAGCGACACGTACTTCCATGATTTGCGCGACCGCTGGTCGCGGGCGTTGCGCGCGGCGCATATGGCCATTCCGGCGCCGCCCTACCGCGGCCGGGAATCGTGACGATCCTCGCCAAGGCGGACGAATCCTCCCTTGCGCGTGCGGCGGCCATCCTTCGTGACGGCGGCGTCGTCGCTTTCCCGACCGAGACGGTCTATGGCCTGGGCGCCGATGCGACGAGCGCCTGGGCGGTCGCACGCGTCTATGACGCCAAGGGACGCCCCTCCTTCAACCCGTTGATCGCGCATGTGGCCGACATTGAGTCGGCGCGGCGCGAAGCGCTTCTGCCGAGCGCGGCGATTGCGCTGGCCGAGGCCTTCTGGCCCGGTCCGCTGACCATCGTGGCTCCAGCCGCGCCCGGGGGCACGGTCTGCGAATTGGCGCGGGCGGGCCTGCCAAGCGTCGCCTTGCGTTACCCCAATCATCCGGTGGCGCAAGCCTTGATCCTTGCGCTCGGCCGGCCGATCGCGGCGCCCTCGGCCAATCTTTCCGGACATGTCAGCCCGGTCACCGCCGCGCATGTGCAAGCCGATCTTGGCGGCCGCGTCGACATGATCCTCGACGGCGGCCGAGCGGCGGGAGGACTCGAATCGACGATCGTGTCTTTTTGCGCGGCGACGCCGGTTCTTCTGAGGCCCGGCGCAATTGCGCGCGAGAAGATCGAGAAGCGCCTCGGCGCGCCGCTCGCCGCGCCGGCGCGCGCGGCCGTGCTGGCGCCGGGCATGACGGCCTCGCATTACGCGCCCCGGGCGCGGCTGCGACTTGAAGCTCATGCGCTCGACGACGGGGAGGGGGGGCTCGATTTCGGCGGCCGCTTGCGCGTGCGGGCGCCGCCGGAGGCGATTATGCGCGATCTCTCGCCCGCGAGCGATCTCGTCGAGGCGGCGGCCAATCTTTACGCGTATCTGCGCGAGTTGGACGCGCGCGGCGTTGGATCAATCGCCGTCGCCCATATCCCGGAGCGGGGCCTGGGCGAAGCTATCAACGATCGCCTGCGCCGCGCCGCCGCGCCGAGAGTGGCTTAGGCGGCAAGCGCCGTGGGCGTGGCCGCCTCCAGAAGGAAATCCTGAGTTGCGATCCTCGGGGCGCCCTTGAAAAGGGACGTGCATTCGTAGCCCCGCGCGGCGAAGTCTCCGCCGCCGGTTGCGGACATTTCGACGGCGAGACGGGTCAGACGATTGAGCACCGGCGCCGTCACCCATGAAAAGCGCGTCGCGTCCGGCCTCACGGCGCGCATCGCCGCCCGGCGCGCGTCGTTGTTGATTTCGCTCATGCGCGCCTTCCAGCCCGGGCGGGGCTCCTGCCAGTCATTGGCGACAATGACCGGCCCCCAGTAAATCTCCGCCTCGCGTTCGGTCCGCTCGATCAAGGCCATCTCGCCGGGCTTCGCGCCCGCGAGGGTGAAAAGCGTGGGCCGGGCCAGCGGCTCGCGCGCGATCAGGCGAACAGCCGAATCGAAGGTCTCGCATGTCTCGAAAGCGTAGCGCAGCAGATGGTCGGGCGGCCATCCGCCTTCGCTCGCCAGGGCGTTGCGCAGATTGAGGGCCGCATCATAAGCGAAGCCGAGGGCGCCGGAGGTGCGCCGCTGCATGGGCGCCTGATTGATGACGGCGCAGAAGCGCCCGGGCGCCATGGCGCTCAGGACGCCCACGGCGCCCGGCCAGGTCGCGTTGTAATACTCCCCGGCGGGGCCGGATTGCCACGTCATTTCCACGGCCTTGCCAAGGCCCTGGAAGGGCCAGTCGAGCGTGCGGCGGAGTTTCGGCAGTCCGTCGGGCCCTTCATAGGCCTGCGTGGTGCAGGCGAAGAGGTAGGACATGTTCAGCGTCAGCGCGCCCGGAAAGCCGAGAATGGCCGCGACATGCTCGAGTTCGCTGCGATAGGCGGACGCCGATCGGCGCAGCCAGTTTGAGGCGAGTCGGTCCACTTGCGAGAGGCAAAAGCGGCTGAGCGGCGCCGCCGCGCCGAGGCAAGCGTCGCGGAGCGCGACCGCCGCGTCGATCCGCGCCGTGGCATGAGCCACGGGGCCACCGCCGCGCACGTCCAGGAAGGGGATCTGGTTCATCGTCGTCCTGCTGTCAGCAAAGCGTCATGGAACCGAGATCATTTTCACATCCCGCTGTCATAATACAGCAAAAAATCGGCGGTCGGGCCGGCCCCTGCAAGCCGTGGCGCTTTGGAGTAAAACTCTTCGCCCGAGGGTCGCCGATTCGGCGGTCCGCTTCCTGCTTTGAGGCGCAAGATGTCCCACGCCGTCGCCGCCGCTTTTCTTGCGCTTGAAACCCATGCGCGCAGCCTCGATCGCGTCCGCACGTGCGATCTCTTCGCCGCCGACGCCGCCAGATTCGCCGATTTCAGCGTATCGCTTCCCGATTTTCTGTTCGATTTCTCCAAGCACAAGGTGACGCGCGAGACGATCGATCTGCTGGCCGCCTTGGCCATGGCGCGCAAGCTCGAGGCGCGTCGTGACGCGCTCTTTGCCGGCGAGGCGGTCAACAATACAGAGCAGCGGGCCGCCATGCATACGGCGCTGCGCGATCTTTCCACTCGAGCGCTGCTTGTGGAGGGACAAGACGTCCGTCCCGCCATCACGGCCGAGCGCGACAAGGTTTTCGCTTTTGCGCGCGCCATACGCAGCGGCGACGCCAAAGGGGCGGGCGGCGCGCCTTTCACCGATATCGTCAATATCGGCATCGGCGGATCGGATCTTGGGCCCGCGATGGCGGCGCGCGCGCTTTCGCCCTACGCCGTTGATGGACCGCGCGCCCATTTCGTGTCCAATGTGGACGGCGCCGATCTCACCGACACGCTGGCCCGCCTCGACGTGTCGCGAACGCTTTTCATCGTCTCGTCAAAGACCTTCACGACCCAGGAGACGATGGCCAACGCCGCGAGCGCCCGCGCGCGAGTCGTCGCGGCGCTTGGCGAGGCGGCTGTCGGGAAGCATTTCGCGGCGGTCTCCACAAGGCTCGACAAGGTTGCGGCTTTCGGAATCGATCCCGCGCACGTCTTCGGCTTTTGGGATTGGGTCGGCGGGCGCTATTCTTTGTGGTCCTCGACT
>CAVQNJ010000022.1:0-158318 GCA_963713845.1 uncultured Alphaproteobacteria bacterium
AATTCTCGGGAAGGCTCGTCAGCGTCGATCACTGAAACCTGCTCCTGTCAGGAATGCGCGCTTCATCGAGCGCGCATTTTTTGTTCGAGAAAAAACGCGCGCCCGGAGGGACGCGCGTTTTGTCTTGCCCGCTCATGGCCGGGGCGTAGCGCGACCTGACAAGCGCGCGCAATTGCTGCCCGGGCCTCCTGCGCTGCGACGTCCCCTCAGTTGGCGCCTTCCGGCTTCTTCTCCGTTTCGTGATGGTGCTCATGACCGTGATGGGCGTCATGACCCGCTTCCTTGGGGCCTGAGGTGTCCTTGTTGTGCGCCTTTTCCCAGCGCGCCTGAGCTTCGGCGTCATGTGCGTGCTTGGCGTCGGGCGCCTCGATCGCCGCATCGACGACAACCTCGCCCGCTTTTTCAAAAACGAGCGTCATCTCGAGGCCCCATCCAACTTCGAGATGTTTCTTGGCGTCCAGCAGCGCGACATGGACGCCGCCGGGCGCCAGGGTGGTTTTGGACTTCGGCGGCAGAACGACAGGCGTCTCCAGCTCGAGGTTTTTCGGGTCGCCATGGATCACGGCCTGTCCGAATTTCTCGACCTTCACCGCGACGAGCTTATCGGGCGTATCGCCGTTATTGTGGAGAAAGGCGTAGAACTGGGCCTTGTTGTCGCCATCCGCGGGCGCGCGCAGCCAAGGATGCTCCACCTTGAGCTTGCCGACGTCATACTCATGCGCTTTTGCCGATGACGTTCGCCCAAAGACGCCCAGAGCCGCGCCGGCAAGCAATGTCCCGCCGGTCGCCAAAAGATCACGCCGCTTAATGATCATCTTTCTCTCCCTTCATTGGCCGGATACGTCGCCGGCCGCTCAAACTGCCTCTCAATGAGAATGCAGGTTGATCTCCACAAGCGGCTCTGAGGCCAGAATTGCGGCCTGAGCGGCAAATTGGGCTGCGTTGGCGTCATCGACCCCGAACTGCCTGTAGCGCGCGCGCACATAGCCCGAGCGGTCGATGAGAAAGTGCGCTTCGGCAATTTCGCTCGTATAGGGCACGTTCGGATAGCGGTTGATGATGGAATAGGCCTTCTCGGCGGCGGCGGGATGCAGCGCCTCCCGCGCCTTCGCCTCCGCCGGACAATCGCCGGCATAGACGGTCACATGATTCGTCCCTGCCGCCTTGGCGACTTGCGCCGCTTGCAGGAGGCTCGCATCGAGCGCGGCGCGCGCCTCGCTCGCCACGTTGCACCGCGCAAAGGACACGAGGGTCGGCTTGCCACGCAATTTGAAGAGGGTCGTAACCTCTTCCTTCGGGTCGATCAGCGCAAAGTCCGGCGCGATCAGCCATTGGATCATGGCTTGAGGGGCGATGAAGCGCGAGCGGTTGGTGCTTGAGAGGATCAGGAGATAATTGATCATGTCCCAGCGGTCGTCGACGTCGAGGACCTGACTGAAGCTCGGCATGACGCCGCTTTGTCCGCCGAAAGTCAGCCAATGAAAAATATCGCCGATCGTATGGGTGCCGACATGGGGCGCCGTGAGATCGGCCGGTTCGATCGGCAGGCCCTTGGCGTTTTTGAGCTCCTTCGCGAGCGGGCCGTTGCCTTCGCCCATGGGACCGTGGCAGCCGACGCAATTTTCCTGGAAGGCCGTCATCCCGCGCGCGATCAACTCGGCGGTGAAATCCTGGGTCGGATCGTTGTAGGTGTCGGTGTAGGCCTCTGTCGAAAAGGACACGGCCACGCAGAGGAGCGCCGCGATCGTCGCCGCGGGCGCCGCGTAAAGGCGCTTCTCGCGCGTCGCCGGCGTCCACCAGATCAGGGCGGCGGCGAGTGCGAGCACGATTCCCGCGATCGCCCACCACCAGATCGGCGACGGGAAGATCGGCTTTTGTCCCCAGGTCGCAATGTAGGACAAACGGAAAGGAAGCGGCCAGTAAACATTGGTCTCATGTGATCCGGGCGTGATGACCGCGATATAGCCGGCGACTGCGAGAAGGCCGAGACCAAACGCCGCCTCGAGAGAGCCGACCTTGCCGACCCAGTCGCTGTCGAACGGACCATCCGCCGCGCGCCGCCGCATGTAGCGCACAATCGCGAGCGCGCAGAGAAGCACGGCGGCGAGCAGGGCAAGCTTCAACGTCAGCAGGCGCCCGTAGGGCGTCGCGAGCATGTTGGGAATGGAGCCGACATTCTCATAGGCCATGGCGACGCCGGTCACCGCGACAAGGGCCACCGCGACTTTGGCGACCAGCGACCAGCGCTCGGCGAGCTTCGCGGCGACTTCCGGCTGTTTGCTCTGCGCTGTGAACATCCACCAGATCAAACCGAGCAGGCCGCCGAGCCAGGTCAGTCCCGCCGCCGTGTGGAGGAGAAAACTCACCTGCGTCCAAGCCGGCAGGCCGTCGTCGATCGCGTGGCCGGTCACGGAGACGACGGCGAGCACGCCAATGCCGACCCAGAGCGTGATGCGGTCGAGCAGATCGGAGGCCTTGAAGATGCGGGCGACCGTCAGACCTGCGAAAACAAAGGCGAGCGCCTGCGTCGCCGCCCAGGCCTTGCCGACGCTCGTGCCGGCGAGGAAGTCCATGAGCACGCTCACATCAATGGGGCGCTCCGCCGGAATAATCGCCCGCGCGATAAGATAGAGCAGCGCAAAGCCAATGAGCGCGCGAAAGATGGCGGCCGCCGCGACAGGGATTTTGAAGCGCGCGCCATCTTCCCCGATCAGCCGTGGCAGCAGCAGCAGGCCGACCGCGAGCGCCGACGGCAAGCTTTCCAGGAAACGGATGAATGCGAGCGACAGATACATGTCTTGATCTCGCTCCTTGCTATCGCGGTTGGCGGATCATGATGCGTTAGAAGCTCCGTCCGGCCGAAGCGACCGGCAGGCGCGTCCAGCGCTGCGGTTCGACGAAGGCGGGGGACTTATTTGGGGTCGACGGTAAATTCGTAATTGCCTTCGACGATGTGGCCGTCGGTCGACAGGACGCGATATCGAACCACATATTTGCCGGGTGAGAGGTCCGGCGGATCCAGGGAGAGTTCGCGGGGCTTGTCGGGCACGCCATTGGCGCCTTCGCTCAGCACCTTGCCGTCGGCGTCCTCGACAGTGAGCTTCGAATATTTCGGCTCGACGCCGCCGCCAAAACGGAGCTTCACAGTCTTGGGCGAGGCGGCGACATGGTCTTTGGACGAGGGCGCCGCCTCCACCAGAAAGGAGTGGGCCTGCGCCGGCGCCCCGACCAAGCACGCAAGCGTCGCCCCCACGATCGACGTCGCAATGGCGCGGCGTCGCGAAACAACAGTTACCGTCATGACATTTCCTCCGAGGCTCTTTGGCTCTCTTCTTGTTATTGACCCTGAAGATGCGCTCCCCAGGCTAGCCGTTCAAGACGCGACTGTTTCCACCGGATCTTTCTTTTTCTGGGAAGGATGCGTGTGTTTCCAGTACGCGAACAGCATGCCGCCGATCAGCACCGTGCCGGCGATTTGCGGCACCCACGCCCAAAGCGTTTCGCCGACCATGAATTTGAATATTTCGGTCTCCTGCTTTCCGTCCGGACGGGTGAGGGTCACGAGACCGATGTAATGGCCGTTCTCCTTGAAATTATGCTCGATACTGAAGGTGCCTTTCGAATATTTCTTGGCCGGCAAATGAAACTCCGTGAGCGGCTCGAGATCAGTATCGTTGCTGAGCGGCGTCAGAGGATCACGAATGACGCGCAATTCTATCGGCAAGTCTCGAAACGACGGGTTTTCGATGTCAAAGGCCATGATCGCGCGGCCGGTCGACGGGATCTCGCTGCAATATTCGCTGCGCGACTTGTCTGGCTGAAACACGGTGATGTGGATCATGTCATAGCCGAACATGACCATGCACATATTGCCCATCGACATGGCTTCAGGACCCGCGCCGCCCTCTGATCGCGCCGTCTGGGCGACGGCGAGCGACAGGAGAGCGCCAAACACGGCGGCTGCGAGGCTACGCCAAAATTTCATTTCCATCCCTCGGTCTTTTCTCTGTTTGATTGGATCGCGTCGTTCATTTGTCTCGCCGAAAGCCCGGCGCGCTGCGCGCTGCGGGAACCGACGCCCTTCCTATCGCGATCTGTCTCCATCCATCCGCCCGGGAGACGCCTCCCGCATGGTAAGCGTCGCCAAGCGTCCGGGAAAGCGCCCGCGCATAATCTGCATCCAATATATGCATGGGCGCGAGCAAAAAGCCGAGACGCGGTTTGCGTCTAAAGGACGCACCAATTGATCTTGAGCAAGATCCGCGAACCTCGCGCGGCGGGTCGTCATGAATTGCAACGTGCGCCGGCTCGGTCGCGAGCGTCGTCGGTGGGTATGAGCGTGGGTTCCCAAAAGACGACCGGCCGGATTTTCATCCGGCCGGCTGTTTATTTTATCGATGAACGATATTCGCTCAGGGCATGTCGCCCGCGACGAACTTCGGAATCACCGGGCCGCCGATTTCAGCGGCGAAGCGCTTGCCGTCCGGCGTGAAGAAGAACAGCAGGCCGCCGATCTGGCTGTCGGTGTCATAGGCCAGGTCGGACAGACGCTCGATGTCCCAACGCGCGTCCTGGATCTTCACGACGATCTCCTTCGACTCGCCCGGCGCAATCGGGGTCGGGTCGACCGACAGACCGCGGTCCGCCAGGAGGTAGTCTGGGAAGTCAGGCTTCGTCGTGAACACGTCCGGGTTCAGGAAGCGCAGGCCAGCAGCCGTATATTCGCCGAGGCGAAGCGGCTGAGCCGTGCCATTCTTGACCTTGACGTTGATCGTCAGCTCGCGGCCCGGGACCTTGTAGACGCCGCCGTTCAGCTCGGCCGACACCTGATCCTTGCCCACGCCCGCCGTGCCTTCCGTCTCGATCGGCGTCAGCGGCTTCTGCAAGCCGGCCTGAAGCGGGATCGTGCGCGGGAACGTCGAGTTCGTCACAGCATAGCCGACAATCGTCGCAAGGATCGTCAGAGCCAGGACGATCGCGCCAATGCGGCGGTCGTCGTCGCCAATGACGGCCTCAGGACGGCCTTCAGCAACGCGGATATACGAGGCGATGATGCCCTTCCGGACGAACCAGAAGAGAATCCAGGCCGCGCCAATCGCAAGCCACGGCAAATGCCACGCATAAACGCGGCTGATGCCGTAATGCTCAAGATCGATCGTCGACCCGTCAAGGAGCGTCACCGGATCGGTGAAGTCCTTCATGTCGCCCTTGATCTCGATCCACTGGCCGGGGCCAATGATCGGACCGCCGCCCTCGACGTTGATCTGCGCGTGAACGTGCCAGCGGCCCGCGCGACGGCCGCGCAGGTTGATCGAGAAGGCATAGTCCTTGCCGATCTCAAGCGACACCGAACGCGGCGCGAACTGCTCGCCAATGAACTGAGCCGTACGGACAAGGACCGGGCCCGGCTCGCCGGCGTTCAAAAACGAAACGCGCGGGTTCGCCACAGCCTGCGGCCACGCCGAGAAGACGTGAACCTTGCCAGAAAGGATCATCTCTTCGTTCACGTTCACGGTCGTCTTCGACCAGCCAACGTCATACCAGTTCAACGTGCGCATGCGAAGGAACGCCTGCTGCGACTTCTCGCCGTGCGCCGAGGCCGGAGCAATCGCTCCGAGCGTCGCCGCCACAGCAGCCGCCGCGCCAAAGGCGGCGAGCTTGACTAGCTTTTTCATGAACAAACCTCCCAGGTTCTCTTCCGGCCGGCGCCTCGCGCGCCAGCCGACTTTTTTTCCCGCAAACGGTCAGGCCCAATCGGCGATCAAGCCAAAGCCGTCCACGCGTTTCAAGTCCGACCGGCCGCGACCCCCTGTCGAGAACGTCGCGGCCAAAAGTCCGCTTAGATGGTGTCGATGACCTTGGTCGTGGAATACCAGCGACCCATGAACCACCACAGGAAATACACCATCATCGAGACGAAGCCCGAGAAGAACGCCGCAACCGGCACAACGTCCTTACCGAAGGTGCGCAGCGTGCCGCGCTCGACCATGCGGATGTATTCCGGCATCGAGGTGCGGACGTAGTGGAGGCCGATAAGGTCAGCAAGAGTCATCAGCTGGCCATGCTGCTCGGTCGCCTGGTGGAACGCCGCAATCGCCGGCCAGTTGTTCGGGTAGAACAACAAACCCCAGCCCAGCGAACCAACAACCGCCGTGATCACATAGGAACCCGACAGAAGCAGGATCACGTCGAGCCAGATCGCCGGAACGATCAGAGCAGACGGGAAAACGAGGCTGATCGGGAAATAGGTCCAGCCCCAGAAGTTGACGTAGCGGTTGATCCACTCGCCGATCAGAAGGCCCAGAGCCGCGAAAACGGCGCCGAACGGAAGGCGGAAGTTAACCCACCAGAAAGCCTGCGACGCCGCCGCAAAGGTCACGCCAAGAATCGGCACGACCGTCGGCCACATACGACGATCCTTCCAGTCAACCCAGAAGTCCCAGTCGCCCGCCGTCAGCATGAAGTGGACGTGATAGCCGCCCAGAACGGCGAAAAACAGCAACACAAGAAGCATCCAGTCCGTCGCCTGAACGCAACCCGCCGCCTCGGCGACGGAGTTGAACGGACCGACCGCCCCCCCGCTTTTCGATTGTGACATCACTCTTCTCCTTGGTGTTTCTCGAGCGCCGCGTCGGCCCCGAGTTTCTTATTGTCGCGCCCGGCGCGTTCTCCTCGCGCCCGGCGCGCCCAGCGCGCCCTTCCGCCGTCCCCGCGACCCGACCCGCCTCCCTCGAGGTCAAGCCAGAACCCGCGACGCGAAACCTCCAGCCCAACCCAAAAGCCAGGCAACAGCGTTTCATGTTCGATCGAAAAAGCCCGCTCGGCTCAACCGCCCGCACCCATCTCGGGGCGCGGGCGGCCGCGTCTCGTCTTACTCGGTCAGAAGGGCGACGCCTTCCTTGCCGATCAGCGCATGAACGCGGGCGAGGATCTGGAGAACCACGCCGAACACGCCGAGCGCCATCCAGCCGAAGAACACGAAGCCCCAATGCAGCGGCGCAACGAACAGTTCTTCCATGAACCAGAAGGTGTGGCCCCACTCATTCAGGCCAACGTTCGGGATGATCATGAACGGGCCAATGGCCACGATCAGGAACGCCAGCGAGTAGCCATGAGCAAAATACGGAATGCGCGTCTTCGCATAGAAGAACGCGCCAACCGCGATCACCGAATAGATCGGGTAGCTCATGTAGAACTCGATGATGTGCGAGGGCGTGAAGTCCGTGTCGCGAATCACCGTCATGTGCCAGGTGCCGTCCTGCTCCGTGAAGAACGAAGCGCCCCAGTAAATGGCGACGCCGTAAACGACAAGCCACTGAACCAGGACCACAAGACGACGAAGCTCCTCACGCGGCGCAACAGCGTCCACGTTCCGATCGCGCGTCTTCCAGAGATAGCCCGCAAGACCCAGGCCAGAAACCAGCTCAAGAGGAATCTCGGTCCAAAGGATCGACATCCAGTAGGTCTGGAATTCCGGCGCAAACGAGTCGAGACCCGCGCGCCAGCCGAAAACCTGCTCGTAAATGCGCACGATCAGATAAAACACGTTCAGGATCGCAAGACCAATCCACATCCCGCGAAGATCAACTACGGATTCTACTTCTGCAGCTGCGCCAGCAGCCGCGCTAGTGGTCGAGCTCATATTTAACTCCTCCTATGTGCTCCCAGGGATTTGCGCGTGACCGGTATCGCTCCGCCTCCCAGAACAGAGCTGCTTCGTCCTCGTTTTTCGAAACGTTAGGCAGGGTTGGAAACTCCACCCCCCACGCCATACCGCCCTTTCTTGCCGCGACCCTCAAACGAACAATCCCCAGAAATTCCTCCCCAGAGACCGAACATTCAAACCTGCCGCTTGTTGTTATCGGACGAACACCGACGTCGCCGCCTAAACAAGGACGCGCCCCCAATTTCCTCCGAAGAGAAGGCGGCGCTACCCCGTCTAGCGTGGCCCAACCATTCCCTCTCACTCACATAATGACAATATCCCTTGGTATAGCTCAAAACTGTCTATCGAATAGTAGTAACAACCCCAGTGGGTGGGTAAGATGACTACCCTAAGGGCGAAGTCCTCAAGATGGGACCCGCGCCACGCTTTCGTTGACCTCCCGATTGACTTCTGTTTTTGAAGAGGAATGCCGCTGTTGACACGAAACCTTGCAACGGTTCGGCAAACCGGGAGCTCGCCTTTTGAGCCCCCGCCACTAGGACTGTCGGCGATCTGTCCATTCGCCTGGTTGCTGCGCAGGACTCCAGCGCGTGGCGCCAGATCAGCGCGTTGCGCAGATCCGCTGCGCCGCGCGCGCGCAAGCGGCGCGAGGCCGAAGCGCGCCTCGATCGTGCGCAGGATCGACGTCGTGTCATACACCGTCTTGTCGACGAAACCCTTGCGCGCAAAGGGCGAGATGATCAGCGTCGGAACCCGCGCGCCGGGGCCGAATCGATCGATCTTCGGCGGCGCGACATGATCCCAATAGCCGCCGTTCTCGTCCGCCGTGACGATGATCAGCATGTCGGCCCAGTTCGGGCTCGCGCGCAGCGCGTCAATGACTTCCGCCCAGATGCGCGTCGCCCGCCTCGAACTCCGCATAGGCGGGATGCTCGTTGACGCGCCCGACCGGCTTGTAGAAGGACACCTGCGGCAGAGTCCCCCGCGGCGGCGGCGGCGAGAAAGTCTTGTTCGTCCCTGAGATGCGCCGCGCGCCCGGCGGCGCCCGGCCCATAACTGGCGAAATAAAGAAAGGGCTGGTGATGGGTCTGGAACCGCTCGGGGTCGGCGTAGGGCTGCGAACTGGCCCGCGACGACGTCGTCCCAGCCGCCCGCGTACCAGGCCCAGTCGACGCCCTTCTCGGTGAGCCGGTCGCCGATCGTGGGCGCTGTCTGCGCCGGCAGGGCCGTCGTTCACGCGCTGGCGCCGGCCCGGCCGGCGAGAAGGCGCGAGCGTGCCGCAATCGCGAAACCGTCGGGCGTCGACCTTGCCCGAGTGCACGCCAGTCGGCGGTCCCGTCGAGCACGCTCGCGGGCGAATCCGGCCGCGCGCCGCAGGCGTCCCTGCTCGTCGAGCATCGGCGACGAGAGCCGCGGGCGCATCGGGAAAGGTCGGCGCGCAGGCGCAGACGAGAAAGAAATGATTGAGAAGCGAACCGCCGAAGGCGGCATGGAAGAAATGGTCGGCGAGCGTGAACTCCTTCGCCAGCCGCCATTGCGCGAGCTTGTGTCCGTCGCGATATCCCATCACCGCCGCGCCGGCGTTGGACGCCTCGACGAAACGATCCATCGTCCGCCGTCGATCTGCTCCTGCTCGACATAGAAGTCGTGGACCGGATCGATCTTCCGATCCGGCGTCCGGCTGCGCGTCGATCAGGAAAGGGCGCGTTGGCCGTTTCGGGCGCCTCCGGCTCGGGCGGCAAGGGAAGTTACGGGAAGCGGCGCGCCGTCCGCGTCGACCTGCTGGCATTTGGCCGAGGCGATCCCTCCGCGCCCGGGAACAGAGCCGAAGACATGGTCGAAGCTGCGGTTTTCCATGTAGATCACGACAATGTGCCCGATCGCGCGCGAAGGGATTTGCTGCTGGGATCGTCCCGTCCCCGGGACCGTCGGCCGCCGAGTTGTCCGGGGGCGAGCGCCGCCGCCATGAGAAGAGAAGAAGAAGCTTGCGCATTTCTGACCTCTTAAGCTTGGCCGCCAATCATGGCTCGCTCGTAGCAGCGCCCAGCGCGAAGCGTTTTGACGACAACGGAGCGGGCCGCGCGCAAGGGCCGCGCGCCCGCTCGCTCCGTCTATTGCGGCCGCGGCGTGTCCTTGCGTGCGCGCCGGCAGGATCGGATAGGCGACCTTCGGCTGATCGCCGGTGAGCGAGCCGAGGAATGCGACGATCGCCGTGGTCTCGTCCGGCGGCGAGCGTCACGCCGAGCTGATCTTTCGCCATCACGTCGACCGCCTCCTCCAGCGTCCAGACCGCCGGTGTGGAAATACGGCGCGCGCAGCGCGACGTTGCGCAGCGGCGCGGCGCGGAAGACGAAGGCGTCCGCGCCGTGTTCGTGACCTTGGCGCGGCCGTTGTCGGCCGACCGGCAGGATATCGGCGCTCAGGCTTCTGCGCGACGCCGAACGGGAAATAGCCGTCGCCGCCGACATTCACGCCGCTGTGGCAAGCGGCGCAGCCCTTGTCGATGAAGAGGCGCAGGCCCTTCTTCTCGGCGTCGTTAAGCGCGTTGGCGTCGCCCGTCGAGGAATTTGTCGAAGCGCGAATTCGGCGTGATCAGCGTCGCCTCGAAGGCCTCGATCGCGTTGGCCATGTTGTCGAAGCTGACCGGGATCTGGCGTCCGTCGGGAACGCCGTCTTGAACTCGGCGACATAGGCCGGCATGCTCTTCAAGCGTCGCTTCGACGGCGGCCGGCGTGTTGTTCATCTCGACGCTCGGCCTGCACCGGACCCTTGGCCTGCGCCTTCAGGTCGGCGGCGCGGCCGTCCCAGAACTGCGCGACATTGAAGACGGCGTTGAGACCGTCGGCGCGCGGCGCGGGCCCTTCTGCCCAGCCATGGCCGACCGAGGTCGGGCCGGCGTCGACGCCGCCCGTGCCGAGATTGTGGCAGGTGTTGCAGCTGATGATCTGGCTCTTCGACAGGCGCGGATCGAAGAACAGCTTGTGGCCGAGCTCGATCTTCGCCGGCGTGATGGCGTTGTTCTTGACGATCGAATTCACGCTTGCGGCGTCGATCGGCTTGAACGACCGCCTCTGCGTCGGCGCGGAGATCTGCCGCCTGCGCCACAGCGGGAAAGAGCAGCATCGCGCCAATCGCGGCGGACCAGATCCGGAACATACAATTCTCCCTTCAGCTTCTGTTGTCGAAAGCTGTCGCTCCGCGCATTGATCACGCGAAGCTTACGCCTTCGGCTATCACAACGCCGAACGGGGCGGAAGCCCTCGCCGGCCCCGCCACACGCGATGTGTCGCCAAAAGCGCCGCGGTCACGGCTAAGTCTCTTAATCTCTGAAAACCGGCATTTGCA
Source organism: uncultured Alphaproteobacteria bacterium (assembly GCA_963713845.1). Classification (GTDB taxonomy): domain Bacteria; phylum Pseudomonadota; class Alphaproteobacteria; order Rhizobiales; family Beijerinckiaceae; genus Methylocystis. The sequence continues at coordinate 11,012 of CAVQNJ010000022.1, forward strand.
AATAGTCTCGGCTGAGCTCTCCTGCAACGCACAATAAAGCCCGAGTTTTATAACCGCGCTCACGCTGTCGCTCTACGTATTGGTAAAGCGGAGACTTGCCATAAATTGGAAAGCGGCGCAGGCTTCGATAAAGCGAACGCGGCGACAAGCCGCGTCAGACGAGGAGGAAAAGGCGCCATGCGGCTGTTCACGCTCACTTGTCGCGTCGAAAAGACACTTGCGACCCTCGCAATCGCGGGGGCGATGGGCGTCTGCGGCGCCCTCGCAGAACCGCTCGGACTTCCACCCGTGCCGACGCCGGCCGACAATCTCCAGACGCCCGAAAAAATCGGATTGGGAGAGAAGCTCTTCCATGACAAGCGCTTCTCGATCGACGGAACGGTGAGTTGCGCGACCTGCCACAATGACAAGAAGGCGTTCACCGACTCCCCGCTCAAAACGTCCGAAGGCCACGACAAGCTGACCGGGTCGCGTAACGCGCCGACGGTGCTCAACGCCGCTTATTTCACGACGATGTTCTGGGATGGACGATCCTCCTCGCTCGAGGATCAGTCGCAATTTCCAATGATCAATCCCGTAGAGATGGGCCTGCCCGACCACGCGCCCGTACTCAAGATCGTGCGCGAAGATCCGGTCTATGTCGATGGTTTCAAGAAGGCCTTCGGGAAGAGCGGCGGCGACGTCACGATGAAAGAGGTCAAGCAGGCGATCGCCAGCTTCGAGCGAACGCTCGTGACCGGGGACTTGCCTTTCGACAAGTGGCGTTTCGGCGGCGACGCCAACGCCATCAGCGATCAGGCCAAGCGCGGCTTCGACGTTTTCGTCGGCCAGGGGCGCTGCGTCTCGTGCCATGTCGTCGAACAGACGCAGGCGATCTTCACCGACAACCGGTTTCATAATATCGGCGTCGGCATCAATCACATTCAGGCCGACGTCCCCAGACTTGCGGGGGAATTTCTGCGCGCCAAGGCCGCGGGCGCGGATGTCGACAAGTCCGTGCTCAGCGACTCCAAGACCTCCGACCTCGGACGCTTCGCCGTCACCGACGCTTTCGACGAAATCGGCGGTTTCAAGACGTCGACGCTGCGCAATATCGCGTTGACCGCACCCTATATGCACGACGGTTCGCTGAAGACTCTCAAGGACGTCGTCAAGCACTATAACGAGGGCGGCAAAAGTCCCGGCGATCCGACGCCCATCAATCCGTATTTGTCGGGCGGCATCCGTCCGCTCAATCTCACCGACCAGCAGATCGACGATCTTGTCGCCTTTCTCGAAACGCTGACAAGCCCGTCGGTCGCCGCGATGGCGACAGCCAAGTAACCGCGCAAGCAGACGCGCAAGCAAGCGCGCGCAAGGGAGACGTAAATGACCAAACTCGTCACCAGACGCAGCGTGATGGCCGCGGGCGCGGCAGGGCTCGCGGGGACCATTACGACGCTGCCGATCACAATGGTGCGCCTCGCCTTTGCCGGAACGCGCGAGGATGTTTCCTTCACCTATATCTCCGACTCTCACATTCAGCAGATCAAGGGCGCCAGCTTCGTGCGCAATTGGGACATGGGTCTCAAGCGCGCCGTCGCGGAAGCCAATCTCATCCAGCCGGAGGTGGATTTCGTCATGTTCGGCGGCGATCTCGCGCAACTCGGCAAGCGCGAGGAGCTCGATCACGGCGCCGAGATGCTCTCGGCGGTCAAGGGTAAGCTCCACGCCGTCATGGGGGAGCACGACTATTACCTCGATCTTGGGGAATATTGGTCGACGCTCTACGGCCCGCAGTGGTACAGCTTCGATGTTAAGGGCGTGCATTTCATCGTCCTCAACTCCATCCTCACCACGGATGAATGGACATTCCATCGCTGGCCGACGCCCGAGCGGCGCATGGCGGAGATGGCGGGGCTCGACAATCCCAACGGCTCGCCCTTCATGGTCGGTGAAAAGCAGCGCAAATGGCTCGCCGACGATCTCGCGAAAGTCTCCAAGGAGACGCCCGTCGTCGTCTTTTCGCATTCGCCCTTGCAGAAAATCTACAAGGGCTGGAATTTCTGGACCGACGACGCGGAGGAGGTGCAGGCGTTGCTTGCGCCCTTCAAGACCGTCGATGTCATCTACGGCCACGTCCATCAGATCCAATACAACCAGATTGGCAATATCTCCTTCAATTCGGTGATGGCGACTGCCTGGCCCTGGCCCTACCCCTCGACCTATGCGCAGGCGGAAAGCCATTTGCCCGTGCTCACCGTGCCGATAAATCGCGCCGATCCTTTCTTCGAGCGCGACGCGACGGGCTGGCAGCTCATCGACGTCAATTCGGGACGGGTCACCGCACGCTATCAGCTCTGGGACAATGACCGGCGCATCATCGGATTCGACCCCGCCGCGGGCCATCCCGTCGACAAGATCTATCAGGACCCGCTGCGCCGCAAACCCGCTCAGGCCCACTATTGATTCGGGAGAAGATCATGCGTCCCTACTCGATCGCGCTCGCCTTGGGAGCCGCCGGGCTCTTCCTCGCCCCGGCCCTCGCCGACGACTTCAAGCAGAACGACGCGCAGCGCTGGCAGGCGGAATATGAATCCGTCGCCAAGCACGGCCGCGAACTTTGGACGAGCGGCGCCTTGGGAAATAATGGCGTCGCCTGCGCGCAATGCCATCCCAACGCCGCGAATACGCATCCCGAAACCTACCCCAAATTCCAAAAGCAATTGGGCAAGGTCGCTCAGCTCTGGGAAATGGTGAACTGGTGTCTGCGCAATCCCCTGCAGGGCCAGCCGCTCGCCGCCGACGATCCGAAGATGACCGCGCTTCTCTCCTATATCCACTACGAGCGGCGCGGCGTGAAACTCGAGCCGGGCAAGCATTGACGATTTGACGCGAGGGGGATGGAAGAACCCGCGCAGTCCGCTTACACGCCGGTCGGGTAATTGGGGCTCTCGCGGGTGATCGACACGTCGTGCACGTGGCTCTCGCGCAGGCCGGCGTTCGTGATGCGCACGAATTGCGCGCGTTCCTGGAACTCGCGGATGGAGGCCGCGCCGACATAGCCCATCGCGGCGCGCAAGCCTCCGGCGAGCTGATAGACGATTGGCGCAATCGGCCCGCGATAGGGCACCTGTCCCTCGATGCCTTCCGGCACGAGCTTCAACTGATCCTTCACGTCGCCCTGGAAATAACGCGTGGCGGAGCCGGCCGTCATCGCCCCGACCGAGCCCATGCCGCGATAGGATTTGAATGAGCGGCCCTGATAGAGGAAGACGTCGCCCGGCAACTCCTCGGCCCCCGCGAAGAGCGAGCCGATCATCACCACTTCGGCGCCGGCGGCGATCGCCTTGGCGAGATCGCCGGAATATTTCACGCCGCCGTCCGCGATCACCGGCACGTCGGCTTTACGCGCTTCCTCGGACGCCTCCATGATCGCGGTCAATTGCGGCACGCCAACGCCTGCGACGATGCGCGTCGTGCAGATCGACCCTGGCCCAATGCCGACTTTGATCGCGTCGGCGCCGGCGCCGATGAGCGCCTTCGCCGCTTCCGCCGTCGCAATATTGCCAGCGATGATCTGTACCTTGTTGGTCTCGCGCTTCACACGCGCGACCTGATCGATCACAGCCTGGGAATGGCCATGCGCCGTGTCGATCACCACGCAATCCACGCCCGCGTCGATAAGCATAAGCGCGCGCTCGAAGCCGTGATCGCCCACCGTCGACGCCGCGGCGACGCGCAGGCGTCCTTCGGCGTCCTTGCAGGCGTTTGGATGCTGCGTCGCTTTCTCGATGTCCTTGACCGTGACGAGGCCGACGCAACGGTAATCCTCGTCCACCACGAGCAGTTTTTCGATGCGATGCTCATGGAGAAGACGCTGCGCCTCTTCCTGCTGCACCCCTTCGCGAACGGTGACGAGCTTCTTCGTCATCAGTTCGGCGATGGGCTGGCGCTTGTCCTCGGCAAAGCGCACGTCGCGGTTGGTCAGAATGCCGACCAGCCTGCCCTTGGCGCCGCCCGGCCCGCGCTCGACGACAGGAATGCCGGAAATGCCGTTGGCGGCCATCAAGTCCAGCGCGTCGGCGAGAGTCGCGTCTGGAAAGATGGTGATCGGATCGACCACCATGCCGCTTTCGTAGCGCTTCACCTTGCGCACTTCGGCGGCCTGATCGCCCGGCGCGAGATTTTGGTGGATGACCCCGATGCCGCCAGCCTGCGCCATGGCGATGGCGAGCCGCGCCTCCGTGACCGTGTCCATCGCCGCGGAGACGATCGGAAGATTGAGCGCGATGTCGCGCGTGAAGCGCGTCGAAACGTCGACGCCCGACGGCATCACGCGGGAATGGCCCGGCCGCAGCAACACGTCGTCGAATGTCAGCGCTTCGGTCAACGAGGCGGGCAATCGGGCCATGGGCCAACTCCTTGGTGCGAGCGGTCGGCAGGCGCCGATCAGGGTTGGCGCGTGCTCATAGCATTAATCATTGCGAAGGCAAATGGCGCCGCGCGCCGCTTCCGTCGCTTTGCGTCAGGCCGCGGCGCCGGCGCGCGCCGTGTCGAATTGCAGGCGGGCCAGGCGGGCGTAAAGTCCGCCGGCGGCGCTGAGGCTTGCATGCGTCCCCTCCTCGACGATCCGGCCATCGTCGATCACCACGATCCGGTCCGCCTCGAGAACCGTGGCGAGCCGATGCGCGATGACGACGCTGGTGCGGCCCCTCATGACGTCGTGAAGCGCGGCCTGGACCGCCGCCTCGTTTTCGGCGTCGAGCGCGGAGGTCGCTTCGTCAAGGAGCAGGACCGGCGCATCGGCGAGTATCGCGCGCGCGATGGCGAGGCGTTGCCGCTGGCCGCCGGAAAGCGTCACGCCGCGTTCGCCGATCTGCGTATCGTAGCCCTGCGGCAGCGCGCAGATGAAGTCGTGCGCCTGCGCCCTCTTCGCAGCGACGACGATCTGCTCTCGCGACGCGTGCTCGCGGCCGTAGGCGATGTTTTCGGCGACGCTCATCGCGAAGACTGTGGGTTCCTGCGGCGCGAGGGCGATGGCTCTGCGCAAGTCTATCGGATCCAGCGCGCGCAGATCGACGCCGTCGAGCGTCACCGCGCCCGAGCCAACGTCATAGAAGCGCAGAAGCAACGAGAAAATCGTGGACTTTCCGGCCCCCGACGGGCCGACGAGCGCCACACGCTCGCCCGGCGCGACGCTAAGGGAGAAATTGCGTATCGCCAGGCGATCCGGGGCCGTCGGATAGGCGAAGTCGACGCGATCGAACCGGATGGCTCCCTGCCAGCGAAGCGGCGGCGGGGTCGGATGGGGGGGCGCGACGATCGTCGGCCGAACCTCCAGGATTTCAGCAATGCGCGCCGCCGCGCCTGCGGCCGCCGTCACTTCGCTCCACACCGAGGACAATTCGCCGAGCGAGCTTGCGCCGAGAACGGCGTAGAGAACGAATTGCGACAGAAGGCCCGAGCTCATCCGGCCGGCGAGCACGTCCTGCGCGCCGAGCCAGAGAATGGCGACGACGCTCGTGAAAACGACGAGGATCGCGCCGGCCGTGACGAAGGCGCGCACCAGCGTCGCCGCCTGCGCGGCCGCATAGGCGTCCTCGACCGCGCGCCTGAACCGCGCGACGGTCGACGCCTGCGCGCCATTGGCCTGCATCGCGCGCACGGCCGACAGATTTTCGCCGGCATAGGCGGCCGCCTGCGCCAGCGTGTCCTGCGCGTGTCTGGAGCGCCGCCGCACGCTGCGGCCGGAGGCCATGAGCGGAAGTACGACGATCGGAATCGCGGCGAGCGCCAGCCCTGCGAGTTTCGGGCTCGTGGCGAACATCATGATCACGGCGCCCACGAACATGAACAGATTGCGCAGCGCGACCGAGGCCGACGAACCGAAGGCGGACTTGAGGAGCGTTGTGTCGGCGGTGAGGCGCGAGAGCAACTCCCCGGTCTTCGCCGTGTCGTAAAAAGCCGCGTCGAGAGACGCGAGATGTTTGAAGAGATCTGCGCGCAGGTCGGCGACGACGCGTTCGCCGAGCGTCATCACGAAATAGTAGCGCGTGGCCGACGCCAGCGCGAGAGTCGCCGCAACGCCGATCATCGCGCCAAAATAGGCGTTCACCGCGCCGGCGCTGTCAGTCGAAAATCCATGATCGATCATGCCGCGCACCGCGGCCGGCAGCGTCAGCGTCGCGCCCGAGGCCAGCAGCAGCGCCGCGAAGGCAAGCGCGATCGTGCGCTTGTAACGCAGCGCATAGGGCAGAAGCGGTCTCAGCGGCGCGAGAGTCGCGCTCATGCGCCGCCTCTGCATGGCGTCGGACGTGCTTTCATTGATGTCGGTCATGGCCTTCCCTATAGCGCCCGGCGGCGATGAATACGACCCGGAGGGCGCCCGCGGCGCGGCGCGAAAAAACGCGGCGCGTCGAGATTTTTTTTTACTCCGACCTGCGGCGGCGCCACGGTTTTCCGCTCTGAATCGAGTTATATCAGCGGCTTACAACGTGCGACATGTTGTCGCGGAAAATGCTGGACAGAGTTTCAACTTATGGTAACGTTCCCCTGCGTCGAAATGACGCGTCCGCCATTGGGCGGGCCTACGCGCCGAACAAGAAAAACGGGGCGCCGTTTTTGGGAACGTTAAAAGAGGAGTGAAGATCATGGCTGAGAAAGAACTCGAAATCACCACCAACACCTACATCTTCGCCGGCGTTGGCGCTGTTATTCTCGGCGGTCTCGCCGCGGCCGCTCTTGGCGGTCTGCAGAACACGATTGCGGCCGGCGTGGTCGGCGCGCTCGCGGGCGGCTGCCTCGGGCTGTTCTTCTGATCGACTCTTCCGCAAAGGCTGGCCTTGCGGGCCAGTCTTTCGCCGGTCGACACCAGCCAGCAATCGCGGGAGCGATTGCTGGCTGTGTTGCTTTCGTGATCCGCGGGCGCTAGAGCGAGACGCCCCCGGGCCAGATTTCGCGCACGCGCTCACGCAAGACATATTTGCGTATTTTGCCGGTGGACGTCTTGGGCAGTTCGCCAAAGACGATGTGACGCGGGCATTTGAAATGCGCCAGATGCTTGCGCGACCAGGCGATGATCTCATCGGCCGTGGCGACTTCGCCGGCCTTGAGCTCGATGAAGGCGCAGGGCGTTTCCCCCCATTTGTCGTCGGGCGCGGCGACGACGGCGGCGGCGCTCACCTTCGGATGTTTGAACAGCACATCCTCCACCTCGATCGACGAGATGTTTTCGCCGCCTGAAATGATGATGTCCTTGGACCGGTCCTTGAGCTGGACGTAGCCGTCTGGGTGAATGACGCCAAGGTCGCCGGAATGAAACCAGCCGCCATGGAAGGCCGCCTGCGAGGCCGACTTATTCTTGAGATAGCCCTTCATGACGATGTTGCCGCGAAACATCACCTCGCCCATGGTCGCGCCGTCGCGGGGCACGCTCCGCATGGTTTCGGGATCGATCACGTCGAGATCGTCAAGCACGATGTATCGAACGCCCTGGCGCGCTTTCATCTGCGCCTGCGCCGAATCGTCGAGGTCGTCCCAGCGCTCCTGCCATTCGTTGACGGCGGCGGGGCCATAGGTCTCCGTCAGCCCGTAAAGATGCGTCACCTCGAAACCGGCCGACTTCATGGCGGCGAGCACGGCCTGCGGCGGCGGGGCGGCGGCGGTGAAGAACCGCACGGTCTCCTTCAGCGGCTTTTTCTCCGCGTCGGTCGCGTTCAGCAGCACGGACATCACGATCGGCGCCCCGCAAAGATGCGTCACGCCATGGTCCGCCATGAGCTCATACATATGACCGGCGCGCACCTGGCGCAGGCAGACATGCACGCCCGCCGAAACGGACAGCGACCATGGGAAACACCAGCCGTTGCAGTGGAACAACGGCAGTGTCCACAGATAGACGGGTTGGCGCCCCATGTCGCCCGTGAGGATGTTGCCAAGCGCGAGCAGATAGGCGCCACGATGGTGGTAGACGACGCCCTTGGGATCGCCCGTCGTGCCCGACGTATAGTTGAGCGAAATCGCGTCCCACTCGTCGCGCGGCGGCGTCCAGTTGTAATCGGGATCGCCGGACAGGATGAAATCCTCGTAGTCGATCGAGCCCAGTCTTTCGCCCGGACCCGAATATTCCGGATCATCGTAATCGATGATGAGCGGCTTCGATTTGGCGAGGGCCAACGCCTCGCGAACAAGGTCCGAAAATTCGCGATCGACAATCAGGGCCTTGGCTTCGGCGTGGTCGAGCGTGAAGGCGATGATCGGCGCGTCGAGGCGGGTGTTGAGCGTGTTGAGCACCGCGCCCGCCATCGGAACCCCGTAATGGCACTCAAGCATGGCCGGCGTATTGGCGAGCATCACCGAGACGGTGTCGCCGCGTTCAACGCCCGCTTTCTCGAGCGCATGGGCGAGGCGGCGGCTGCGCGCATAGAAATCGCGGTAGCTGCGACGCAGCGCCCCGTGGATAATCGCCACCCGGTCGGGGAAGACCGCCGCCGCCCGCGCCAAAAAGGTGAGCGGCGTCAGCGGCTGGAAATTGGCCGGATTCCGGTCGAGGTCGCGATCATAGGCGGATGCCGTCATCGAAGAAGACTCCTGGGCCGCAGGCAAGCAGAGCCCCGCTTGCAGGATATATGCAACTTTCAGCCTCTCGGCCGCCCGCCGGCGCGCGCCCTCGCATTATTCCCCGAAATCGACGTTCTTGAGCCGGCCGAATACGCGGTCCGCGTCGAAATTGTCCTCTTCGTCTGTGCTCGGCGCCGGCGGCTTCGCCTTGCCGAAGACTTCTTCGGTCGTCGCCGGCTCGCGCAAATTCGTGGTGACGGCGGCGGGAACGAGCGTCTGTCCTTGATCCTCGGGGACCGGCGGGCGGTCCTTGGCGGCGCGATTGACCTCGAAATCGAGATCAATCTGCGAGCACAGGCCGAGCGTCACCGGGTCCATCGGCGTCAGCGACGCGGAGTTCCAATGCGTGCGCTCACGGATCGCCTTCAGCGTCGCCTTGGTCGTTCCCACGAGACGCATGATCTGCGCATCCTTGAGCTCGGAGTGGTTGCGCACCAGCCAGAGTATGGCGTTTGGCCGGTCCTGGCGGCGCGAGAGCGGCGTATAGCGGGGACCGCGCGCCTTCTTCACCTCGGGGACGACGACCTTGGAGACCGAGAGCTTCAACTGAACGCTCGGATTGCGCTCGCCGCGTGCGATTTCCTCACGCGTAAGCTGGCCCGAGGTGATCGGATCATGGCCCCTGATTCCCGCGGCCACCTCGCCGTCGGCGATGCCCTTCACCTCAAGCGGGTGGAGCTTACAGAATTCGGCGATCTGATCGAAGGTCAGCGAGGTGTTTTCGACGAGCCAGACTGCCGTCGCCTTCGGCATCAAGGGGGCGTTGCTCATCCTGGAATTCTCCTTGAGGGTCGCGGCATGAAGGGAGCGTCCGGCGCCGCGCCTTTCCGGCGGCGGCGACCCATCAGGCTCAACCGTCCATTATGGGGATACGGGGCTTATACGCCGACATGGGCAAAAGCGCAATGAATAGGCGCCCGCCGCCTGTTTTTGGCGACCCTACCCCTCCTCCCGGGCGTGGGCCGGCCGCAGGCCCTGCACATGGGCGGGCAAGAGTTCGCCAAGCGCCGCGCCGAGCGCGCCGCCATATTTGTGAAACAGCAGGCCGAAGCCGATCAGGACGACGCCAATGCCCGACAGCGCGAAGGGGAACAGAATCGAATCCCGAAAGACCTCATTGGCGAGATGGCCGAGATAGAGGGTGACGCCAGTCGCCCCGAATACCGCATAGGCGCGCCGCATGAGAAACAGCGACGCCAGAACGAGCCCCGCATTGATGACGCAATAGAGCGCCTTGCCGAATTCGTCGCCGCTATGCTGCGCGGTCAACCCGCCCCAGAAAGCGAGAAGTCCGGCAAGGTGCAGCCAGTAGGCAAAATCGCCGTCCCGCCAGCTCTTGAGGTCGATCAGCCAGGCGAGCGCGATGATGACGACGCCGACATACATGCTCACCGTCGCACGCTGCGCGAAGCTGAAGGCGTCGACGCCCATGAGCCAGGGAGTGAGATCCATGGACATGAACCACAGGCAAAAGGCGATGATCATGGTGAGGAAGGGAAACGGAAAGAAATAGAGGGCGAGCAGCGCCGCCGCGATCGTCCCGATCTCCATCGGCAGCCAGCTCGATTTGATCCAGACATAGAAATCCCTATAGGCGCCGCCCGCGTCGACGGGACTATGGCCGAAGAGCGACTGGAGCGCGAAAATGGCGAGCGGCGTCATGCCGACGGCGCAAACGACCAGAAGACCGCCCGGCGTGCGCAGATCGCGCCGCCACAAATAGGCGCCCGCCAGTGTGAAGACCGCCGCATAGGCGAGCGCCGTCGTCAGCAGCGCCCGGTCGCCCCACAAGCCGAAGGCGGTCGTCGAAAACATCCCCATAGCGCCGAGCACGATCAGCGCGCCCGCATACCAAAGCATGTGAACGAGATCGTAGCGGGGCCGGCGATCGGCGCGCGCTTCGGCGAGCGCGTGGGCGGGCGCGCGGCGCGCGGCGAGAAAATCGCTCAGGCGATCGAACGTCGCTGCGTCGATGACGCCGGCGTCCCGCGCCGCAGCGAGGTCGTCGATGAAGGAACGTGACGTCATGACTTGTTTTTCTCCTTGACCCGCGAGTTTACCTCGCGACGAAGCAGCTTTTGTTGTGCAAACGCACATTCGCCAACAGTTTGCGCGTCAATTGACAGGGCCGGCGGCTTTGCCCATTAACCCCCGACGGGCGGGGGGCTCGCGGGACGACGCCAGATGCGATACAACGCCAAAGGGCTGACCTACTCCGACGCGGGCGTCGACGTCGACGCCGGAAACCGCCTCGTCGAACTGATCCGCCCCGCGGTCCGCGCCACGCGCCGGCCCGGCGCGGACGGGGAAATCGGCGGGTTCGGGGGCGTCTTCGATCTCAAGGCCGCCGGCTTCGCCGATCCGGTTCTCGTCGCCGCCAATGACGGCGTCGGCACGAAGGTCAAGATCGCGATCGACTCGGGCCTGCACGGCACGATCGGCGTCGATCTCGTGGCCATGTGCGTCAACGATCTCGTCGTGCAGGGCGCCGAGCCGCTCTTCTTCCTCGATTACTACGCCACGGGCAAGCTCGACCCGAAGGTCGCGGCCGCCGTGGTGAAGGGGATCGCCGACGGCTGCGTACAGGCCGGCTGCGCGCTGCTCGGCGGCGAAACGGCGGAAATGCCCGGCCTCTACGCGAAGAGCGATTATGATCTGGCGGGCTTCGCGGTCGGCGCGGCCGAGCGTAAGAGCCTGCTCCCGCGCGAGGTTCACGCAGGCGACGTCCTTTTCGGCCTCCCCTCTTCCGGCGTGCACTCGAACGGCTATTCGCTTGTGCGCCGCATCGTCGAGCGCGCGGGCCTCTCCTGGAGCGCGACCGCCCCTTTCGCGCCCGACATGAATTTGGCGCGGGCGCTGCTTGAACCGACGCGAATTTACGTGAAGCCCGTGCTGGCGGCGCTCAAGCGCACGCCGCCATATCCGCGCCCTCGCCCATATCACCGGCGGCGGCTTTCCCGACAATCTTCCCCGCGTCCTCCCCGAGCGCATCGGCGTCGCGCTGGATCTTGCCGCCTTTGACGTTCCGCGCGTCTTCAAATGGCTCGCGGAGGCCGGCGAGGTGGCGGAAGCCGAGATGCTGCGCACATTCAATTGCGGAGTCGGCATGGCGATTTTCGCGGCGCGGGACAGGCGCGGAAGAGGTGGCGGCCACGCTTCGCGATTTGGGCGAGCGTCCGCTCGAAATCGGCGAAGCCGTCGAGATCGAGCACGGCGGCGCGCGCGTCGTGACTCATGGCGCGCTGAAGCTATAACCGGGCGGCCGGCGCGTGAGGAAGACGGCAATGACCCGGTTGCGCACCGCCATTCTGATTTCCGGCCGCGGCTCGAACATGGACGCGCTGATCGCCGCCGCGCGCGCGCCGGATTTTCCGGCGGAGATCGTGCTCGTCCTCTCCAACCGGCCCGATGCGCAGGGCCTCGCCAAGGCCAAGGCCGCGGGGATCGCGGTCGCGGCGGTGGATCACAAGATCTACGGCCGGCCGCGAGTCGTTCGAGCGCTCCCTGCAGATCGTGCTCGAGACCTACGCAGTCGAGTTCATCTGCCTCGCAGGCTTCTTGCGGCTTTTCACGCCGTGGTTCATCGGCCAGTGGCGCGGGAAGATGCTCAATATTCACCCTGCCCTGCTCCCCGCCTATCGCGGCCTGCACACCCATGAGCGCGCGCTCGCGGACGGCGTTAAAATCCACGGCTGCACGGTTCATTTCGTCGTACCCGAGATGGACGAAGGGCCGATCGTCGCGCAGGCCGCCGTGCCGGTTCTCGACGACGATACGCCGGAAGCGCTCGGCGCGCGCGTCCTGGCGCAGGAGCATGTCATCTATCCCGCTGGCGCTGCGGCTGGTCGCCTCGGGCGCGGTGCAAATTGAGGGCAACCGGGTTCTCGGCGCCTTGCCCCTGAGCGACGAGGCGCTGGTCGCCCCGCGCAAATCGGAGGGCTGAGATGGTTGTTAAAGTCTATGGCTTCGGCGCCGCGCCGGGGCTTCCCGATATCTCGCCTTTCGTCCTGAAGGCGTTGACGCTTCTCAAAATGGCGGGCGTCGATTATGTCGTCGACACGACCGGATTCCGGCGCGCGCCGAAAGGCAAGCTTCCCTATATCGACGATCATGGCGTGATCGTCGCGGATTTCGACCTTCATCCGCTTTCACATCGAGAAAACGCGCGGCGTCGATTTCGACGCCGGCCTCTCGCCGCGCGAGCGCGCGCAAAGCTGGGCGATCGAGAAATTATGCGAAGATCACCTGCTGTCCATCGTCGCGCGCCATCGCTGGGAGGACGACGATAATTTTGCCCGTGGGCTCGGCCCCTTCTTCGATCGGATGGCGCCGGCGCCAGCGCGCGGCCTCGTGAAGTGGCTTGCTCGGCGTTCTCTCGCGCGACGCTTCTGGCAATCCGGCATCGGGCGTTTCAACGGCGACGAGATCGCCGTGCTGGGCAAACGCGACGTTGAAAGCCTCGCCGAGGCGATTGGCGACAAGTCCTATCTGATGGGCGAGACGCCCTGCGCGGCCGACGCCGCCGTCTACGCCACGCTCACCCTGCTTCTGGATGCGGGAACGAACTCCCCGACGCGGGACGCCGCGCGCGCGGCGTCCAATCTCGTCGCCTATCGGGACCGCGTGACGCGTCGCTACTTCCCCGAGGCGGCGCATGACCTGACCGAGGCCTGATCGACGCGATCCGGCAGGAGAGCCGGATCGGCCGCCTTTCCTTGCGTCCTCAGCCGACGATTTCGTTGCCCGCGAAGAACTGCGCGATCTCGATCGCGGCGGTCTCTGGCGCATCGGAGCCATGCACCGAATTTTCGCCGACCGACAGCGCGTGCTCCTTGCGGATCGTGCCCGGCGCGGCGTTCGCCGGATTGGTGGCGCCCATCACTTCGCGGTAGCGCGCGATGGCGTTCTCGCCTTCGAGCACCTGCACGACGACCGGTTCGGAAATCATGAAATCGACGAGCTCGCCGAAAAACGGGCGCTCCTTATGGACCGCATAGAAGGTCTCGGCCTGCTTGCGGGTCATATGGATGCGCTTCTGCGCCACGACGCGCAGGCCGGCCCCTTCGATCAAAGCGTTGATCTTGCCGGTGAGATTGCGCCTGGTCGCGTCGGGCTTGAGGATAGAGAAAGTGCGTTCGATCGCCATGAGAGCGCATCGCCTCGTCTGTTGGAGTGCGGATTCCTTGAGCGCCGCGCTTATACCGGCGGCGCCGCGCAGCGGCAAGCCTGCCGCGCCCGGTCCCTAGAGATAGGCGGCGGCAATGCCGAGAAAATCGCGCGCGGCAAGACTCGCCCCGCCGACGAGCGCGCCGTCGACATTGTCAACGCGAAGTAATTCGCCGGCGTTGGCCGGTTTCACCGACCCGCCGTAGAGAATACGCACGGTTGCGCTTTTGCCGCCGCCGAGCCGCGCCTCGATGCGCCCGCGGGCATGAGCATGCATCTGCGCCACGTCGGCCGCCGTCGGCGTCAATCCCGTTCCGATCGCCCACACCGGCTCATAGGCGACGACGATGGTCCCCGGCGCGTCCGGCGGCAGCGAGCCCGCGATCTGCGCGCCGACGACGCTGAGCGCGTCGCCCGCCTCGCGCTCTGCGCGGGTCTCGCCGACACAAATGATCGGAATCAGCCCGCCCCGCAGCGCCGCAGCCGCCTTGGCGCGCACGATGGCGTCCGTCTCGCCGTGATCCGCGCGCCGTTCGCTGTGGCCGACAATGACGTAAGCGGCGCCCGCGTCCTTCAGCATCTCCGCCGAGAGGTCGCCCGTATGCGCGCCGCTGGCGGCCGCGTGGCAATCCTGCCCCCCAAGGCCCAGTCCGGCGCCGATGGCGATTGGCGCGGCGCCGGCGATCAGCGTCGCCGGCGGGCATACGACAAGCTCGACGCGGGCCTTCAGCGTGGCGTCATAGCCCGCGCCCATCGCCGCGACCTCGGCCAGCGCGACGCGCAACCCATTCATTTTCCAGTTTCCGGCAACGAGCGGACGGCGGGTCATCTGGGCAACCTCTGCGACGAGCAACGCCGTTACCTAGCAGAAGATTACCGCGGCGCAATGTGACCCGTGCGCACGGCGCTTCTGGAGCCGGCCGCGCGCGGCGCGATACGCGAAACTTCTTCGCGCCGCCTCGGCCGCCCGACGATTTACTCGCCGCAGAGACGATAACCGAGGCCAGCGAGCTGAGCCCCGGTGATCTTGAGCAAAGGCCCGGGCGTCTGTCCGGCGGAGGCCCGCACATGGTTGAGGAAAATGCGACGCAGCGTCGGCTTGTAGGCCGAGGCGAAGACGGCCGTCATATGCTGATCGACGACCCCGCCGCCCGGTCCGCCGACCCAGGGGGCATGAAAGCCGAACACCGCGCCCGGCGAGACGCAGGAGCGCTTTGCTGCGAGATAGAGCGTGCAGGAAGAATCGCATTCGACCGGTCCGATGCGAACCGGCTCGCCGCGGGCCTGCGCCCGCGCCAGGCGGGCGGCGTAGGGCTCGACGCGTCCGCCGTAGTCATGATTGACGACATCGAACGCCTTTGCCGGAGAGACTTGGGCGGAAGAGAAAAGCGCAAGCGTCATCATTCCTGCAAGACCAAAAGATCGCAGCATGTCTCATCCTTTATGAAGCGCTCGGCTCAGGCGCTTGGCGCCGTGTTCTTCAGGCGTCGCAGGCAGAGCGCTGGCCTGCGCGCCTGTGCGAAGGACAATCCCGTCCTCTCAGCTCTAGCGTCTCAATTTTTACGCGAGCTTTGGCCACACCGCAAGCATGACCTTGATTTTGAACGTAGTTTCACAAAACATTTTTTGTTTGCGGGTCTTGAAAATCGATGAATTCGCCCTCCGTGTGGCGCGATTGCGGCGGCGCGATGGCGCGCCGACTCAGTTTGCGCGCTTACGTTTTTTCTCGGGTTCGCGCGTCGTGAGCGATCTGCCGACGATATGGTCGCTGCGCCCGATCACATGGGCGCTGGCGCCGACGATCAGCGGGTCGGGGCCGCGCACGACCGCGTGATCCTTGTTGGGGTAATCGAGACTCGACAGGAAATGCTGCATGCAGTTGAGACGCGCGCGTTTCTTGTCGTCGGACTTGATGACGACCCAGGGCGCGTCCGCGGTGTCGGTGAAGAAGAACATCGCCTCCTTCGCCTCGGTGTAGTCGTCCCATTTGTCCATCGAGGCGCGATCGATGGGCGAAAGCTTCCATTGTTTGAGCGGATCGACCTCGCGCGCGCGAAAGCGGCGCATCTGCTCCTCGCGGGTGACCGAAAACCAGTATTTGTAAAGTAGAACGCCGGAGTTCACGAACATGCGCTCGAGTTCGGGACATTGGCGCATGAAGTCGAGATATTCGTTTGGGGTGCAAAAATTCATCACCCGCTCGACTCCGGCGCGATTGTACCAGCTCCGATCGAAGAAGACGATCTCGCCTCCCGCCGGCAGATGCTCGATGTAGCGCTGGAAATACCATTGTGTGCGCTCGCGTTCCGACGGCTTCTCCAGGGCCACGACTCGCGCGCTGCGCGGGTTGAGGTGCTCCATGAAGCGCTTGATCGTGCCGCCCTTGCCGGCGGCGTCTCGTCCCTCGAAAAGCATGATGATTCGCTGGTCGGTCTCCTTGACCCAGTTCTGGGCCTTCAACAGCTCGACCTGCAAAGCGGCCATATGGTCGAGATAGACCTTGTTGGAGAGGCGCGTCTTGTAGGGAAACTCGCCCGTCTCGAAAGCATGGCGGATCGCCTCGGCGTCGGCGCGCAGGCGGCGCGTATCCTCGCGATGGCGCTCAGGGGCCCTCTCGACGGGGGCCGTCTCGGCAAGCGCCTCCCCCGTCTCCAGGGACCCCGCGCCCAATTTTTCGAGGGCCTCGACCGTGGCGGCGCTAATTTCGTTTTTCGTTTCGTCCATCGAATCCCTTCCGGGGGCCGGGTCCAGCCGCCGGCTCCCTCGCTTGTCCAAAGCGAGAGTGCAGGCTCCGGTTCGGGCCGGCAACCCCGCATATCGACGCGTGCGACAAACTGTGGGAGTAGCGTAAGCTTGGATTTTGACGCCCGTGACGCGCGCTCGCTCCGGCCGAGGAAGTAAATTTCAAACTGAGACACTACTGGCGGCTGATTGCAACGGCCCGCGCCGCTCCCTATAGTCCGCCGCCAAAATGGGGCAAAGCCCCGCAAAAGGTAAAAAGGGAACCGGAAATCATGCTCGAGGGCCTGCGCGTCGCATCGCAGAATTGGATCGGCCGCACAATCATGGCGGTTGTGATGGGCGTCATCGTCATCAGCTTCGCGATCTGGGGCGTGGGCGACGTATTCCGCGGCTTCACCCAGCAACGGCTCGCCCGGGTCGGCTCGGCCGACGTGTCGGTCGAGCAGTTCCGCGGCTCCTTTCAAAACGAACTGCGCCGCATACAGCAGCGCCTGCGCCGCGCCGTGACCGCCGAGGAAGCGCATCGCGCCGGCTTCGACGCGCAGATTCTCGAGCGCCTCATCACGGACGTCGCGCTGGACCAGAAGGTCCGCCAGCTCGGTCTGGCCTCCAGTGACGAGACGACCCAGCGCGTCCTCGCCAATGAGAAGGCGTTCCAGAGCGACGGCAAATTCGACGTCGATCGCTTCAAGGCGATCGCCCGCGACATGGGCTTCACCGAGCGCGGCCTGGTCGCCGACCAGAAAGCCGCCTATCTGCGCAAAACCCTGACCGACATCGTCGTCAATGGAGTCGAGACGCCCAAGCTCATGATCGAGGCGATCCATCGCTTCCGCAACGAGGCGCGCTCGGTCGACTATTTCATCCTGCCGGTTTCGGCCGCCGGCGCCGACGCCGCGCCGAGCGACGAGGCGCTCAAGAAATATTTCGACGAGCGCGAACAAACGTTCCGCGCCAAGGAATATCGCAAAATCACGCTGCTCGAAGTCAGTCCGGGCGCGGTGGCCAAGCCCGCCGCGGTGTCGGACGACGACGCCCGCAAGTTCTATGAGGAGGTAAAAGGCAAGCGTTTCGGAACGCCCGAGAAGCGCGACGTGCGCCAGATCGTCTTCAAGTCCGAGACGGAAGCGCAGGCGGCGCTCGCCAAGCTCAAGTCCGGCGCCGACGTTGACGCGCTCGCCGCTGAGCTCAAACGCAACCCGAAGGACGTCAACCTCGGCCTCGTGGAGAAGCGCGACTTCGGCGACCCCAAGGTGGGCGAGGCGGTTTTCGCCCTGCCCCAGCCCGGAATCGCCCAGCCGGTGACGACGCCCTTCGGCACGGTGGTCTCGGTCGTCAAGAACATCTCGCCCGCGATCGTCACGAAGACGTACGACCAGGCCGCGTCGGAACTGAAGGCGGAGATCGCCGCGCAACGCGCCGGCCCCGAAGTGCGTCGCCTTCATGACGCCGTCGAAGATCAGCGCGCCGCGGGCAAGCCGCTCGCGGAGGCCGCGACGGCCGCCGGTTTGCAGACGCGCGTGGTCGACGCCATCGACGACGCCGGCCGCGGCAAGGACGGCAAGGCGATCGAGGTCCCGGCCGGAGCCGATCTCCTCAAGGCGGCCTTCGCCTCCGACATTGGCGTCGACAATGAAACCGTGGCGACGCGGGATGGCGGCTATGTCTGGTTCGAGGTCGGCGGGGTCGAGCCGGCCCGCCAGAAGACGTTCGAGGAGGTGAAGGCCGCGGTCGCCGAGGCGCTGCGCGCCGAAAACGCGCAAAAGGCGCTTTCCGCGAAGGCCGACGAAATCGTCGGCGCAATCAAGGCCGGAAAATCCATCGACGACGCCGCCAGGGCGCAGGGACTCGACGTCAAGCGGGCGACGGAGGTCAAGCGCGCCCAGCGTCCCGACTTCGACGTCAACACGATCGTGCAGTTCTTCGACGTCGCGCCGGGCGGCGCGGGCGCGGTGAACGTTGACGGCGGCCGACTGATCTTCGTCGTGAAGGACTCGACGACGCCGCCCTTCGACCCGACCTCGATCGAATCAAAGACCATCGCGGAGCAGTTGAAGCCCGCGCTGCAAAACGATCTGCTCGAACAATATGTCGGCGGCCTGGAGAAGGCGCTGGGCGTCGAGATCAATCAAAGGGCGCTCGAAGCCGCCGTCGGCGTGGAAAAGGAACCGTGAGCGGAGCCAGCTTCGAGCCCGACGCCGCGGCCTTCGCCGCCGATTACGACGCCGGGCGACCCCGGCTCGTCGTGACACGCCTCGTCGGAGACCTCGAAACGCCAGTCTCCGCCTATCTGAAACTCTCGCGCCAAAGGGCCGGAGCCGCATTCCTTCTCGAGTCGGTCGAGGGCGGCGCGGCGCGCGGCCGCTACTCCATGATCGGCCTCGACCCGGACGTCATCTTCCGCGTCGTCGCCGACAGAGCCGAGATCAATCGCGATGCGCTCACCGACCGCGACGCCTTCGCGCCCTGCGACGCGACGCCGCTGAACGCGCTGCGCGCCCTCATTGCCGAATCCGCGGTTCCCGAGGCCTCGGCCGCGTTGCCGCCGATGGCCGCCGGCGTCTTCGGCTATCTGGGCTACGACATGGTGCGCCAGATGGAGCGCCTCGCGCCCGCGAAGGAAGACCGGATCGGCGTCCCCGACGCGCTCTTCCTGCGCCCGACGGCGATGGTCGTCTTCGATACGGTGCGCGACGAGATTACCATTGTGACGCCTGTTCGCCCGCGCCCGGGCGTCGCCGCCAGGGCCGCATACGAGGCCGCGCTGGCGCGGCTCGACAAGGTCGTCGCGCTGCTGGAGGCGCCGCTCGACCATCGCGACGCCGGCTGCGATCCGCGCCTCGTCGCGCAGGAGCCGGTCTCCAACACGCAAAAGCCGCGCTTTCTCGACATGGTGGAGCGCGCGAAAGAATATATCCGGGCGGGCGATATTTTTCAGGTCGTGCTGTCGCAACGCTTCACGGCGCCCTTCACCCTCCCCGCCTTTGCGCTCTATCGCGCCTTGCGGCGCGTCAATCCGGCGCCCTTCCTCTGCTTCCTCGACTTCGTCGATTTCCAGATCGTCTGCTCGAGTCCCGAGATCCTCGTGCGCGTCGCCGACAGCAAGGTCACGATCCGACCCATCGCCGGGACGCGCTGGCGCAGCGACGTCAAGGCGGAGGACGAACGCCTCGCCGACGAACTGCTCGCCGACGAGAAGGAGCGCGCCGAACATCTGATGCTGCTCGATCTGGGACGCAACGACGTGGGGCGCGTCGCCAAGACGGGCAGCGTACGCGTGACCGACAGTTTCACCATCGAGCGCTATAGCCACGTCATGCACATTGTCTCCAATGTCGAAGGCGAACTCGATGACGCGCGCTTCGATTGCATCAACGCGCTCGCGGCCGGTTTCCCGGCCGGCACCGTTTCCGGCGCTCCCAAGGTGCGCGCCATGGAGATCATCGATGAGCTCGAGACCGACAAGCGCGGCATTTACGGCGGCTGCATCGGCTATTTTGGTTCGAACGGACAGATGGACACCTGCATCGTATTGCGCACGGCCATCGTCAAGGATGGCAAGATGCATGTGCAGGCGGGCGCCGGAGTCGTTTACGACAGCGAGCCCGAGTATGAAAATCGAGAATGCGTGAACAAGGCCAAGGCGCTCTTTCGCGCCGCGGAGGAAGCCGTTCGTTTCGCCTCCCGCGCGCGGCGGGCGCAATGAGGCCGTTAAGGACCGTTGATGGGCGATCCCACCATTTACGATGACGGCGACGATCCTTACCGTCCGATTCGCGTCGGCGATCCGGGCCCCGCGGGCGAGACGGCGAAATGGGGCGTTCTGCTGTCGCGCTTCATGCGCACCGTCGCGCTGTTCTGGCTCATGCAAGGCTTGATGCATTGGCGCATCGTGCTCATGGCGCCGCAGTCGATCTTCGACACCATGCCGCAAAACGCCGCCTTCGCCATTATCTTCTTCGCGGTTCTCGACCTTGTCGCCGGCGTCGGCCTCTGGCTCGCGACACCCTGGGGCGGCGTGCTCTGGCTGTTGATCGCGAGCGCGCAGATCTTTCTCACGCTCAGCATGCCTGGCTTCTTCGTCGGCGGCTATTGGCTGATCGGCGTCAACGCGATGCTGATCCTGATGTATTTTGCCCTGACGTTCGAGGCCGGCCGCGACGTCGACGCGCGGCGGCTGCACGAGCGCCGGCGCCGCAAGGCCGCGGGCGCCGCGCCCGCGCCGCAGCCGCCAGCCTCGCAGACCTGAGCGCGAGGGCGACCCGCGCAGACTGGCGCACTGTCGCGAGGGTGAACGCTGCGGAAAATATGGACGCGGTCCTGCCGCGACCGTGAAAGTCAGGCAAACACCGTTCTTCGGCGCCCGCTCAACAGGAAAAGCGGAAATGTTTAAGCGAAATTCAGCCTAAATTGTTGATTACCATTTAGCGATGATTCACCGAAAGCCGCCAATACTGGGTAAACAAGGGATTCAGTCTGTTATTTAAACTCAAGTTCATTCGCGTTGATCTAATTTAGCTCATCAGGCAATCGACGCATGAAATTGCTTCGCACGATGGAGAATGAGATGAGCGCCGTAACGAAAACACCCCCCCAGCAGAGCCGCGTGGAGCGTATCGGCGAAATTCGTCCGGTTTATCTCGAGGCGTTGACCCTCGTCGAGCGGCTGCATCGTCGTCTGCTCGACGTCATCAAGGACGAGTTCGACCGCCGCGACCGTGGCGACGTCAATTCCGTTCAGGCCCTGCTGCTTTACAATATTGGCGACAAGGAATTGACCGCGAGCGAATTGCGCACGCGCGGCTATTATCTCGGCTCGAACGTTTCCTACAACGTCAAGAAGCTTGTCGAGATGGGCTATCTCCATCACGCCCGTTCGCGCCTCGACCGCCGCTCGGTGCGCATCAGCCTCACGCCGAAAGGCAAGGAAGTTCACGACATCGTCGCGCAGCTTTACGACAAGCACGCCATGACGGTTGAACATATCGGCGGCGTCTCGAGCGACGAATTTCGCACGCTCAACCAGTCCCTGACCCGCCTCGAGCGCTTCTGGACCGACCAGATCCGCTACCGTCTCTGATCCCTCCCGCTTTTTCCATCGCAGACTTCGCCGGCGCGCCCTTCCCTGGGCTCCGCCGGCGCTTTTGCTTTTGGGCCAAGCGCGGGTCATCCTGCCGGACGACCGGCAGGCGCGCGGAACAGCGCGCGTTTCGAACTGTGGGGATCGCGCGGGCCGTGAACGGCGCCCAGCCGGGGCGTTCGCGCCGGAAAATCAGGCTCTACTGGAGATTTTTGTTAAAATCCCTATCTCCTAGATGACGTCACGCTCGAGGGGCACGACATGCGCTGGTCCATTACGCTGGGTTCGTTCAAGGGAACGGCCGTGCGCGTTCATGTCACCCTTCTTCTCTTCCTCGCCTGGATCGGCATGGCCGCGTTTCAACGCGGCGGAGCCGAAGCCGCCGGTCAGAGCGTGCTGTTCATCGCCCTGATCTTCCTCTGCGTGGTCCTGCACGAGTTCGGGCACATCCTCACTGCCCGGCAATTCGGCATCCGCTCGAGCGAAGTTACCCTGCTGCCCATCGGCGGGGTGGCCAATATGGAGGCGATGCCGCAAAAGCCCTATCAGGAGCTTTTGATCGCGCTGGCGGGCCCCGCGGTCAACATCGCCATCGCCGGCGCGCTTCTCGCGGTCTCGGGCGCGTTCAATCTCGACGACGCGGCCCATATCAGCGACCCGTCCATCAGCATTGTCGAGCGACTCGCCGCGACCAATGTGTTTCTGGCGATGTTCAACATGATCCCCGCCTTTCCCATGGATGGCGGACGGGTGCTGCGGGCGGCGCTGGCCATGTGGCTTGGCCAGGGCGCAGCGACCCGCATCGCCGCCCAGATCGGCCAGGGATTCGCCCTTTTGCTTGGTTTCCTGGGGCTTTTTGGCCATCCGATGCTGATCTTCATCGCTGTCTTCGTCTATATGGCGGCGGCCGGCGAGGCGCAGATGACGACATTGGCGGAGGCCGCGCGCGGCCTGCCGGCGGTCGACGCCATGGAGACCCGCATCGCCGCCATTTCACGCGGCGCCAGCGTCAACGACGCGATCGAGACCCTGCTCGCCACCTCTCAGGACGACTTCCCGGTGCTCGACGGCCTCGGGCGCCTCGAGGGCATTCTCTCGCGCGCCGAAATCGTCGAGGCGCTGCGCACCTGCGACCCCTCCGAGCCGGTCGCGCCCTTCGCGCGCCGGGACGTGAAAACGATCCGCGCCGGCGAAACGGTCGACGCGGCGCTGCCGGACCTGAACGCCGGCGACCCCGTCGGGCGTCGTCGAGGCCGACGGGCGCTTTCTGGGACTGCTGACGCGCCAGTCGCTCGCGGAGATCATGATGATCCGAAACGCGCGACCGGACTGGCGCTTCGCGCGCCGGGACGCGCGCAGTCCGCCGACGGTTGCCTAACGCCGTCCCGGGGCCTATTGAAAAATCGCGTAAAGCAGGCGCGCGCGGGTTAAGGGATCATGTCCAACGTCACGCTGATCGACAATTACGACAGCTTCACCTTCAATCTGGTCCATTATTTCGGCCAGCTTGGGGCTAATGTCACAGTGCATCGCAACGACGCCATTTCTGTCGAGGACGTGCTCGCGGCGGGCCCGGACGCGATCGTCGTCTCCCCCGGCCCCTGCACCCCGCATGAAGCGGGATCTGCCTGCCGCTCATCGCCGCCGCGGCCGAAACCGTGCCAATCTTCGGCGTCTGCCTCGGCCATCAATCAATCGGCGAGGCCTTCGGCGGCGAGGTGATCCGCGCGCCGCTGCCGATCCACGGCAAGATGGCGACGATCCTTCATCAGGGCGACGCCGTTTTCCGAGGCATCGAGGGGCCCTTCCAGGCGACGCGCTATCACTCGCTGGTCGTCAGGCGCGAGACCTTGCCCGACAGCCTGCGCATCACCGCCGAAACGCCGGACGGGCTGATCATGGCGCTCTCGCACAAGCGGCTGCCCACCCATGGCGTGCAGTTCCACCCCGAGAGCATCACCTCCCAGCACGGCCACAAGATTTTGCGCAATTTCCTGGACATAGCCCAGGAATGGAACGAGTCCGGGCGCGGTCGGGCCAAGGTGGCGTGAGCGATTTCAAACCTTTCTCGCCGCCCTGCTCGACGGCGAACCGCTCGCGAGAGAAGAAGCGCGCGCCGCCTTCTCGCTGATCTTCGAGGGCGCCGCGACGCCGGCGCAACTCGCGGCCTTTCTCATGGGTCTGCGCATGCGGGGCGAGAGCGTCGACGAGATCATCGGCGCGGCGCAGGCGATGCGCGCGGTCATGACCCCGGTCGAGGCGCCCGCTGACGCGATCGACATCGTCGGAACGGGCGGCGACGGGGCGGGCACCTATAATATCTCGACCCTCGCAGCCATCATCGCCGCCGCCTGCCGGCGCGATCGTCGCCAAACATGGCGGCAAGGCGGCTTCGTCGCGTTCGGGCGCGTCCGACGTGCTGGGCGAACTATGCGTGAAGGTGGGCGTCTCGCCCGCCGTCTCCGCCGATTGTCTTCGCGAGGCCGGCATCTGCTTCATGGCGGGACCGACCCATCATCCGGCGCTGCGCCACGCTGCCGCAACGCGCGCGGAACTCGGCGTGCGCACGATTTTCAACCTTCTGGGGCCGATCTGCAATCCGGCGCGCGTCGCGCGTCAGACGATCGGCGTCTATTCCCGCAACTGGCTCGAGCCGCTCGCCGAGGCGCTGCGCGAACTCGGCGCGCGCCGCGTATGGCTGCTGCATGGCGCCGACGGGCTCGACGAAGCGACGACGACAGGCGTCACCTATGTCGCCGCGCTCGACGACCGCGTCATCCGCACCTTCGAGATTGCGCCCGAGGACGCGGGCCTCCCGCGCACGACGCCGCATCAGCTCGTCGGCGGCGATCCGGCCCACAACGCCCGGGCGCTGCGCGCGGTCCTCGCCGGGGAGAAAAGCCCGTATCGCGACATCGCCGTACTGAACGCCGCGATCGCATTGGTCGTCGCCGACCGCGCCAGCGACATTCGCGAAGGCGCCGCGTTCGCCGCATGGGCGCTTGATTCTGGCGCGGCTGCGCAAAAACTCGACGCGCTCGTGCGCCTTTCCAATGACGCAGCTTAACGAGGCGCGACCTTCTGCGGGATAGGATTGCGGCCGTTGATCGGCTATGCATCTAAGGATCTCATTGGACGCGCGCGGCGCGCGGCCTCCAGGCAAAAGACATGACCGATATCCTTGATCGAATCGAAGCTTACAAGCGCACGGAAATCGCCGAGGCCAAGGTGCGCATGCCGCTCGCCACATTGCAGCGCAATGTCCGCGATCACGATCCGCCGCGCGGATTCGTCCACGCCATCGAGCAAAAGCTCAACCAGCGCCGGATCGCGCTGATCGCCGAAATCAAGAAGGCGAGCCCGTCCAGGGGCTCATCCGCGCGCATTTCGATCCGCCGGCGCTCGCCACGGCCTATGAGAAGGCCGGGGCCGCCTGCCTCTCCGTGCTGACCGACGGCCCGTCCTTCAAGGGCCGCCTCGAAGATCTCGAAGCGGCGCGCAAGGCGACGCATTTGCCCGCGATCCGGAAGGACTTCCTTTTCGACCCTTATCAAGTGTTCGAGGCGCGCGCCTTCGGCGCCGACTGCATTCTCATCATCATGGCGGCGGTCACAAACGAAGAGGCAAAGGCGCTCAACACGGCCGCGCATGATCTGCGCATGGACGTGCTCGTCGAGGTTCATGACGAGCGCGAACTCGATCGCGCCCTTGCGCTGGAAACCCGCCTCATCGGCATCAACAATCGCAATCTGCGCGATTTCAAAGTGTCGCTCGACATGAGCGCGCGCCTCGCCGAGAAAGTTCCGCGCGACAAGATCATCGTCGCCGAAAGCGGCATCGGGACTCATGAAGACTGCCTGCGGCTCGAAAAGGCGCATATTCTCGCTTTCCTCGTCGGCGAAGCCCTCATGCGACAGGACGACGTCGAGGCGGCGACGCGGAAATTGCTGAATGGATAGATCGTCCGCCGATCATAGCGCGTGCGGCGCATGACGAAGCTCACCCATCTTTCCGCGACGGGCGAGGCCCATATGGTCGACGTCTCCGCGAAAGCGGAAACCACGCGAATCGCGCGGGCGCGCGGCCGCGTCGTTATGGCGCCGGCGACGCTCGCGCTCGCGCTCGCGGGACAGGCCGCGAAGGGCGACGTCTTCGGCGTCGCGCGTATCGCCGGGATCATGGCGGCCAAGAAGACGAGCGAGCTTATCCCCCTCTGCCATCCGCTGCGCTTGTCCAGCGTCGCTTTGGAGATCGCGCCCGACCCGGCGTTGCCGGGCCTGCGCGTCGCGGCCGAGGCGCGGGTGACCGGCAAGACGGGCGTCGAGATGGAGGCGCTGACCGCGGTCTCTGTCGCTTGCCTCGCCATTTATGACATGCTGAAAGCCGTCGATCGCGCCATGCGTATTGACGCCGTCGAGCTCGTCTCGAAGGAGGGCGGCAAAAGCGGCGACTGGCGACGAGAGGATTGAATCGAGCGGGATGAGCGACAACAAACTCCTTTCGGTCGACGAGGCCCTCGGGCGCGTCCTCGCCGCAGCCGGGCGTCTGGGCGACGAAGAGGTTGCGATCGCGCAGGCGCGGGGCCGCACGCTTGCGCGCGATCTCCTCGCGCGGCGCACGCAACCGCCTGTCGACGTTTCCGCCATGGACGGATATGCGCTGCGTGACGCCGATCTCGCCGCGGGGCCGCTGAAGCTCGTCGGCGAGAGCGCCGCCGGCCATGGCTATGACGCGCCGCTCAACCCGGGCGAGGCCATTCGCATTTTCACCGGCGCGCCCCGTGCCGCCCGGCGCCGACGCCATCCTCCTGCAGGAGGACGCCGAGGCGCGGGACGGCCTGCTCGCCGCCCGTCCCGGCGCGTGCGCAGGCAAGCATATTCGCACGGCCGGCCTGGATTTTTTCGAGGGCGCCGCCGCCCTTTTCGCGGGAACGCGTCTCGGTCCGGCGGAGCTCGCGCTCGCGGCCGCGATGAATCACGCGCGCGTGCCGGTCGCGCGGCGCCCGCGCGTAGCGTTGTTCGCCTCGGGCGACGAACTCGTGCCGCCCGGCGCCGCGCCGGGGCCTTCGCAAATCATCTCCTGCAATAATTACGCGGTCTGCGCCGTCGCGGAAGAAGCCGGCGCCGAAGTCGTCGATCTCGGCATTTTCCGCGACGATCTTGCCGAACTCGAGCGTGCGATCGGCCTCGCCCGCGCCGCGGGGGCCGACGTTCTCGTCACACTTGGCGGGGCGTCGGTCGGCGACCATGATCTCCTGCGACCGGCCCTGGCGCGCCAGGGCATGACCCTCGATTTCTGGAAGATCGCGATGCGACCCGGCAAACCGCTCATTTCGGGTCGGCTCGGCGCGGCGCATATTCTGGGCCTTCCGGGCAATCCGGTCGCCTCGATCGTCTGCGCCCTCGTCTTCCTCGCGCCGCTCATTCGCGCGCTCCAGGGCGATCCGGCCGCCGGCGCCGACACGACCGAGACGGCCCTCGCCGGGGTCGATCTTCCCGGCAACAAAGGCCGCCGAGACTACATGCGCGCGCGCCTCGATAAGGACGCGGCAGGCCGCTTCGTCGCCACGCCCCTGCCCGCTCAGGACTCATCGCTCCTCACCGAACTGGCGCAGGCGCAGGCGCTCCTCATCCGCGAAGCCGGCGCGCCGGCGCTCCCGGCCGGCGGCGCCTGCCGCATCTGGCGCCTGCCATAGTGATCCACGCCGTCGCGCGGCCGTGACTTTGGCTGGGCAAAATGGCAAAGAGGCGCGGCGCAGGCTGAAGAGAACAACGCAGCCGCGCGCGAAAGAAGCGAGAAATTATGTCCGTCATCGATTCCGTTCGCAAAATCATCGTGCCCATCCATCCCGAGGGCTATGTCTTCATTGCGGGATTCGCCGTCGCCGCCTTCGTTCTCGACTGGCTGTCGCCCACGCTCGGATGGATCGGCTTCATCGCCGCCGCCTGGTGCGTCTATTTTTTTCGCGATCCGCCGCGCGTGACGCCGCTGCGCGATGGACTCGTCGTCTCGCCCGCCGACGGCGTCGTCTCGTCGATCGGGTTCTTCTTGCCGCCGCCCGAACTCGGCATGGGCGCCGAGCCGTTGCAGCGGGTCTCGGTCTTCATGAGCGTCTTCGACTGTCACGTGAACCGCGCGCCCATCACTGGCCGGGTCACGAAAATCGCCTATAAGCCCGGCCTGTTCGTCAATGCGGATCTCGACAAGGCGAGCGAGGACAACGAACGCAACGGGCTCGTCATCGACACGCCGAGAGGCCGTTTCGGCGTCGTGCAGATCGCCGGCCTCGTCGCGCGCCGCATCGTCTGTTTTATCCGAGAAGGCGAGAACATCGGCATCGGCGACCGCTTCGGCTTGATCCGTTTTGGCTCGCGCGTTGATGTCTACATGCCGCCCGGCGCCCGCCCCTCGGTTGCGGTGGGGACGCGCGCGACCGCCGGCGAGACCGTGCTCGCCGATCTGGCGGCGCAGACCGCGACGCTCACCTTCAAGACGGGCTGAGGCGACGAGAATGAGCGACGATCTGCAAGGAGTCGACCTCACCCCATCCGAACGCCGGCGGTTGCGTTTCCGCAATATTCCGTTGCGCGTCGTGCTGCCCAATCTCGTGACGCTGCTCGCTCTGTGCATGGGGTTGACGGCGATCCGCTATGCGATCGAGGAGGATTTCGTCAAAGCCGTCACCGCCATCATGGCGGCGGCCGTGCTGGACGGGCTCGACGGCCGGCTGGCGCGGGCGATCAAGGGCACGTCGCGCTTTGGCGCGGAGCTGGATTCACTCGCCGACTTCGTCGATTTCGGCGTCGCGCCGGGATTGCTCCTCTATTTGTGGAGCCTCCACGAGATCAAGGGACTGGGCTGGTTCGCGGTGCTCGCCTTTGCCATCGCCGGCGCATTGCGGCTCGCCCGCTTCAACGTCACGATCGAGGACCACTCCAAGCCTGCCTGGCAAACGGAATTCTTCGTCGGCATGCCGGCGCCCGCCGGCGCCGTGACGGTCCTCCTGCCGCTCTATCTGCATTTCTCGGCGCTCGAGCTTCCCGCCTCCCGCGCCTTCGTGCCCTTCTTCATTCTCTATGTGCTGGCGATCGCTTTTCTGATGGCGAGCCGCATTCCGCATTTCTCCGGCAAGCGCATCGGACGCATTCCGCGCGATCTCGTCATCCCCGTGCTTTTCGGCGTCGGCGTGACGGCGCTGCTGCTCGCGATCTATCCGATGGAGCTTCTCTCGGTCGTGAGCGTCGCCTTTCTGGCGATGATCCCGCTGAGCGTGAAGCGCTACAATGCGCTAACGAAGGCCGAGGCGGAAAAGGCTGCGCCGCCCGGCGACGCCTGAGGCCGCACGGTCACCGACCCGCGATCGGCGGCAAGGGGGAGGCTTCGACCTTCTGGCTGAGCGGCGGCGGCGGCGTTTGCGGGACAGATGTCGCGCCCCCCGTTTCGTCGCCCCGGAAGTCGGGCATCGCCTGCATTTCGCCGTCCTGCGGGCGCGGCGCCGCGATATGCGCGCCAATCGTGCGCACGACGTCCGGCGCCTCGGCGAAGGCGCCATGACCGATGAAATCCGTCGAGAAGGATGAGATGTCGTGGACCGAGACGCCCAGCCGGTCGATCTCCGCCTTGTCTTCGGGTTTGGACGGGTCCATCGCGCCGAGCCGCTGCCGGTCGCCGGCGATGCGCGAGGATAACGACAAGGCGCGATCGTTGTTGTTGACGAAGATCGACACGTGATGCGCGTCGAGGCGCGCGACCTGCTGGCGGAACACGTTCAGATCAATGTCGGGATTTGCGAGCATGATTTCGCCGAGCTTGCCGTCGAGATCGGGATGGCCCGCCAGAGCAACGCCGCGCAGCGTCTCCATCGTCAGCCAGGCGCCCATGGAATGCGCCAAGATATGGACGCGCCCGACTCCGGGCGTGCGCGCGAGCGCGAACAGCACTTTTTCAAGCGCGTCGCGCGAGACGGTCGCCGCTTCCTTGTCGGATTCGTAATTGAACAGGCCGCCGCGCGAATTCCACGTGAAGAGCGCGGGAACGCCCGAGAAACCGCCGTCGGCGACGACTTGCGCAAGACGGAACCGCGCCTCGTCGAGGCTGGTGTTGAACCCGTGAACGTAGAGGAGAATATCGCGAGAGACGCCGACGCGTCCGGAGACATGGGCGGCGAGTTCTCCGTAAAACTCCTCTTCATCCATGTTGCGCTTGGAGAGAACAGCGAAATGACGGCCCTTGTCCGCCGCGCCGAAGCTGGGGCGCTCGATGGCGCCGGGCCGATGGTTCTGCGGCACGCCGATTGCGGTCAGGGAGTAATGCGCGCGGCCGTCGTCGGTCGCGCCCTCGCCCCGCCGCGTGGAGGCGACGAAGAGCGGCACGCGGCTCGGTTCGCCCTGAGATCCCGAAACAAGGGAGACGGCGTTGGAGACATGCCCGTCGACTGCGCGCATGCCGTCGGAGACGCAGCCGGAAAGCAGCGTCGCGGCGAGAGAGGCGGCAAACTTAAGCGGTGTATGGCGCAAGTGACGAATCCGGCGCGACCGGGAGCGGCCCAGCAGGCGCGCAATGTCGGCGCGAGAGGCGGCCGGCCGCAGACCGTTGTTACCAACAAAAGCGACAAAAGAGGGGCGCCGACGGAGAGCTCTCCAAAGGAAAGTTGGAGAATTGCGTTAAATAATGGCAAATATGACGCACTTGCGCGACGGCCCCGAGGGTGCATAGTGCGCGGAATAAAATAAGGAAACGGGAGAGCGTCGCCCCAAGCGACGGTTTAAAGAAAGCGATGCGGATCAAGGTATTGGGCTCGGGCGCCGGCGGCGGCTTCCCGCAGTGGAACTGCAACTGCTCGAATTGTCGCGCCGTCCGCGCCGGCGCGGCCGGTTTTACGCCGCGCACCCAATCGTCGCTCGCGGTCAGCGCCGACGGCGTCAACTGGGCCTTGCTGAACGCCTCTCCGGATCTGCGCGCGCAGATTGCCGCCGCGCCTGAACTTGCGCCCACAGCCGGCGACCCCGTGCGCGCGAGCCCGATCAAGGCCGTGGCGCTCACAAATGGGGACGTCGATCATGTCGCGGGACTTCTGACCCTGCGCGAGGCGCAACCCTTCAGCGTCTATGCCGCGGGCCGCGTGCTGGAGGCGTTGGGCGCCAACCCGATTTTCACGATTTTGCAAACGCAGCTCGTGCCGCGCATCGAATTGCGGGCGGACGAAACAATTCCCCTTGTCGGCGCCGGCGTCGATCTCGGCCTGACGATCCGCGCCTTCCCGGTTCCGGGCAAGGTCGCGCTTTATCTCGAAGACAAAAGCGCGCCGAATTTCGGCACCGCCGCCGGCGACACGCTCGGCCTCGAGATCGGCGAAGCGGCGACAGGCAAATCCTTCTTCTACATCCCGGGATGCGCGCGCGTCGACGGTGCGCTCGCAAAGCGACTGGAGAACGCCGCGCTGCTGTTCTTCGACGGCACGCTGTTTCGCGAAAACGAGATGATCGATCAGGGGCTGATGGGAAAAACCGGGTCCCGCATGGGCCACATCAACATGAGCGGCGATGACGGATCGATCGCCGCGATCGCGCCGCTCGCCATCGCGCGAAAAATTTATGTGCATATCAACAATTCGAACCCTGTCCTCGACGTGCGCTCGCCGGAGCGCGCCGCCACGCAGGCGACCGGCTGGGAGATCGGCGCGGACGGCATGGAGGTGACGCTATGAATCAAGTCTCCGCCGATTGGCGCGACGCCGCGCCGCTTTCGAAACCGGATTTCGAGGCCGCCATCCGCGCCGTCGGCGTCGAACGCTACCACGACAAGCACGCGTTCCATAAGCTCCTGCACGGCGGCAAGCTCGACAAGAACCAGGTCGCCGCCTGGGCGCTCAACCGCTACTGCTATCAGGAAGCCGTGCCGCGCAAGGACGCGGCGTTCATGAGCCGCGTGCATGACCGCGACCTGCGGCGCGAATGGATTCATCGCATCCACGACCACGACGGCCTCGCCGAGGAAGACGGCGGCATCGAACGCTGGCTCGTGCTTACCGACGCGCTCGGCTTTCCGCGCGATTACGTGACTTCGCGCCAGGGCGCCCTGCCCGCGACCAAATTCGCGGTCGAAGCCTATGTGCGCTTCGTCGTCGAACAGCCGCTCGTCGTCGCGGTCGCGTCCTCCCTTACCGAACTTTTCGCGCCGGCCATTCATCGCGAACGCATCGCGGGCATGCTCGAGAACTATAATTTCGTCGACGACCATGTGATGGCTTATTTCAAGCGTCGTCTCGCGCAGGCGCCGCGCGATTCCGAATTCGCGCTCGCCTATGTTCGCGACAACGCCCGAACGCGGCAGGAACAAGAAGCTTGCGTCGGCGCCGTGCGATTCAAATGCGACGTCTTGTGGGCGCAGCTCGACGCCTTACATCACGCTTACGTCACGCCCGGCCTGATCCCGCCCGGCGCGTGGCGGCCCGAGGCGTAACCCCATGGCGCCCACGCGCTACATCATCGGACCCGACGCGCGCCCCGCCTTTCCGCGTTATGCGCGCCTGCACGAGGATCGCGCCCGCGCGCGCACGGTCGTTCTCGCGCCCGAACGCGCTTACGAACTCGACGCCATCGGCCTCGTCGTGCTGCGCGCGATCGACGGCGCAACGCGCGTCGGCGATCTTTGTGCGCGACTTGCGCAGCAATATGCGGCGCCGGTCGAGGTCATTGCGCGCGACGTCACGGCGCTCCTCCAGGGCCTTGCCGACAAGCGCCTGCTGTGCGAGGGCGTCGATCTCTTCCCCGCGCCCGCACTCTCCGAGTTCGCCGCCTCGATTGCGCCCTTCGCGGGCGGGCCGGCGGGGCTTCTCGCGGAGCTGACCCACCGCTGCCCGTTGCAATGTCCCTACTGCTCCAACCCGCTGGAGCTCGAGCGCGCCAATGTCGAATTGAGCGCCGACGCCTGGGGCGAGACCTTTCGCCAGGCGGCCGCGATCGGCGCGCTGCAACTGCATCTCTCGGGCGGCGAGCCGACGGCGCGGCGCGATCTCGAAGACATCCTCGCCCACGCCGTCGACGCAGGGCTTTACACGAACCTCGTCACCTCGGCCGTTCTGCTGACGCGCGCGCGTCTGGAAAGTCTCGCAGCGATTGGCCTCGATCACGTCCAGGTGTCGATACAGGACATCGTGCCCGAGAGCGCCGACCGCATATCCGGCTTCGCGGGCGGCGTGGCCAGGAAGCGCGACGTCGCGCGCTGGACGCGCGAACTCGGCCTCGGTCTCACGATCAACGCGCCCATGCACCGACAGAACATCGCGCATCTGCCGCAGATCATCGACTTTGCGGTGGAGGTCGACGCGCAGCGGATCGAAATCGCGCATATCCAATATTACGCCTGGGCGCAGACCAATCGCGCGGCGCTGATTCCGACGCGCGAGACATTCATGGAGACCGTCAGCATTGTCGACGAGGCGAAGGAGCGCTTGCGCGGCGTTCTCAATTTCGACTTCGTGATCCACGACCACTATGCGACGCGGCCCAAGCAATGCACCGGCGGCTGGGGTCGCTCGATCCTCGCCGTCACGCCGTCCGGCAAGGCCCTGCCCTGCCATGCGGCGCAGACGCTGCCCGGGCTCGCCTTCGACAATGTGCGCGAACGACCGCTCGCGCAGATCTGGCGCGAGGGCTCGGCCTTCAACGCCTATCGCGGCACGGCCTGGATGCAGGAGCCTTGCCGCTCCTGCGATCGCCGCGAGATTGATTTTGGCGGCTGTCGCTGCCAGGCCTTCGCGGCGACAGGCGACGCGTCCGCGACGGACCCCGCCTGTCACCTCTCGTCCGCCCATGCGCGCTTTGCCGCCTTCGCCGAGACGGAGTCGCGGGCAGAGCCGCCGCCTTTCGTCTATCGTCGCTACGGCGGCGCGCCGCAGGGCGCCCCGGACCGCGAGACAGAGTCGAGCCTAGCGTCAATGGAGCGCGCCTTCCCGCGCAGGCCGGGGATTGTCGCGCGGGTCGAGATAATCGATCTTCCATGGCCCCGTGCCGGAAATTTGCACGATCGCGTCGTCGTTGACCGCGATCCAATGCCCGGCTCCAGGCTCGGCGGCGACGAAGTCGCCGGCATGGGCGAATTGTTCGGCGCGCGGATCGAGCTTTTGCCCCTCTCCAAAGCGCAGGACGCCCGAGATCACGGTCACGGTTTCGACATCTGGATGTTTATGGGCCGGGATTTGATACCCCTTCGGCGCGCGCAAGCGCACGATGAATGGCCCTGAGGCACGCGGATCGCCAAAAAGAACCGCCACCTCGGCGCCTTTCGGCAAATCGGGCGGCGCCGGTCCCCACTCCAGACCATCGGCTTTTCGCAGCCCGCCCGCTTGAGCGAATGAGCCGGTGATTGCGAGCGCGCAGAGCGCCCCGAACGTCACAGCGAGACAACGCATAGGTTTCGCCTCCTGAATGCGCCCTCTTTCGCACATAGGGCGAAAATTCGAATTCGACTGCGGGGGCTTACGATTTCGCGAATGCGGTAACCAAAGAGCAACTACCGGCATGCATATTAA
This sequence comes from uncultured Alphaproteobacteria bacterium, assembly GCA_963713845.1. Classification (GTDB taxonomy): domain Bacteria; phylum Pseudomonadota; class Alphaproteobacteria; order Rhizobiales; family Beijerinckiaceae; genus Methylocystis. The sequence continues at coordinate 45,133 of CAVQNJ010000022.1, forward strand.
TTCACGTCTCGCGGATTAAGGGTTTGTTGTTCATATGCGTTGCGTAATGGAGTCGAAGGCATGAAGTCGCGGGATACGCTCGTTCGCCTGAAGCGTTTTCAGGCTGAGGAAAAACGCCGCCGCGTCGTGCAGCTCAATACAATGATTGCGGAATTCTCGCGCATGTCGAACGACCTCGACCGCGAAATTGCGCATGAGGAGCAGCGCGCCAATATCTCGGATCCCAACCATTTCGCCTATCCAACCTATGCCCGCGCCGCGCGCACGCGCCGCGACAATATCGGGGCGTCGCTCGCCGAATTGCGCGGGCAGCTCGAAGAGGCCGAGGCTCAGTTCAAGGAAGCTTCCGACGAACTCGCCAAGGCCCAGTCGCAGGAAGCGCGCGATCGCGGCGCCGAGCGCATGATGGACGTTGTCGTCGACCGGCGACCAGCGGAAATCCCGCAGGCGTTCCGTCGCGGCATCTAGAACAGCCGCACGAATAGACCGCGCCCCGGCGCGCGCGCCCACAGGCCGATGCGCCTGCCGGCGCGAACGTCAACCGGCGCCGCGCCGCGCGAGAGCTGGCGCGCAATCTCGTCGACCGGATAAGCGAAGCGGCGCAGAAGGAACGCGCCGCCGGGCCGCGCCGCCTCGAGGAATGCGAATTCGTAGCGCGCGAGATCGCCGAGCCAGGGACGCGCGTCGTCCTGACGCGCGACGAGCGCGCGAACCAGCGCGGCGGCGTCGCCATGCGTTCTGCGTGTCCCCGGCGGCCCCGCGAGCGCGGCGATCAGCAACGGATCGAGGGATTCCCCCAGCGCCCGCGCCGTGAGCGGAAGCGCCTTGCGCGCGTCGAGCGCGCGCTTGCCCAACAAGCTGCGTGCGAAATCGTCGAGCTGACGCCGATCAAGCCGCGCCAGGCTCGCCGCTTCCTCGCTGTTCAAGCCGAACCTGCGCGCCGACGCGCCCGGATCGGCGAAGAATTCCGCCCGTGCTTGCGCATCGGTGAAGAGGCGCGCGAGCAGCGCCTGTGTCTCGATCAGGCCCATCGGCGGTGCGCCCGCAGCGTTTTCCGGGCCCGGGCGACTTCGCCAAGCAAATCGTCGAAAGGCGGGAGGCGCTCGTCGCGTTCGAGAATTGCGCCCTTGACCGGCGCCCTTGCGACGACGCGATCATACAGCGTCCACACCGCCTCGCTCGTCGACGTATCATGGCTGTCGATGAGCTTCTTCCCCCGCCAGCGGCCGCCGGCGTAATGAATTTGCACGACGCGATCCCAGGGCCAGCGCTCGAACCCGTTCTCAAGATCGAAGCCGTGATTGACGCTATTGGCGTAAAGATTGGCGACGTCGCAAAGCCACCCGCAGCCGGTGCGCTCGAGAACCCGGGAGAGAAATTCCGGCTCGTCCATCTGCGCGCCGGGAACGCGCACGACTTCCGTGACATTCTCCAATATCAGCGGAGCCGCGACGCGCCGCCGCACATGCGCGACGTTACGCTCGACGACGTCGATGGCCTCCCATGTCATCGGCAACGCCGCAAGATGGCCGATGTCGACGCCGCCGGCGCGGGTGAAACATAGATGCTCGCTCCACCAGGGCGGTTCGAGCCGCTCGATCAACTCGGCAATTTTGTCGAGATAATCGGCGCGCAGTCCTTCGGCGCTTCCGATCGACAGCTCGAGGCCATGCGTCACGATCTTGAAATGCGCAGCGAGGAGATCGAGCTCCTTCAGCCGCTCCGGGGTCGCGTCGATGTAATGATCCGCGATCAATTCGAGGAAATCGACCTCGTCGCGGCGTTCAAACAGATCGGCGCGAAACTGGGCGCGGTAGCCGAGGCCCGAGCCCAGCGCCTCAATCTCCGCCACAGCCGCCACAGCCGCCATCGCCGCCGCCGCAGGAGCCGCCGCAGCTCGACCCGCAATTGCCGCCGCTCTCGCCCGCGGCGCGCTTGAAACTCTCGGGAAAAATGTCGAGCCGCGTGCCCTTGAGCGCTGTGAAGCCATAGAGCCCGATCAGAAAAAGCGACGCGCCGTCGAATGCGTTCACGCCGGGGTTACGCAAATCCTGCAGCGCATTCTCGAGCCGCGAACGATAGGCGAGCTCCATTGAGTCAAGATAGGCCCGCCCGCGGCGGCTCGCATGGCTGCGCGTGAGCACATAGGCGAGCGCGAAGAGCGCGAGGATCGAGGCAAAGCACAGGAAAACGAGATAAGCGACGTTCTTGTGCCCGGTGCTGAGCGCCACAGTGATTTTCGCGCCGGCAAAGCCGAGCAGAAGCAGCGTTCCGACGATCTGCGCCCAGCTTCGCCAGACTTTCACGGATTGCGGCTTCACCAGATCCTCGGCGGCGAGTCTCGCGCGCACGGGCTCCAGCAATTCGAGCAGGCGACGGCGCTGGGCCTTGTTCTCGAACAGCTCATGCGCCTTCGGCTTTGCCTGAATGGTTTCGAGCACACGCGATTCGAGCGCGTCGAGCGCGCCGGGCTCGACCGTCTTGTCCGTGGGAATAATCCGGTCGCCTTTGGCGATGTCCGCATAGCCGCGCTGTACGAGATCATAGACAAGCGTCCGGATGACCTGATTAACGCCGCCCCGAAGGAAGGCGACCTCCACCGCCGCCGGCCTTTTCGGCACGGGCGGCGGCGGGCGACGGTCGGTGCGGTCCGCAACGCGGATGACGAGCCCGGCCACGGCCAGGACGATAATGGCGAAAAGACCGAAGACGTTCAGGAACTCCGGCCCGGGAAGGTCAAGAAAAGGAAGGTTTTTCACAGGCGCAGACCGTCCGGTTCCTAAATTTCGAGATCGACGACAAGACGGCGCGCCTGCAATGTCGCGACGGCGAGCACGGCCATGCCGACCGCCTGATGGGCGAGCGCGAGTAGAAGATGCGGCTCTCCCGCATAGGGCGGCTCGACGAGGAGCAGCGTTGCGACGCCGAGCGCGATTTGTGCGACGACATGCGCGAAGAGAACGACGGCGCCGCTACGCGCCTTGCCGCTCGCATTCATCGACGCGTCGATGAGATGCAGGCCCGCGAGGACAAAGATCACATAGGCGATCATGCGGTGGAAGAACTGCGCCGTGAGCGGCGTGTCGACCAGATTGATCCACCAGGGATCCTTGGGCCAGAGCGTCTGCGCCGGCGGAATGAAGGCGCCGGCGATGAGCGGCCAGGTGTTCTCCACGAGACCCGCGCGCAGCCCGGCGACGATTCCACCCATGAAAAGCTGCACGAGGACGAGCGCGAGGATGAGAAGCCCCGTCGCGCGCAGCCGCGCGGCGCCGTCATGCGCGCTCGATGGCTTGCGTGCGGCCCAAGCCCGCCCGCGACCCAGAGGCAGGCGCAGAAGATCAGCGCGCGAGAGGAGATGAATGGCGAGGCGCTCCTGCGCGACCTCGGTGCGATGCACGAGGCCCGAGGAAACCATCCACCAGCCGACGCCGCCCTGTAGCGCGCCAAGCGCGAGAATGCCGATCAGCTTCGGCTTGACGAGCCGCCGGCAGCCGCTTCGTCGCCCAGAACCAGACGAGCGGGAGGGCGAAGACGACGCCGATCAGTCGGCCGAGCAGCCGATGCGCCCATTCCCAGGCGTAGATGAACTGAAACCCTGCCAGGTCCATGTCCGGAAACAGCTCGTGATATTGGGGTATCTTCTTGTAGTCCTCGAAGGCCTGCCGCCCACTCCTGCTGCGAGAGCGGCGGCAGGACGCCCGTGACCGGCTTCCATTCGACGATCGAGAGGCCCGAATTCCGTCAGCCGGGTCGCGCCGCCCACGATCACCATCAGAAACACCAGCGCCGCGACCACCAAGAGCCAGTTGCGCACCGCGACGGCGTTCTCCTCCGTCGCATGATGCCTGCACCTCGGCCACGGGATGAGGGAAAAGAAGCCAATCTTCCATGGGCTCCGCCTGCGAGGTGCTTCGACCGGGGCACTTAAGGGAAGCGGCGACGCTTGTCCACACGCGGAGGGCCGGCGGCGTTCGGAGTTCGGGCGGACCGGCCGCGATGTAAGATGGGCGAGCGGTTGAGTCGAGGAGCCAGGGTGACCGGCAGAGGCGCTTTAGCCAGGGAAGAGATCGCCACGCTGCGCACGATCGGCGAGGTGGCGGAGCATCTCGACCTGCCGCAGCATGTGCTGCGCTTCTGGGAGACGCGCTTCAAGGAGATCGACCCGGTCAAGCGCGCCGGCGGCCGCCGCTTTTACCGTGCCCGCGACATCGAGCTCGTCGAGGCGATCCGCCACCTGCTCTATCGCGAGGGCTATACGATAAAGGGGGTGCAGCGCATCCTCAAGGAGCAGGGCGTCGAAACGGTCATGGCCGAGGCCGGCCGCCGTCCAGAGGGGCGTCCGGCGCAGGCGCCGAGCCGCCGCCGCCACAGCGCGCCCGATCCGCTGCGGCCGCGAGCCGCCGGCTTCAGCCTCGAGCGTCAGCCGCGACCTGACCTGCCCGAACCCGAGCCGCGCGTCTTGCAGCCGGCGCCATCGAGCCGCTCGAGCCCGACGCGCCGCCTGCCCGCCCGCGCCCATGGTCAGCTGCGCCGATGACAGCGAGCCCCCGCAGGCCGGGCTGCGGCGACATTCCACGCGCCCGTGGTGTCGCGCGGCGGACCTCGACGAATTCCGACCAGCGCTGCTGCGGCTGCGCGAGGTCCTTGCCGAAATCGAGGAATGCAAGGCGCCTCGCTCGAACCTGACCCGTCGCTAGGCCGTTGCCAGCGCGCCCGCGGCCTCTCTATAAGGGCGGCCAGTCGGAGTGTAGCGCAGCCCGGTTAGCGCACTTGTCTGGGGGACAAGGGGTCGTGGGTTCGAATCCCGCCACTCCGACCATTAAAATCAAAGACTTGCGGAATTGCTCTCGCCGACAAATCTCTCAGGGGTAACCGTGGGGGTAACGATTGAGGAAAATCTCGATCGCCCGCGAAGCCCGGGAGAGGGACAATTTGAAGCAGGGCCGGAAGGCGTCGAGGGGGCGAGAACCCCGCGGGCGGCCCATGCCGACGGCAGGATTATCGCGGGACGGTCCATGACCGCATAAGTCCATGTTTCAGGCGATAATCGAGCGCCTCCAATCACAAGGGTATGTCGCCAATGCTCTGGTAAGCGGCGTCTTTCTTTTAATTTCCCCACTGTTTGGGCTACTCATGTCGACCAAAAAGATCGGCGATCTATGGAGCCGCGGTCGGGGTTACTGTCGTCATATGGCTTCTCGCGTTTATTTGGGCTCAAATTGTCGACGAGAAACCGGAATCGCGAAGTCCATTCGGCGAGCCGCGATGCTGCAAGGGCTCGGCAGGAATACATTACGAGCCACGATGAAATATCCCCCGGTCTAGCCGCGGGAACGGAGTTGCCGCCCGTGGAATGGCTGAACAAACGCCTTGAGGAACTTGGTGAGCACTGGAAGGTGGAGTTGAAAAACACTCCCTAATTCGACGAGCGGCTCGGCAGTTTACCTTTCGGCGGTCGAGGGCGAGATCGGCCCTTCCGCCCCATGCCCACCGCCCGATACTGCGACCAATCCCGCCGGACGCCGCGGTCCTAGATCCGCATGCCGAGCAGTGCAGGCGGCGCTTGCAGCGCCGGATTCTAAATCTAGTCGGGTAGCGTCGAGACGGTCGCGCGGCCGTGTGTTATTGCTAAAAACTTAGAGTTGGATATCTTTTGCGGATGCAATTTTGAATTGTATATTGTGCAGGGAGGACACGAGAATGCTTAAAGCACCTATAAAACTTATTTTCATAGCTTCGGTGACGATCTTTGGCTTCAGCACGCAGGGATGGACGAAAGATTGGGACAAAGGCCAAATCGAATATCGGTCCAAATGCGGCTCCTGCCATGGAAGCGACGCAAAAGGCCACGGGCCTGTCGCGTCGCAACTTAAAACGACGCCGCCCGATCTAAGTGTCTGTCCGAGGAGAAGTTGAGTCGAATGAGTCGTTTATGATTCAATGGGGCGGCCTGATTCTCGAAGGGGTCGCCGATGTGGACGAACGAAAATCGTGCTCGTTACGACCGTAGCAGATTGCGTTATCCCAGCGATGTGACGGACGCGGAGTGGGCGATTGGTCGGCCCCTTGATCCCGCCGGCAAGGCGCGGCGGCGGCAAGCGCAAGGTGGACATGCGCCAGGTCGTGAACGGCCTGATGTATGTCCTATCGACGGGCTGTCAGTGGCGCGCGATCCCCAAGGATTTGCCGCCCAAGAGCACGGTTTACGGCTATTTCGATCTTTGGACATATGACGGCACGTTAGATCGCATCCACCACGCGCTTTACGTGAAGTGTCGCGAGGCCGCAGGGCGCGAGGCCAGTCCGACTGCCGCCGTCATCGACAGCCAGAGCGTGAAAAGCGCCGGAAAAAGGGGGCGCTGCATCGATCCGCACGGCTATGATGCGGGCAAGAAGATCAAAGGCAAGAAGCGGCATATTCTCGTCGACACGATAGGCCTGCTGCTTCATGCGATCGTTCATCCCGCCGACATTCAGGATCGCGACGGCGGCATTCTCGTTTTGCGCACGTTGTTCGGGAAATTTCCCGTTTCTGCAAAAGCTGTTCGCCGATGGCGGCTATCAGGGACCGCAATTTCGCGAGGCGCAGAAGAAAGCCTTGCCCTGCCTCGTGACAGAAATCGTCAAGCGTTCCGATACAGCCAAAGGCTTCGAGGTCTTGCCGAGGCGGTGGGTCGTCGAACGAACTTTTTCTTGGCTCGGTCGGTGTCGAAGATTGGCCAAGGATTGGGAGAACCTCAATCGGAAGGCGCTCGCTTTCTTGCGCCTCGCCTCCATCCGCCTCATGCTCAGAAGGCTCTGTAATCAATCATGAAGTCTTCGGACAAACTCTAACGCAGCTGGCTAAAAAGAACGGCAGCATATTCCCCAAGGATTCCCTCGTCCAAACAATGGACGGGAAACAGGACGTCGAAGCGCACGGCCCTCGAGATATGCCAGTGTGGGGATACAAGTATATGCGAGGAGGAGACGCGGGCTGGAAAACGCGGCAAGACGCGCTCGTAAATTACTTGCAAAGTATTCAAGAAAAATAGAGCCACGAGAACTCCCTTTCGAGGCCTCCAATGATGTGGACCGGCGCTGCACGGGGAGCAGCACAGGCGGAGCTTGAGCGAGGGCACCTCAACTCCATTGGGCAGCGCCGAGACTTCCACGCCCGCCAGCCGCACGCGCACGCCGACAGCCACCTGCGCATGCCGATGGCGCGCAGCTTGGCGAAGTCCGGGGCTCTGCAGTTCGTCACGCTCGAGTCCGGTTAACTGGCCGTCTCACTGCGTCACCATCGTTGTTCATGGTTGAGCTTGCTTCCGCCGGGCGCCGATCCATTTCGAGTGAGAAACAGGCCGGCGACTTAACAAGATGGCGACTAATACAGGATGGCGACCTGGAGTGGCCTGAATACGCTACTTAAGAGGAGACTACGACGATGGCGATCCAGCATAAACATCCGTCATCTTCACACCATCATGAGGCGGCGTCGCATCATCATGCCGCGGCACAACATCATCACATGGCCGCCCACCATCACGAGCAGGGTCAGCACGAAGAAGCGAAAAAGCACGCTGAAATGGCAAAGCAACACAGTGAAGAAGGGCACGGCAAATCAACCACAGCCCACGCCCATTCACAGAAATAACGCCATTCCGCGGATCAAAAACGCCCCACCCTAACATCCACCGTCGGCGCGCTCCCCATATGGGCGCGCCCTGTGTGTTCGCCCAATGCTGCGGCGGCAGGAGTTGGCGCCGGTGACGTCCGTGAGCTGATGCGACCGGCCATTCGTGCGCAGCGTTGTACCCGACCGTCGAACGCGCCGCCAACAGTCGCTTCGCGTGGCGTTTGCGAGATCGCGTCCCTCTTTTCCAGGCGCCTGGCGCTAACCTTGCGTTTCGAGCGACCTCCCGATAATGGCGCCGACGCTCGCGCCTATGAGGGCGCCCGCAAACGCCCTGTCAAAGCCGCCGATCAGCACGCCCGTGGCGGCGCCGATCGCCGCGCCGATAAGACCGAGCGCCAGCACGCCCGACGCGTGATCGCCCATCCTCCCCTCCTCGAAAGATGCCGAGCGCGGGAAGCATCGCTTCTCGCCTCGTCATTTGGTCGAAGTAGCGCGTAAGCGCCTGGCCGCAAGATCGCCGCGTTTATCGCAAAAGCGCGCCGCGAATTCATGCTCGGATGATCTCCCGCCAAAGCCGCCGGCGGCTCAACGACTCCAACCCGGCCGCGCCAACACATGCATTGCCCGAAAACGCCGGCCGTCCGGGCTGGCGCGACAAATGCCTATCAAAACTGATAAAATTTAAGTGTGCCGAATTCGAGGCAAATGATGTGGACAGACGAGACGCCCAGCGATCTTGAAACGAAATTCTCGAGGGAATTGGCGCGGCGGCAGCTTCGCCTCTCCGTCCTCTTTTTCTCGCGATGATCGTCAGCGCCTTCATGCTGGGTCTCGGCATTGGCACGCCGCAGGCCGGGCGTTTCCTCGACGCGCCGGAACGCAACGCGCGCGCCGATGCCGCGCCGATGAATTACTCTCCATACAGCGCCGAATTTTCAAAGCGGGGTTCATCCTGGTGAGCGCGGACAGCGCTCGAACACGGCGAAAATCTGAACCCCTTCGCTCAGCGCGAAAGATTGCGACGGCCCGTCACGCGAATTGTTGAATTGTTGTTAATCCGCTGACGGACTGGCGACATTATCTGAAGGCTCTCTTTGCCATTTTTCTTCGCGCAGTCTTTGATCTCCAGAAGCGGGGAGAGAGACGTGATGAAACTTGCGCGCGCGTATATTCTGGCCTCGGTTGTGGCGTTCGTGATGGGGCCCGGGACGGCGCAAGCGCTTCCGCGAGCGAGGCTGGCGCCAGTCGCGAACGAGGACGTGTCGAAGGCGCGCGGGGGCGGCTTTCGCATGTCGCCCGACAATGGTTACCGGGCGCGTTCGTACGGCGGCTGGCGGCGTCCTTACGCCTGGCCGCCGGGCGGCGCAATCGCGGCCGGCGCGGCAATCGGCGTGATGTCGGCGGAAGCAGCGGTCGGCTATGCGACGCTCGCGTCGCCGGCCGCCGGCCTTTGCTGGTTCTACACGGACGACAGCGGGACCGAGGGTTTTTGGGACATCTGCCAATAGCGCCGCGGAGCCGTTCGCCATCGGCGCGGCGCCCGCCAAACAAAATGCCGCAGTCGGACGCGCGTCAAAGCCGGGTCGACTCGTCGATGTCGCCGGGATTGAAGGGCTTCTCGAATTCCGCGCCGATGCCGCCCTCGAAGTGGCGCACGACCACGGCGCGCGTGGTGCCGATGATGACGCGGGCGCCAAGATGCGGACGCGCGTCGGTCTCCACGCCGACGCCGGACAATGAGACGTCCTTGATCTTGGCGATGATTTCCTGTCCGTCGGGCAGACGCACCAAAGTGCGCTGCATGAGGGGGACGACGCGCTCGTGACGACGGTCCTCGGGTAGATTGAACGCGTGCCGATTTGCAAACCAGGTGAGCTGATCGGCGAGCTTGTCCCGCTTCATCGGCGGGAGGTTCATCGACAAGGCGAAGCCGGTGTCCGTTTGTCGCATCGCGACGCCGGCGAAGCGGCCGATCTCGTCCAGATAGACGACGACCTTTTCGCCAATCTGCGCCTTCACCGGCGCGAAGACGGTCATGTCGCCGGGCGACATCTCCACAGTCTGGCAGGGGTATTCGCGCCGCGACTTAAGCATGTAGCGCCCGAACAGCGTCACTGGCACGCGTTGAAAACGCCTGTTTTCGCGCGCGTCAAAGAGGTAGTTTAGCTGGGGTTGCGGTGCGGCCATGTCTACGCATGTCTGGGAGACGGTTCGCAAGACCCTACCCATCGGCAATTAAGGATTGCTTACGGGCGAAGAAAATTGGTTGCCAACTCAAGCCTTATCGCAATTGGAAACAACAAGCCGCAGCCATGGCCGCTCCTTGCCGGAGGCTTGGAACGGCGCGGGGACGGGGTCGATCTCGGTTTCGCGCGCAAGGGACGGCTCGACGACGCGCATCGAAATTAATTCGAGCGGCCCTACGGCGTCGCGGCCGAGCCAGTCCGGCTGATGGACCGGCGCCAGCGAGCCGAGAATGCGCGAATGCGTCTTGCCGAAGTGGCGCAACGGCAAAAGCAGAAGCTCAAGCTCAAGCGCCGCGCCTCGCGGCGTCTGCGCTTTGACGCCCGCGACGACCGGCATGACGCCGTCGATCACCGTCAACATGGCGGCGGCGACGCCGAGCTTGTCCTCTTCCCGCCACAAGTCGATGAAGGGCTCGCCTTTCTGCTCGCGCAGCCAGAGCGCGCTCAGTCGCGTGCCGCACAAGCGCAGTGGGAAGGCGCAATGTTGATCGACCTCGATGATGAACGTATCGGCCAGGAGGTGTCGGATCGCGACTGGATCGATATCCGATCGATCCGGGGCCGCACGCGCGCCCCTGATCTGTGTCCAATAAGCGATCAGCTCTTTACTCACCGGCTGTCTCATTCCGCCTCGCCCGTTGCCACGTAATGGAACGCACAGCGCTCTCGTCGCGCTTTTCAGGGTGGTAACAGCAGCGGGCGTGCCAGCGGTTAATCGAATTAACCGTTTTTCAACCGTTAGCTTGCTGGTGGCATGATCGTGTGGCACCTTCAGAGTGCGCTTAAGACGCCCCGGAATGCTCCAAACCGGGCGCAGGGCGGCGCTCCAGAAAAAAGAAAATTAGTTGCCTTTCCCGAGCGGTAATCGTCCAAACGACGGGATGAGCATGAGCGGGAACGTTTGCTCCAGCGTTCCCGCTCAGCTACATAATTCTCCCCGACGACCGCGCGCCGCACGCATCAGGCGCACCGGAATCCGCGCTCAGCAAAGCGTCGTCCTGTCCCGCTTCGGGATCATGAGTTAAACGTTGCGTCGACGGACGCCGAAGGGGATCGAGTGCGCGGCGACCGGGAGAGAATTCTCAATCTGCCAACCGTGGTGACGACGCTGCTCGTGGCCATGACCGCGATCCAGGCCGTCGTGTCCTACGGTCCCAAAGATCTGGTCTTCGAACTGTTCAGCGCCTTCGCGTTCATTCCCTTGCGGCTGAGCTTCGCCTTGGCCCCGCAAAGCGTGATCGCTGCGCTTGACGCCGCCGGGGATGGAGCCGAGGCGCAGCTCGCGCTCGCCCTGAGCGGAAACGCGACGTTGTTCATCACGCCGCTGACCTACGCCCTGCTGCATGGCTCCTGGACTCACCTCGCCATCAACGGCCTGACCTTCGCGGCTTTCGGCGCGCCCGTCGCGCGTCGGCTGGGCGACAGCCGATTTCTTTTCTTTCTCGCCGGCTGCGCCGTCGCGGGCGCTCTGACGCATTTTGCTTTTCATGCGCTCGACGCCGCGCCTGTCGTCGGCGCCTCCGCGGCGATTTCCGGAACCATGGCGGGGATCGTGCGTTTTGCATTCACCCCCGGCGCGCGGCTGGGACAGACTGGCGCAACCGACATGGGCGAGAGCACGTCCCTCTCGCAACTCGGCGCAAACAGGCAGGCAATGTTTTTTCTTGTCGTCTGGTTCGCCGTGAACCTTCTCACCGGTATCTTTCCCGAGGCGGCGGGAGCCTCGGAAGGGATCGCGTGGGAAGCGCATATCGGAGGATTTTTATTCGGGCTTCTAACTTTCGGCGCCTTCGACCAGTTTTGGCGGCGCAACTAGCGCCTCCGCAGATCAGCCGCCGCCGCACGCGCGTCTTCACGCGTGGGGTAAGGGCTGCGTCGAAGGAGGAACCCATGACTGTTGCAACGATACTCTCGGAAAAGGGACGCCATGTCGTCACCGCGCCCCCAAGCATCACGCTTCAGGAAGTCGCGCGCGAGTTGATGCGTCATGGCATTGGCGCGCTTGTGATCGTTGATGGGTCCGGCGTCGTCACCGGCCTGATTTCCGAGCGCGATCTTGTGGCCGCCATCGCGACCTTCGGCGCGAACGCTCTGAGCGAGCCGGTCGCCGAGCACATGAAGTGCAATCCCGTCACCGCCTTTGAGAATGACACGGTCGACTCGACCATGCAGACGATGACTTTGGAGCGCAGGCGCCATCTGCCGGTGTTGCGCGACGGTCGACTGGCCGGACTTGTCTCCATCGGCGACGTGGTCAAATACCGCATACGCGTCATCGAAGAGGAGCATCGCTCCATGCGCGAATATATCGCGCAGGCTTGACGTTCAGACCGTCGCGCCGGAAATCGGAATATGGGCGAAAATGTTGGGCAGCGCCCGCTTTGCCGCGGAGCGCCCGACATTGATGAGCTGATCCGCCTTGTGAAAATCGAACATTCCGATGTCTTCCATCCGCGCCGTGATCGTCGCGTCGGGCGGATCGCCCGCGAGGCGCGAGCGCAGAATGCGATCTTGAATGATGTTGAAGGCGTCGATCATCGCCGTGGCGACATTGGGCGCGTCGCTTTGGTGTCGATCGAAATAGCGTGGCAGAAACCGATCGACGAAGGAGACGTCCGGCTTGTCGCCGAAAGGTCCCGCCTCGGCCGCCGCCTTCGCGGCGACGGGATCGTCGCGAATGACGCGCGCGCGATACATCGTATCGGCCGTGACGTTGACGGCGATGACGAATTCGGCCCCTAGCGCCCGACACACCGTGACCGGGACCGGATTGACCAGCGCGCCGTCGAACAGCCAGCGGTCGCCAATGCGCACCGGCTCGAAAATGCCCGGCAAAGCGTAGGACGCGCGGATCGCGAGCGCGAGCGCGCCGCGTTGGAGCCACACTTCATGGCCCGTGCCGACCTGCGTCGCGACCGCCGCGAAAGGGAGCGGGAGCGCGTCGATCGAGATGCCGTCGAGTTCCTGCTCGAGCGCGGCCTTGAGGCGCTCGCCCGTGATCAAGCTCGCGCCCGAAAATGACAAATCCATGAGCGTGAAGACGCGCCGACGCGTCAGCGAACGCGCGAAGGCCTCGATTTGATCGAGTTTGCCAGCCGCGTAGCATCCGCCGACCACGGCGCCGATCGACGTGCCGGCGATGACGTCGGGGTAGATGCCCTGCTCGGCCAATTCGCGAAGCACGCCGATATGAGACCAGCCGCGCGCCGCGCCCGCCCCCAGCGCAAGGCCGATCAGCGGCTGGCCGCTCGCGCGCGCCGCACGGGGCTTCTCACCGTCGTCGAGGACGGCTGGCGGCGCCGCGCCACCCTTGACCTCCGCTGCGCTCATCGCGTCCCGCGCCTCGCTGGTGATGGGATTCTCATTTCGTCGTAGCAGCGATAACATCGCATTCTTCCTGCTCGGTCGTCTCCCTGCTCGAACTTCTCCTGCGCCCGAACTTCTCGTTTTATATGGGAACGAGGCTGCGCCCGGAAAATGGCCAGAAGGTTAACCTTCGAGACGAGAGGTTACCCTTCGGGGAGAGCGCCGGCCGCGTCGGTCTCGCCCTCGAAAACGAGCCTGCGGGCTCCGTCGGTCGAGAGCTTGCGATAGAAGCAGGACTTTCGACCGGTATGGCAGGCCTTGCCGTCGCCGCCGGGCTCGACCGCGAGCATCAGCGCGTCCTGATCGCAATCGACGGAAAGCGAAATGACCCGCTGTGTCTGGCCTGACGTGTCGCCCTTTCGCCAGAGCGCATTGCGCGAGCGCGACCAGTAATGCGCGACCCCCGTCTCGATCGTCTTGTCGAGCGCGAGCCGGTTCATGTAGGCCACCATCAAAATCTCGCGCGTCGCGGCTTCCACGGTCACGCAGACGATGAGCCCGTTGGCGTCGAAGCGCGGAGAGAAGTCGCTGCCTTCTTCCAGCGCCGCGTCATGCGACGACATCAGCGGGCGCCGCGCAACAGGGTGTAGAAATGCGCCTGCTGCGCCGGATCGTCCCGGAAGACGCCCGAAAACTGCACGGTGACGGTCGAGGAGCCTTGCTTGAGCACGCCGCGCATCGACATGCACATGTGCTCTGCCTCGATCAGCACGGCGACGCCGCGGGGACGCAGATGCTTCTCGATTTGCGCGGCGATCTGGGCAGTCATGGCCTCCTGCGTCTGCAGGCGGCGAGCGAAGACGTCGACGAGACGCGCGAGCTTGGAGAGGCCCACGACGCCGCCCGTCGGATAATAGGCGATATGCGCCTTTCCGACGAAGGGCACGACATGGTGCTCGCAATGCGACGTAAAGGGGATGTCGCGAACGAGCACGAGGTCGTCATAGCCCTCGACCTCCTCGAAGACGCGGGCGAGCGCCACGTCGGAGATTCGTCATAGCCCTTGAAGAATTCCTCATAGGCCCTGACCACGCGGCGCGGCGTCTCCCGCAAGCCTTCGCGGTCCGGATTGTCGCCGGCCCAACGCAGCAATGTGCGCACGGCCGCCTCGGCTTCCTCCCGGCTCGGGCGCGCGCCGCCCGGCCGCGTCTCCTCAGTGATCGCGGCGTTGGAGGTCAATTCGTCCACGGCGTCGGCGCGGTCTTCTTCGAGACTGGGGCGATCAGGCAAGGTCTTAACCACGTCGTCCATGTGGCGCCTCCTTTAAACGCTAGCGTCGCAAAAGCGGCGACGAACCCCCCTGCGCGCAAAACGCAAGGGACATGACCTCAAATCGTCGCCCTCGGATTGAGAAAACGTCCGAATTCGAGACTTCGCCCGAGCCTTGCAAGAATTGCGGCGCCTCGGCGTTACGCCGGGGCGCATGCTTTCACATCCGCCCTCCAATGGCTATATAGAGTGCAGCGAAAGCGAAGGTAAGCCCCGCGCCCGAGTCCACGCTCACGATGCTCGACAAGGTCTATAACGCGAAGATCCTGGAACTGGCGGGAAACATCCCCCGCCTCGGCCGGCTGACGCAGCCGGGCGCGACGGCGAAGGCCTATTCCAAGCTTTGCGGCTCGACGATCGTCGTCGATCTTACCCTGCGCGAGGGAAAAGTCGCCGACTACGCGCATGAGTTGAAGGCCTGCGCCTTAGGCCAGGCCTCAGCCTCGATCATGGCCCGCAACGTAATCGGTTCGACGCCGCAGGAATTGCGCGCGGTCCGGGAAGCCTTGCGCAGGATGCTGAAAGAAAATGGTCCCCCGCCCGACGGCAGATGGGCCGATCTCGCCGTTCTCGAGCCGGTGCGCGATTACAAGGCCCGCCACGGCTCGACCCTTCTCGCCTTCGACGCGGTGGTGGACGCGGTGGACAAGGCGGAGGCGACGCGGGGATAAGCGGCTTGCGTTCCGCGTCCGGGGGCTCGGCCGCCCCGCGAGGCGCCCTACCCTCGCGGGCCCGCTTGCTCCTATGCTGCGGCATGTCCGCACCTTTCGATTCGCATTCTCGGCATCGACCCCGGCCTGAGAAACACCGGCTGGGGGGTTATCGACTGCGAGGGCTCGCGCCTCTCCTTCGTCGCCTGCGGACGCGTGCGCTCCGACGGCGCGCTCGATATGGGCAACCGGCTGCGGCAGTTGCACGAGGGATTGACGCAGGTCATCGCCGACTATCGCCCCCTGGAGGCGGCGGTGGAGGAAACCTTCGTCAACCGCGACCCGCAATCGACGCTCAAGCTCGGACAGGCGCGCGGCGTCGCCCTGATGGCCCCGGCGCTGGCCGGCCTCGACGTCGCCGAATATGCGGCCAATCTCGTCAAGAAGACGGTCGTCGGCGCGGGACATGCGGAAAAGGCGCAAATCCAGATGATGGTGCGCGTGCTTTTGCCCGCGAGCCAGGCCGAAAGCGCTGACGCCGCCGACGCCCTCGCCGTCGCCATCTGCCACGCGCAGCACCGGGCGCATCGCGCTCAAACCCGCGCCTTGCACGATGCCGTGGATGCGCCGCGGCCGCGCCGACGCGCGAGCGCACGGCCGCGAATGGAGGGCCGGCGGTGATCGGCAAGCTGAAAGGCCGCATCGACAGCTACGGCGAGGACTTCGTGATCCTCGACGTCAATGGCGTCGGCTATGTCGTGCATTGTTCGGGCCGGACCTTGCAAAAATTGCCGCGTCCCGGCGAAGCGGCGGCGCTCTCGATCGAGACCCAGGTGCGCGAAGACTTCGATCCGCCTCTTCGGCTTCGAGGGCGAGGCCGAGCGCGACTGGTTCCGACTGTTGCAGACCGTTCAGGGCGTCGGCGCGAAAGTGGCGCTGGGCATTCTCTCGATCCTCTCCGTCGGCGAACTGGGGTCGGCCATCGCGACGCAGGACAAGGCGATGATCGCCCGCGCCTCGGGCGTGGGGCCGAAACTCGCCGCCCGCATTGTCGTGGAACTGAAGGACAAGGCCCCCGCTTTCGGGTCGGTCGATCCACGCGTCGTGAATCTCTCGGGGGAAGACGCGCAGATCGACGCCCCATCCGCCGTTCGCGACGCCATTTCGGCGCTGGTCAATCTCGGCTATGGGCGCCCCCAGGCGGCGGCCGCCGTCGCCGCGAGCGCGAAGAAGCTCGGCGACGATGCCGAAACGGGAGCGCTGATCCGTCAGGGCCTCAAGGAACTCGTCATGTAAATTACGATATCGAATCCGGTAAGATTTCGGCAACACCTTCCGCACATCTTGACCGTCTCACCGAAGCTTGGCGTCGACGATTGACCGCGACGGTGCAGGATGCGCGAGGACGAAGCACAGTGACCCTGTCATCAAATGAACGTAAAGCGTCATTCCTTGGATTCGTCGCGCGGCGTTTGCGCGAGGACTTGCAGTTTTCCCGCATTTTCCTCGTCGATTTCGCCGCCTCCGTCGCCTATCTGGCGGTAACGCTGTGGCTGCTCAGCCATGCCCGGCCGACGACAGCGGGGCACGAGCGCATTGTTTCTCGCGGGGCTCGCCTATGCGATTTTGTTCGTGCTGAAGATTTTGCTCGTTGTCGACCTCGAAAGGCGCGGTGGCGACGCCCGCGAATTCGTCGGCTCCGAGACGCTCGTGACGGAAGGATTTTACGCCTATTCGCAAAATCCCGTTTATGTGGTCACGCTTCTCCAAAGCCTCGCCTGGTCGCTCGGCCTCTTCGGCCTCGCTCTGGCAGACTATCCCTCGGGGCTTTCCTTTGCGGCCGCGTCCGCTCTGCTGTACGCCCATTATTGGGCCATCGACAGGCTGGTCGTCCCCCATGAGGAGGCGGCGCTTCGGGCCAAGCATCCAGACGCCTTCGCCGCCTATTGCGCCAGGGTCAATCGGTGGCTCGGGCGGCGGCGCTGATTTCTTAAAGGCGCGACGGGGACTATAATCGCTTCCAGGTCGCGCGATTCATCGGGCGGCGCATTGGAGCCCGATTTGGACACCTCTCCCCGGCGACTCGTGAGCCCGCAACAGCGCGACGACGACGCAGACACGAGTCTGCGCCCCTTGGCGCTCGCCGAATTCACGGGACAGGAGGCGGCGCGCGCCAATCTCAAGGTTTTCATCGAGGCGGCGAAAACGCGCAACGACGCGCTCGACCATGTGTTGCTTGTCGGGCCGCCGGGATTGGGAAAAACCACGCTCGCGCAGATCGTCGCGCGCGAGCTTGGCGTCAATTTTCGTTCGACCTCCGGTCCGGTGATCGCAAAGGGCGGCGATCTTGCCGCGCAACTCACCAATCTCGAGCCGCGCGACGTCCTGTTCATCGACGAAATCCACCGGCTCAATCCGGCGGTCGAGGAAATCCTCTATCCCGCCATGGAGGATTTCCAGCTCGACCTCATCATCGGCGAGGGCCCCGCGGCGCGCTCGGTGAAAATCGATCTCGCCAAATTCACGCTCGTCGGCGCCACGACCCGCGCCGGTCTGCTGACGACGCCGCTGCGCGATCGCTTCGGAATCCCCCTGCGGCTGAATTTTTATACAACCGAGGAATTGGAGCTGATCGTCAAACGCGGCGCACGCGTTCTGGGCGTCGGCCTGAACGACGCCGGCGCGCGCGAGATCGCGCGGCGTTCGCGCGGGACGCCCCGCATCGCCGGTCGCCTGCTGCGTCGCGTTCGCGATTTCGCGATCGTCGACGGCGTAACGACGATCACCCGCGAACTCGCCGACAGCTCGCTCTCGCTGCTCGAGGTCAACTCCATCGGACTGGACGTCATGGATCGGCGCTATCTCGATATGCTTGCCATCAACTTCGGCGGCGGCCCGGTGGGAATCGACACCATCGCCGCCGCGCTCTCGGAGCCGCGCGACGCCATAGAGGACATCATCGAACCCTATCTTTTGCAGCAGGGCTTTCTCCAACGAACGCCGCGGGGTCGTCTGCTCACGGCGAACGCTTTTCGCCATCTGGGCCTTGCCGAACCGGCGCGGGCGGAGGGCCAGTTCGGGCTCTTCAGCGAGGAAGAGCCATAGCGGATTGGAGATGCGATTGCCGAAGGCCGACGCTTTTCGTTTGACCGTATCCCTACCAATATTATAGGTTTCCACCGGATGTCGAGGCGTGGCCTTTCACCTGCCTACGGCAAAAGCGCCATAGAAATCGCGACATTTCTCTCCCGCGCGAGAACCGCCGAGCGGCGCAGTATTGAAAACGTCAACGCTTCATCGGGATTCGCGTATGCCTCAGCTACTTTTCGTCCATCGCTGGATCGGCGTCGTTCTCGCCGTCGTGATGCTGGGCTGGTTCTTCTCCGGACTTGTCATCGCAAATTTCGGCGGCTCTCTTGCGGTCCCGCGCGAGTGGCAGCTCTCCCATGCCGAAAGCCTCAAGCCGGAGCCGCATTGGCTGTCGCTGGGAGAGGCGTTGGCCCGCAGTCCGCTGGTGGACCCGGGAGCCCAGAAGTCCGAGACCGCGCGCAAGGGCGCGCCCGGCCTCGCCGACATCCGTCTCCTGCGCCGCCTTGGCGAACCTTTCTGGCTTCTCGAAACCGACGCCGGGCAGCGCGCCGCCCTTTCGGCGATCGACGGCCGCGCGAAACAGTTTTCCGTCGACGAGGCTCAGCGTCTCGCCCGTGACTGGTTCGCCGTGGACGGCAACGTCCCCTCCCTCGCTTACATCGACACGGTGGACGGCGCCGTCGGCCTTCGAAACCTCGAGGGGCTGAAGCCTTTCCACCGCTTTGCGGCGGGCGGCGGGTCGGGGACGATCCTTGTCGTGTCGGCGAAGACCGGCGACATCCTGCAAGCGTCGTCGAGGCGCGCGCGATTGGTCAATTACGTCGGCGACTGGCTGCACCTCTTCCGGCCGCTGGACGCGATCGGCGCGTCCGATTTCCGACGCGACGCGCTGACTTATGCGGGATTTTTCGCTTTTGTCGGCGCGGTGACGGGCGTGGTCATCGGCTGGATCAAATGGAAGCCGGGTTTTTTCGGGCGCCCGACCTATGCCCTCGGCCGCACGCAGCCCTATCGCGAGACATGGTTCAAATATCATTTCTGGGCCGGGCTGATCGGCGGCGTCTTCGCGCTCCTTTGGGCCGGTAGCGGCTTTCTGTCGACCAATCCAGGGCAGATTTTCTCCCCGGCGACGCCGACGGTCGCCGAGATCGCCCGCTATCGCGGCGAGGAGCTGCCGGCGGTCCTGCGGGAGTGGCGTCCACAGTCGGCGCTGGGCCCCAATGTCGTCGAATTACGCTGGGGCCGACTTGGCGGCGAAACCGTGCTGCTGGCCTATGACCGGGACGGCAGCCGCGCGCCCGTCGCGATCGAGGGAGGGCGCGAGCGCTTCGATACGCCCGCGCTGATCGCCGCCGCGCAACGTTTCGCGCCATCGGCTCCCATTGCGGCAAGCGAGATCGTGACCCAATCCGACAGTTATTATACCTCCGGCCATGGGGGCGGCGAGCGGCCGCTCCCGGTTCTGCGGATCGACTTCGCCGATCCGGGCAAAACCTCCCTCTATCTCGACCCGCTGGACGGACGCCTGCTTCTGAGAATCGACAACAGCCGTCGCGCCTACCGCTGGCTCTATTCGGCCGTCCACCACTGGGATTTCGGCCCCTTCCAGCGCCATTTGCTTGCGCGCAGAATATTCATCAGCGCATGGGCGCTGTTCGGCCTGGTTCTGGCGACAAGCGCCGTCGTGCTCGCCTGGCGACGTCTGAAGCGCAGCCTGCCGGAACATAAGCTCGCGCCGCGCAAATCGTCTCCCGACGCGAGCGCAGCGCAAGCCTGAGGTCGGCGCACGATCAGGCTGTCGCCAGAAAATACATCATGGCGACAAAGAGGCCCGTCATTGCGAAATCGACGAAGGCTCCTGCGAGCCCCGAGAAAGTAAATCTGAATTTCATCACGCGCCTCGCAATCCCGGAGCCCTCGATTATTCGAGGCCTTCCCTCCCTTAAACGAGCCTAGGATCAGTAAGATTAGCGAGCCGTTGCCATGTCCGCGCATCTGGGCATATGGCTAGCCGCGCCCTAACGCGCGCTCTCGAAATTGAAGCGAGTGACCGCCCATGCCCGCCCATCGCCTCCCAATTCGCGTCTACTGGGAGGACACCGACGCCTCCGGGCTCGTTTATCACACGTCCTATATTCGCTTCATGGAGCGGGGCCGCACGGAATTGCTGCGCGCCCTGGGCCTCGATCAGCGCCCGATGCTGGAGGCGGGGGCGCCGATCTTTTTCGTGGTGCGCGCGATGGCGCTCGATTTCAGGCGGCCCGCCGTGATGGACGATCTCCTCGCAGTCGAAACCCGGGTGGTCGAGATCGGCGGCGCCTCGCTCGACATGACGCAGAGGGTCCTGCGCGACGACGACGCCCTCGTCACCGCGCAGGTGAAGGTCGTTTGCGTCGAATCCGGGCGCGCGAAGCGCCTCACTCCGGCGCTTCGTGAGTTATTCAAGCGCGCGGCCGAGGCTCGGCCCGAGTGAGGCGAAGCTCAGGCGTGCCGTTCCCCGCCCTGAGCGACGACGCGACCGCGCCGTGAGCTTAGGTGAATTCTTAACCCTTACGACTTGTTAATGGTTCGCGGATACGTATCCTTGTGCGGCGCACCCGCGCCCCAGAAAGGGCGAAATTGCGAGCCACAAGAGGCGACGCTTTTGTGCGAAGCGCGCGCCGCATTCCGCTTCAAGGACAAATCATGAATCCAGCCGAAATCGCCGCGAGCGCCGCCGCCCCCACAGACATCACCATCTGGAGCATGTTCTGGGGCGCTCATATCGTCGTGAAATTCGTGATGGTGGGCCTGCTGCTGGCCTCCGTCTGGTGCTGGGCGATCATCATCGACAAAACGCTCCTCTTTGCGCGCGTGCGTCGCGCGATGGACCGTTTCGAGGAAAACTTCTGGTCGGGAAATTCGCTCGAGGATCTCTACGGCAAGCTTTCGGAGCGGCCGACTTCGGGCATGGGGACGCTTTTCATCGCGGCGATGAAGGAGTGGAAGCGCTCGTTCCAAAACGGCGCCAATGCGAGCTTCATGGGCCTGCAGGCGCGCATCGAGAAAGTTCTCGACGTCTCGATTGCGCGCGAAGTTGAAAAGCTCGAATCCAATCTCCTCGTTCTGGCGACGGTCGCCTCCGCCGGTCCCTTCGTCGGATTGTTCGGCACGGTCTGGGGCATCATGACCTCGTTCCGCTCCATTGCGGCGTCGAAGAACACCTCGCTCGCGGTCGTCGCGCCGGGCATTGCGGAAGCCCTGCTCGCCACGGCCATCGGCCTCTTCGCCGCCATTCCGGCGCTCATCGCCTACAACAAGATGCAGGGCGACGTCGCCAAGGCCCAGGCGCGCATGGAGAGCTTCGCCGACGAATTCTCGGCCATTTTGTCGCGTCAGATCGACCAGCACGCGGCCTCGAACCGCGACCGCGCAGCGTAAGGACCAACCGCGATGGGCGCGTCAATCTCCACACCGGGGCGCAAGGGCGGCAGGCGGCGACGCGGCGTGCCGCGCTATGGCGCCATGGCGGAAATCAACATGACGCCCTTCATCGACGTCATGCTGGTGCTGCTCATCATTTTCATGGTGGCCGCGCCGCTTCTGGCCACCGGCGTCGCCGTCGACCTGCCGCAGACAAAGGCGGGGCCGCTCAACATCGACCAGAAACCCGTCTCGATCGCCATTGACGAGAAAGGCCAGATCTTTCTCATGGATCAGGCGGTCGAGGTCGGCCAGCTCCTCGACAAGCTGAAGGAGGCCGCCAAACAGGGCTTCGACGAGCGCATTTATGTGCGCGGCTCCAAAGCGGTGAATTACGGCCGCGTGGCCGAGGTAATGTCGCTCATCACTACCGCTGGTTACAAAAAAGTTGCTCTGGTGACGGAGCAGGAGAAGAAGTGAGTTTGCGAAAGTGAGGGTTTCGCGCTCCGAACCTGGCGTCGTCGTATCTTCCGCAGCCCATGCCGGACTGCTTCTCGCGGCGCTCGTCCTGATCTCGGATGGCAAGAAATTCGACGATGCGGAAGAAATGATTCCCGTCGAAATCGTCTCCGACAGCAATCTCAATCAACTCGCCACGGGCGAGAAGACCGCCAAAGACCTCAAGCCCTCTCCCCGCGTCGACAGGGTCGCGCCGCAGAAAGAGACGACGCCGCATCCCCCGCTCGCACAAGCGAGAAAGGACGTCCCAACCCCGCCGCCTCCCCTCAAGCGTCAACCCGATCCCGGCGAAGCCGATACGCCCGAACCGACGCCGCCCAAACGTCTCGCGGCTTTGCCGCCGACGCCGGAACCGCCGTCGCGGCCGGTCGAAAAGCTGAAGCCGGCGGACATCAAGCCTGCCGAGATCAAGCCTGCGCCGACGCCGCCCGCCAAACCGAAGGCCGTCGCGCCGGACGACGCGGAGCCCAAGGACGCCGAGATCGTGAAGCCGAAGACGGAAAAGGCCGCCGATCCGAAGCCGCAACAAAAGCCCACGCCCGAGAAGCCCAAGGCGTCGCGATTGAAGACGGACGACGTCGCCAGGCTGCTCGAGCGCAAGAAGGTCGACGAAAAGCCGACGAAGACGGAAAAAGGCGAGGGCGAGCCCGCCGATCAGAACGCGAAGGGCGGAAAGCCGAAATCCGGCGATGAGAGCGCGCCGAAATCGACCTTCGACGCGGCCAGCATTTCCAACCTGCTGAGCCGGGAGGCTCCGCAACGGCGCGCGGCCGAGGGCAAGGAAATCCGCACGGCGTCTCTTGGCGCGCCCGAGGGGGCCGCGCCGAAGCTCTCGGCCACGATGGAGGCGCGCATCGCCGCCTATATCCACGACCATTATCATCCGTGCTGGGCGTCTGCGCTGTCCCTCGGCGGCGCGACCTTCGCGCCGGTCGTCGAGTTTCATCTCTCCCGCGACGGCGCGCTGGAGGGCCGCCCGCGTCTCATCAACCCCTCCGCCAATCCGGTGGAGCAGGCGCGCGGCGAACTGGCGTTGCAGGCTGTGCGGCGCTGCAGCCCGATGCGCATTCCGCCGGAATTCCTGCCCTATTACGACGAAGCTTTGCGCGAGGTCACGATCCGTTTCCGGGACGGCGACTGACGTTGCGCGATGATCTCCCTAATTGCGAGAAGCTCCAGATGAATCGCTTGATCACGCGCCGCGCCGCCGCCGGCTTCATCGCAGGCGCCGCCATGGCCCCTTCGCGCCGGCGCGGGCCGGCCGCGTCATCGACCTCAAAGGCGGCGGCTTTCAGCCGATCAATATTGCCATCGCGCCTTTCGTTGGCGACGACGCCGCACGGGCCATCACGTCCGTCGTCAATAATAACTTCAAGCGCTCGGTGTTTTTGCGGCCGATCGAGCCGGGAATCGCGCAAGGCGGCTCGCCGGATCAGCCGGACCTCGGCGCCTACAAGGCGGCCAGCGCGCAATTCGTGCTCACCGGCCGCTCGGTCCGCGCCGGGGACGGCCGGTTGAAGACGGAGTTCCGCCTTTTCGACGTCACCACGGGCGAGCAGGTCGCCGGGCAGCAATATGTGACGGAAGTCGCCAATCAGCGCCGCGTCGCGCATCTGCTGTCGGATGCGGTCTTCTCCCGCATCACGGGCGAAAAAGGTTTTTTCGACACGCGCGTCGTCTTCGTCGACGAAACCGGCTCGAAGGACAAGCGGCGCAAGCGCCTCGCAATGATGGACCAGGACGGCGCCAATCTGCGCTATCTCACGCGCGGCGACGAGCTCGTCGTCACGCCGCGCTTTTCACCCTCGTCGCTCGACGTCACATACATGGCCTTCAACGACGACGGCGATCCAAAAGTCCTGTTGATGAACGTCGAGAACAGCCAGCGCGAGGTCGTCGGCAATTTTCCGGGCATGACCTTTTCGCCGCGATTCTCGCCCGACGGACAGAAAATCATCATGTCCCTGTCGCAGGGCTCCTCGACCAATCTCTACACGATGGATCTGCGCTCGCGCGCGACAACGCGGCTGACCGACACCAGCGCCATCGACACGGCGCCGTCCTATGCGCCCGACGGCGCGCGCATCTGTTTCGAAAGCGATCGCGGCGGCTCACAGCAGATCTACATCATGGGCGCACATGGCGGAGAGGCGAAGCGCATCTCTTTCGGCGGCGGTCGCTACTCGACGCCGGTGTGGAGTCCCAAGGGCGATTACATCGCCTTCACCAAGCAGAACGGCGGCAATTTCGCCATCGGCGTGATGAAGACCGACGGCTCAGGCGAGCGCATTTTGACCGAGGGCTTCCATAATGAAGGCCCGACATGGGCGCCCAATGGGCTTTTCCTGATGTTCTTTCGCGAGAGCGGCGGCGCGGGCGGGCCGAAAATCTACATGGTCGACGTTTTTGGCCGCTCGGAAACGCTCGTTCCGACGCCCGGCTACGCCAGCGATCCGGCCTGGGGGCCGTTGCAGGACTGAGCGATGGCGACGCAGCCTTTGGCCATGCTAGAGACGACCCGTCATGACCAAGCCCGTCCGCATTGACGAAAGCTGGAAAAAGCATCTCGCGCGCGAATTCGAGCAACCCTATTTCGCGCAGTTGCGGGAGTTCGTGCGCGGTGAATACGCGGCCGGCCTTGTCTATCCGCCGGCCGCACAGGTTTTTCGCGCCTTCAACTCGTGTCCGTTCGATAAAGTGAAGGTGGTCATTCTCGGCCAGGACCCCTATCACGGGCCGGGCCAGGCGAACGGGCTTTGTTTCGCCGTCGGCGCGGGCGTTGCGCCACCGCCTTCGTTGCAGAACATCTTCAAGGAAATCGACGCCGATCTCGGCCATCCCGTCTCGCGCGATCCCGATCTCTCACGCTGGGCGCGACAGGGCGTACTGTTGCTCAACGCGACGCTCACCGTGCGGGCGGCGCAGGCAGGATCGCATCAGAACAAGGGCTGGGAGCAATTCACCGACGCCGCCGTGCATGCGCTCGCGCGCGAAAGGGAGGGAATCGTCTTCCTGCTCTGGGGCTCCTACGCCCGGCGCAAGGGCGCGGGCATCGACCGCCGCAGGCATCTCGTGCTCGAATGCGCGCACCCCTCCCCGCTCTCCGCGCATAACGGGTTTTTCGGCTCGCGGCATTTTTCGCAGGCGAACGCCTATCTTGTCGCTCGCGGCGAGACGCCGATCGACTGGTAAGGCGCACGTCATCCCTTGGCGGCCGCCGCGGCCTCGTGAATCTTCAAGAGTTGCTTGTCGGTTTCGGCGACGCGCTTGACCGACGGGCGCGCGCCGACGCGCTCGATATAAGCTGAGATCTCAGGGGTCGCCGGCACGAGCCCGAAGCCGGTGGTCCAGCGCAGCCCGCTCGCCCAGAGAATATCGGCGGCGCTGAAGCGCGCGCCGAGAAGATAAGGGCCGGCCGCAAGCTGCGCGTTCACGAGCGCCATGACCAAGTCGAAATCGCCATAGGGACTCATGCCGCGGGGCGGTTCCTGCTTGGCATAGCGGTCCATGACGGCGGGTTCGAAAGCGGAGCCGTAGAAGACGAGCCAGCGCAGATAGGGGCCGCGCAGCGCGTCGCCGATCGGCGGCGCGAGATTTTTCTGGGGAAAGGCGTCGGCGAGATAAATGAAAATCGCGCCGAGCTCGGTGACCAGCGCGCCATCGTGAACGATCGCCGGAACCTTGCCGAGTGGGTTCACGGCGAGATACCCGGGCGCGCGCTGCGCGCCGATCTTGAAGTTCACATCCCGCAGCGTGTAGGCCGCGTTCAGCTCTTCGAGCAGGATCAGAACGCTCGAGGCGCGCGTCTGCGGCGAATGATAGAAAATGAGGTCGGACTCGCTCATCGTCTCTTGGTTCCAAGGCGCCGAAAGGAATGCCTCTTATGCGGCCAAAACGCCGCGACGCACAAGCCCCGCGACCCGATGCGCGCTTCAGGCGCCGCTCACGCCGCGCGCCCATCCGAGGGCGGAAGCCGGGCGGCGACGTTCAGGTCTTTCCATCGCCGCGAACGGCGCATAGATCTAGGGCCCATGACCCCTGCACGCGGACAAGACGGCGACCTTCCGCCCGAGGACGACGACGTCGTCGAGATGGAGGAGGCCGCGCCCGATGTCGACGAGGTCGCTGCGCGCGCCGATGAGACGCCGCAAACGCCGGAGAGCGTGAAGCGCGGCGTCGCGGTCATCAAGAAATACTGGCGCCACGCGCCCAAGGGTCCCGGCGTCTATCGCATGATCGCCGAAAACGGCGAAGTGCTCTACGTCGGCAAGGCCAAGGATGTGCGCAAGCGCGTCGCCAGCTACACGCGCCTCGCCGGCCATGTGAACCGCATTGCGCGGATGATCTCGGCCACCGTCTCGATGGTTTTCATCTCCGTGGAGACGGAGACGGACGCGCTGCTGCTCGAGGCCAATCTCATCAAGCAGATGAAGCCGCGCTTCAACGTGCTGATGCGCGACGACAAGTCGTTTCCTTACATTCTGATCGCCCGGGATCACCCGGCGCCGCAGATCGCAAAGCATCGCGGCGCGCGGGCGCGCAAGGGCGACTATTTCGGTCCCTTCGCCAGCGTCTGGGCGGTCAATCGCGCCCTGAACGCCCTTGAACGCGCCTTTCTCCTGCGCTCATGCACGCAGAGTTTCTACGACAATCGCACGCGCCCCTGCCTGCTCTTTCAGATCAAGCGTTGCGCCGCGCCCTGCACCGGCGAAATCTCGATCGAGGATTACGGCGAGCTCGTCCGTGAGGCGCGCGATTTCCTCTCGGGCAAAAGCCGCAGCGTGCGCGAACAGCTGGCGCAGGAAATGACCGAAGCGGCGGAGCGGCTCGAATTCGAGCGCGCCGCGAGGCTGCGCGATCGTATTTCAGCGCTCTCCGCCATCCAGGGCGCGCAGGGGATCAATCCGCGCACGATCGAAGAAGCGGACGTCTTCGCCGTCGCCAAGGATGCCGGACGCTTCTGCATCGAGGCCTTCTTTTTCCGCGCCTATCAGAACTGGGGCAACCGCTCCTATTTCCCGCGCGCCGACGCGAGCCTCTCGGAGGCGGAGGTGCTCGACGCCTTTCTCGCGCAGTTCTATGGCGAGCATCCATCCGCGCCCTGCGTGCTTCTTTCCCATGCGATCGAAGACAGCGCGCTGCTCGAAGACGTCCTGTCGGCGAGGCTGCGCCGCAACGTGCATGTCATTGCGCCCCAACGGGGCGAGAAGCGTGAACTCGTCGATCACGCGCTCAACAACGCCCGCCAGGCGCTCGGCCGAAAGCTGGCGGAGGATGCGAGTCAGTAGCGCCTGCTGGCCGCGCTCGGCGAGGTCTTCCGCCTGCCGGCGCCGCCGCGTCGCGTCGAGGTCTATGACAATTCCCATACCGGCGGCGCTCAGGCGATCGGCGCCATGGTCGTCGCCGGTCCCGCGGGCTTCATGAAGGCCCACTATCGCACCTTCAACATCAAGGATCTCGACGCCGCGCCCGGCGACGACTACGCCATGATGCGGCACGTCCTGACGCGCCGTTTCGCGCGGCTGGGAAAGGAGAACGAAGAGGACGCCGACCCCGAGGCCTTTCCCGCGCAAGCCCGATCTCGTGCTGATCGACGGTGGAAGGGGGCAGTTCGACGTCGCGCGCGCCGCCTTGCGCGAGAGCGGCGTCGAGGGCGTGGCGCTCGCGGCCATCGCCAAGGGGGCGGATCGCAACGCCGGACGCGAAACCTTCTTTCTGGAAGGCCGGGAGCCGTTCCGCCTGCCGCCGCACGATCCGGCCCTCTATTTCGTTCAACGGCTGCGCGACGAAGCGCATCGCTTCGCGATCGGCACGCATCGCGCCCGGCGAAAGAAGGATTTCACCCGCAATCCGCTCGACGAGATTCCCGGAATCGGCCCCTCGCGCAAGCGCGCCCTGTTGCATGCCTTCGGCTCCGCCAAGGCCGTCTCCCGCGCCGCCTTGTCCGACCTGGAAAAGGCGCCGGGCATCAACAAGGCCACGGCGCGGATGATCTATGACCATTTTCAGCGCGGCGACTGAGCCCATGCGCAAAGCCTCACATGCGCGCTAGCTTCTGCGTCGTTGCGGCTTTAGTCTCGCTCAGACATGCAACTTCTTCGGTTTATCTACGACGCCTACCTGAAGTTCAACCGCGACGACGGCTGGGCGATTGCGAGCCATATCGCGCTGTCGATCCTCACCTCGCTCTTCCCGTTCCTGATTTTTCTAACCGCGCTCGCAAGTTTTTTCGGTCTGCAGAAGGAGGCGGACGCCGCGACCGCCCTTCTCTTCGACACCTGGCCGCCGAGCGTCGCCAAGCCGATCGCGGAGGAAATTCATAATGTTCTGACCCAGCCGCGCGGAGGGCTCCTGACCGTCGGCGCCGTTCTCTCGATCTATTTCTCGTCAAGCGGCGTCGAAGCGCTGCGCATCGGGCTCAATCGCGCCTACGACCAGCGCGACGCGCGTCCGTGGTGGTTGTTGCGGATCGAATCGATCCTTTATGTGTTCCTCGGCGCGGCCTCCCTGCTCGCCATCGCCTTTCTGATGGTGCTCGCCCCGCTCGCCCGCGCGATCGCGGAAAGACACGCTCCCGGCCTGGTGCATGAACTGGAGCCGCTTTACGGGCCGGTGCGCTATGGCGTCACCTCCTCGATCGTGCGGCGTGGCCGTGCTCGCGGCGCATCGTTTGCTGCCGTCGGGCGCCGCAGCCTCCTCACCATCGCCCCGGGTTTCCTGCTGACGCTCTTCGCCTCGCTCGCCTTTGGCGCGGGCTTCGGCTTTTATTTGGCCCAGTTCGCCAATAATTACGTCCTGACCTACGCCGGCCTGGCCTCGATCATGATCGCCATCGTCTTCCTCTATACGCTCGCGGTGATCTTCATTTTCGGCGCGGAGCTCAACCAGATCGTCGCGGACAAGAGAAACGCCATTTCCATCGAGGGTTAAGCGCGCCTTAACCGAGGTTTTTTACCCTCGATGCATCGGCGCGGCATTGGCGCCACGCCACTTGGGCTTCAAATCGACATGCGCAGCCACAGCCTTGGACATTTTTCCGAACAGGTCCGGGAATTTTCGACCCGGCGGGCGGCGGAGGCGGCGGGCGCGCTCATGCTCACGCTGTCGGGCGCGACGACGCTCGCGCTGGTGAGCTGGTCCGCACACGACCCCTCGCTCAATCACGCGACGGGCGGCCATGTCCGCAATCTGCTCGGTCATCCCGGCGCCGTGGTTTCGGACCTCTTGATGCAACTTGTGGGCTTTGGCGCAATCGCCGCCGTCGTGCCGCTCGCCGCCCAGGGCGTGCGGATGATGAAACGGCGGCGCATCGAGCGCGCCTCGCTGCGCCTCGGCCTCTGGATCGTCGGCATATTCGCGTCCGCCGCAACGGCCTCCCTGCTGCCACCACCGACCGCTGGCCGCTGCCGTCGGGGCTCGGCGGCGTGGCCGGCGACGCCATATTGGCCGTGCCGCGCACGATCTTTGCCGGCTCCGGCGCCATGATGGCCATTTTCGGCGTCGCCGCCGCCTTCGTCGCCATTCTCTCCGTCTCGGGCGCGGCGGGGCTTGGCTTCGACCAGAACGTCGAGGGCCGCGACGACGCCTTCGACGATGATGAAAGGCCGTCTTATGACGACGACGAGGACCGCGCCGGCGAGCCCGGTTTCGCGTTGATCTCGCTTGGCGCGCTGATCCATTTCGCGCTCGCGGCAAAATGGTCCGCGGCCCGGCTTCTCGACCGGCTGCGTCAACGCGTCACGGCGCGCGTTCGGACGCACGGCCGCGAACGTCCGCCTCCCCGACGCATCCGCGCGTGGAGCCGACTTTCGAGGAATACGACGCGGAACCGTATGGCGAGGCGGCGATCGCCCGCCCGCGACAAAGCCTTTCGCGACGACGGCGACGATGCGCCAGCTTTCCGCGCCCCCGCGCCGCGCGGGCCCGCCCCGCCGCGTCGCGCGCCGCAAAAGGCCATCCGCGCGCCCTCGCGCATCGCGCGCCGGAATTTTATGAATTCCCCGACATCGAACTTCTCTGCGAGCCCAAAAAGACCGCCGGCGGCGTGAAGATTTCCGAAGACATTCTGGAGTCGAACGCGCGCGTTCTGGAGGGCGTGCTCGACGATTTCTCCGTACGCGGCGAAATCATCAACGTGCGCCCCGGCCCGGTCGTCACGCTTTACGAACTGGAGCCGGCGCCGGGCATCAAATCCTCGCGCGTCATCGGACTGGCCGACGACATCGCCCGCTCCATGTCGGCCGTCTCCGCGCGCGTCGCCGTCGTGCCGGGCCGCAACGCGATCGGCATCGAATTGCCCAATCAGCGCCGCGAGACCGTCTTTCTGCGCGAACTGATCGCGGCCGAGGATTTCGCCCAATCCAAGCACAAGCTCGCCATCGCGCTCGGCAAGACGATCGGCGGCGAGCCGGTGATCGTCGATCTCGCGCGCATGCCGCATCTGCTCGTCGCCGGCACGACCGGCTCCGGCAAGTCGGTCGCCATCAACACGATGATCCTGTCGCTGCTCTATCGGCTGAAGCCGGACGAATGCCGGCTCATCATGATCGATCCGAAAATGCTGGAGCTGTCCGTCTACGACAACATTCCCCATCTGCTCACGCCCGTCGTCACCGACCCGAAAAAGGCCGTCGTCGCGCTGAAATGGGCCGTGCGCGAGATGGAAGACCGCTACAAGAAAATGTCGAAGCTCGGCGTGCGCAACATCGACGGCTATCAATGCGCGCGTCGCCGAGGCGCAGGCCGGGGCGAGACGATCACCCGCACCGTGCAGACCGGATTCGATCGCGAAACCGGCGAGCCGGTCTTCGAGCATGAAGAGATGGAGCTGGGGCCGCTGCCATTCATCGTCGTCATCGTCGACGAGATGGCCGATCTCATGCTCGTCGCCGGCAAGGACATCGAGGGCGCCATCCAGCGCCTTGCGCAAATGGCGCGCGCGGCCGGCATCCATCTCATCATGGCGACGCAACGCCCGTCGGTCGACGTCATCACCGGCACGATCAAGGCGAATTTCCCGACCCGCATCTCCTTCCAGGTCACCTCGAAGATCGACAGCCGCACCATTCTGGGCGAACAGGGCGCCGAGCAACTGCTGGGCCAGGGCGACATGCTCTACATGGCGGGCGGCGGACGCATCTCGCGCGTACATGGCCCCTTCGTCTCGGATGCCGAGGTCGAACATGTCGTCGCCCATCTTAAGGCGCAGGGCGCGCCGCAATATCTCGACGCTATCACTTGCGAGGACGACGAGGGCGCGACGACGGGGAGGCCGCCGGCCGCCCGGCTCCATGGACGCGGAAGAAGGCGGCGATCTCTACGACCGCGCCGTCGCCATCGTCCTGCGCGACAAGAAGTGCTCGACAAGCTACATCCAGCGCCGCCTGTCGGTCGGTTACAACAAGGCCGCCTCGCTCGTCGAGCGCATGGAGAAGGAAGGCGTCGTTGCGGCGCCCAACCACGCTGGAAAGCGTGAAATTCTCGTCGGCGGCGGAATCGACCGCGGCGCCTTCGATATCGAGGCGGCAGAGTAAACGGGCGCGGCCCTTAAGCTATGGCCGCGTCGGCGGGAAGATCGTCTTCCAGTCGTTCTTCATGCTGACGAGCGTCCAGCCGCGCTTGCCCGCCTCGTCCAGTCCGCGATCAAGTCGCCCGACGGCGGATTGCCGATCATAGGCGGCTTCGCGGGTCGCATCGTCGTGATGGACGATGAGGCCAAAGCGCGGACCCGGCCCGCGCGTCGTCCAATCCAGCATCTCGAAGTCGCCGTCCGAATTGCCAAAGGCGGCGATGGGACGCCGGCCGATAAATTTGTTGATGCCGACCGGCTTGCCCGCCTTGTCGTTCACGAAGTCGATCTTCGCCTCGCGTTTGAGGACGGGCTCGCCGTCGACCAGCTCCAATTTTGTGACGATCGTGGAACCGACAACCTGCTCGGGCGGCACGCCATAGACGCGTTCGCTGAAAGCGCACACGAACTCCACCCCGCCGCCGGAAACGATGAACGTCTTGAAGCCATTCGCGCGCAGATAAGACAAAAGCTCGAGCATCGGTTGGTAGACGAGACGATCGTAATGGGCCTTGAATTTCGGATGCTCCGCATGTGCGAGCCAGTCTGCGACGATGGATTGAAACGCCTCGGGCGTGTCGCCGGCGTGGGTCGCGACGACGATCTCCATGGCGCTCTTTTCGCCTCCCGCGGCGATCGCCTTGAGATCGCCCGCAAGCGCCGCCTTGAAGGGTTGACGCGTGCGCCAGTCGGGGTGTTGCGGCGCGAGCGCCCTCACGCGGTCCAGCGCAAAAAAGCCCTGCGAATAAAAGGGCCACTCCGTCCAGAGCGTGCCGTCATTGTCGAAAACGGCGATGCGCTCCTCCGGCTTCACAAAATCGGGTCCCCCCGCCCTCGTGACATTTTCCACGAAGGCGACGATCGATTTCTTGGCGTCTCCCTCGCGCCAGGACATAAGCGCGTCCTCGGCGCGCGCAGGCGCCAGAGCGGCGTGGAAAATCAGGATCAGAAGCAGATGGCGCATCAGGCTCATGAAGTCCTTTTCGATCGCGGCAGGCGTTCACTCCGGACGCCTCAACACCCAAAGACCGAGCGGAATGAGCGACAGCTCCATGACGACGTAAAGCAGCAGGAGCGGCGCGGGACGCCCGTCGGCGACGAGACTGATCAGGCGCCCCGAAACGAGCCCGGCGCAGAAAACCACCGTGGTGAGAACAGCCGCGTTGCGATAGGCCGCGTTGAACGCGGCATAGAGCCAGAACAGGCCCAGCGCGAGATACAGTCCCATGACGGCGCGCAGGATATGGGCAAGGTCGGTCCCGAGCGGCGAGACGCCCAGGAATGTGCGGGCAAACCGGTCCGGCGATACGCCATAGAGAAGCGCGATGACCGATACCGCGAGGGCCGCGAAGATGAGATAAAATTTCTTGATCTGCACGGCCGCCACCCTTCAAGTTAAAAAAAGGGCCGCTTGGAACAGCGGCCCTTTCTTGGATCAGCGTCCGCGGGCGGCGGCCTCGATCTCCTTTTGCACCTTTTCGAGATTGAAGGAGCCGGGCGTCTGGCTTGGAGGATATTGCTTCATCGACATGAGGAAATCCGCCGCGATTTTTTGCATCGGCATGGCGACGAAGGACCGCGACAGGAACCAGTCATTATAGGTGTTGGAATTGTGTTGCGCGCGCTCGAAGGGGTCACGACGCAGGTTGAACAACAGCGGCACGCGCAATTCGGTGAATGGTTCGCGCCACACGCCGAAAGCCTCGCCGCGATTTTCGAGGAACACAACCTTCCAGTCCTGATAGCGGATCGCGACGATCTGGCCGTCATCGTTCACATAGATGAAATTATTGCGCGGACTCTCCTTGGCGGAGCCGGAGAGATAGTCCAGCAAATTCTGGCCATCGATCTTGTTGTGATACTTGCGGCCCTCGAGCTTCACGCCAGCGGCGAGCTTGTCCTTGATCTTGTCGTCGCCCGCGACAGCCGCGAAGGTCGGCAGCCAGTCTTCGTGTGAAACGATCCCGTTGAGAGTCGAGCCCGCGGGGAAATGCTTCGGCCAACGCACGTAGGCGGGCACGCGATAGGCGCCTTCCCAGTTGGAGTTCTTCTCGCTGCGGAAGATGGTCGTGCCGCCGTCGGGCCACGTATTGAAATGCGGGCCGTTGTCCGTCGAGTAGAAGACGATCGTGTCGTCGGCGACGCCGAGATCGTCGAGGAGCTTCAGCAACTCGCCGACATGGCCGTCATGCTCGACCATGCCGTCGCCATATTCGTCCTGCCCCGAAAGGCCGCGATGCTCCGCCTTCACATGGGTGCGGAAATGCATCCGCGTCCCGTTCCACCAGGTGAAGAAGGGTTTGCCATCCTTTACCTGACGCGAGATGAAGTCCTTCGCGGCTGAGACCGTCTCGTCGTCGACCGTCTCCATGCGCTTTTTGGTGAGCGGTCCGGTGTCGTCGATCTTCTGGCCGCCCTTGCCGTCCGCCCATGTGTGCAAGACGCCGCGCGGGCCGAAACTCTTCCGGAACGCGGGATCTTTCGGATAATCCTCGTTCTCGGGCTCCTCCTCGGCATTGAGATGATAGAGATTGCCGTAGAATTCGTCGAAGCCATGCACCGTCGGCAGATGCTCGTCGCGATCGCCCTGATGGTTCTTGCCGAACTGACCCGTCGCATAGCCGAGGCTCTTCAACACGGTGGCGATGGTGACGTCGGTTTTCTGCCAGCCTTCCTTGGCGCCCGGCAGGCCGACTTTGGTCATGCCTGTGCGAACCGGCACATTGCCGCCGATAAAAGCGGCGCGGCCGGCGGTGCAGCTCTGCTGGCCGTAGTAATCGGTGAAGGCGACGCCCTCTTTCGCAATCCGATCGATATTCGGGGTCTGATAGCCCATCATGCCGTGGCTGTTCGCGCTGATGTTCCACAAGCCGATGTCATCGCCCCAAATCACGAGAATATTCGGCTTCTTTCCCAATTCCGGGGCCGCCGCGGCTGGCCCTCCCGACATGCAGACGAGACTGGCGAAAATCGCAACGAACTGAAATAATCTCAAAAACATCTTCCACCCCTGCCGCAATCGGCCGAACATGCTCGCCGCCGCGCGGCGTCTTTAGGCCAAGTCATTGTTGGGCGCCATCATTTCGATCAACGACGTAGCAGTCAAGCCGCAGTCGCCCCCGATCCGGGCTCGCCCCAAATCGACCTCAACATATGATAGTTAGACCGGGATCGCCCTCGAGATTCGGATTCGCCCGTGAAGCATTTGTCCGCCATCGTCCTCGCTCTCGCTTTCGCGCTCGCCGCGCCGGCCGTGTCCGAGGAGGCCAAGAAGCCACCCGCGGCGGCGAAAGCGGCTGAAACCAAGACCGCCCCGACGGCGCCCGCGGAGTCGAAGCCGCCCGAGGCCAAAACCTCTGATCCTGCGCCCGCAGAAGGCAAGGCGGCGGATTCAAAATCTGAGGAAGCCAAGCCGGCTGAAGGCGCGAAACCCGCCAAAAGGGGCGCGAAGCCCGCTGCGGCCAAGGCAGCCGATCCGGTCCAGCTCCCAAATCCGGCGACGCCCCCCGAACCGCCAAAGCCCCTGACCCGGGAAGAGGCGCTCAAGCGCGCAAATGCCTTCTTCAACGCCTCGCCGGTGATGACGGCGGATTTCGTCCAGATCGGCGCCGACGGCAAGCGCTCGGAAGGGAAGCTCCACGTGCAACGCGCGGGGCGCGTCCGTTTCGAATATGCGCAACCGGCGACGATGGAAGTGGTGGCCGACGGCACGCAGGTCGCGGTGCGCGACCGCAAGCTCGGCACGCAGGACCTCTATTTCATCAATCAAACGCCGCTGAAGTTTTTGATGAAGGAAAAAATCGATCTCGAGAAGGACGTGACGGTCCAGAGCGTCGAGTCCGACAATTCCGGCGTCACAATCTTCATCGAGGACAAGGCGACTTTTGGCGGCACCTCGCATCTGCGCCTGATCTTCGACCCCAAGACCTTCAAGCTGAAGCAATGGCAGGTCAATGACCCGCAGGGCTATGAGACGCTTATTACCGTCTTCAACATCGACCAGACGAAGACGCCCGATCCCGCGCTGTTCAAGATCACCAAATGATCAGGCGCGTGCGCGGGGGACGACCTTTCGCGGACTCAGGCCGCCCTTTTTTTCGGCTTCAACAGCTTGCGGTTGATGAGCGTCTCCGCGATCTGGATCGCGTTCAGCGCTGCGCCCTTGCGTAGATTGTCGCGAGACGCACCAGAGCACGAGGCCGTTGTCCACCGTCGGGTCTTCGCGGATGCGCGAAACATAGGTCGCGTCCTCGCCGGCCGCTTCATGCGGCGTGATGTAGCCGCCCGCCTCGCGCTTATCGATGACGAGCACCCCCGGCGCCTCGCGCAGGATGTCGCGCGCCTCGTCGGCCGAGATCGGCTTTTCAAATTCGATGTTCACCGCCTCCGAATGGGAGATGAAGACGGGCACGCGCACGCATGTCGCGACGAGCTTGATCTTGGGATCGAGGATCTTCTTCGTCTCCGCGACCATCTTCCACTCTTCCTTGGTGAAGCCGTCCTCCATGAAGACGTCGATCTGCGGAATGAGGTTGAAAGCGATGCGCTTGGGAAATTTCTTCGCTTCGACCGGGTCGGAGACGAAGACAGAACGCGTCTGCGCGAACAGCTCGTCCATCGCCTCCTTGCCGGCGCCGGAAACCGACTGATAGGTCGAGACGACGACGCGCGTGATCGTCGCCGCGTCATGGAGCGGCTTCAAGGCGACGACGAGCTGCGCCGTCGAGCAATTCGGATTGGCGATGATGTTCTTCCTGGAGAAGCCCGCGACCGCGGCGGCGTTCACCTCCGGCACGATCAAGGGCACGTCCGGATGCATGCGCCAGGCCGAGGAGTTGTCGATGACGACGCAGCCCTGCGCGCCGATGCGCGGCGACCACTCCTGCGACACGGCTCCGCCGGCCGACATCAGGCATATGTCCGTGTCGGAGAAATCATAGGTGTCGAGGTGGCGGCACTTCAGGGTCTTGTCGCCGAAGGACACTTCCGCGCCGATGGACCGCGACGAGGCGAGCGCCACGACTTCCGACACGGGGAAACGGCGCTCGGCCAATATATCGAGCATTTCGCGGCCCACATTGCCCGTGGCGCCGGCGACGGCGACCTTATACGCCATTGTTCAAACTCCTCCTGGCGCCTCGGCCAGGTTAAAAGGGAAGTCCCACGGACATATTGCCCGACGGCGACACGCCAACCGGCATTTTGCCGCCCGAGGGGGCGGATCGGAGTCGCGGGATCATATTCTGTCTCTTGGGCTTGGGCGGCGCCTTTCCGGGCGACCAGCCCTCAAGCTCGCCAAACTGGCGGTTGGGTCCGCCCGGCTGCGCGGCGGGCCGCGACCCGCTGGATTGGGTTGCGGCGGCGTCCGCGCCTTTCTTGCCCTTGCGCTTTGTCGTCGGCTGGACGGAGCCGTTCGCGCTCGGGCGCCGGGATCGACTTGCAATTCCTGGGCGATCGCCGCGGCGCTTGTGCGCCGATGAGGAGGGCGCCGGCAATCAGCAGGCTACGAAAAGGACGTGCGCTCGGACGCATGGCTTGAAGTCTCCGAAATCGTCTCGCGCCCTCCTAACCCCGGGGCGCGTCGGGATCAAGGCGCCAAAGCCCGAGCCGCCCGAAAAGGACCCGTCAGGCCTCCAACTTGGCGATCGCCAGATTCTTCAGTTCCGCTATGGCTTTGGCCGGGGAAAGGCCTTTCGGGCATACCTTGGTGCAATTCATGATCGTATGGCACCGGTAGAGGCGGAAGGCGTCGTCGACATAGCCGATCCGCTCCGCCGTCGCCTCGTCGCGCAAATCCTGCACCCAGCGATTTGCTTGCAAAAGCGCTGCGGGTCCAAGGAATCGGTCGGAATTCCACCAATAGCTCGGGCAGGCCGTCGAGCAACAGGCGCAGAGGATGCACTCATAGAGCCCGTCGAGCTTGGCGCGGTCGTGAGGCGATTGCAGCCGCTCCTTTTCCGGATCGGCGCCGGCGTGCAGCCAGGGCTCGATCGCCGAATGCTGCTCGTAGAATATGGTTAGGTCGGGCACGAGGTCCTTCACCACGCCCATATGCGGCAGCGGGAAGAGCTTTATCGCCCCCTCGATCTCGTCCATGCCCTTGGTGCAGGCGAGCGTGTTCACGCCGTCGATGTTCATCGAGCAGGAACCGCAAATGCCCTCGCGGCAAGAGCGGCGGAACGTCAGCGTCGGGTCGATCTTGTTCTTGATCCAGATAATGGCGTCGAGCACCATCGGACCGCAATCGCCCGTATCGACGAAGAAGGTGTCGACGCGCGGATTGGCGTCGCGGTCGGGGTCATAGCGATAGATTCGGAATTCGCGCAGATGCGCGGCGCCCTCGGGCTTCGGCCAGACCTTGCCCTCGCCGACGACGGAGTTCCTGGGAAGGGTGAATTCGACCATTCTCGGTACACCCGCGCTTTCGGCTCGATATACGCAACTTCGTTCGTCATGGTGTAGCTGTGCACCGGTCGGTAATCGATGGAGACCGTTTTCGCGCCGCGATCAATCGACGCGAGCGTGTGCTTCATCCAGTTTTTGTCGTCGCGGTCGGGGAAGTCTTCGCGCGCATGGGCGCCACGCAATTCCTTGCGGTTTGCCGCCAACTCCATCGTCACCACCGCCTGGACGATGAGATTGTCGAATTCCAGCGTCTCGATGAGGTCGGAATTCCAGATCAGCGAGCGATCCGAGACTTTCACCTGCGCGGCCTCGCGCCAGACCTCGTTGACGCCGGCGACGCCCTCGGCGAGCACCTCGCCGGTGCGATAGACGGCGCAATGCGACTGCATCACGCGCTGCATCCGATCGCGCAGCGTCGCGGTCGACAGCGTGCCATTGGCGTTGCGAAAGAAGTCGAGCCGCGACAGCGGCAGATCGGCCGAGTCCGCCGGCAGTTCAGGCTGCGATTGGCCGGGAGTCACCACCTCTGCCGCGCGCAGTCCGGCGGCGCGGCCAAAGACGACGAGATCGATCAGCGAATTGGAGCCGAGCCGGTTCGCGCCATGCACCGAGACGCAGGCCGCCTCGCCGATCGCCATCAGGCCCGGCACCACCGCGTCGGGATCGCCGTCGACCTTACGCAGTACTTCGCCGTGATAATTCGTCGGTATCCCGCCCATGTTGTAATGCACGGTCGGCAGGATCGGGATCGGCTGGCGCGTCACGTCGACGCCGGCGAAAATCTTGGCGCTCTCCGAAATGCCCGGCAGGCGCTCATGCAGGATCGCCGGATCGAGATGCTCGAGATGCAGATAGGCATGGTCCTTGCGCTTGCCGACGCCTCGTCCCTCGCGAATTTCAACCGTGATGGCGCGCGAGACCATGTCGCGCGGCGCGAGATCCTTCACTGAGGGCGCATAGCGCTCCATGAAGCGCTCGCCTTCGCTGTTCGTGAGATAGCCGCCCTCGCCGCGCGCGCCCTCGGTGATGAGGCAGCCCGCGCCGTAAATGCCGGTCGGATGAAACTGCACGAACTCCATGTCCTGCAACGGCAGGCCGGCGCGCAGCACCATGGCGTTGCCGTCTCCCGTGCAGGTATGCGCGGAGGTCGCCGAGAGATAGGCGCGGCCATAGCCTCCGGTCGCGAGCACGGTGAGCGCCGCGCGGAAGCGATGGATCGTTCCGTCGTCGAGTTTCAGGCAGACGACGCCGCGGCAGACGCCCGCTTGATCCATGATCAGGTCGATGGCGAAATATTCGATGAAGAATTTCGTTTCGTGCTTGAGCGCCTGCCCATACATGGTGTGTAGCATGGCGTGGCCGGTGCGGTCGGCCGCGGCGCAGGTGCGCTGCGCCGGCGGCCCCTTGCCGAAATCGGTGGTCATGCCGCCGAAGGGGCGCTGATAGATCTTGCCCTCGTTCGTGCGCGAAAAAGGCACGCCCCAATGCTCGAGCTCGTAGACCGCCTGCGGCGCGTTGCGGCAGAGATATTCGATCGCGTCCTGGTCTCCGAGCCAGTCGGAGCCCTTGACGGTGTCGTACATATGCCATTTCCAGTCGTCCGGCCCCATGTTGCCGAGCGCCGCGGCGACGCCGCCCTGGGCCGCGACGGTATGCGAGCGCGTTGGAAAGACCTTGCTGACGCAGGCGACATTCAGCCCCGCTTTGGCGCAGCCGACGACGGCGCGCAGGCCTGCGCCGCCCGCGCCGACGACGACCACGTCGAAGCTGTGGTCGACGATCGGATAGGCCCTCCCGCCGATCGAGACCGATGAAGCAGCGCCATTGGCAACCATTGTCGAAGCCTTCGTTGTTGTCGTTTAAGCGGCCAGGGCGGGCGCCGCGCTATTTCGGCGCGGCGATGAGCATGATCCCGAGCGTCCAGGCGGCGGCGACGGCGATCGACGCCCATTTGTTCGCCCGTAGCGCCTTCTCCTTCAGCCCCGCGTCGTGGACATAGTCTTCGATGATCTCGCTCATGCCCTGGCGCGCGTGAATCATGCCGATCACGGCGAAGAGGATGAGAACGATCGCCGGAACCGGCCGACCGATCTCGGCGCGCACGCCCTCGAGCGTCTTGCCGACGAGCCCGGCGAGCCACCAGGCCGAAAGCACGCCGAGCGGCGCCAACGCAACAGACGACAGACGCATGGAGCGGGCATGCGCCGAGCCCTCGTGATCCGACACATACGCGGCCCCCGGGCCGCTCCGTCCGCTCGTGAATTGAGTGGGAACCGACATTTGAGCGTCTCCTGTCAGCCCGCGACGTATCTGAGAAACCAGAGGATCAGGGTGAGTCCGATTCCGCCTGCAGAGACTCGCCTGGGCCAGCAGCTCACGGCCCTTCGGGTCCATGTACAGGCCGCGGTCCCAGAGCGCGTGTCGTATTCCGCCAAGCAGGTGATGAAAATTCGCCCATGTGAGCAGGAATACGATGAGGCCGCCGAGAACGCCCGTCGCGAGCCAGGAGGTGAGCGCATAGAGCCAGCCGCCGACGCCCGCGCCGAGAAGAAAGAGGCCGATGAGCGCCAGACCGACGTAAAGCGCCACGCCGGTCAGTCGATGGGCGATCGACATGGCCATGGTCAGCCATGGCCGAAAAATCGTCAAATGCGGCGATAGCGGCCGCCTCGCGGCGCGCTCGTCGGTTCCGGCACTAGCCATGCGTGTCCCTCTCGCGCGCCATTCGGCGTCTGTCGTCGAAAACACCCCTACGAAGTGGATAGTTCAAATGGTGCGGCGCCGCAACTGGGCCATTCCCCACAGTGACGCCAGAAGGTTAGCGCGGGCGCCGCGCGAAGGCTGAACGCGCGGCGCGCGGCCTGTGGCTTATGCAGCTTGTTTGCTGGCGCGCGGGACGATGATGAGCAGCGCGAGCAGGGTCGCCGCAGCCAAGCATCCGCCAGAGGCGAAGGCGGCCCATGCGCCATAGAGGTCCCAGAGCTTTCCGGCGACGAAGCTCGCGAGAAGCAGCGCGAGCCCGCCAGTCAGATTGAAGACCCCGAAGGCTGTGCCCCGCAACTGCGGCGCGGCCGTATCCGCGACCAGCGCCGCGAAAAG
The DNA here is from genome assembly GCA_963713845.1 of uncultured Alphaproteobacteria bacterium. GTDB lineage: Bacteria > Pseudomonadota > Alphaproteobacteria > Rhizobiales > Beijerinckiaceae > Methylocystis. The sequence continues at coordinate 86,368 of CAVQNJ010000022.1, forward strand.
CCCCTGTGTCAGGCCCATGTGGAGCCCCCATAGCGCGACGCCCGCCCAGGCAAGCGGTAGCGACGACGCAAAGGCGAGCGCCGCGTCGGCGCCAATCAGCGCGACAAGCCCCGCCGCGAGCGGGGTGATGCGGTCGCCGCGATCCGAGAACGCGCCCGCCGGATAGGACGCGCCGGCATAAACAATGTTCATGACGACGAGCATGAGCGGCGCGAGCGCATCCGGAAGGCCGACGGCCTGGCCTTCAGGATCAGAAAGGCCTCGGAGAAGCGGGCAAGACCGAAGGCGCTGGCGACGGCGACGACGCGCCAAAAGTCGCGACCGAGCCGCCGCAACTCGTCCAAATGCAGGGGAAAGCGCGCTGGGGGCGCGGGGCGGGCCGTCGCAGGCTCCTTGACGCCGAAGAACAGGACCGCGACCGCGAGGACGGCGGGAACGACCGCGGCCCAGAAGGCCATGCGGATATCGTCGGCGGTCGCGAGCATGATCACAACGGCGACCGCGGGCCCCAGAAAGGCGCCGACCGTGTCCAGAGATTGGCGCAGCCCAAAGGCCGCGCCGCGCAACGCCGGCGGGGTGACGTCGGCGACCAGCGCATCGCGCGGGCGCGCCACGTATGCCCTTGCCCACGCGGTCGATGAAGCGCGCGGCGGTCACCCAGGCGACGTCTGGCGCCAGCGGAAACATGGGCTTCGTGAGCGCCGCCAGACCATAGCCGATCACCGCCAGCAATTTCCGCCGCCCGAACCAGTCGGAGAGAACCCCCAAAAAATCTTGACGATCGACGCGGTCGCCTCCGCGACGCCTTCGATCACGCCAATCTCGGCCATGGTCGCGCCCATGGCGCCGACGAGATAGATCGGCAGAAGCGCATGGATCATCTCGGAGGAGAAATCCATCAGCAGGGAAACAACGCCCAGCGCCCAGACGCTTCGACAATGCGGCGCAGGCCCGAAAAGCGGCGCGTCCGGTCTCTGGTCATCAAGTGCCCTCTCCCGCCCCGCGCGATCGGCCGTCCTCGCCAAGATTGCCTAGGGCGCGAGCGCCCGCCTTTCCGCCGCCGTCTTTATCGTCATAAAATCCCCGTCCATGGGAATCATTTCGCCCGCCGAGCGCCTTTTCGCCGCCGCCGATCCCGCGGAGCCGGTGGAAACTGGCGTTCTGTCGGTCGATCTGGCGGCCCTCGTCGCCAACTGGCGGTTCCTGTCTCGGCTTGCCGGCGCTGGCCGAATGCGGCGCGGTCGTCAAGGCCGACGGCTACGGACTTGGTCAGGCGGCGATCATGCGCGCGCTCGCGACCGCGGGTTGCGAGACTTTTTTCGTCGCCAATCTGATCGAGGGCGAAACCGCTCGCGCCCTCGCCCCCCAGGCGGCGATCTATGTCCTCGACGGAGTCGGCCCTGGCTGCGCGACGCGACTCGCGGCGGCGCGGCTGCGTCCGGCGATCGGCTCATGGTCGGAACTCGAGGAATGGGCGGCGGCCGGGGTCACGGTCGGACGCCGGCTCGAGGCGGCCCTGCATTTCGACACTGGCATGAACCGGCTGGGCTTTGCTCCCAAGGACGCGGCCGAGGTCGCGGCGAGGGCGACGGCGATCGCGCCGACTTTGGCCATGAGCCATTTTGTCAGCGCCCAGCTTCCCGACGCGCCATCGAACGCGCGGCAGATTGCGGACTTTATCGGGGTGCTGGCGCATTTCCCCGGAGTCGCCGCCTCCCTTGCCAATTCCTCCGGACTCTTTCTGCCCCAACAACCCGCATTCGATCTCGCGCGACCTGGTTATGCGCTCTACGGCGGCAATCCGACGCCTGCCTGCCCCAATCCGATGCGATATGTCGCGACGCTCCTGGGGCGCATTATCGCCGTTCGCGATCTCGCCGTCGGCGAAACTGTCGGATATGACGGGATATGGGCCGCGTCCCGCCCGTCCAGGGTGGCGACAATCGGCGTCGGCTATGCGGACGGACTGCCCGTCTCGGCGACGGCCACGGCCGGAAAGCCGGGCGGGGAAGCGATCGTCGCCGGTGTGCGCTGTCCTTTCGTCGGACGCGTGTCCATGGATTACGTCATGCTCGACGTGACCGACGCGCCGTCCCACGCGGCGACGCGCGGCGCATGGGTGGAGCTGTTGGGCGAGGCCATCGGCGTCGACGATCTGGCCGCCCGCGCCGGGGTGATCGGCTATGAAGTCCTCACGCGCCTCGGCCGCCGCTATGCGCGACGCCAGGCGCCCCCGTGCTGATCGCTCAAAAGCGCCTGTCGCCCCGTTTCGGAAAATTGAGCGCGCGCCTCACGCCTTGTTGAACCAGGGCTGGAGCACAGGATAGCCCTCGCCCGCCAGCAGCGAGACAGTTTCATAAAGCGGCAGGCCGACGACCGCTGAATAGGAGCCGACGATCTTCACCAGAAAGGCGCCGGCGACGCCCTGGATCGCATAGCCCCCCGCCTTGCCGCGCCATTCTCCAGCGGCGAGATAGGCGTCGACCTCCGTGGAGCTCAGCCGCTTGAATCGCAAACGCGCCTCGACGAGCCGCTTGCGCTCGGCGCCGCGCGGCGTGATCAGGCTCACCGCCGTATAGACGCGGTGCTGGCGGCCGGAGAGAAGCTGGAGACATTCCTCCGCTTCTTCCGTGCGTTTCGCGTCTTGGGAAGAATGCGCCGACCGACGCAGACCACCGTATCGGCGGCGATGAGATAGGATTCCTTGAGTTCAGGGTGCGACGCCCTGACCCGCGCAGCAGCGGCGGCTTTTTCGCTCGCAAGCCGGATCGCGAGCGCGCGCGGCGACTCTCCCTTGTGCGGAGTCTCGTCGATGTCGGCGGGAAGGAGCGCGTCGGCGGTCAGCCCCGCCTGCTCGAGGAGCGCAAGGCGGCGCGGCGACGCCGAGGCCAGGATGAGTTTCGTTTTGGGAGCGGCGGGTTCGGCTGTCACGTAAAACGGCTCCGCCTGCAAAAAGAAATTACCGGAAGCGATAGGTGATGCGACCTTTGGTGAGGTCGTAAGGGGTCATCTCGACCAGCACCTTGTCCCCCTCGAGCACGCGGATTCGATTCTCTGCGCATCTTGCCGGCCGTGTGGGCGATGATCTCGTGGTCGTTCTCGAGCTTCACCCGGAACATCGCGCTGGGCAGCAGTTCGGTGACGATACCCGGGGAATTCGAGCAGTTCTTCCTTGGCCATGTGGTCCCTACTGGCGCCTGCCGGCGGCTGACGGGGGTCAGATCGCGCGACCAAGCAAAAAGACCGCAGCGCCCGAATTGGGCGGCGGAGACGGCGCGGACCCTAATCGAGAAAGAAGGATTTGTGAACAGGGGAGTTGGGCCTCACTTCGGCTTCCCCTTCACCGTCCGCGTGCCCGGCTTGCCGCCCGTTGAGCGGCCTGAGGGGCGCGGCGGCGCGATGCGGGTCAACGGCCGCGCTTCGCCGCCGCCGAAGTTATGGGGCCCCATGTCGGCGTCGGTGGGCTTGCGCGCGCGGGTGGCGAGCTTCTCGGCCTCGTCGCGCCGCATCGCCCCTGCCCCCGCGTCCGAACGCGGCGCGAAACTGCGGGCTCGCCTCGGCCAGCAGTTCGGCGCGTTGCAGCCGCTGGATTTCGTCGCGCATTCGCGCCGCCTCCTCGAAGGCGAGATCGGCCGCCGCCGACTTCATGCGCTTTTCGAGGTCGGCGATCGTCGCGGCGAGATTGTGCCCCGGCGCGATGTCGAAGCCCGTATCGACCGTCACATGGTCCTGCTCCGCGACGTCGCCGAGAATATCGGCGATGCCGCGCTTGATCGAGGCCGGCGTGATGTTGTTCTCGATATTGTAGGCCTGCTGCTTGGCGCGGCGGCGATCGGTCTCGCCCATCGCGCGCTCCATCGAGCCGGTGATCTGGTCGGCGTAGAGAATGACGCGGCCGTCGACGTTGCGCGCGGCGCGGCCGATCGTCTGCACCAGCGACGTCTCGGAACGAAGAAAGCCTTCCTTGTCCGCGTCGAGGATCGCGACGAGGCCGCATTCGGGAATGTCGAGGCCTTCGCGCAGCAGGTTGATGCCGACGAGCACGTCGAAGGCGCCGAGCCGCAGATCGCGGATGATCTCGATGCGCTCGAGCGTATCAATGTCCGAATGCATGTAGCGCACCCGCACGCCATTCTCGTGCAGATATTCTGTAAGATCCTCGGCCATGCGTTTCGTGAGCACGGTCACGAGCGTGCGATAGCCGATTTGCGACGTGGCGCGCACTTCGTCGAGAAGATCGTCGACCTGCGCGCGCGCGGGCCGCACGTCGACGAGCGGATCGATCAGCCCCGTCGGGCGAATGACCTGTTCCACAAAGACGCCGCTTGTCTGCTGAAGCTCCCACTTGCCGGGCGTGGCCGAGACGCTTACCGTCTGCGGCCGCATCGCGTCCCATTCTTCGAACCGCAAGGGACGATTGTCCATGCAGGACGGCAGACGGAAGCCATATTCCGCGAGCGTCGCCTTGCGGCGGAAATCGCCGCGATACATGGCCCCGATCTGGGGAATGGTGACATGGCTCTCGTCGGCGAAGACGAGCGCGTTGTCGGGCAGATATTCGAAAAGCGTCGGCGGCGGCTCGCCCGGCCTGCGGCCCGGTGAGATAGCGCGAGTAATTCTCGATGCCGGCGCAGGCGCCCGTGGCCTCCATCATCTCGAGATCGAAGCGCGTGCGCTGCTCGAGACGCTGCGCTTCGAGCAGTCGGCCGGAACGGTTGAGTTCGTCAAGGCGCTGGCGCATCTCGTCCTTGATGGCCTTGACCGATTGCAGAAGCGTCGGCCGCGGCGTGACGTAATGCGAATTGGCGTAGACTTTGACGAATTCGAGATCGGTCGTCTTCTTGCCCGTGAGCGGATCGAATTCGTGGATCAACTCCACCTCATCGCCGAAGAAGCCTACCCGCCATGCGCGATCCTCATAATGGGCCGGGAAAATATCCACCGTGTCGCCGCGCACGCGAAAGGTTCCGCGGGTGAAATCGGCGTCTTACCCTCCGGTATTGCAAGGCGACGAGATCCGTCACCAATTGCCGCTGTTCGAGCTTCTCGCCGAGCTGCACGCGAGAACGTCATGGCCGTATAGGTTTCGACCGAGCCGATGCCGTAGATGCAGGAAACGGACGCGACGATGATGACGTCGTCGCGCTCCAGCAGGGCGCGCGTCGCCGCGTGGCGCATGCGGTCGATCTGCTCGTTTACCGAGGATTCTTTCTCGATATAAGTGTCCGATCGCGGCACATAGGCCTCGGGCTGATAATAATCGTAGTAGGAAACGAAATATTCGACGGCGTTGTTGGGGAAGAAACTTTTGAACTCCCCGTAGAGCTGCGCCGCGAGCGTCTTGTTGGGCGCGAGAATCAGAGCCGGGCGCTGGGTGTGGGCGATGACGCTCGCCATGGTGAAGGTCTTGCCCGAACCGGTGACGCCGAGCAGCACCTGGTCACGCTCCTGCGCGCTGATCCCCTTGACCAGCTCGGCGATCGCCGCCGGCTGGTCGCCCTTGGGCGTATAGTCCGAAACGAGTTCGAACTTGACGCCGCCCTCCGACTTCGGCGGCCGCTCCGGCCGATGCGGAACCCAGGGCGTCGTGTGGCGCAGATTGGGGTCTCCAAGACGCAGAAGCTCGGCAAGGCTCTCGGTCGTGGCCTGGACGCCGCCGCCCGCCGGCGGCAAGTCGCCGAGAACCCATTTCTGAACCTCGGGATCGGCCAGGTCGGCGGCGTCGGACGCGTCATATTCGGCCTGTCGCGCCTCCTCGAAACCGGGCGCGAGCGCGGGATTGAGCAGTTGCGCCAGATGCGGGGCGAGCGGGGCGACCTCGGGCCGCGCCGCTTTTGCGCGCGTGGGCCTGGCGGGGTCCTTCTTCCGCCCGGGCTTTCCGCTGGCGTCTTGTTCGGGAGACTTCGACATGGCGGCAATATGGAGACACCCGGGGCGGGAGGGAAGCTTGCGAGGGGCCCTTCTGCGCGTAAAACCGCTCTCGGCGCCGCACTGCGCCAACGAAACTCTTACCTCAATAGGGCACAGGCTTTGCATTTCTGCGCCAACTAACGCAAACTCGACGTCTAGTTGGAGGGTCCGAGCGAAATGTTCAGCCAATTTGGCATGGCCAGGATAGTCACCGAAACCTTCGCCCTCAGCGTCGCGGCGAACACCGTCATCGCCATGCGCCTGACTTCAAATGGCCTTTGGAACGGTCGACCCTCAGCACGAGGGCGGGTTGATGGTGACCGAAAAGATCGACGCGGCGACCGAAGCGACCCTGGCCGCCGCGCGGAGCTTTGCGCTGGGCGAGGCAGACAAGGCCGCCGGCCGCGCGATCGCCGTTTACAAACGGCGTGTCGATGGCAACCTACGTCGTTTGACGCGCGGCTGAACCGGCGGGCTTGGCCGCCTCCGAGGGTTGCGGCGGAAGCTTGCCGCCGCGGCGGCGCCACATGCCGAGCGCCCCGAAGGCCAGCGCCCCGGCCAGAACGCCGGTCGCCAGCGCCCATTCCGACGTTTCTCCCACCGAAAAATCATACCGGCCGACATATTCTTTTGCGCCGTCGTCGCTCGTCGCGCGCACAAGTGCGAAAAAGTCGCCTTCCTTCGCGAAATCAGAGGTGAAGTTCATCGTGCCGCGCCGCTCGAGATATTTCTTGGGCGGAAGATACGCCAAGGTGTTCGCCTCGAGATCCTCGCGCCAATCCTTCTGGCCGACGTTCCTGAGCACCCGGACCTCGATGTTCATGTCGCGCAATTCCTCCTGGCGCGCGTCGAGAATGATCATCGTCGGCCCCAGCTCCGGCACGTGCTGGCAGAAAATCCCGTCCGTCTTGTTCTCCTGGAAGGCGCTGAACATCATTTGCGTCGGCCCGACGCTCATCACGCAGAAGCGCGGATGTTCCGCCTTGATCTGAGCACTGGCCGAAGGCGCGACACTGACCGCTATCATCGCCACGAAGATCAATTTTTTCAGCATCAGACGCTCCCGAGCTAAAGGCATCCGGCCGCGAAGGGATGCGATGCTCGAAGGTGCGCCGGAAGTTGATCTTCGACAAAGAATATTCTTCGCCAAACGGCGTCACAAATCCGCCAAAAGCCGCGCTACTCGGCCTCCGCCTCTTCCCGCTCCGCAGCGACGAGTTTCGCCCGGGCTTCGGCGGCCTCGCGCTGGCGGTTCCACATCCCGGCGTAATGGCCGCCGATCGCCAGCAACGCGTCGTGGCGCCCGCGCTCGATGATTCGCCCGTGGTCGAGAAAGAGAATTTCGTCCGCGTCCACCACCGTTGAGAGCCGATGCGCGATGACGAGCGTGGTCCGCCCTTTGGCGACCCGGCGCAGCGCCTCCTGGATCTCATGTTCGGTCAGACTGTCGAGCGCCGAGGTCGCCTCGTCGAGGATGAGAATCGGCGGCCCTTTCAAAATCGTGCGGGCGATGGCGACGCGCTGCTTTTCGCCGCCCGAAAGTTTCAGGCCGCGCTCGCCGACCTGAGCGCCGTAGCCGCCCGGCACGCTCTCGATGAAACGATCGATCTGCGCGGAGCGCGCGGCCTCACGGACTTCCGCGTCGGAGGCCTCCCAACGTCCATAGCGGATATTGTAGCCAATGCTGTCGTTGAAGAGCACTGTGTCCTGCGGCACCATGCCGATGGCCGCACGCAGGCTCCCCTGGGTCACGGCAAGAATATCCTGCCCGTCGACAGTGATGCGCCCGCCCTGCGGCTCATAGAAGCGGAACATGAGCCGCGAGATCGTTGACTTTCCCGCCCCGGAAGGCCCCACGATGGCGACGGTCTGGCCGGGCTCGGCGGTAAAGCTCACGCCCTTCAATATCTCGCGGTCGGCCTCGTAGGAGAAACGCACGTCGTCGAAAACGATCCGTCCCTCGCGCACGACGAGCGGCTCCGCGCCCGGCCGATCGTTGATCTCCGGATGCTGGGAGAGAATCGAGAACATGGTCTCGATGTCGATGATCGCCTGCCGCACCTCGCGGTAAAATGTGCCCATGAAATTCAGGGGCTGCGACAATTAAATCATCATCGCGTTGATCAGCACGAAATCGCCGATCGTGTTGTCTCCCTCGCGCACGCCATGGACGCACATCAACATCATGACCGTGACGCCTATGATGTAAATGACCGTCTGGCCGGCGTTGAGCACCGCGAGCGAAATATAGGAATAGGTGCTCGCTTTTTCATAGTGGGCCATTGATTTGTCGTAACGCGCCGCCTCGCGGGACTCGGCGCCGAAATATTTTACCGTCTCGTAATTGAGAAGACTGTCAATCGCCTTCTGGTTGGCGTCGGTATCGCTGTCGTTCATCTGACGCCGGATGGCGATGCGCCAGTTGGTCGCGAGCGTCGTGTATAGGAAATATGCGCTGAGCGTCGCGATCAGCACGAGGCCATAGCGCCAATCGAACTGATAGACGAAGACGCCGAGCACCAGCAGCACCTCCACCGCCGTCGGCGCGCCCGTGGACATGACGAGGCGCGACAGCGTTTCGATCGCGTTTCGTCCCCGCTCCAGAACCCGCGTCAGGCCGCCAGTTTTGCGACCGATATGGAAGCGGAGCGATAACTCATGCATATGCACAAAGAGATCGGTCGCGAGGCGCCGCACGGCATGCATCGCCACCGCCGCAAAAAGGCCGTCACGGGTCTGCATAAGGATCACGGAGATGATCCTGATCGCGCCCATCAGCAGGGTGAACCCGACGGCTCCGAAACCGAGCGCGGAAAGCGCGGCCCCGCCGTCTTGCGCAAGGGCGTCCGTCGCCCATTTGAAGGCATAGGGCGTCAGCGCATTGAACAGCTTGCTGACGACGAGCAACAGGAAGACGACCGCGACGCGCGCTTCGAGATCCCTGCGGCCGCGCGGCCATATGTAAGGCCACAGGCGTCGCAAGGTCTTGAGCAGGGACGCCTCCGAGAGAGGGGCGTCCTGCGGATGAGGCGCGCCGTAAGCAGACGAGTCGCGTTGACCAATTCTAAGCATTCAGGGTCCGATGATGCACGAAGGGCGCCTCGGCGAACGAGGCCAGAGCGTCATATAAGACGTTTAGACCGCTCGCGCACCCCGCTTGACAGGTGCGCGGCGGGCGCCAGTTGATGAGAGAACGTTATGAAAAAGATCAGTAACATTTGCGTCTACTGCGGTTCCGCCACCGGAGACGATCCCCGCTACGCCGCCGCCGCCGACAGTTTTGGCCGCGCGCTTGCCCACGCCGGCTTCGGGCTGGTCTTTGGGGGCGGCTCATGCGGACTGATGGGCGTCACCGCCCGTGCGGCGCTCAACGCGGGCGGCCGGGTCACCGGCGTCATCCCCGCTTTTCTTGACGCGCGCGAGATCGCCCTGGAAGGCCTGACGGAACTCATCGTTGTCGACGACATGCATACGCGCAAGCGCATGATGTACGAGAAGTCAGACGCTTTCGTCGCTTTGCCCGGCGGCATCGGCACGCTCGAGGAGCTGGCCGAGCAACTCACATGGATTCAGCTCGGCCGACACGGCAAGCCGCTTGTCATCGCCGACATCGGCGGCTTCTGGCGCCCGCTTCTCACGCTGTTCGCGCATATGCATAATTCGGGCTTCATAAGGGAAGGCTATGACGTGCGTTACCTCGTGGCCGAACGCATCGACGACATTTTGCCCATGATTCTCGCCGCGGCGCGGCGACAGCCCGAAGTCGCCGAGACCGCTTTGACGGAGCGCATGTAAACGCTCGCGGACGGCAATTCACCGGGCGCCGGACACGAGTAATTTGTAATTGATCGCATCTACGATCGCCTCGAAAGAAGCGTCGATGACATTGGCCGAAACGCCGACGGTCGACCAGCGATTGCCTGCGCCGTCGGCGCACTCCACGAGAACGCGCGTCACCGCATCGGTCCCGCCCTGAAACACGCGCACGCGATAATCGACGAGGCGCACATCATCGATGAAGCGCTGATAGGCGCCCAGATCCTTGCGCAAGGCAAGGTCGAGCGCATTGACCGGGCCATTGCCTTCCGCGGCCGAAATACGGCTTTCGCCATGCACGTTGATCTTGACGATCGCTTCGGCTCCGAGGTCTTCAAAGCCGCCCGTCCTTGCGAAGCGGCGATCGACCGCGACGCTGTAGCGCTCAATATCGAAATAATGCGGCGCGTCGCCGAGCACGCGCTTGGCGAGAAGAAAAAACGAGGCGTCCGCGCCTTCATAGGCGTAGCCTTGCGCCTCCTTTTCCTTCACTTCGTCAAGAAGACGCGAGAGGCGCGGATCGTCCTTCTCGAGCGTGACGCCAAGGCGGGTGAGCTCGGAGACGATGTTGGAGCGGCCCGCCTGGTCGGAGACGAGGACGCGCCGCACGTTGCCGACGCTCTCGGGCGGCACGTGCTCATAGGTGCGCGGGTCGGTGAGAACCGCCGAGGCGTGAATGCCTGCCTTGGTCGCAAAGGCGCTGGCGCCGACATAGGGCGCGTGGCGGTCGGGCGCGCGATTGAGCAACTCATCGAGCGCATGGCTGACGCGGGTCAGATGCGTGAGCTTTTCGCGGCTGACGCCGATCTCGAAGCGTGCGGCAAATTCTTCCTTGAGGAGCAGCGTCGGAATGATCGTCGTGAGATTGGCGTTGCCGCAGCGCTCGCCCAGCCCGTTGAGCGTGCCCTGGATTTGCCGCGCGCCGGCGCGCAGGGCCGCCAGAGAGTTCGCAACCGCCTGGCCCGTGTCATCGTGACAATGAACGCCGACGCGCGCGCCCGGAACGATCTGCACGAGGTCCGTCACGATACGCTCGATCTCGTGAGGAAGAGACCCGCCGTTCGTATCGCACAGCACGACCCAGCGCGCGCCGGAGTCGTAGGCGGCCTTTGCACAAGCCAGCGCATAGGCGGGATTGGCCTTGTAGCCGTCGAAGAAATGCTCGCAATCGACGGCGGCCTCCTTTCCGCGCGCGACAACCGCTTTTACGGATTGCGTAATACTCTCCAGATTGTCCTCTTCCGTTGAGCGTAAGGCGACCTTGACCTGATAATCCCAGCTTTTTGCGACGAAAGTCACGGCCTCCGCCGCGCAGGAGAGCAGCGCCGCGACGCCTGGGTCATTCTCGGCCGAGCGGCCTTGCCGGCGCGTCATCCCAAAGGCGGCAAAGCGCGCGCGCAGCTTTGGTCGCGCCGCAAAAAATTCCGTGTCGATGGGATTGGCGCCCGGATAGCCGCCCTCGATATAGTCGATCCCGAGATCGTCGAGAATGGCGGCGATCTGGCGCTTGTCGTCGAGCGAGAAATCGACGCCGGTCGTCTGCGCGCCGTCGCGCAGCGTCGTATCGTAAAGCGTGACGCGTTCCCTGGTCATTAATGCGCTCCCCCGGCGGCGGGCGGCGCCAGTTGCTTGGTCATCGTCGTATTGCCGAGCCACTCGCCAGCGATCGTCACCGTATTACGGCTTTGCGCAACATAGCCCCGGCTGGCGAAGAAATCGCGCGCCGTGTCGGACGCCTCGACCGTCAGCCTCGCCGCGCCCCGCGCGCCGGCAAGCTTCTCGATTGCGTCGGCCAGGGCGCCGCCGACGCCCTGGCGCGCAAAGTCGGGCCGAACATAGAGCATATCGAACAGTTCCTTGTCCCGCAGCGCGGCGAAGCCCGCGATGTCGCCGCCAATTAGCGCGACGATCGTCAGCGCGCCCGAGAGGCGATGGCCGAAGGCCGCTTCGTCATCGGCCGCCGAGGCCCAGGCCTCGCGCTGATCGCAGTCATAATCTTCCATTGCGAGCGTCTCAATGCTCGCGCGAAACAGCGCCGCAAGCGCGGGCGCGTCGGCGGGGAGATAAGGTCGCAATCCGGGCGAGACGCCGCGCCGAGCCATTGTCAAACGACGTTGAAGGAGCGCAGCGCGCTCCAGGCGATCAGCGCCGCCCCGGCGAGGATCAGCACTTTGAACAGCAGGTAGACCGCCCAATGGCGTTTAAATGGCAGCGTTTTCTTCCAGTCGTCATTGGACATGGCTGTACTCCTCTATCGTGAAACCGACATTGCGCGCCCCGCCGGCGGCGCTGCGCGACGGGTGGAGGGACGGGCTCTCAACGCCTGACCTCCCATGTGGTCGTGCCATCCTTATTGTCCTTGAGCGCGACGCCCATCGCCGCGAGTTCGTCGCGGATGCGGTCGGACTCGGACCAGTTCCTGGCGGCGCGGGCGGCGAGGCGTGCGTTGATCAGGGCGCCAATCGCGTCAGCGTCGACAATCTGGCGCTTTTCGCGCGCAAGCCACGCGTCGTAGCCGCGAGCGTCGACGCCGACGATCTGCAACGCCTTATCGAGTTGCACGGGGTCATGGATTGCATGAAGCAGCGACAGGGCGAGCGGCGTGTTCAGATCGTCCGCCAAGGCCAGCAAGAAATCCTGCTTGACGGTTCCTGAATCGCCCGTCGCCTCGCCGGCGGCGATCACCTCCGACCAACGGCGCAAATTCGCCTCCGCCTCCTCCAGCGCCTTCACGGTCCAGTCGATCGGCTGGCGGTAATGCGTGCGGAGCATCGCAAGCCGAAGCACCTCGCCCGACCATCGTCGGCCGCCAAATTTCTCCGTGTGCAGCAATTCGTAAATCGTCACGAAGTTCCCCAGGCTCTTGGACATCTTCTCGCCTTCGACCTGAAGAAATCCGTTATGCATCCAATAATTGGCCATCGCCGCATGGCCAAAGGCGCAGCGCGTCTGCGCGATCTCGTTTTCGTGATGCGGAAAGACGAGGTCGATCCCGCCGCCGTGAATGTCGAAGACTTCGCCAAGATGTTTCCACGACATGGCGGAGCATTCGATATGCCAGCCGGGTCGCCCCCGCCCCCAGGGACTTTCCCAGCCGGGCTCATTGTCCGTCGACGGCTTCCAGAGCACGAAGTCCATGTCGCCTTTCTTGTAAGGGGCGACCTCCACGCGCGCGCCGGCGATCATGTCGTCGAGCGCGCGGCGCGACAGGCGGCCATAGTCCGTCATCGACGGCACGTCGAACAGAACATGGCCATCGGCGACGTAAGCATGATTTGTCGCGATGAGGCGTTCGATGATGTCGATCATCTGTGCAATATGTTCGGTCGCGCGCGGCTGCACGCTTGGCTCAAGGCAGCCGAGCGCGCGCACGTCCTCCTGAAAGACCTTGTTCGTCTCTTCCGTCAGTTCGCGGATTGAAATCCCGCGCTCCGCGGCGCGCGCGTTGATCTTGTCGTCGACGTCGGTGATGTTGCGAACATAGGTGACGCGATCCGCGCCGTAGAGATGGCGCAGAAGCCTGTAGAGAACGTCGAAGACGATCAGCGGCCTGGCGTTGCCGATATGGGCGAAGTCGTAGACCGTCGGCCCGCAGACATACATGCGCACGTTGGAGGGATCGATGGGACGGAAGGTCTCCCGCGATCGCGTCAGCGTGTTGTAGATCCTGAGTTCGGGAGTCGACATGAAAACCTCAAAGGGCCAGCATGGCCGGCGCGTTTCATGTCGTTTGGGGGACGTGACGGCTCCGGCCAGCGTGGTCGCTAGCTGATGATAATCCGACCGCAAATTCGGCAGATGAGCGTCATGGCGGCGACCATGCGCTTTGAGCGCCGGCGCGTCAAGCGCCACGCGCGGTCGCATTTGGGCGAGATTGAGGCAATTTAACGCAACTTTTACTGGGGGCGGCTACCTCTCCAAGATCGCCCGTCGCGCCGGGCGCCCGGAGGGGAGCGGACGCCGCCATGTTCATTCAATCGTCGAGGCAAGAAAGGTCGCTCTGGCCCCGAATCGCCGCGCCGCTGATCGCGGGAATTCTTTTTTCGCTCGTCAATCGATCGCCCGCCCAATCCGCGCCCGCGGTCTATGTCGTCGCCGACCAGGACGGCTATGGCGTGATGGAGTGTCTGACCCAGAAGTCGACATGCAGCAAGATCGTCGCGGACGCCTGGTGCGTGGCCCATGGCCATGCGACGGCTCACGCCTTTGGCCGCGCCGAGGATGTCACCGCAGCGATCGCCGCGGTGAACGCCCCCGCGCCGCTCGACCCCAATGCGGCCGTGATCTCCTGCGGCGACTGAGTCGCTATTTGATCCAGTCGGCGCACTTCGCCGCGTCGGCCTGCCCCCAGGGCTGAAGCGCGACGGTTGCAGTTGAATTTTCGGGCGAACCATCCACGAGCTTGTCCGAATAAACCATATAGATCAGCATGTTGCGCCTTGTATCGCACCCGCGGGCGATGTGCATCTGCTTGAACAGCAGCGACCGCCGTTCGCTGATCACGAGATCCCCCTGGGCGAATTTTTCCTTTTCCTTGCCGGCGCGCAATTTGATCGGTCCGTATTGGCTGCAGGCAAGCGAAATTTCCGAGGTCTGTTCGGCGACCCCGAACATCCCCGCGACGCCACCTTTTTCATGGGCCGTATAGGTGCAGGCGACGCCGTCGATGAGCGGGTCGTCGAGGACGTATGTCGCTAGTTTATCATTTGGCGTCAGAAGCTTGAAGTCCGTTGACTTGCGAAAGATCAAGTCGGGCCCTTCCTGCGCCGTCGCGCCCTGCGCGCAGAGCCCAACGGCCAAAATCGAAAAAGTCACGAAAGTTCTTAGAGATGCCATTGTGCCGATCTCCTGGGGCGACGAGGTCGATATGGGCGAAGTCTTGGCGGAAGGGAAGTGCCCACCTCGGGCGCGGGGGTAAAAAAGCGCGCGCGCCCGCAAGGCTGCCCAGACGCTCCGCCATGTTACGGACACGATGCGCGAGAAAATCCGCATTCAAAGTTTGATCGTTCGCGCGGATTGGTCAATATAGCCACGCTGCGCGCCGGTTGATTTCATCCGCCGCGCCGATATGACGTCATGAAAACGTCGTCCCGCGCCAGGGCGGCAGCCGGAGCCGTCGATGAGGCCAATCTTGGGGGCGAGTTTCACTTGTAAAAATCTTGCCTGCGCGCTTGTCGTGGCCGGCGCGATTATTTTTTCGAGCTTGCACAATGCGCGCGCCGAGACCGCCTATTGCAGCGATTTGCGCAATCAGATCGCCAAGGCCGGGACAGATGGCGCCGCCGCGCGCTACCGCGCCGCCGCCGCAAAACAAAAAACGGAATATAATCGCCTCGCGGCCCGCGCGCACGCCATGGGCTGTGACCGCGAGCAATTTCTGTTTTTCGGCGACCCGCCGCCCCCCCAATGCGGCGGCGTCAATGCGCAGCTCAACGCGCTGCGCGGAACGATCGCCTCCTATGACCGAGGCGGCTCGGATGACAGTCAGCGACAGGCCTTGATGGCGCGTTACGAGATCGATTGTCGCAATCCGCGCGACGTCTCGGCGCGAGACCCGCGGCCGCGCGGCTTCTTCGAGGAGCTTTTCGGCGTCGCCCCGACCGATCAGGCGACGGGCGTGCGCGAAGTGCCGATCGGCCCCGCGGACGAACCGCTTGACGGCGGCGCCGAGGACGACGATCTCGGCGAACCCCGGCCGAGCGGCGGACCCGTCGCGATTTGCGTGCGCGACTGCGACGGCGGCTTCTTTCCGATCACCTACAGGGCCAAAAACAGCCAGCTCGACGATCTCAACAGCCTGTGCAAGGCGATGTGCCCTGGGACCGAGGCGAAACTCTATACGCAGTCGCAGTCGGGCGGACTTCGACTCGGCGGTCTCGATCGACGGCGAGCCCTATTCCGCACACCCTAACGCGCTCAAATTCCAGAAGAGCTTCGATCCCTCCTGCGGATGCAAGCCGCAGGGGCAGAGCTGGACCGAGGCGCTCGCCGAAGCCGAGCGCATCCTCTCGGAACGCAACAAGAAAGATCAGATGGTTACCGCTGAGCAGGCGGAGAAGATGTCGCGCCCGCTCCCATCGCCCGGCGCGCTGGGAGCCAGGAGCACGGCCGCCGACGCCCGGCAGCAGCCTGTGGACGCCGGCGTGCGGGGCGGATTCTCGATTGGCGGAGTCAGCGTCTACCGTGACGTCGTCGGTCCCGACGGCGTGAGACGCCGCGTGCGCGTCGTCGCGCCGACATTGTGACGCCCGGAACAGGCGACGCGCCGCCCTCTCAGCCTGCGCCGCCGCTCATATGCGACTTCACGATCTCGATGAGCTGCTTGATGGAGAACGGCTTCGGCAGGAAACCGAAGTCCCCTTCGGGCAGATTTTTGGCGAAGGCTTCCTCGGCGTAGCCGGAGACGAAGATGACTTTCGCCGTCACGCCGCGCTTGCGCAATTCGGCGAACATGGCGGGTCCATCCATCTCCGGCATGACGACGTCAGAGACGATCAAATCGATCTTGCCGCCGACCTGCTCCACCACTTCGAGCGCCTCGAGGCCCGTCGTCGCTTCGAGAACGGTGAAGCCGCGGGACTTGAGCGAGCGTGCGCCGATGGAGCGCACGGCGTCTTCGTCCTCGACGAGCAGAATGACGCCCTGCCCCGTGTAATCGGCCGCCGGCTTGGGCGCGTCCGGCTCCTTTTGCGGAAGCTCCTTGGCGTCGGGCATATGGCGGGGCAGGAAGATGCGGAACACCGTGCCGCGGCCGACGTCGCTCGCGGCGAAGATGAACCCGCCCGACTGTTTGACGATGCCGAAAACAGTGGAAAGGCCGAGGCCCGTGCCCTTGCCCACGTCTTTCGTGGTGAAGAAGGGTTCGAATATCTTCTCCATGACGTCGGGCGGGATGCCCGCGCCATTGTCCTCGACCTCGACGAGAACATAATCGGCGGGGGCGAGATGCGGCTCGTTGAAGCTCGCGCAGTCCTCCCTGGTGACGTTGCGCGTTCGGATCTGCACGCGTCCGCCGGTCTCGGGCATGGCGTCGCGCGCATTGACCACGAGATTGATGATGACCTGCTCGAACTGGGTGATGTCCGCCTTCACGAACCAGAGGTCGCGTCCGTGCCGCAGATCGATCTCGTTCTTTTCGCCGACGACTCGCCGCAGCAGGATCTGGAGGTCTGAAAGCGCGTCGCTGAGTTGAAGCACCTGCGGGCGCAAGGTCTGGCGGCGCGAAAAGGCCAGCAGTTGCCGGGTGAGGCCGGCGGCGCGATTGGCGGTCTCCTTGATCTGGCGGATGTCGCGGAACGCCGGATCGGTCGGGCGGTGGCTCGACAGCAGAAGATCGGAGTAGCCGATGATCGCCGTGAGCATGTTGTTGAAATCATGCGCGATGCCGCCCGCGAGCTGCCCGACGGCGTTCATCTTCTGGGATTGCGCGAATTCTTCCTGCAGCTTGCGCTGTTCTGTCGTGTCGAGCGCATAGAGCGTCGCGCCCTTTTGCCCCGCGTCTTCCGCGGGAGAGACGAAGAACCGGGCGGAGCGCGGACCTGCCCCCTCCTCGAAGGAGACGTTCACGGGCTTGACGTCGCCCTTCCCTTCGATGGCCTCCTCCAGGGCCTTGCGCAGGGCGGCGGCGTCACGTTCGCTCAGTCCGGCGAGCACGGACCAGCTCTCCTTTGCCTGACCGGATCTCGCGGCCATCGGCAAGACCCGCGCGAAGGCCGCGTTGGAGACGAGCACGCGCCCTTCCGAGTTGAGCGTCGCAATCGCCATGGGCGTCGAATTGAAGAACCGCGCAAAGCGCACCTCCGCCGCGCGCAGGCCCTCATCCGGCTTCTCGCCGGCGGCGCGATTGAGCGCCAGAGTGCGCGACGCGCCGGGCGCGCCGTCCTGTCCAAAAGCGACCTGATGCAGAAGCCGAACGGGCAAGGCGCGGCCGTTGCGGCAGCGCAGGTCCAGGTCGATCTGCTCAGTGCGCACATCGCCGGGCGAGCCCGACACCGCCGCAAGCAGCGCGGCCCCATTATTGGCGATGATGGACGCAAGCGTCGCGCCGCCCGAGCCGACCTGCGTGAGGTCATAGCCGAGCCAGCCGGCGAGCGTCTTGTTCATGTACGAGATGGCGCCGTCGGGCGCCGCCGAGAAAAAGCCGGCCGGCGCGTGGTCGAGAAAATCGATCGCGTGCTGAAGCTCCTGGAAGACGCCCTCCTGACGCTGGCGCTCGCCCGTCACATCGGCGACGCGCCAAAGGGCGGCGCGTTGTCCGATCTGTTGCAGAGGCCTTACCTTGATCCGATACCAGCCGACGGCGCCGCCGCCGGTGAGGGGCGGCGACAGCCGCAAATCCTCGACATGCGCCACGCCCGCCCGGCCCGCCTGAGCAAGGCGATAGATCGCCTCCGAGACCTCGGGCGGCCCCGAGAAAAGCCGCTCGACCACTTGCAGGCCCGATAGGTCGCGCGCGCCGCAAAGCGACATATAGGCGTCGTTGGCGTAAACGATCTGCGTATCGCCCCTGGTGACGAGCAGGCCTTCCGTCGTCGAGTCCGCGATCAGCTTCGTGATGTCGTTGCGCGCGACGCGCCCGGCGAATTGGATGAGGCCGACCGCATAGGCGAAGAGCGAGAAAACGCCGGCGACGCCAAAAAGCGCGAGCGCCATTAGAACGAAACGCGGCGCAAAAGCTGGCGGCGCGAAGAAATACACGCCGATAATCGAGACGATGGCGACCGCAAGCGCCATGACCAAACCGGCGCTGCCAGGTCGCTCGCTTCGGTCGAAAGCAGACGAAGCCGCCCTATCGG
The DNA here is from genome assembly GCA_963713845.1 of uncultured Alphaproteobacteria bacterium. Classification (GTDB taxonomy): domain Bacteria; phylum Pseudomonadota; class Alphaproteobacteria; order Rhizobiales; family Beijerinckiaceae; genus Methylocystis. The sequence goes on from CAVQNJ010000022.1 coordinate 104,889, forward strand.
TCATCCTGAACGCCCCGCATATTTCGCCGACGCTGCGCGCTCCGGACGATTCGGCCTGTCGCCAGAATATGATTTATAAGCGGGCGCGTCTAAGGCCATCCCCCTTCCTGTCCACCTATTTCAAAGAATTGGCTGATAGAATAGCGCTCGACGGCCGCGAGGGCGACACCTTCAACGGATCCTATCCCCAGCGGCTAAGTTCATGTTAACCATTGATTAACCTTTTAACGCCGCCTGTCGGAAAAACTGTTAGTTTGGCATGGTCGGCGCGTTCGAAGAGAGACCTGCGGTTCATGCAAGACAGATTTCACAGCTGCTCCCAATACTCGGAGCAATCGTGGCGTTCCTTATCGCCGCGCTTCTCGTGCTCTACATCTTTCGGCTTTTGTTTGGCCGTCGGATCCGCTCGGGCTCAAAGAAAGCCGCAAGACGTCTCGACATTGTGGACGTGTTCGACGTCGATCGCGAGCGACAGCTCATCATCGTGCGCCGCGACAACACCGAACATCTGCTGCTGGTCGGCGGTCCGAACGATCTGCTCGTCGAGGCCTCGATCCCCAGGATCGACGGCGCTCCGGCGCGCGCGCCGGCGGAGACTCGCGCCGCCACCCCCGCCTGGCCGCCCAGCCCTGCAACAGCCGAAACGCCGGCCCCTCCGCCGCCTGCGCCGCCGGCGACGTCCCCGAAGCCAGGCGCGCCGGGGCCCGTCAATCTGCCCCCGGATCTTTTCGCGTCCAAGCCCGCCGGCGGCGAGCCTCCCGCACCGCCCGCGTCGCAGCCGCCGGCCGCCCCCCCGACGCGACCGCCGGCTCCTCAGGCTGCGCCGCCGCGGCCGGTCGCGCCCCGCCCCGCGACGCCGCCCTTTCTCGCGCGCACGCAGCGGCTGATCCAGCCCAAGCCAGAAGCTGGGCCGACCCCCGCGCCGCCGCCGCCCGTGCCTGCGCCCAAGCCGACGTTTGCGACCCCCACGCCGCCTGCGCCGCCGGCCCCTGTTCCCCCGACGATCCAGCCGCCGCCGGCTCAGACCCGCCCGCCGGCCCCGCCGCCTGTCGCGCCGCCGCCCGCTCCCGTCGTGTCGCCGCCTCCCTTGGCGCCGCCGCCCGCCCCTGTGTCGGCCCCGCCACCGCCGCCGCCTGCGCCCCCGCCTGCGCCCCCACCTGCGCCGCCGACCGCGCCCAAGGCCGAGATCGACCCGCTCGAGTCGCTCGAAGCCGAGATGGCCCGCCTGCTCGGGCGGCCGGACAAGGAATAAAAAGAAAGGGCGTCGCCCATGTCGGCGACGCCCTTTTCGTCATACGCCATCGTCTGCGTCTTTAGTCGTCGCGATAAACTTTCTCGCGCCGCTCGTGGCGCTCCTGCGCCTCGATGGAAAGCGTCGCGATCGGTCGCGCGTCCAGGCGCTTCAGCGAAATTGGCTCGCCGGTCTCTTCGCAATACCCATACGCGCCGTCGTCCAGTCGCCCGAGTGCGGCGTCGATTTTCGCGATGAGCTTTCGTTGACGATCGCGCGCGCGAAGCTCGATCGCGCGATCCGTCTCCGACGACGCACGGTCGGCGAGGTCGGGGTGATTTTCGTTCTCGCTTTGCAGGGCCGCAAGCGTCTCGCGGCTTTCGTGCAAAATATCTTCCTTCCACGCCAACAATTTGCGACGAAAATACTCTCGCTGCCGATCGCACATGAAAGGCTCGTCTTCCGACGGCTTATAGGCTTCGTCCAGATCCACCGTCATTGCCGCGAATCCCCCGTTGGACCATAGGCGCGGCCTATATAAACGGGCCGCGCGTCACTTACAATCACAACGAGTGGGAAGGCGGCCCGAGGGCCGACCCCGGGACGCGCAGAACGCTCGGCCATCTCCTAACCGATCGCCTTGCGCAAATTCTCGTCGATCTTGTCCAGAAATCCCGTCGTCGACAACCAGCGCTGATGATGACCGACGAGGAGCGCCAGATCCTTCGTCATGAAGCCGGATTCCACTGTCGCGACACAAACCGCCTCGAGCGTTCCGGCGAAGCGCGCCAGCTCTGCGTTCCCGTCGAGCTTGGCGCGATGCGCGAGCGCGCGCGTCCAGGCGAAAATCGACGCGATGGAGTTGGTGGAGGTCTCGTGACCCTTCTGATGCTCGCGGTAATGACGCGTCACCGTGCCGTGCGCGGCTTCGGCCTCGACCGTCCGGCCGTCGGGGGTCATCAGAACGCTTGTCATCAGGCCGAGGGAGCCGAACCCCTGGGCGACGGTATCGGACTGCACGTCGCCGTCGTAGTTCTTGCATGCCCAGACATAGCCGCCCGACCATTTGAGCGCAGAGGCGACCATGTCGTCGATGAGGCGATGCTCATACCAAAGCCCCGCCGCCTCGAACTGCGACTTGAACTCCGCCTCGTATATCTCCTGGAAGAGATCCTTGAAGCGGCCGTCGTAGGCCTTGAGGATCGTGTTCTTCGTCGAGAGGTAGACCGGAAATTTTCGCCCCAGCCCGTAATTGAGCGAGGCGCGCGCGAATTCGCGGATCGATTCGTCGAGATTGTACATCGCCATCGCGACCCCCGCGCCGGGGAAGGCGAAGACTTCCTTCTCGATCGTCTGGCCGTCCGCGCCCTCGAACCTGATCGTCAGCCGTCCTTTGCCGGGAACCTTGAAGTCCGTCGCCCGATACTGGTCGCCATAGGCGTGACGGCCGACGATGATCGGCTGCGTCCAGCCGGGCACGAGGCGCGGCACGTTCTTGCAGATGATCGGCTCACGGAAGATGACGCCGCCCAGAATGTTGCGGATCGTGCCATTGGGCGACTTCCACATTTCCTTGAGACTGAATTCCGTCACGCGCGCTTCATCGGGCGTGATTGTCGCGCATTTCACGCCGACGCCGTGCTGTTTGATGGCGTTGGCGGCGTCGACCGTGACCTTGTCGCTCGTGGCGTCGCGATTTTGAATCGAGAGATCGAAATAAAGCAGATCAACGTCGAGATAGGGCCGGATCAGCTTGTCCTTGATATAGGCCCAGATGATGCGGGTCATTTCGTCGCCGTCGAGTTCGACGACGGGATTGGCCACCTTGATCTTCTGCATGTGCGATCCGTTCCTCGAGCTGCGCGCGCCTTATAGCCCCGGCCCCGCGGGAGGGGAAGCGCCGCCGGGCGCCCATCGCGCGGTATCCATCGCGGGCGTCCTTGCGCGCTTGCGAGCTAGCATCAACGGCGCCATGGCGCAGCCAGCGTCCGCTCCCCGCGCGTCGTTTCGAAGGGCCGAATCGCGCCCCAAGCGACTTGACGCCCTTCCCCCGCGCGCCGCTTCTGACTAAGTAGCGTCTTCGTTGCAGACGGGGGCGGGGTTTGGTTGGCGCGGGGACGGATCACACCAAGACGGCGCTATCGGGCGGGCCGGCCATTATTCTGGTGCGTCCCCAGCTCGCCGTGAACATCGGCATGTGCGCGCGGGCGATGGCCAATTTCGGGCTTTCCGACTTGCGTCTCGTCTCCCCGCGGGAGGGCTGGCCGCGGACGGGCGCCTACCGCAAGGGCGCCTATGCCGCCGCCGCCGGCGCGACGCATCTCCTCGAAGGGGCGACGCTCTTCGAGAGCGTCCGCGAGGCGATCGCCGACCTCAATTTCGTCTATGCGGCGACGGCGCGCGAGCGCGGGCAGATGAAAACGGTGCAAACGCCCGCGCAGGCCCTCGCCGAGACCGCCGCGCGCCTGTCGGCCGGAGAGCGGCGGGGCTTTCTCTTCGGGCCCGAACGGACCGGGCTCGACAATGACGACGTCGCCCTCGCCGACGCCATCCTCACCTTTCCGGTCAATCCCGCTTACGCCTCGCTCAATCTCGCGCAATCGGTGCTGCTCGTGGGCTACGAGTGGTTTCGCGCCGCGCATGGCGACGCCATTCCTTACGCGCTCGAGGAGCGCTCGCCGCCGGCGACGCGCGAAATGACGATGGCCTTTTTCGATTTCCTCGACAGCGAACTCGAAAAGCGCGGCTTCTTCCGTCCCGTGACAAAGAAGCCGGTCATGGCGCGCAATCTGCGCAATATGTTCCACCGCATGACCCTCACCGAGCAGGACGTGCGCACGCTTTGGGGCGTCGTCGTGCGGCTCGTGGAGGGTGAAAGGCGCGATCCAAAGAAGCCGAGCCGGCGCAAGGAGACTGAGGAAGCAGACGGCTAGGGAAGAATTCGAGCGCCAAGAACTCTAGTGCAAGGAGCGCTTGCTCTCGCGTGGACGCGCCGACGCGACGAGGGGGCTTGCCTGATGATGCAGCAGCCGCCAGCGCCCTTCTGTCAAACGAAACCAGTTGGTCGCGAGCAACAGGGCGCCGCCAACCTCCTCGACGCAAAAGACGCGGCCGTCGGCGCCTTCGATCACGGTTTGCGCGTCGCGCGCGGCGACCGCCTCCTGGGACGGATTTCGGAAGATATCGCGATAGGACGCGAGCACCGGCGCCCGGCCGACGAGCGCGGGCCAGCCCGGATGCACGCACGTGATCGCCTCGCGCGCCCATATCTCCTCCATGGCGGCGAAGTCGCGCATGGCGAAAGCGCGGTAATAGGCGTCGTTCGCGGAAAGAAGGTCGGCTGGCGCATCCATTGAGCAGACTCTGGGCCATTTGCCACGGCATGGCAAATGCAGCGCCGCAAGAAGTGGAGGGGGAAAGGGGATTGCGGATGGACGCGTTGACGGCTTTCGGATTGTTCGCCGTGAGCGCGATGCTCGTAAGCTATGCGCTCGAAACGCGCAGCCACTGGTTCGTGCTCTTGTTCGCGGCCTCCTGCGCGCTTGGATCGCTCTATGGCTTCCTCCAGGGCGCATGGCCTTTCGGCCTTGTCGAGGCCGTCTGGTCCCTCGTGGCGCTGAGACGGTGGATCCTGCGGCGCGGGGGCCTTTCGCGCGGCAGCGGAGATTCCCAAGTAGAGGAAACGTAAATGCAAAATCCGCACGGTATCGCGGCGAGCCGAAACTGTGCTAAAGCACCAGCCAATTCTCCCGGCCTTGAACCGGGCGCAGGAGGCAGCCATGTTCATTCAGACAGAAGCCACCCCCAATCCCGCGACGCTGAAATTCCTGCCCGGCCAGAATGTGCTCGGCCAGGGCGCGATGGAGTTTCGCTCCGCCGACGCCGCCGCCAACGCACCGCTGGCGCAGGCGCTTCTCGCAATAGATGGCGTCGAGGCTGTGATGTATGGCGGCGATTTCGTCTCCGTCACAAAGGACGCGACCGACTGGGCGCATCTGAAGCCGGCGATTTTGGGCACGATCATGGAGCATTTCGCCTCCGGCGCGCCCTTGCTCACCGACGGCGGCGCCGTTCCGGAGGATCGCGAGGGCGAATTCTTTGATCCGGGCGACGCCGAGACCGTCGCAACGATCAAGGAGCTTCTGGAAACGCGCGTGCGACCGGCCGTGGCCGGAGACGGCGGAGACATCGTCTTCCGCGGCTTTCGCGACGGCGTCGTTTTTCTCGCCATGAAGGGCGCCTGCTCGGGTTGCCCCTCCTCTACCGCGACGCTTGCGCAATGGCATCGAAAATCTGCTTCGCCACTTCCTGCCGCAGGTGAAGGCGGTCGAGCCGGCTTAGAGTTCGCCAGACGGCGCGGCGCTTTATTGATCGCGCCGGCAAAAGGGTCATAATCGCCGCATGCGAATCCTTGCGATTGACACCGCCCTTCCCGCCGTCTCGGCCTGCGTGCTCGACCATGACGCGGAGGAGCCCATCGCCGGCGAGTCCGTCGCGATGGAGCGGGGCCACGCGGAAGCGATCATGCCGCTCATCGAGCGCGTGATGAACAAGGTCGAGGGTGGATTTTCCATCGATCGATCGGGTCGCGGTCGCGGTCGGGCCCGGCTCCTTCACCGGCATCCGGATCGGATTGGCCGCGGGACAGGCGATCGCTCTCGCCTGCAAGGCCGAGGTGGTCGGCGTCTCGACGCTCGCCGCGCTCGCCGCGCCGCTCATCCTCGAGGCGGTCGACGGCGTCGTCGCCGCCGCCATCGACGCGCGCCATGGCAAAGTCTATGTGGCCGCCTTCGGGCCCGATGGCCGGGCGCTGCTCACGTCCGCGCCGCGCGGGCGTCCACGAAGCGCTGCGGGCGATGGGCGACGGGCCTCTCCTCCTCATCGGCTCAGGCGCCGAATTGCTGGCCAAGGAAGCGCGCGCGAGCGGCGTGGCGGTCAGGATCGTCAGCGAACGCGCCGCGCCCGACATCGTCTATGTGGCGCGGCTTGGGCTCGCCGCGCGACCCGAGACCGCGCCCGCGCGTCCGCTGTATCTCAAGGAGCCCGACGTCACCGTCTCCGGCGCGCCCCCAGCGGCCCCCGATGCGGCCGACAGCCCGTCGACGAACGCGCTCGCCTCGGCCCCCGCTCAGGCGTAGCATTGCTATATGAGCATCCTCACAAGCTTTTTCGCCAAACCAACCTTCGTCGTCCAGCCGATCGGCGCCGAGCGTGGAGATGAGTGCGAGGCCCTGCACGGCGCCTCCTTCGCCTTCGGCTGGTCGAAGATCGACTTCGAGAGCTACCTGACCGACCCGCATATCATCGCCGATGGCGCGGTGAGCGAGGCCGCGAAGGGAAGGCTCGGCGGCTTCGTCCTCTCCCGGCTGCTGCCGCCCGATTCGGAATTGCTCACCTTCGCCGTCGATCCGGCGCGGCGCGGCGCCGGGATCGGCCGGATGCTGCTCGACAGACATCTCGAAAATCTCGAGCGCGGCGGCGCGCGCCTCGTCTTTCTCGAAGTCGCGGACGACAATGCCGCCGCGCTCAAGCTCTATTCCCGCGCCGGCTTCAAGGAAATCGGCAGGAGAGAGAATTATTATCAGCGCGCGAACGGCGAGCGCCGGGCGGCGGTGAACCTGCGTCTCGAGATGTAACGCGCCGCGCGCGTGCGCGTTCTTTCAATATTTGGAGTTGGCGGCCGCGGCAAAAACCCCTATAATGCGTCAATGTCGCACGTGGCGGCGCGAGTCGCGCCGGGCGACCCCGAAGGAGCATCAAAGATTACCACCCCGGTCTCGAACGCGGCGGCGACCCCTGATGGAGGTGGACGAACCCGCCAGCATCGGCGGTAAGGTTCTGGTCAAGTCTTACGGCTGCCAGATGAACGTCTATGACGCGACGCGCATGGCGGATCTGCTTTCGCGCGCGGGTTACGCGGCCACCGCCGATGAGGCCGAGGCCGATCTCGTCATCCTCAACACCTGCCACATTCGCGAGAAGGCCGCCGAAAAAATCTATTCCGAACTCGGCAAGCTCGCGCGCGAAAAGCGCGCCCGCGAATCCGCGGGCCGCGAGATGACAGATCGTCGTCGCCGGCTGCGTCGCGCAGGCCGAGGGCGAGGAAGTGCTCAAGCGCCAGCCGCCGTCGATCTCGTCGTCGGCCCGCAGAGCTATCACCGCCTGCCCGATCTCCTCAACAGCGCGCGAGGCGGCCGTCGTGTCTGACCGACACGGAATTCGCGGTCGAGGACAAATTCGAGGCGCTGCCGCAGCCGAGCCGCGCGCGATCCGCGCCCGCGGCGTCTCCGCCTTCGTCACCGTGCAGGAAGGCTGCGACAAGTTCTGCTCTTTCTGCGTCGTGCCCTATACGCGCGGCGCCGAGATCTCGCGGCCCGTCGCCGACGTCGTCGCCGAGACGCGACGGCTCGTCGACGCCGGCGTGCGCGAGATCACGCTCATCGGCCAGAACGTCAACGCCTATCGCGGCGTCGACGAGACGGGGCGTCCCGCGCACGCTCGCGCGCCTGCTCGGGCGGCTGTCGGAGATGCGAGGGCCTCGCGCGCCTGCGCTACACGACGAGCCATCCCGTCGACATGGACGCAGGATCTCGATCGACGCGCATCGCGAGCTGCCGCAAGCTGATGCCCTATGTGCATCTGCCGGTGCAGTCGGGCTCCGATCGCGTGCTGAAGGCGATGAACCGCAAGCACGCCGCCGCCGACTATCTGCGACATCGTCGCGCGGCTGCGGACGGCGCGGCCGGACATGGCCCTGTCGTCGGATTTCATCGTCGGCTTTCCCGGCGAGACGCGACGCGGATTTCGAGGCGACGCTGGCGCTCGTCCGCGCGGTTGGCTTCGCGTCGAGCCTTTTCCTTCAAATATTCGCCGCGCCCCGGCACGCCGCGGCGCCGAGCGCGACGATCAGATCGACGAAGACGGTCAAGGGCGCGCGGCTCGCCGCGCTGCAGGCGCTGCTCGAGGAGCAGCGCCAGGCTTTCAACAGCGCGACCGTCGGCAGGACGATCGATGTCCTGTTTGAGAAACCCGGCCGCCACGAGGGTCAAATCGCTGGCAAGAGCCCCTATCTGCAGGCGGTGCACGTCAATGGCGCCGCCGGCGCTGATCGGCGAGGTGGCGCGCGGTGGCGATCGTCGCGGCGGGATCGAATTCGCTTGCGGGCCGTTTATTGGGCATGCGCGAGGAGGCGAAGGCTTGACGACCATCGAGCGATGCTGCGGCTCGGGACGCCGCGGACGAGGCGCGCCGAAGCTGACGCGGAAATCACTCTCGCCTTCGAAGACAACAGATACGCCTCGCTCGTCTTCGGGCATTACGACCAAAATCTCGCAAAGATCGAACGGCGACTCGAAGTCGCGTCGTTCGCCAATGGCAATCACGTCACGCTCAAGGGCAAGTCCGAGGCCTGCGAGCACGCGCGCCGCGTGCTTGAAGCGCTTTATGAGCGCATCTCCAAGGGCCAGGCGATCACGGCTCGGCGACGTCGACGGCGCGATCGAGGAATCGGCGCGCTGCAGCGCAGCCTGTTTCCCGACGCAGAGCCCGCGCGCGGCGCGTTCGAGCAGATCATCACCCGCAAGCGCGGCCTGGTGCGCGCCCGCAATGCGGCGCAGGACCAATATTTGCGCGCGCTCAAGCGTTATGAACTGGTTTTCGGCGAGGGTCCCGCCGGCACCGGCAAGACCTGGCTCGCGGTCGGCCACGCCGTGCAGCTCCTGGAGCAGGGAGCGGTCGAGCGCCTCATCCTGTCGCGTCCGGCCGTCGAGGCGGGCGAGCGGCTCGGCTTCCTGCCCGGCGACATGCGCGAAAAGGTCGATCCCTATCTGCGCCCGATCTTCGACGCGCTGCACGATTTCATGGACTCGCGCATGGTCGAGCGCGGCATGCAGACCGGCATGATCGAGGTCGCGCCGCTCGCCTTCATGCGCGGACGCACGCTGACCCGCGCCTGCGTCCTGCTCGACGAGGCGCAGAACGCGACCTCGATGCAGATGAAGATGTTTCTGACGCGCCTCGGCGAGGGGTCGCGCATGATCGTCACGGGCGATCCGTCGCAGACCGACCTCCCGCCCGGACAGATCTCGGGACTGTCGGAAGCCGTGTCGCTGCTCTCCGACGTCGACAGCGTCGGCCGCGTGAAATTCTCCGAGGGCGACGTGGTGCGTCACGACCTCGTGCGCCAGATCGTCGGCGCCTATGACCGCGCCGCCCGCGCCCGAACCAAGGCCCGCGACAACGCATGAGCCTCGAGATCGACGTCATCGTCTCCGCCGACGCCTGGGACGGCGTCGACGGGCTTGAGGATCTGGCGCGCGCCTGCGTGGCGGCGAGCGTTGCGGAATGCCGCCCCGCCCTCGCCCGATTATTGCGAAGCCAGCGTCTCCTTTTGCGACGACGCCGGAATACACGGCGCTCAACGCACAATGGCGGGGCAAGGACAAGCCGACGAATGTCCTTTCTTTTCCGACGCCTGGCCCAATTTCTGCCCGCCCGTTGCTCGGCGACATCGTCATCGCCTATGAAACGGTCGCCCGCGAGGCCGCCGCGCAGGAAAAAACACTGCGTGAACATGCCTCGCACATGGTCATCCATGGATTTCTCCATCTGATCGGCTATGATCACGAGACTGCCGCCGAGGCTGCGGACATGGAAACCCTCGAAAGACGGATCGCGACGCGGTTGGGCTTGGCCGACCCCTACGCCGGCGAAACAGACGGCGAAGCGGAACCGGACGAACTGAACGAAGGTCATGTCGATACGATCTGAAAACGCCGAGGAGCCGTTAAGACGCAGCCACGAGCCGCGAACGACACTGCTCGATCGCCTGCGAGGGCTGCTTGGCCTCTCTCCCGCCTCCGTCCGAGAAGATATCGAAGACGCGCTCGAGGAGGCCGCCGGCGACGTGACGCCGCATGAGCGTGCGATGCTGAAAAATGTGCTCGGCCTGCACGACCTTCGGGTCGAGGACGCCATGATCCCGCGCGCCGACATCATCGCCATTTCGTCGGAGGCGACGTTGCACGAAGCGCTCGCCCTCTTCCGCGACGCCGGCCATTCGCGCCTGCCCGTCTACGCCGAAACGCTCGACGATCCGCGCGGCATGGTCCACATCCGCGATTTCGTCAACCACATCGCGCGCTACGCGGAGAGCGGCGGGACGGCGACGGCGGCGTTCTTCGAGACGCCGCTCTCTCAGGCGAACCTGCTCAAGCCGGTTCTGTTCGTGCCGCGCTCCATGCCCGCGCTCGATCTGCTGATCCGCATGCAGACAATGCATACCCATCTCGCGCTGGTGATCGACGAGTATGGCGGCACCGACGGGCTCGTGACGATCGAGGACATCATGGAGATGATCGTCGGCGACATCGAGGACGAGCATGACGTCGCCGAGCCGCCGGAAATCGAGGAACTCGACAACGGCGACTATCTCGTCGACGCGCGCGCCGATCTCGACGAGACGACGGCGCGGCTCGGCGTCGATTTTCGCCTCGAGGACACGCCGGCCGAAGTGACGACGATCGGCGGGCTCGTCGCCATGGCTCGCCGGCCGCGTTCCCATGCGCGGCGAGATCATCCACACGCCGGTCGAGGGTTTCGAATTCGAGATTGTCGAGGCCGACCCGCGTCGGGTGACCAAGCTGCGCATACGCGCCCCCCATCGTCCGTGACAGGAACGCGGCGGCGCCTTCCAACCGCGTTGGCGCGCCGCGTAATCTCTTGTTGATCAAATGAATTCAACGTCTTCCAAATCTTGGGCTATGCGTGATCAGAAATCAGATTAAAGTCGATCCGGCCAATTCGCGGAGGAACCCGGACCGATGGCGCAAACTGTCGACGTGACGCAGCCGCAGGCGCGACTCTCCGCGCTCGCGCAGCGCGTCATCTTGGCTGACGGCTGGAAGCGCCGCGCCATCGCACTGACCGCCGGCGCGCTGGGCGCGTTCGCGCTGCCGCCGTTTGATTTTGCCCCCGCGATGATCGCGCCGCTCAGCGCGTCCGTCCTGCTGATCGACGGCGCGGCCGCGCGCGGCGCGCGTTTCGGGGTCTCCAGCGTTATTTCCGCGGCCGGCGCGGGCTGGTGGCTTGGCTTTGGATATTTCCTGGCTGGCCTATGGTGGCTCGGAGCCGCCATGCTGGTCGAGGCCGACCAGTTCGCCTGGGCGATCCCGCTCGCCGTCGTCGGCCTGCCGGCGGCGCTGGCCGTGTTTTTCGCTTTGGGCTTCGCGCTCGCGCGCCTCTTGTGGTCGCCCGGGGGCTTTCGAGTTTTCGCGCTCGCGCGCCGGCCTCGGGGCCTCGGAATGGCTGCGCGGCCATATTCTCGACCGGGTTCCCCTGGAACGACGTCGGCATGGCGCTCGCGCAGGCCGGACCGCTTGGCCAGGCCGCCTCTCTCGTCGGTCTCCATGGCCTGAACCTCGCCGCCATCGTGATTTTCGCCGCCCCCGCGACGCTCGTCGACCAGCAGCCCGGCGAGAACGCCTTTTCGAACCCCGCGTTGCGGATCGCCGCAATCCTGCTTCTCTCGCTCGCACTGTTCGGCGCGCTGCGCCTGTCGGGGGAGACCGAGTTCGTCGACGGGGTCAAACTGCGGCTGATGCAGCCCAATCTGCCGCAAGACGCGAAATTCCGACCCGACAATGGCGAGGACATACTGCGCCGCTATCTCGCCCTCTCCGACCGCGCGACAGGCCCTGGCCGAACCGGCATATCGGACGTTACCCACCTGATCTGGCCCGAATCCGCCTTTCCTTTCGTGCTCTCGCGCGAGCCGACCGCGCTCGCCGCCATTGCGCGCGCGCTTCAGGGAAAGGTGCTGATCACCGGCGCCGCGCGCGCCGAGGGCGACGGCGGCGGACGACGCGGCAAGATCTTCAACGCGATCGACGTCGTCCAGGGGGATCGCATCGTCGCTTTCTACGACAAGACGCATCTCGTGCCGTTCGGGGAATATCTGCCGCTCGACGGACTGTTGCGGCCGTTGGGCCTCTCGCATCTCGTGCCCGGCACATGGGACAAGGGACAGGGTCCGAGGGCGCTCGCGGCGCCGGGTATGCCGCCCATCGCCCCGCTGATCTGCTACGAGGCCATTTTTCCGGGCGAGGCCGCCGCGACGACGAAACAGGGCGCGCGCCCGCAACTTCTGCTCAATCTCACCAATGACGGATGGTTCGGCAAAACGAGCGGTCCCTATCAACATTTCGCTCAGGCGCGCCTGCGCGCGATCGAAGAAGGCCTGCCGCTCATTCGCGTCGCCAACACCGGTATTTCCGCCATAGTTGACGCTTATGGACGCGTTATCGAAACTCTTCCGCTCGGTGAAGAAGGCGTCATCGACGGCCGCCTGCCCAAGGCGGCGCCGGCAACGCTTTTCGCGCGGCAGGGCTCCCCGATTTTCACAGCGTTATTAGCGCTGGTCGCCGCTGCCGCCTTGTATGGCCGGTGGCGCGGCTGAAATAATAATCAGGGCTTGGCGTTAGCCGAGCGCGGGCGATGGGCCCGATTGTCGCTTTTCTTTTCGCAGAGAGACGCTCGATGAGCGGGTGCGCGACAAGTTGGCCTTTGTCCAATTGCACTTAGTCGCAAATGCGGCGCTCTCTCTGTAATTTCAGAAGGATAGGCCGCGGACGGATTTGCATTTCATCACGTTTAGGCTAAAACGCTGCAGGAGGTTCGTTGAACGTGAAGAAGACGCCAGATCCAATCGACCGCCATGTCGGCAGCCGCGTTCGGATGCAACGCATACTGATGAAAATAAGTCAGGAAAAGCTGGGGGAAGCCTTGGGCCTCACGTTCCAGCAGGTGCAGAAATACGAAAAGGGCCTTAACCGTATCGGCGCGAGCCGGCTTCAGCAAATCTCCAAGACGCTGAGCGTGCCGCCCTCGTTCTTTTTCGAGGGCGCGCCGACCCTGGACGCCACGGAGAACGGCGGCTTCGCCGAGGCGTCATCGTCGCAGTATGTCGTCGACTTTCTCTCGACGGCGGAGGGGTTGCACCTCAACCGGGCTTTCGCGCGCATCAATGACGTCAAAATCCGCAAGCGCGTCCTGGAGCTCGTCGTCGCCCTCGCCGAAGCGAGCGACGAAGCGGCGTCCCAGCTCAAGACGCGCGTTACTGACGGTTCTCTATAAAGAACGAAAAACGCCTCGCTGGCTTGACGAAACGAACGGTGGCTGGCAGATGACGGGCACGAGCGTCGCAACAGTCGGGCGCCGTCAACCCGCGCCCAGCGACCATTGGGAGAGTCCGAAGTGACAAGGAAGAATTATCTTTTCACGAGCGAGTCCGTTTCAGAAGGCCATCCGGACAAAGTCTGCGATCGCATTTCAGATGAAATTGTCGACGAATTCTTTCGCGAAGGCCCGAAAGCGGGCATCGATCCTTACGCCATTCGCGTCGCCGCCGAGACGCTCGCCACGACCAACCGCGTCGTGATCGCGGGGGAAGTGCGCGGGCCGCATATTCCCTTCGACCGCATTATCGACATCGCCCGACGGGCCATTCGCGCGATCGGCTACGAACAACACGGCTTCCACTGGAACACCGCGAACGTCGAAGTCTTGTTGCACGAACAATCCGTCGACATCGCCAAGGGCGTCGACGCGGCCGGCAACAAGGACGAAGGCGCGGGCGACCAGGGCATCATGTTCGGCTACGCCGTGCGGGAAACGCCTGATCTTATGCCCGCGCCGCTCTATTATTCCCATAAGATCCTCGAGGTGCTGGCGCAGGCGCGCCACAGCGGCAAGGAAAAGGGGCTCGGACCTGACGCCAAGAGTCAGGTCACGGTGCGCTACGCCGAGGGCAAGCCCGTGGAAGCGACGCAGATCGTCCTTTCCCACCAGCATGTCGACGAGAGCCTGACCCCGGGCGACATCCGCCGCATCGCCGAGCCCTACATTCGCGGGGCGTTGCCCGAGGGCTGGATCACCGACAAAACCGTGTGGCACGTCAATCCCACCGGCAAATTTTTCATCGGCGGTCCGGACGGCGACACCGGACTGACCGGCCGCAAGATCATCGTGGACTCCTACGGCGGCTCCGCGCCTCACGGCGGCGGCGCATTCTCCGGCAAGGATCCGACCAAGGTGGACCGCTCTGCCGCATACGCCGCGCGCTATCTCGCCAAGAATATCGTCGCTGCCGGTCTCGCGGACAAGTGCACGCTGCAGCTGGCCTACGCCATCGGCGTCGCCGAGCCTCTGTCGATTTATGTCGATCTCCACGGCACGGGCCGCGTCGCGGAGGACAAGCTCGAGGCGATCCTGCCGCAGCTCGTGCGGCTGACGCCGCGCGGCATTCGTGAGCACCTCCAGCTCAATCGTCCGATCTACGCCCGCACCTCAGCCTATGGCCACTTCGGCCGCACGCCGGATGCGGACGGCGGTTTCTCCTGGGAGAAGACCGACCTCGTCGAACAGCTGAAATCGCACCTCGCCTGAGGATTCCTCGGCGAGCCTGTTTTGAAGATGGCCGGGCCCGCCCGGCCATCGCCCCTGGCCGCCCCATGACTGACGAGGCCCACCCCAACCGCCGCCTCTACGGCCGCTCGAAAGGCAAGGCGCTGCGCCAACATCAGCAGGCGCTGATGGCGCAGCTTCTGCCACGGCTGGCGCTGGATTTGTCGCATCCGCTCGCGCTTCGCATGGACCGCGAGACGCATCTGGAGATCGGCTTTGGCGGCGGCGAACACCTGATCGCAGCCGCGGCGCAGGCGCCTGAGGCGGATTTTCTGGGCTGCGAGCCCTTCGTGAACGGCATGGCCCGGCTGCTGGCTCAGATCGAGGCCCGCGGATTGGAGAACATCCGCCTGCATCAGGGCGACGCGGCGACGGCGCTCGATCGTCTGCCCGACTCGAGCCTCACGCGGATCTATCTTTTTTATCCCGACCCGTGGCCAAAGCGGCGCCATCGCAAGCGGCGCTTTGTGTGCGCGCAGAATATCGACCGATTCGCCCGCGTCCTGAAGCCGGGCGGCGAATTGCGTTTCGCCACGGATATCGACGATTACGCGGCCTGGACTCTGGCCAGGCTGCGCACTCGCCCCGAGTTCGCCTGGCGAGCCGCCGATGCGGCCCACTGGCGCGTCGCCTGGGAGGGCTGGACGCAGACCAAATATGAGGCCAAAGCGATAGCGGCGGGTCGTCGCCCGGTCTATCTGACCTTTGTCAGATTACCCGTATAAAAGGACAGAGGGAGCGTCGCATGACGGATTTGACGAACTCGACGGCGGGCGAGTCGGGCGTGATCGAGACGACGGTGGCGCGCTTTCGCGCCGACGTGCTCGAACCCTCGATGCGCAAGATCGTCCTGGTCGATTTCTGGGCCCCCTGGTGCGGTCCATGCAAGCAGCTTGCGCCCGCGCTGGAGCGCCTTGTCGCGGCGGCGGGCGGCAAGGTCCTCCTCGTGAAAATGAACATCGACAGCGAGCCGGAGATCGCCGACCAGCTCGGGGTCAAGTCCATTCCCGCGGTGGTCGCGTTTCAGCGCGGCCGTCCCGTCGACGGCTTTGTCGGGGCCCTGCCCGAGAGCCAGATCAAGGGCTTTCTGGAGCGTCTTGTCGGCCCTATCGAGGACGCCGTCGACGCGCTGGAGGCCGCCGAGGCGCTCCTGGCCGCGGGCGACGCGGCGGGCGCCCATGCGCTCCTCACCGAACTTGCGAGCCAGGAGCCCGTCAACGTCAAGGCGGTCGCCATGCTCGCGCGGCTTTACATCGCGGCGGAGCAGATCGAGCAGGCCCGCGCGCTGCTCGATCAACTGCCGGAACTCCGCCCGAAAGGACGCCGATGTCGCGGCCGCGGCCGCGGCGATTGAAAACGCATTGGCCGCGCAGGATCTGGGCGAAATCGAAGAACTGACGGCGCGGGTCAACGCCAATCCCGACGACCTCCAGGCCTATTTTGACCTCGCGCTTGCGCTCAACGCCAAGGACCGGCGAGACGAAGCTGCGAACGCGCTTCTTGAAATCGTCCGGCGCGACCGTAGTTGGAACGATGACGGGGCGAGAAAGCAGCTCGTCCTGTTTTTTGAGGCCTGGGGACCGATGGACGCGGCCGCCATTGCGGCGCGTCGCCGGCTTTCCACACTACTCTTTTCCTAGCAGGGAGAGGCGCTTTCGCCAGTCGCCATGAGCATCAACCGCCCCTATACGGACATTAGCGATCTGCCCGGGACCCTCCCGCTGTTTCCGCTCGCCGGGGCCGTGCTTCTGCCGCGCGGCGAGCTGCCGCTGAATATTTTCGAGCCTCGCTATATCGCAATGCTCGATGACGCGATCGCGAGCGATCGTCTCGTGGGCATGATCCAGCCGCTGCCCGGCGGCAATGGCGGCGCCGCCGCCCCCGACCTCTTTCAAATCGGCTGCGCAGGGCGCTTGACCCGCTTCGCGGAAACCGGGGACGGGCGCTATCTCATCACCCTGACGGGAGTCGCGCGCTTCCGAATCCTGGACGAGGCGACGTCCGGCTCCCCCTACCGGCGGTTTGCGGTGTCGTTCGACAGCTTCGAATCGGACCTTCTGCCCGGCGCGGGGGAAAACGCCGTCGATCGCGACAGCATGGTCGCGATGTTGCGAAACTTCGCGGAATATTCGAAACTCGAAATCGACTGGGCGAGCATCGACGCCGCGCCCACCGAGACCCTCGTCAATGCGCTCGCCATGATGTCGCCGTTCGGCGCCAACGAGAAACAGGCGCTTGTCGAGGCCATCGACCTGAAGACCCGCGCGGAAACGCTCGTCGCCCTCGCCAAGCTGGACATGGCGCAGCGCGATGGTGAACGACAGCAATGGCATTGACGCCAAAACTCTGAGAGAGGATCGAAGATGACCGAGACGATCGACCCGGCCGGCGAGACTTCGGAGCCGAGCGCGCATGAGCCGACGAAGATCGATCCCCGGCTTCTCGAAATCCTCGTCTGTCCGTTAACCAAGACCACGCTCGAATATGACCGCGCGCGCCAGGAGCTGATTTCGCGCTCCGCCCGTCTCGCCTATCCGATCCGCGACGGCATCCCCATCATGCTCCCCGAAGAGGCGCGCCAGATCGACTGACGGCAGGTCTGATGACGGAAAGACCCGCCGCCGAATTACTGGCGCTTCTCGATCTCGAGCAGATCGGGGAGGATCGTTTCCGCGGCCATAGCCCGGAAACGGCGGGAAAACATCTTTATGGCGGCCAAGTCGTCGCCCAGGCGCTTGTCGCCGCCTGCCGCACCGTCTCCGCCGATCGGCCGCCGCATTCGCTCCACGCCTATTTCGTTCTCGCGGGCGACCCGCATGTTCCGATCGACTTCGCGATCGAGCGCATCCGCAACGGGCGCAGCTTCGCCACCCGCCGCTGCGTCGCCACTCAGCGCGGCCAGACGATTTTTTCTCTGGAGGGCTCTTTCCATGTTCAGGAAGACGGCCTGACGCACGCCGCGACGGCCCCCGCGACGCCGGCGCCGGAATCGCTGGAGCCGATCGGCGATCTCGTCGACCGCTTCCGCGCCTTTCTTCCGCCGCCGGCCGCGCAATGGATGAAACGCGCCTGCGCGCTCGACATGCGGATCGTCGCGCCCGAGACGCTGCTTGCGCCCACGCAGGCGGGTCAGATGATCTGGTTCAGGGTCGAGGGACCTTTGCCGGACGACGGGATCATCCATTCCGCGCTGCTTGCCTATCTTTCCGACATGACGCTGCTCAACACCGCGCTGGTCGTCCATGGCCGCAATATTTTCGATCCGAGGATCAAGGTTGCGAGTCTCGACCACGCGCTGTGGCTGCACCAGACGCCGCGCGTCGACGACTGGCTGCTCTACGTCCAGGAAAGTCCGGCGGCGTCTCACGCCCGGGCGCTGACCTTCGGAAAGATTTTTTCGCGGGACGGCCGGCTCCTCGCCTCGGTGGCGCAGGAGGGACTCGTCCGCCTGCGCGCTAATGTTTAGGCGCCTGCTTATTTCATAGGCGCCGTTTTCTGATGGACGCAATGGCCGGGCGAGGGGCGAAGCGCGCGCGGCTCTCAGGAAACAGCGAATGTTATCATTGGCCGGGCGTCGACCCCCGCCGAACCGGCGCTCTGGCGCGACGCGGTGCGCCCGTCAATCCTTGAAGTTTCAGGGCCCTCGCTCCGCTGGCACGGCATTTGAAGGCGAACTGCCGTGAGCATGAGAATGCTCTCTCCCGCGACCGCGCCGTTGCGGCGTCCCGCTTCAGAAAAAAGCGGCGCCCGTCCAAGGGGTCGATAACAAACAGGATTGGCAGATGAAAATCGTGACAGCGATCATCAAGCCGTTCAAGCTCGATGAGGTTCGCGACGCGCTGACGAACATCGGCGTGCACGGCCTCACCGTGACGGAAGTCAAGGGCTATGGACGACAGAAAGGGCATACGGAGATTTATCGCGGCGCTGAATACGCAATCAGCTTCTTGCCCAAACTCAAGATCGAAGTCGCCGTCGGCGCGAGTGTCGTCGAAAAGGTCATAGAAGCGATTACCGCAACCGCCCGCACGGGCCAGATCGGCGACGGCAAGATATTTGTCAGCCCGCTTGAACGCGCCATCCGTATCCGCACCGGCGAATCCGACGCTGATGCGCTCTGATCGCCCCTCCCCGAAAAATCAGGAGCTTTCCCACATGAAATGTCCTTCGTTTCGGAGCACGCTTGCGGCTTCGACCCTCGCGGGAGTGGCGCTTGTCGCGATCGCCGGCCCGGCATTCGCCGGCAACGACCCGACCCCAAACCCCGGCGACACGGCCTGGATGCTGACGTCCTCGCTGCTTGTGCTGCTGATGTCGATCCCCGGCCTCGCGCTGTTCTACGGCGGCCTCGTCCGCACCAAGAACATGCTGTCGATCCTGACGCAGACCTTCGCGATCGTCTCGCTTGTCGGCGTCATCTGGACGCTCTACGGTTATTCGCTCGCTTTCGGCGACGGCGGTTCGCTCAATCATTACGTGGGCGGCTTCAACAAGCTCTTCCTCAAGGGCGTGAACGCCGCGTCCAATGCGCCGACCTTCACGCCGGGGCATGTCATTCCGGAATACGCCTTCTTCGTCTTCCAGATGACCTTCGCGATGATCACGCCGGCGCTTATCATCGGCGCTTTCGCCGAGCGCTTGAAGTTCTCGGCGGTGCTGCTGTTCACGACGCTTTGGGTGACGCTCATCTATTTCCCCATCGCCCATTGGGTCTGGGGCGTGGCTGACCCCAATGCGCTGGTCGACGCCGCAACGCAGCTCGCCGCCGCCAAGGATGAAGCCGCCAAGGCGGCCGCGCAGGCGAAGATCGACGAGATCGCCAGCAATGTCGGCTGGCTCGCCGGCAAGGGCGCGCTCGACTTCGCGGGCGGCACGGTCGTTCACATCAACGCGGGCATCGCCGGCCTCGTCGGCGCCATCATGGTTGGCAAGCGCATCGGCTACGGCAAGGAAGTGCTAGCGCCGCATTCGCTGACCTTGTCGCTCGTCGGCGCTTCGCTGCTGTGGGTCGGCTGGTTCGGCTTCAACGCCGGCTCCAACCTCGAGGCCAACGGCACGACGGCGCTGGCCTTCGTGAACACGATGGTTGCGACCGCCGCGGCGGGCCTTTCGTGGATGTTCACGGAGTGGCTGGTCAAGGGCAAGCCGTCCCTGCTCGGTCTCATCACCGGCGCGGTCGCCGGCCTCGTCGCGGTGACGCCGGCGTCGGGCTATGCGGGTCCGATCGGCTCGATCGTGCTCGGCCTGGCCGTGTCGCCGATCTGCCTCTTCTTCGTCGACGTGGTGAAGAAGAAAGTCGGATACGACGATGCGCTCGACGTCTTTGGCGTTCACTGCATCGGCGGCATCACGGGCGCTCTGGCGACTGGACTGCTCGTCAATCCCGACTTCGGCGGCGTCGGCATCACCGACTACACCAACCTCGAGAACTACGCCGGAACCTACGACCTCATCGCCCAGATGAAGGCGCAGGGAACGGCCGTTGTCGCGACGCTGCTCTATTCCGGCATCGGCTCGGCGATCCTCTACAAAATCGTGGACGTCATCGTCGGTCTGCGTCCGGCGCCCGATCAGGAACGCGAGGGCCTGGACATCTCGGACCACGGCGAGCGCGCTTACAACTACTGAAGCTCCTTTCCCAAGCAAGCAGAAGCGGCGCCCACGGGCGCCGTTTCATTTTGTGGCGCGGGGATCGGTCGTCGTGACCATTGGATCGAGGGCGGTCTGCTGTTCAGCGCCGTCTAGGACGCGGTGCGCGCGATGCGTCCACGCAGCTCGGACTCGGCGCGCTTGAGATTGTCGCGCGCGGGCTTCAACCACAGCGCGCGCGTTTCGGGAAGCCGGTAAAGCCGGTCGCCGCCGCCGAGGAAACTTGCGAGCATTTGCAGACGGCCCTGATAAAACGCCCGCTGCGGCGCCCAGCCATATTCGAATTGAATATCGTCGAGGTTGCGCTCGAAGGCGGCCCAGGGCGCGGCGAGCGGCGAAAGATCGAGATCGAGAAAAAGGTCGAAATCGCGAGAAAAGCCGGGATAGCGTTCCACTTCCGCCTTCGACTTCATGTGGCTCGCCGTCGCCATGATGAAGTCGCACACCACCTGCGCGTCGGCGTCGTCGAAACTGGAATGGGCGAGAAAGAGCGCGACGCTCGCGCGGACATTTTCAGGATCGCCGCGCGGCTGGCCGTCGGGGTCGCATGTCAGATAGACCGAGTCATGCCAAAAGATCGCGGCGGCGACCAGATCGGGCCGCGTCGCGAGCGGCTCCAGGGTCTCGAGCTTGGTCAGGAGATCGATGATATGGCCCCAGGCGTGATAGGCGCGCTGCGGCTCGCGATAGGCGGCGTCGAGGGTCGAAAAAGCGGCTGCGTCGTGTCTTGACGCGAGGCGCGACCAGTAAATCTCGACGACATTCTTTGTCATGCGTCAGCGGCCGTCCTTCGCGCCGAACGAACGGGAGGCGAAGGGCCCCCTCGAGGAGAAACTCGTTTCGTCATTTGCTCTGAAGGTTCCATATTGGAGACCAGCCCTCTTGCAAACCCTTATCGGCAAGACCGGTAAACCGTTGGCCAAGCGCCGCATAGAGCGCGGGCCAAGCGCCGGCCTGCGCCTGGGCCAAATCGCGCGCGCGCGCCAGGGCGTCGGCGAAGCGTCCCTGTTCATAGTCGGCGAGCATGCCGTCATGAACTGTGCGCCAACGCACATACGCCTCGGTTTTTTGAAAAGCGGAATCCCCCGCGAGCGCGAAGACCCGCGTGGGTTCGCTCCGGCCGACGACAACGATAAGGCCGAGATCGAGCCAGGCCATGTCCGGGACCGCGTCGTGAACGGCGCTCGAGGCGACGATGTCCGTGGCGAAGGCCTTGCTCGCGCCTTCGAGGCGCGAGGCGAGATTAACGTTGTCGCCGAGGATCGAATAATCGAAACGCCGGATCGAGCCCATATTGCCCACGTTGCACGGGCCAAGATTAAGGCCCAGACCCATGCTCGCCTCTGTGTAAGGCCTGCCGCCGGCCTGCGCCGCCTCCCTGCGCTGCGCGTTGAACTCTTGCAGCGCCGTGCGCATCGTCAACGCGGCCTGCACGGCCTTGCGCGGATGGTCGGCGATGTCGAGCGGCGCATTCCAGAACGCGAGAATGGCGTCGCCCATGTATTTGTCCACGGTACCCTCGAATTCGAGGATCGCATCGGTCATCGGCGTCAGATAGTCATTCATGAACTGCGTCAGTTCGCGCGCGCTCATGCCCTCCGAAATGCCGGAAAAATTCCGCAGATCCGAGAAAAGGACCGTGAGTGCGCGCGTTTCGCCGCCGAGGACGAGACGCTCCGGATGTTCGGCGAGCCGGTCGACCACGGCGGGGGCGACGAATTTGCCGAACGCACGGCGCACCTGCCGACGCGCGAGAATTTCGGTGCGCCAGAGCGTCACCGCCCCGACAAGGTATGCGCCGACAACGACGAGGCTCGGATAGGCGGGATCGAGCAGAAGGCCCCTTTTTCGAAGAGATAGAAAGCGCCGGCAAAAAGCCCCGCGACCGAGAGCGGCGCGAAGGCCGCCGAGACGAAGGGCGGCGCGACGAAGAGCAGCGGCATGGTGATCACGAAGGCCAGAAACGCGCCGAAAAACTCGAGCCCCGGCGCCCAGTCGGGCCGCGACAGCAGCGCGCCCGTCGTGAGCGATTCCACGATCTGCGCATGGACTTCGACGCCGGGGACGATGGGCTCGAGCGGCGTGGCGCGAACGTCCCCGAGCCCGACCGCGAGCGCGCCGACGAACACGATGCGCCCCTCAATCTCCGCGCGCGGCACGCTTCCCTGCAAGACGTCCTTGGCGGAGACGTTTCGCGCCGGCGTGCTGAAGGTGTAACGCGGCCGAACGTCCGCGGATGGACCCGTTTCGATCTGAAACGCGCCGACTTTCACCGCATTGACCCCCGTATGCGCGCCAAACGCCGTTTCGCCGCTGGCGTTTGATGAACGTATAACGATGCTCTGCTCACCTTGCGCGACGCGAAGCGCTTCGAGCGCGAGTGAGGGCGCGATCGACGCGCCGACCCGCGTCAACAAGGGCACGCGACGCACGACGAGGTCGCGGTCGGGCAGCCAATTCGTCGCCCCGAGCCCTTGCGCGTTGTTGATCAATCCCTGAAGCGGCAAGACGACGGCTGGAAAGGCTATGAGAAAGGGCGCCGGATCGTCGCCTGCGCTCACGATCCCCGCCTTTGTCGGAAAGTTCCTGGCGCCCTCGCCGGCCAGAGTCGCCCCGAGCACGACAGGCGCGCCGCGCAGCATATCCGCAAAAATCGTGTCGCTGTCGCGCGCCTTGGCGACAATCCGCGCAACCTCGGCGCGTAGACGCGGGTCGGGAACCGCATTGACGAGCGCCGAGGCGCTGATCCTGTCGGGCTCGGAAAAAATGAAATCGAAGGCAATGACGGCGGCGCCGAGATCGCGCAGCTTTTCGACCAGCTCCGCGAGGCGCGCGCGTGACCAAGGCCACTGGCCAAAGGCCCGCAGACTTTCCTCGTCGACGCCGACGATGCGCGTCGGGGCCTCCGGATCATAGGCGCGTGGAGAAAAGCGCTGGAAACTGTCGAAGACCAGGTTGCGCAGATCGTCCAACGCGCGAGGCTGCACGACGCCCCATGGCAACACGAGCAGCGCGGCGACGAGAGTCGCGATCATAAACACCCGGCTGCGCGTGAACATCCTACCTCCCCGCCCCGGAAAGATCGGCGAGCCGCATCTTCATCATGGATGCGGGGTCGTTCAATTCAGAACTTGGCGGTCGGACCGAGCGAGACCGAAAAATTATTCGTCGTGAAGTTCGGCAGGTTGGAATCGTTGCGCGCAAACTCCACAGTGCCGGCGACGCCGAGCAGTTCCGTCATCGGCGCGTCGAGTCTCAGCCCATAGGTCCAGGCGACGTCGTGGCGCGCGATGAAGGGATTAACCAGAATATTGGGCGCATCGAAACCGAGCGTGGTGAAGCGTGCGTAAGGCGCAATAGTCCAACGGCGCGGAATTGTCGAAACCGGCGGATCGAGTTCGAGGCGCAGCATCGCCTGCACATCGATCTGATTTGAGCTTTGAGAGGGATTGACGGCGTTGGCGCGCGAATAGCCGAAGCGGCCGTCGAGGCGCAGATTCTCCAGAAATCGGTACGAGCCGGAGACATAGCCGGTGACGACGTCGCCGGTTCCAAGGGTCGAGATCGTCGTAGACGCCGACGGCCCGAACACGCCGTAAAGCGGCGCCACAGAAATGCTGCGCCATTCGCCCCCGGGTTCGAGCCACGCGTCCGGCGTAAAGTCGAAACGCACGCTCGCGCCGGCGCCGCCGGTGTTGATGTAATTCTGCGAGCCGAGCATGGAAACGGCGCCGGTCAAATAGGGCCGCACCGACAGATCGTTGATGAAGGTCTGCGGAATGAAGAATTGGGGTCCGGTCGACGCCGAGAACAGCGCGACGCTGTATTGCGGCAAATTGAACTGCTCCGTCGCATAGCCCGTGACGCGCGTCTCCAACCGATCGCCGCGCTGGGTCTCGAAATCGTAATCATGCGCCGCCTGCACGAGCTGGAAGGCATTGAGATCCGCGCGGCGCGCCTGCGTCGAGGCGACGCCGACGCCGCCAACCTGGAAGAGATTGTTGGTCGGAAAGTAATTCGCGTTCGACTGGGCGCGCAGGCCCACCTGCATATTGATCGACAGTCGGTCGGTTTGCGTGCGCTTCTCGATATCGGGAAGCTGCGCGTCGATCTGCGCCGTCTGGATCGGATCGAGGTCGTTCGCGTTGCGCGCGGCGCGCAAATGCTGGGCGGCGATCTCCCAGGCCCCGAGCCGCGCATAGAGAAAGCCAAGCTCCTTGCGGGCGCGCGAAAGATTGGGGTTGAACATCAGCAGGCGTTCGAGCGCGCCGATCCCGGCTTCATAATCCCGCATTTCCGTCGCGATCGTCACGAAACGATAGGTCGCGTCATAGTCCTCGGGGTGGGCCTGAATATGCGCCGCCAATTGATCGCGTTCAGCGCGCTGATCCTGCGCAAACGTCGGTGCGACGAACGCAAAAACCAAGCAACCGGCACACAGCGCACGGATGAACGACTTGAATAAAGTCAACGGATGCCTCGACTTCGTAATGAAAGCGAAGCTCGACTCAAACGCCGGAAGGCGGCAAGCCGCGCGAAGCTGTCTAAAAAACTGGCGCCGGACGCGTAACTCATTGAAGAAGTGACTCGTACACGAGACCGGCAGGGTTAACATTACCCTATGCAAGTAATTGTCCTTTATGAATTTTTTCCAGATTGTGGCGCTTTGGTCACGCCCGCGGCAGCTTGCCGTTCCCGAAGTTCCACCAGAAGCGGCGCGTCACGCTCTCCCTCTCCTCGGACGGCAGGTCCGCCCGTCGCAGACGCGCGCCGGTCCCCGACCGATACGCGCCATGAGGCAACGCCATCGACCGCCGCGCGGGGGAGGCAAGACGGGGCCCGGAATGGGTCGCCAGCAATCGGCGCAGGACAATCAGGAGGTCGGCCGCGCGGGAGGCGGCGCCATGCGCTACGGCTTCCCGGATATCGGCGACAATCCGAACACGCGCGACGGTGGGCGAGCGACGGCCTCGTCGATAGGCCGCGAGCAGCCGCTCATGTTTCCTGCCGGGGCTGACGCCAAGCACGAGCTCGTGCGGCTCGAGGCCGGCGATTTCCTCGCAGCGTGCGATCGGCGTCAATTCGGGGTTCATCTGCCACTCCTGCGTCATCTCGCCCGCGTCCGACTGCGAGCGCTGCGACATATAGGAAATGGCGGGACGCTCTAATGTGTGCGGGCGCACAGGTCACTCGGCGTGGTTCATCGCCTCTGCGAACTCGCTTCTCCAGGACATGTGGACGCAAGAGAACGAGCCCGCCCCGGATCTTCTCGGCGAGTTTCTCCTCGATCATCGCGCCAAGCTCGCGGCTGACCTGCTCGCGTCGGCACCCGATGCGGGCGGCGAGATCATGCTGGAATGGCGGCGGCGAAACGATGGATTGCCCGTCGTGCCCCTTGCGTGGCGTCGACATGCGCAGAAGCTCGGCGTAGAGCCGATGGCGCAGATCAAGCACCGACCGCTCGAACAGGCGCGTGTTGAGCTCGCGGATTCGGCCTGTGAGCAATCGCAGCAAGCGCTCGCTGATCTCGGGGGAGTGGAGAACGATCTCGCGAAAGACGGCCGGCGGCACGAGGAGAAGCTCGGCGTTGGTCAGCGCGGTGACATTGGCCGAGCGCTTCGCGCCGTCGATGGCCGCCATTTCTCCAAAAAACTTGCCTGGACCGAAATCTCCGAAGATCATCTCCTTCCCCGCCGCCGTACGGATAAGGACGCGAACGTCGCCTGAGACGATAAAATAAACGTCGGTTGACGGATCATCGAAATCGAGGACGAGTTCGGCCTCATTGTAACGCCGCCGGACGCAGTTGCGCCCAAGCGCGGCCGCGCGCGCGGCGTCGAAACCGGCAAAAAACGGAATTCCGTCGAAAACGGACACGGGCAACTCCGATAATAGTTTGAAACGCGGCGCGATAGTGCCGTCAAACTTGGCCGCCGTCGAGTGGCTGCGCGCGGCGCGCCTTGCGTAAATGCGCCAAGCTTGACGCGAGGGCTGGCGCGCGGGCGCAGGGCGAGTGAATATCCGATCGATGAACGTGACCCTCGCGACTTTCAATCTCGAGAATCTGGATTGGTCCGCCGGAGGACAGAACTCTTTCGACCGTCGGCGCGCCGCCTTGGTCCCGCTCATGGTCGAGGTGGGGGCGGATGTGTTCTGCCTTCAGGAGCTTGGCGCGCAAAAGCCCCATAAGAGCGCGCCCCGCGCCTTTCTCGCGCTCGACCGCCTCGTCGCGGACACGCTTTACGCGGGCTACGCGCGCGCGACGAGCGTGCGGCCCGGCGGCGCGGCGCCCGCGGACGTCCATAATCTCGCGATCCTCAGCCGCTGGCCAATTCGGCGATCGCGACAGATCCATCACGACCTCCTGCCCCGCTGGTCCTGGCCGCCGCCGCGCGAGGGCGACGTGACGCCCGATCCGATTTTGATCGAATGGGATCGCCCCCTGCTCTACGCCGCAATCGATCTGCCGTCCGAGCGCCTCCTCCATGTCATCGATCTTCATCTGCGCGCGCCCCGCCCCGCCCCCGTGGCGACCGCGCGCGGAGAGGGCGCGAGCAAATCGCAGGCGGAAGGCCAATTCGTCGCCGCCCAGAAGCGGGAGGGCCAGGCGCTCGAAGCGCGTCTTGTCGTGGAGGCTATTTTCGATGCGGAGCCGGACGCGCTCATTGCGGTCTGCGGCGATTTCAACGCCGACGAACATGACGCGCCGACCCGTCTCCTGCGCGGCGGCGACAATGAACGCCAGCAAGGCCCGCGCGCCCTCTCGCCGCTCGAAGAGCGCGTCGAGGCGACGCGGCGGTTCACGGTGATTCACGCTGGACGCCCGAAAATGCTCGATCATATTCTGGCGTCCCGACGGCTTGCCGACGCGTGGCGGGAAACGCGCATACTGAACGACGGGCTCGAAGATGAGGTCGATGCGATAGACCCCGTGCTGCTTTCGCTCCATGCGCCCGTCGCCGTCACTTTCGCCCTGTAGCGGCGCGCCCCGGGCGTTGCCTGCCCCCCGCACGCATGCCATCAAAGACCATCCTGCCGTCCCCCGGGAGACGAACATGAAAATTCTCTTCGCCCTGCTCGTCGCCGTTGCGCTCGGCGGGATCGCGCGCGCTCAGGAACCCGCGATCGGGCAAGCGCCGCCGGCATATCAAGCGCCTCAAGCGCCCGCGATCCCTCAGGAGCCAATCGGGGGCCAGCCGCCCCTCGGCGCTCAGGAGCCGGCAAACGCGAAACCGCCCATAAGCGAACAGGAAGCTTATGAACTTGCCAAAGAGGCCTATGTCTATCTCTATCCGCTCGTCATGATGGACGTGACGCGCAAGGTCATGACCAATGCCCCGCGCGGCAAGAAACCTGGCGCCGGCCCGATCAACGAATTCGCCCATGTGCGCGAATATCCTCCCGCGGATTTTCACGACGTCGTGCGCGCGAACTTCGACACGCTTTATTCGGTCGCCTGGCTCGATCTGCGCAAAGAACCGATCATTCTCTCGACGCCTGACACGGCGGGTCGATACTATCTGCTCCCCCTGCTCGACATGTGGACGGATGTCTTCGCGGCGCCCGGCAAACGCACGAGCGGCGTTGCTCCGGCAAATTTCCTGATCGCGCCGCAAGGATGGAAGGGAAAGCGCGCCGGAAGGCGTCGCGCGAATAGACGCGCCAACGCCTTTCGTGTGGATCATCGGCCGCACGCAAACCAACGGGCCAAAGGATTACGCGGCCGTGCACGTTGTCCAGGACGGCTACAAGCTGACGCCCCTCTCGCAATGGAACAAACCCGCAAAACGCGCGGCTGCGTTCAAGCCTGACCCGAGCGTCGACATGAAAACGCCGCCGCTCGATCAGGTGAACGGCATGGCGGCCGGCGCGTTCTTCACCTATGCGGCGGAACTGCTGAAGACAAATCCGCCCCACGTCACCGACTGGTCGCAGCTCGAACGGCTCAAGCCTATCGGCATCGAGCCGGGCAAAACTTTCGACTTCGCCCAGGCGGACGACGGTCTCAAGCGCGCGTTGGACAGAGCGCGCATCGATGCGCTTAACGACATGATGGCCAAAGCCGCCACCCTCACGCCGCTCGTCAATGGCTGGCAAATCAACCGCACGGCCATGGGCGTTTATGGCGACGATTATCTCAAGCGGGCGATCATCGCGCAGCGCGGCCTCGGCGCGAACCAGCCGGAAGACGCGATTTATCCGCTGAACCTCCTCGATAGCGACGGCAAGCCGCTCAAGGGGGAGAACGCCTATATCCTGCACTTCAACCGCAACGAGCTGCCGCCCGTGGACGCCTTTTGGTCGCTCACAATCTACGACGAGCGCGGATTCCAGATACCCAATCCGCTCGCTCGTTTCGCGCTCGGCGACAGGGACGCGCTGAAATATAATCGTGACGGTTCGCTCGACGTCTATATCCAGAACGCCAGTCCCGGTCGCGACAAGGAATCGAACTGGCTCCCTGCCCCCGCCAAGGGGGCCGCGAGCATCACGATGCGGCTTTATGCGCCAAGGCGTTCGGCGCTCGATGGCCGCTGGTCTCCACCCGCGATCAAACGCGTGAATTGACTGCGCGGCGCCGCTAGAGCCGTCCGCTGTCCATGTCGATCCGGTGCATCAGATAGCAAAGGCAATCCTGACGCACGGCGCGCGGATCGACCGTCAGCATCGCGGGGACTGCCGCACGTGACAGACGGATTTCGCCGTCTGAGTAGTCGAAATAGTCCTCCGGCGCGTCGTCGCCCTCGCCGGGCAGAATCTCGAAGTCGCGCGCCCGATCGCGCCCGCCCGAACGAGGCGCCCGGCGCGAGCTCGCTGAAGTTCAGGTGGTCGATGTCCGGTCGAAACACAAAATCGGCGGGCGCGCCATCGAAGGAGAAGCTTGCGTCGGCTGGAGGCCTGACAATCGCATGGGTCCGCAGCAAATCGACGTCATGCGGCGCGGGGGCGTGATCGGGCAGATCGGAGATACTGAGCGCCGCCTCGACAAGCTCGATTGCATGCGCCGTCGCCGAGCCCGACCCCGCCTTGCCGCATTCCACCGTGATGGCGGGACAAAGCTGCGCGAAGGCCGCCGCCTGCGTGCCCGCGGGACGCTGAAAATGAACGACGATGCGCGAGAAGAGCCGCGCCAGCGCGATGAATTTCGGCTCTAGCGTCCTCACGCAGCTATAATGCGGATTGAAGCCCGTATTGTTATGGATGTCGATGCTCGCAAAAAGCTCGCGGCGCGCCGCATTGTCATAGACCCAGCGCGCAAGCGCCGCCTGCGGATCGTCCGGGTAAAGCGTGCCGGGCCAGACACGATTATAATCCCGCTCGCCATCGAGCGTGCGAAGGTTGGCCGCGGCGGCGCGAATATTGCCAACGAAAAACAAGAGCGAGCGGTTCAGCCCATGCGCGGCGTGGCGACGCAGGACCTGCTGCATCGCGTCGAGTCCGCTATATTCATTGCCGTGCAGAAGCGTCGAGACGAACAGGGGACGCGGATCGCGGCCGCGCAGTTCGAAAAGCGTCGGGCCCTTCAAAATCTCGACGAGCCGATTGGCGGGACACTCGAGGAAACCT
This sequence comes from uncultured Alphaproteobacteria bacterium, assembly GCA_963713845.1. Classification (GTDB taxonomy): domain Bacteria; phylum Pseudomonadota; class Alphaproteobacteria; order Rhizobiales; family Beijerinckiaceae; genus Methylocystis. Next base: position 134,797 of record CAVQNJ010000022.1, read on the forward strand.
TCGGGCAATTGATCCATCACGGCGCAGGGCGCGTCGGTCGCATCCATCATCACACATCCCATTCGTGCACGGGCGCGCCGCTGCGTTGCCCCTCGCAATAGGCCGCCATGAGGGCGTATAGGTCGCCGCCGTAGGTCGCAAGCGCCTTGCGCTGCCAAACGGAGCCGGTTTGCCGCGCGCGCACCCGCGCCGTGATAATATCGAGAAAGCCGCGCAAGTCGACGACGCCCAGATCGGCCAGCCCCTCGCGCGCGGCAGGCAGGAGCCGCTCCAGGAGAAGCCGATCCGCGCGGATTTCGCCTATGCCGGGCCATGTCAGCGCGGCGTCGAGACCGTCCTTCGCCGCCGCGTAGAAATTCTGCGACGCCTGCGCGAAGGAAAGACCCGCCGCGCCATTGCCGCCGGCGAGCGCCAAGGCGCGCGCGAGACCAAGATAAAGCGCCGCATTGGCCACCATGTCCGCGAATGTCGGACCTGAGGGTTGGATGCGATGCTCGATTCGAAAATGCGGCGCGCCGTCCGCCTCGAAACCGATGAGCGGCCGGTTCCAGCGCCAGATGACGCCGTTATGCAGTCGCAGGTGACGCAATAGACTCTGGCGCGTCGTCGAAAGCGATGGGCAGAAGCGGGTCGTAGTCGCGCGCATTTTCCTCGAAGATGTCGAGAAGACTATGTTCCACGAAACCCGACCCCATGCAGACGCGCGCAGGGCCCGGCACATCGACGGCCTGCTCGAAGATCGGAATACGCGTCTCCTCCCATAATGCCTTTCCGAAAAGGAACGGCGCATTGCCGCACGCGGAAAGAATGGGGCCAGACGCCGCGATCGAGGCGTTGTAATAGAGATGCGCGAGATGGACAGGCGACTTCAAATGCACCTGGAAGGACGTCGTCGCCGCTTCGAGCATGACGTCGCGATGTTCGGAGACGAGATGATCGCGTCCCATGATGTCGAGCCGCAACGCCCGGCCGCTGCGCATTCGCAGCACCTCGCTGTTCAATGCAAAGTAGCGATTAAGCGGCGATATGTTCGCAAGTGAAAGATCTTCGTCGCGAATGGTCGGCAAGGTGCCGATCATCACGAGATTGGCGTCGAGCCGATGCGCGACCGCGTTGCAGTGCGCCCACAGCTCGGTGAACGCGTCATAGGCGCGACCGAGCGCGTCGCCCTCGAGCGCCAGCGGCTCGCAATTGAGTTCGAGATTGAAGCGCGAGAGTTCGGGCGCAACGAGCGGATTGTCGATCGCTTCGAGAAGCTGCTGATTGATCGACGCGGGAAAATAATTGTGGTCGAGGATCCAGGTTTCAATCTCGAAGCCGAGCGTGTGACCTTTGGACGAGAATTGCCGCGAATCCAGCAAGCGCCGCGCGATGTCGGTCTCGTGCGCCAGACAGGCGGCGAACCGCTCTTTGTCGGCGTCGGTAAAACCCGTTCGTTTGATTTCCTCGCCCATGTCCCCTAGCCCGCGTCCCGTCCTGGCTGCCTCTTCATGTTATTACTTAGGCGACGCGGCGGAAAGCGGCGAAGGGTCGCGCGCAGCGCAGAAAGGAATTGCGCCGCAAACGATCTTTGCAGGACGGTTCAAGGCGTCTACGCTGCTGCTACCGCTCGAATCCCTTCGGAGCTCGCCCTTGTCCGACATCGCTTATGTCAACGGCGTCTTCACGCCCCTCGAAGACGCGCGCATTTCCATCCTCGACCGCGGCTTTCTCTTTGCCGATGGGGTCTATGAGGTTGCGGCCGCGATCGACGGCAGGTTGATAGACAATGAGGCGCACCTGCAAAGGCTCGCGCGCTCCCTTGAGGAACTGCGCCTCGAGAGCCCCGTCCCCATGTCCGAAATCATCGCAATCGAGAAGGCCCTTCTCGCGCGCAACGACGTCGTCGAGGGCATGGTCTATATTCAGATCACACGCGGCGCGGCCGAACGCGATTTTGCTTTCCCGAAAGGCGCCACGCCAACCCTCGTCGCCTTCGCGCAGCGCAAGAACATTCTCAATTCCCCGGCCGCCGAGCGCGGCGTAAAAGTCATCACCGTCCCCGATCTGCGCTGGGCCCGGCGCGACATAAAGAGCGTCTCGCTGCTCGCGCAGGTGCTCGCGAAGCAGGCGGCCGTGGAGGCGGGTTGCCAGGAGGCATGGATGGTCGACGCCGACGGTTTCGTGACTGAAGGCGCGTCGTCCACTGCTTTCATTGTCGCCAAATCCGGGATCATCCTCACCCGCCCAAATTCCACGGCGATCCTTCCGGGCTGCACGCGCCGCGCCGTCCTTGCGCTCGCCGAGCAAGAAGGACTGGCCTTTGAGGAGCGCGCCTTTTCGGTCGCCGAAGCGCATGGCGCCGCCGAGGCCTTTTCGACGAGCGCCTCCAATCTCGTTCTGCCGATCACCGCGATCGACGGCCATGCTCTGGGCGATGGTCTTCCCGGTCCGCGCGCACGGCGCCTGCGCCAGCTCTATCTCGACTTTGCGCGCGCGACCTCCGCATGATTCGCGCTGCGGCCGCGCTCGCGGCGGAACACGCCGCGCCAAGCGCGCGTTTGGTTTCCCGGGTACAGGTTTCTGGCGGAGGTCAACATGGGCAGCCTGCTGCACTATGCGATCGTGTTTCTTATCGTCGCGGTAATCGCGGCGTTCTTTGGTTTTGGCGGCGTTGCGGGAACGGCAATGGAGGGCGTCCAAATCCTCTTCTGGGTGGCGTTGGTGCTTTTTGTCGTCTCGGCGGTCGCAGGAATTCGTGCGCCGCGCCTGAGGGGTTTTTACCGGCTCCCAACTTGGACCGGCGTTAGCCGGTCCTTTTTTGCGCGGCGGCCGCGCGCTTTTCGGATTTCGTCACGGGATGTCGTCGAGCGAGGCGAGCCAGGCGTCGGGAGATGAATCGCTTGGCGCGCGCCAATCGCCTCGCGGCGAGAGCGAGCCGCCCGAACTGACCTTGGGTCCGTTGGGGAGCGCCGAGCGTTTGAATTGGCTGGTGGCGAAAAAGCGTCGCACGAAAACCGTGAGCCAATGCTTGATTTCGCCGAGATCATAAGCGCGCCGCTCGCTCCCGGCGATCACGGAGGGCCACCGGCCCCGGGCGGCCTCGCCCCATGCACGCCAGGCGAGAAAGGCCGTTTTCGCCGGGCTGAAGCCGTATCGCGTCATGTAGTAGAGATTGAAGTCCTGTAGCGCATAGGGACCGACGAAGGCTTCGGTGTTTTGCGTCGCGCCGGGAATAAGCTCGGGCGATATTTCCGTCGCAAGCACGTCGGCGAGCACAGCGACCGTCTCCGCGCCAAATCGCGCGTCGCGCGCGCACCAGCGGATGAGATGCTGGATGAGCGTCTTCGGCACAGAACTGTTGACGTTGTAATGCGCCATTTGATCGCCGACGCCATAGGTGCACCAGCCGAGCGCAAGCTCGGAGAGGTCGCCCGTGCCGATCACGATGCCCTCGTGCAGATTGGCGAGACGGAACAGGAGCGAGCTGCGCGCGCCTGCCTGCACATTCTCGTATGTTGCGTCGTAAACCGCCGCGCCGCGCGCAGCCGGATGGCCGATATCCTCGAGCATCTGCGTGCAAGCCGCGGAAACGTCGATTTCCTGCGCGCTCACGCCGAGCGCGCGCATCAAGCGCCACGCGTTGCCCTTGGTGCGCGCCGTCGTTGCGAAGGCGGGCAGCGTATAGGCAAGAACATTCGCCCGCGGCAAGCCAAGCTTGTCCATCGCAGTCACAGCGACGAGCAAGGCCTGAGTCGAGTCGAGCCCGCCGGAAACGCCGATGACGACTTTCGTCATTCCCGTCGCGCGCAGCCGCTGCTCCAAACCGTGCGATTGAATGTTGAAGGCCTCGAAGCACAGCTCCGCCAGGCGCGCGTCGTCATTCGGCACGAAGGGAAAACGTGCAATGTCGCGCAAGAGGCCGATATCGGCGTCGCGCGGCGCGTCCAGCACGAAGTCGACGCGCCGGTAGAGCGTCGCGCCAGCTTCGACGTCGGCGCAATCGCCGAAGGTTCCCTGCCGCGCACGCTCGGCGGCGAGACGCCCAAGGTCGATATCGGCGAGAATGAGCTGCGGCTCCTCTGCAAAGCGCGCCGCCTTCGCAAGCAGATCGCCGTTCTCGAAGATCATCGCTTCGCCGTCCCAGGCGAGATCCGTGGTGGATTCGCCCTGCCCCGCGGCGGAGTAGAGATAGGCGGCGAGGCAACGGCCGGAGTGCGCGGCGCAGAGGGTCTCGCGATAATCCGATTTTCCGACGATCGCATTCGAGGCGGAAAGATTGAGCAGCACGTTGGCGCCGGCGAGCGCAGCGCGCGCCGAGGGCGGGATGGGAACCCACACGTCCTCGCAAATCTCCATATGGATCACGAAGCCTTCGACGTCCCTCGCCTCGAGCAGAACGTCGGAGCCAAAAGGCGCGGTCTCGCCGGCGACGCTGATCTCCTCGCCCGAAATAAAGGCGCCCGAAGCGAACTGCCGCTTCTCGTAAAATTCGCGGTAGGTGGGAAGATAGGTCTTGGGCGTCGCCGCCAGCACGCGTCCGCGCAGGATGGCGACCGCGCAGTTGTAAAGTCGACCGCGATGGCGCAGCGGCGCGCCGACGACGATCAGCGGATGAAGATCGCGCGACGCCGCGATGAGCGTGGCGAGCGCCTTGTCGACGGCGTCGAGCAGCGCGTCCTGCTGAAGTAGATCGTCGATCGCATAAGCGGAGAGACCAAGCTCCGGGAAGAGGACAAGCGACGCGCCTTTCGCATGGGCGTCGCGCGCCAACTCTATCGTCCGCGCAACATTGAAGGCCGGGTCGGCCACGCGCACCCGCGGACACGCGACGGCGGCTCTCACGAAGCCATGACTATGCAACGAGAAAAAGGGGTGGGTCATTGTCCCGCGCGTGCGGCTGGAGCGGCGTCGAATGGATCGAGGCCGATAATGCCCAATGCGGGCGGGAAAGTCATGCTCGCCGAAACGCCCGGGCCAGGGGATGGGCGCCTCGAAGGCGCAAACGCAGCCAAAAGCCTGACCGAGTCATTGCTGGGTCGTCGCGGGAACGAACTGGCGTGCGCTGAACACGGGATAGAACCCTTGTTCGCCGTCGTGGAACATCACCACAGTCACGGAGAAGTTGGCGGTCGCCGGCTGGCCGGGAGTCGCCGCCGTCGGTTGGCCTGCGGTCCAATCGATGAAGCGGAACAGCGTATAGCCGCGCGCGAGCGTCTGCTGGGCGGCGAGCGTCATGACCTGATTGATCGCCAGCCCCTCGGAAGGCGCCTGCACGCCCGTCATATTGAGCCGCACCATATTGGGGCCGAGCGACTGGACATTGGAAAGGCAGCCCGCGAGCGCAAAGGCCACAGCGGCAACGACGATGCGCCTCGCCGCCCGTTTCACGAAGCACGCCCGCCCGGCGAAACCCATTGAATTCCCTTGCGCGTTTCATATCCATGAAAAAAGGGCGGGGTTTCCCCCGCCCGCATGATCGATCCGTCCGCGTCCCGCGTCAGCCCCAGTGCGCCAGAATGGCGAGCATCAGCAGCGCGACGATATTGGTGATCTTGATGGCCGGGTTTACGGCGGGACCGGCGGTGTCCTTATAGGGATCGCCGACCGTATCGCCCGTGACCGAGGCCTTATGCGCGTCCGAGCCCTTGAGATGGGTGACGCCATCCTTGTCGACGAAGCCGTCCTCGAAAGACTTCTTGGCGTTGTCCCAGGCGCCGCCGCCCGACGTCATGGAGATCGCAACGAAAATGCCGTTGACGATCACGCCCAGGAGCAAGGCGCCGACCGCGGCAAGGGCGTTGGCCTTGCCGCCGCCCAGAGATCAGCACGGCGATGAAAAGTGACCACGGCGCGGCGACCGGCAGCAGCGAGGGAATGATCATCTCCCTGATCGCGGCCTGGGTCAGCAGGTCGACGGCGCGGCCGTAATCGGGACGCTCGGAACCATCCATGATCCCGGGCTTTTCCTTGAACTGACGGCGCACTTCCTCCACGACGGAGCCGGCCGCGCGGCCGACCGCCGTCATGGCGATGCCGCCGAAGAGATAGGGGATGAGACCGCCGAAGATCAGCCCCGCCACCACGAAGGGGTTCGACAGGCTGAAATCGATGTGCTCGAGCCCTTTGAAAAAGGGCACGCCCGTTTCGGCGAAATGCTTGATGTCGTTCGTATAGGCGGCGAAAAGCACCAGCGCGCCGAGGCCCGCCGAACCAATGGCGTAGCCCTTGGTCACGGCCTTGGTCGTGTTGCCGACCGCGTCCAGCGCGTCCGTCGACTGGCGGACTTCCTTCGGCAAGCCCGCCATTTCGGCGATGCCGCCGGCGTTGTCGGTCACCGGGCCAAAAGCGTCGAGCGCGACGATGATGCCGGCAAGGCCGAGCATGGTCGTCACCGCGATCGCCGTGCCATAGAGGCCGCCGAACTGATAGGTGAGGATGATGCCGAGCACGATCACCAGCGCCGGCGCGGCGGTCAACTCGAGCGACACCGCGAGTCCCTGGATGACATTGGTGCCATGGCCCGTCACGGAAGCCTGGGCGATCGACACGACCGGGCGCTTGCCCGTGCCGTGTAATATTCGGTGATATAGACGATCGCGCCCGTCACGATCAGACCGATCACGCCGCAGATGAACAGGCCGTATCCGTGAATGGCCTCGCCATTGACCTTGCCCACTTCGCCGAAACCGACGGTGAAGAGCGTCGCAAGGAAAAGGCCGCCGATCGACAGGACGCCGGCGGCGACGAGCCCCTTGTAGAGCGCGTCCATGATCGAATCGTTCTTGAGGCCGATCTTTTCGAAATATGGCGCGGCGAATTTGCCCCAGGGCGTGTCGTCCTGGCCGAGCTTGACGAAATATGTGCCGGCGATCGAGGTCACGATGGACAGGCCGCCGATGGCGAGTGGATAGAGCACCGCATCGGCGAGCCCCGACTGGCCCGCGAAGAAGATCGAGGCGAGCACCATCGTGGCGACCACGGTCACCGCATAGGTCTCGAAGAGGTCCGCCGCCATGCCCGCGCAGTCGCCGACATTGTCGCCCACATTGTCGGCGATGGTCGCGGGATTGCGTGGATCGTCCTCGGGAATGCCGGCTTCGACCTTGCCGACGAGGTCGGCGCCGACGTCCGCGCCCTTGGTGAAGATGCCGCCGCCCAGACGCGCGAAGATCGAAATGAGCGACGCGCCGAAGCCCAGCGCGACGAGCGCATCCACGAGCGTGCGATCGGCGGCCGTATAGCCGAAGAACCAGGTCAGGATGGCGTAATAGGCCGCGACGCCAAGCAGCGCGAGGCCCGCGACGAGAAGTCCCGTGACAGCGCCGGCCTTGAAGGCTATGTCGAGACCGGCCGCAAGCGACTTCGTCGCAGCCTGCGCCGTGCGGACATTGGCGCGCACCGAGACATTCATGCCGATATAGCCGGCCGCGCCCGAAAGCGTCGCGCCAATCGCGAAGCCGAAGGCCACCGCCCAGCCAAGCAGAATGACGAGCAGAACAAAGATCACGGCTCCGACGATGCCGATCGTGCGATACTGGCGATCGAGATAGGCCTGCGCGCCTTCAGCGACGGCGCCGGAAATTTCCTGCATGCGCTGCGAGCCGGGATCGGCCGCGAGCAATTCCTGCGAGGTTTTCACGCCGTAAGCGACGGACGTCAGTCCGAAGACGATGGTGAGAAACAAGACCATAGGGGTTCGCCTTTTCGTTCCTCGGCCGGGGGACGGCCGATAATGCCGCGATCTTCGCGCAACGGAAAAAGGAGTTGTCGCCGCGCCGACGAATCGGCGCGGGCGCTACGAATTTCCGCGCGCTTTCTGCCAGAAACGTGACGGCCCGGCAATGGCCGCCCGGGGGTTGCGCCGGCTAGAAGTGACGGTAGGACGGTCGAACGAAATTGAGGGTATTTTGCGCTGCGTCGCGAAATACCGGAGCCGCCGCCGGAGACGTCGCCACGCCGATCCGCGTGACGCCGCGGAAAGACGCCGAAGAAGCGGGAGCTGTAAAGAGGATCTCGTAATCGTCGCCGCCGGTCAGCGCCGTCTCGAGGAGACGCGGCTCGAGCGCGATCGCCTCGCGCGCCGGCGCCGAAAGCGGAACCTGCGCGGCCTCAATGATGGCTCCGATGCCGGAAGCGCGGCAAAGCTTGGCGAGATCCCCCGCGAGACCGTCCGAGACGTCCATGGCGGCGCTCGCGCAGGCGCGCAGCCTTGCCGCGAGGTCGAGACGCGGGCGCGGCAGAAGGTAGCGCGCAAGGAGGTGATCGCGCGACGGCGCCGACAGGCGCGCCGCCCGCGCCGGGTCGCGTCCGCAAAGCAAGGCCGAGCGCGGCGTCGCCGATCGTTCCCGAGACGCAGATCGCGTCGCCCGGGGCGCGCGCCCTTTCGCGGAAAGGTAGATGTCTTGCGGCCCGGTGTCGCCAAAGGCGGTGATGGAGACGACGAGCGGGCCGGGCGTGCGGCAGGTGTCGCCCCCGATGAGCCGCGCGCCGAAGCTTTCGGCGTCCTCCTTGAGGCCGGCGGCGAAAGCCTCCAGCCAGGCGTTGCGCACGTCCCCCGGGAGGGTCAATGTGAGCAAAAACCAATAGGGCCCCATCGCGCCCTTGGCGGCGAGATCGGAAAGATTGACGCGCAGGGCCTTTCTGGCGATCGCGTCAGGCGGGTCGTCGGCGAAGAAATGCACGCCCGCGACGAGCGCGTCGGTCGTCACGACATAGCGCGCCGACGCCATCGGCGGCAGAAAAGCCGCGTCATCGTCGAGAAAGAAACCCGCCGGCCCGGCGACGGGCTTGAACAGATTGGCGATGATTTCGTCTTCGCTGTAACGGTCGGGCATCGCCCTACCCCATCTCGCCCGGCCGCTCTTCCCGGGCGATCTTGTCCAGCACGGCGTTGACCATCCCCAACTCGGTCGGCCCGAAAAAGGCGCCCGCCACGTCGACATATTCCTTGATCGCGACGCGCGGCGGCACGTCCTTGCGCGCGCGCAGCTCATAGGTCCCGGCGCGCAGCGCGGCGCGCATGACCGATTCAAGGCGCGCGAGCGGCCAGCCGCCGGAGAGCGCGCGGTCGATCTGCCGATCGATGGCCAGTTGATCGGTGAGGACGCCCTGAAGCACGTCGCGAAAAAAGGCGAGCTCCGCCGGCTTGTATTGCACGCCTTCGATCTCGCGGCCGATCCAGTGCAATTCAAATTCGGCAAAAATTTCGTTGAGGCCCTTGCCTGCGACTTCCATCTGGTAGAGCGCCTGCACAATGGCAAGACGCGCGGCGGAGCGCTGATCGAGGCTCATGCGAGGCTCCGCTTCAGACGAATGAGGGCCAGGGCGGCGAGGGCGGCGTCGGCGCCCTTGTCGCCCTGTTTCGGATCGGCGCGCACAATCGCTTGCGCGTCATTCTCCACGGTCAGGATTCCATTGCCGAAGGGCAGCCGGCGAGCGAGCGAAAGATCGGTAAGCGCGCGCGCGCTTTCATTTGAAACGATCTCGAAATGATAGGTTTCGCCTCGAATGACGCAGCCCAGCGCGACAAGGCCGTCAAAGGGCGCGCCAATCTGTTCCGCGGCGTCGAGCGCAATCGCCGCGGCCGTCGCGATTTCCAGAGCGCCGGGAACCTCGATGACGCTCGCGCTGGCGCCGACGCGTTCGATCGCGGCGAGCGCGCCCGCGCGCAACTGACCGACGATATCCGCATTGAACCTTGCCGCGACGACGAGAACCCGCGCGCCCGGAACGGGCGCGGCGTCGACTGTCGTCGGGTGAAAAACCGGCCATTCAGCACAACTCCGACAAAACGCGCGATCTGCCTGACGCGTCGAGCGCAGGCGCGGGCGACCCGGCAGGGCGGAAGCTTGACGACAAAGCGTGCGAAGCGGATGCGCGTCGACGGCGCAGGCCCCTCCCGGCCCGGCGTCGCGCCGGCCTCCCTCCTCGACGGAAGAGGGGTCCGCAAGCTGAATTTTCTTTCGCGCCTTATCTCACACCGGGGACGCCTTGTCAGCTTTTCTCGGCCGGCTTCTCTGCGCCGCCCGGCGCAGGCTGGCGTTTCTCGGTCAACCGCGCCGCATATCGCGCCATGAGATCGATTTCGAAGATTGAGCGAGTCGCCGACTTGCGCCGCGCCGAAGGTCGTGACGGCCAGCGTGTGCGGGATGAACAAGATCGAGAAGCGATCGCCCTCGACCTCGTTCACCGTCAGCGATGCGCCATCGAGCGCGACAGACCCCTTCTGCGCGATGAAGCGGGACAATTCGCGCGGCGCCTCGATCCAGTAGCGCGCCATGCCGTCGAAATCGTCGCGCGAGGCGATACGCGCCACGCCATCGACATGGCCAGTGACGATATGGCCGCCGAGTTCGTCGCCGATCTTCAGCGCGCGCTCGAGATTGACGCGCGTCCGACCCGCCAGCGCCCGACCGTCGTCTGCGCCAGCGTCTCGGCGGCGGCGTCGACGTCGAAGACCGTGCGCGCGCCCTCCCGGCCGACGCCGACGACGGTGAGACAGGTTCCCGCGCAGGCGATGGAGGCGCCGATCGCGATGCTCTCCGCGTCATAGGCGCAGGCGATGCGCAGTCGCTTCAATTCGCCGCGCGGCGCGACGGAGAGAACCTCGCCAATGTCCGTGACAATGCCGGTGAACATGCCTCCCTCCGCAACGCCCCCTTCTCGCTGCGAGAGGGGCGCTCAGTCCAGTCTCGCGTAGCGCGTCATCGGTCGGCGCCGAGCATGCGGCTCTCGATCAGCCGATAGCGCGCCCGTTCTCGAGCGCGGCGCGCGCCGCTGGCGTCAGCGCCAGACGTCCTGGGCCGCCGAGCGGCTTCACGCCGGTATGGAGAATGACCTCGTCGGCAAAGCCGGCAGCGAGCAGACTCTCCGCCACGCGCGGCCCGCCCTCGCTGAAGACGCGCGTGATCGCCGCGCTCGGCGAGGAGCCGCAAGCGCCGCGAGAAGATCGAGCCGTCCGTCATGCTGCGGAACGCGCGCGACCTCGGCGCCGGTCGCGGCGATGAAGTCGCTGCGCCGCATCCTCGGCAGCATCCGGGCCGACGATCACGAGAAGCGGCGTCTCGCGCGCGGTGGCGGCGAGCCGGGAGCGGGGCGAGAGCGTCAGTTCGCGGTCGAGCACCACGCGCAGCCGCCTGACGCCGTCGAGGCCCGGAGGCGCACCGTCATCAGCGGATCGTCTTCGCGCGCCGTGCCGGAGCCGACCATGATCGCGTCATGCAGTGAGCGCTGGACATGGGTGAAGGCGTCGGCGACCGGCCCGGTGATGTGCAGCCGCGGATCATGGGCGGCGCCGGCCGCGTAGCCGTCCGCCGTCTGCGCGAGTTTGAGCGTCACCATCGGACGATGTTTGGTGACGCGCAGAATATGGCCAAGATGATCGCAGCGCGCCGTCGCGGCTTCAGGCCCGACGACGACCTCGACTCCCGCCTCGCGCAACAGCGCGTGGCCCCTGCCCGCGACGCGCGGATCGGGGTCCTCCATCGCCGTGACGACGCGGGCAATGTCCGGCGCGCGATGATGGCGTCGACGCAGGGCGGCGTGGCGCCGTGATGCGAGCAGGGTTCGAGCGTGACATAAAGCGTCGCGCCGCGCGCCGCCTCCCGGCGGCGTCGAGCGCGAGCGACTCGGCGTGCGGTCGCCCGCCTGGCGCCGTGAATCCGCGCGCGACGATGACTCCGTCCTCGACGACAAGCGCGCCGACCGCCGGATTGGGCGCTGTCGCGGCCCATGTTGCGCCGCCCGAGCGACAGCGCCGCCGCCATGAAGGCGTCGTCGGTCGCGGCAAGGGGAGCGATATCGCGCAGGCTCATCTATTCGTCGGCGTCTTCAGCGAAACCGCCGCCGCTCTCCAGCTCGTCGATGATGGCGTTGAAATCGCGCGCCTCGCGGAAATCGCGATAAACCGAGGCGAAACGCACATAGGCTACGGCGTCCAGCGAGCGCAGGCCCTCGATGACCAGTTCGCCGATGCGACGGCTCTCGATCTCCGCCTCGCCGAGGCTCTCGAGCTGGCGCACGATGCCCGAAATCATCCGCTCGACGCGTTCCGGCTCGACGGGCCGCTTGCGCAGCGCGATCTCGACGGAGCGCGTGAGCTTGTCGCGATCGAAGGGCGCGCGCCGGCCGGATTTCTTGACGACGATGATCTCGCGCAGTTGCACGCGCTCGAAGGTCGTGAATCGGCCGCCGCAGGTCGGGCAGACGCGGCGGCGGCGAATGCAGGAGGAATCCTCGGCCGGGCGCGAATCCTTCACCTGCGTGTCGACGGAGCCGCAATAGGGACAGCGCATGGGCGAGCTTCCGGGGACGTGGAATCGCCCTCCCGCGGTCAGGGAGAAAGGTCTGGAGCGAGAAGCCGCAGTTCGCGTGAAGACCCGCCGCCGTCAAACGAAAAAGGGACGCGGCGAAGGCGAAATCGATCCGCCCCGCCCGCGCGCCCGCGCCCGACCCTCTCCCGCGAACGGGAGAGGCGATCGCTCCGTATCTTCAGTAGATCGGGAACTTGGCGGTCAGCGCGTGAACCTTCTCCTTCACCGCCGCTTCCGTCGCCGCATTGCCCTCTTCGCCCTTGGAGGAAAGGCCGTCCAGCACTTCGACGATCAGTCCGCCGACCTGCTTGAACTCCTCCACGCCGAAGCCGCGCGAGGTCGCCGCGGGCGTGCCGAGACGAATGCCCGAGGTGACGAAGGGCTTCTCCGGATCGAAGGGAATGCCGTTCTTGTTGCAGGTGATGTGGGCGCGGCCGAGCGCGGCTTCCGCCGCCTTGCCAGTGATCTTCTTGGGACGCAGATCGACGAGCATCAGATGGTTGTCGGTGCCGCCCGAAACAATCGCCAGCCCGGCGTCGACGAGGGTCTTGGCCAGCGTCTGGGCGTTGTCCTTGACGCGCTGCTGATAGGCCTTGAACTCGGGCGTCAGCGCCTCGCCGAAGGCGACGGCCTTGGCGGCGATGACATGCATCAGCGGACCGCCCTGAAGGCCCGGGAACACGGCCGAATTGATCTTCTTGGCGAGGTCATCGTCATTGGCAGGAAAGGCCGCCGCGCGGTCCGCGCAGCGTCTTGTGGGTGGTCGTGGTGACGACATGGGCGTGCGGGAACGGCGAGGGATGCAGGCCCGCCGCGACGAGGCCGGCGAAATGCGCCATGTCGACCATGAAATAGGCGCCGACGCTGTCCGCGATCTTGCGGAAGGCCTCGAAATCCCAGATGCGCGAATAGCCCGAGCCGCCCGCGATGATGAGCTTCGGCTTGTGCTCCTTGCGCCAGCGCTTCGACCTGCGCCATGTCGATGCGCTGATCGTCCTTGCGCACGGTGTAGGCGACCGGCTTGAACCAGCGGCCGGAGACGATTCACCGGCGAGCCATGCGTCAGATGGCCGCCGGCGGCGAGATCGAGGCCCAGGAACGTGTCGCCCGGCTGCAACAGCGCCAGGAACACCGCCTGATTGGCCTGCGAGCCCGAGTTCGGCTGCACATTGGCGAAGGCGACGCCGAAAAGCTTCTTGGCGCGCTCGATCGCCAGATTTTCGGCGATGTCGACGAATTGGCAGCCGCCGTAATAGCGCTTGCCCGGATAGCCTTCGGCGTATTTGTTGGTCAGAACCGAGCCCTGAGCCTCCAGCACCGCCCTGGAGACGATGTTCTCCGACGCGATCAGCTCGATCTCGTGCTTCTGGCGGCCGAGTTCGAGGTCGATCGCCTTTGCGACTTCCGGGTCGGACTGCGCAAGGGAGTTGGTGAAGAAACCGGATTGGCTCATAGAATTTCCTCTGGCCTAAGCGCGCGAAAGATAAGCAAAAATCGGTTTCTCCGGTCCTCGCGGCGAAACCGCTCTCCATGTCGCGCGTCGATGAGACGCTTCGCTTATCACGGCGCGGCCGCAACGGGAAGAGTGGCGGATTGAAGCGGCGAGGCTCAGGCGCAGCAGACCCATGCTTCCCGCCAGCGCCGCCACAATTCCGCTTCAAATGGGCGTTTGATATTCAAACGGGCGTTTGATCCCGGCTTTCTGCCGCCCGCCCCCGGAGCCGCCATGAATTTACTCGCAAACAGCCCGCGTCTCGTCGGCTTTCTGGAGGATACGCGCTCCTGGGTCGACGTTACGGGAAACGCCTTTGTCGTCCTCGCGACGATCGGCGTGGCGACGGCGCTGTGGAGCCTCGCGAGACAGGCCTGACCCGTTACCCTTCCCGAAGCCGCGTCGCCGCGGCGAGCGCCGCTGCGCGCGCCGCCTCCAATTCATCCGCACGAGTTCTCGCGCAATCGCTCGACAATCGGACCCGGCGCGCGCTCCGGCGCGCCCGCGTCGAAGGGCGGCTGCGGGTCATATTCGAGGGCGAGTTGCAACATCTTCGCGTGCTCCGGACCGCGAATGACCGCCGCGAGCGCGAGACCGAAATCCAGACCGGCCGTCGCGCCGCCGCCGGTGATGCGGTTGCGGTCTATCACGACGCGCTCCTTGACGAGCTGCGCGCCAAAAAGCGGCAGCAGGTCGCGCACCATCCAATAGCTCGCAGCCTTGTACCCGGCGAGCAAGCCCGCGCCGCGCCGAGAAGCAGCGAACCGGTGCAAACGCTCGTGACATATGTCGCCCGTGCGCCACGGTCGGCGAGAAAGTCGATGGTTGCGCGATCGTTCATCGCCGGGATGGAGCCCTTCAATCCTCCGGGGACGAAGAGAATGTCGAGATCCTTCGGGCAGGACTCGAAATCATGCGCCGGCGCGAAGGAGAGGCCGAGTTCGCTGACGACGGGCTCACGCGTCCTGGCGACGTAAAAGACATTCGCCGCGCCGAAACGCTCGAAGAAAGTCTGCGGATTGATGACGTCGAGCGTAAAGAACGAAGGATAAAGCAGGATTGCGATCTGCATCGTCCGCCTCCTCGCGGCGCAAAAGCAACGCTGTCTGGCCAGGCTAGGCGGCGCTTTTCTGGTAATCCTTCACGTCGGAGAACGTGATCTCGCGGTTGCGCTCCGCGTCGTAATTGAGCTGGAAGGCCGAGGGGGACATGAAGACGGGCGCGCCGTCGAGATCGTCCGCGACGCTCGACCCATGCGCGTCGATGAAACCTTTCAGCTTCCCCGGGTCCGTTGACGTTATCCAGCGGCAGATTGCAAAGCGCGACGGCTCGTAGCGGGTTTGCAGTCCGTATTCGGCTTCGAGGCGCGTTGCGAGCACGTCGAGCTGCAAGCGCGCCGACAACGCCGACGATCGAGCCGGAACCGTCATGCGGCGTGAACACCTGCACGACGCCCTCTTCGGCGAGTTGCTGAAGCGCCTCGCGCAGCTTCTTCGCCTTCATCGCGTCAGAGATGAGAATGCGCCGCAGAATTTCCGGCGCGAAGCTCGGAACGCCGCGAAAGACGAGATCCTCGCCCTCGGTGAGCGTGTCGCCGATACGCAATTGTCCGTGATTGGGAAGGCCGACGACATCGCCCGCATAGGCTTCGTCGGCGATCGAACGATCGCGCGCGAAGAAGAACTGCGGCGCGTTGAGCGGAACGTTCTTGCCCGTGCGCGCGAGCTTGGCCTTCATGCCGCGCGTGAGCTTTCCCGAGCAGACGCGCATGAAGGCGATGCGGTCGCGATGGTTCGGGTCCATATTCGCCTGGATCTTGAAGACGAAGCCGGTCATCTTCGGCTCATCGGCTTCGACGATCGCGCTTGTCGGCCGCCTGCGCGCGCGGGCTCGGCGCATATTCGGCCATGGCGTCGATGAGATCGCGCACGCCGAAATTTCTCAGCGCGCTGCCGAAAAAGACGGGCGTCAGGTGCCCCTGGCGGAAATCCGCGAGATCGAAGGGCTTGCTGCCCTCCTGCGCGAGCATCGGCTTCCTCGCGCCAGGCGCCCGCGCCCTCGCGCAGGAGGCGAGTCGAAGATCGCGTCGTCCACGCCGCTCGTCTGCGTGAGCTCGTCGTCCTTGTCGATCTTGCGGATGGTTTTCGTGGCGAAACGGTAAGTGCCGGCGAAACTTTTGCCCGCACCGATCGGCCAGGTGATCGGCGTCGTGTCGAGGGCGAGCGTCTTTTCGATTTCATCGAGCAGCTCGAAGGGGTCGCGCGCCGTCGCGATCGAGCTTGTTGACGAAGGTGACGATCGGAATGTCGCGCAGCCGACAGACTTCGAAAAGCTTGCGCGTGCGCGCTTCGATGCCCTTCGCCGCATCGATCACCATCACCGCCGCGTCGACGGCGGAAAGCGTACGATACGTGTCCTCCGAAAAGTCCTCGTGACCCGGCGTGTCGAGCAGGTTGAAGACGCAATCGGCGTATTCGAAGGTCATCACCGAGGTGACGACCGAAATGCCGCGTTCACGCTCGATATTCATCCAGTCCGAACGTGTCTGTTGGGCATTGCGCTTGGCCTTCACCGCGCCGGCAAGCTGGATCGCGCCGCCGAACAGCAGCAGTTTTTCGGTCAGCGTGGTCTTGCCGGCGTCCGGGTGCGAGATGATCGCGAATGTGCGTCGCCGCGAGACAGGGTCGCGGGCATTTGGGGTGGTCACGCGGGGCTCGCTTCTAGCGGGATCGTTCGGCGACCGGCTTAGCGGCAAGCGCGCGCCGCCGCAACTGGCGGGCGCGTCCCGACTTCAGTGGAAATCGTCCGCGAGGGCGGCGCGAGTGGCCTCCGGCAGCACGGCCATATGGCTGTAGCCCGGATGGCTGAGGCCCAGGATCACCCGCGTGCTCGGCCGCGCGGAACGCCGCGACGTCGGCGCGGCTGAAGGGGAAATGGACGAACTGCACGCTGGAGGCCTTGCCCTCGGCGGTGGTGCGGTCCTGATCCTCTTCCGGCTGTCCCAGAACGGTCTCGCCGCCGACCTCGATGAAGGCGGCTTCCTCGATGCCGCCGAGGCCGGCGAGCACGCGGGCGCGGCGGAGCGGGATCGTCGATCTCGATCATGAAGGTGGCGACCAGCTCGCGCCCTTTCGGGATCAGCGGATTATAGGCCGCGAGCTCGTCGGCGAGCTGCGCGGCGCCGCCGCGCTCGATGTGCAGCATCTCCTGCACCTGCAGCCACATGGTGTCGAAGCTCTCGAAGTAGAAGGTCACGAAGGGGCCGACTTCGACGCGGCGCGGCCGCTTGAGCGCGGCGATGCGCGCGGCGCTGTTCGGCGCGGCGCCTGGCGTATTCCGCCCAGGGCAGGATGTCGGCTGCGGTGATTCGGTCTCGTCGCCATTGCTCGCTCATCGGCTTCCCTTTCGCCCTCGCCTGCCCCGGCGAGGTCGCGCCTCATTGCCGCGACGCCATAGGCGCGCGCCAGCAGCTCGATCGGATGCGCCACGCGCTCGGGCTTCGCCGTCCCTCGCCGAGCGCCTCGATGCCCTGCTCGATATGCATCGCCCGGCAAGCGGGCATTCGGAGACGACATGGCTGCTTGCCCGTCGGCCGACCTGGCGCGGCGACCGGGCTGGCCGACCTTCAGCGCGGTTTCGAAATTGTCGTTGCTTGAAGCCCCAGGAGCCGCCATGGCCCGAGCAGCGCTCGATCACCGCGACCTCGGCCTCGCGGCATCAGGCGCAGCATCTCGGCGGCCTTCTGGCCCATGTTCTGCGCCCGCGCGTGGCAGGCGATATGCACGGCGACGCCGCCGGCGACCGGGCTGCATGCCCGGCGCCAGGCCCTCCTTGCTGGCGATGTCGACGACGTATTCGCTGAGGTCGAAGGTCGCCTTCGGCGAGCCGCTTCACGCCTCGTCGTCGGGCAGGATCAGCGGCCATTCGAATTTCAGCATCAGCGCGCAGGAGGGCACCAGGCGCGACGACGTCGTAGCCCGCGTCGATCCAGGGCGCGAGCGCCGGCGACGACCTTGCGCGCGGCGTCGGCGACCTCGGCGATGCGGCCCTGCTCCAGCTGCGGCATGCCGCAGCAGTGCGGATAGACGACCTTCGGTCTCGACGCCGTTGCTTGCGCCAGCACGGCGCGCGCCGCCATGCCGATCGCGGGCTCGTTGTAGTTGCCGAAGCAGGTGGCGTAGAGCACCGCCTTGCGGCCGAACGCCGGGGCGTCGCGGTTGACGCGCGGCGGCGGCGCGGCCGCGGCCTGCGCTTCGAGGTCTGCGGCGGCATAGCTTCGGCAGCTCGGCGTCCGTGTCGATGCCGGCGAACTTCTCCATCAGCGCGCGCGGTGGGCTGTTCCGCGTCGCGTCGCCCAGTTGGCGAGGCCGGCGACCAGCGTCGGCGAGCTTGCCGTTGCGGTCGGTCTCGGCCCAGCTGCGCGTCGGCGAGTCGGCGCCCGTTCTTCTTCGCTTCGACGGCGCGGTCGCGCAGCATCAGATGCGGGAAATCGAGGTCGAACTCGATGCGGCGGCACATAGGGGCACTTGGTCATGAAGCACATGTCGCACAGCGTGCAGGCGTCGACGACCGGCTTGAAGTCCGCGCTCGCGACCTGTCGAGTTCGCCGGTCGTGGACGTCGTCGATGAGGTCGAACAGGCGCGGGAAGGAGTCGCAAAGGTTGAAGCAGCGCCGGCAGCCGTGGCAGATGTCGAACACCCGCCGCAGCTCCGCCTCGAGCTTGGTCGGCGTCGTAGAAATCCGGGTCCTGCCAGGCGATCGGATGGCGGGTCGGCGCGTCGAGACTGCCTTCGCGCATGGTCGTCCATGGATGCTGCCGCTCGATCGCCGCATGCGGGGTCGATGGCCAGCCGCAGGTCACGGAGGCCGAGGCGGGCGCGCGGCGCGGCGCCGCCTCTCCGAAGCGCTCCGCCGCTTCGCGAAAAGAGGCGGCCGATCGATTACTTCAGCTCGTCGAGGGCGCGCTGGAAGCGGCCGGCGTGCGAGCGCTCGGCCTTGGCCAGGGTCTCGAACCAGTCGGCGATTTCCTCGAAGCCTTCCTCGCGGGCGCGTGCGCGCCATGCCCGGATACATGTCGGTGTATTCGTGGGTTTCGCCGGCGATGGCGGCCTTGAGGTTGTCGCCGGTCTTGCCGATCGGCAGGCCGGTGGCCGGGTCGCCGACGGCTTCCAGGAATTCGAGATGGCCGTGGGCGTGGCCGGTCTCGCCTTCGGCGGTGGAGCGGAACACGGCGGCGACGTCGTTGTAGCCTTCGACGTCGGCCTTCTGCGCGAAATAGAGATAGCGGCGGTTGGCCTGCGATTTCGCCGGCGAAGGCGGCCTTCAGGTTCTCCTCGGTCTTGCTGCCCTTGAGCGATGCCATTACTTGCCTCCAAAGAATGGACGGAGCGCGGAACCCGAGCAACGGCTCCGGCGACGCCTTCTAGAATAATTCAAAACTGGCGGCTGTCCAACTGAAATCAGACATTATCCAGCCAGTTTCGGCCTCGGGCGGGCGCCTTGCCCCGACGGCGGCTATTTGATTGCAATCGCCATGGAATCCGGGCCCAGGAGATGCTCGACGCGCGTTTGCGAGAAGCCCGCCTCTTTCATCCAGCCCTGACAGTCGGCGCCCGTGTAATCGAAACCGCCGGCGGTCTCGATCAACATATTGAGGCTCATCAACAGGCCGAACGCGTTTTCGCGGCGCGCGTCGTCGATCATCGCCTCATAGACGATGAGGGCGCCGCCCGCCGGCAGGGCGTCGTAGGCCTTCTTGAGAAGCGCGCGTTTCTGCGCAAAATCCCAGTCGTGAAGAATATGCGCCCATGACGATGACGTCGGCGCGAGGCAGCGGATCGGCGAAGAAATCGCCGGGATGGAAACGCAGCCGGTCGGAGAGCCCATGCGAGGCGACGAAAGCCTCGAAGATCGGGCCGACCTGCGGCAGATCGAATCCGCCGCCGGAAAGATGCGGATGCGCCGCCGCGATCGTGACCGGGACCATGCCCTGCGCCGCCCCGACGTCGACGAAACTCCTGTAGTTCGACCAGGGGAATTTGTCGGCGATGGCCTTGGCGGCGCCGGCGCTGACGCCGCTCATGGCGGGAAGAAAGCCCCGCAGACGCTCCGGGTCGGCATAGAGCGCGGCGAAGAGGTCTCCCGCCTCGTTGTTCTCGCTCTGGCGCCGGCCCGTCTTCAATGCCTGCGTGAGATGTCCCCAGCTCTCATAAAGGCGCGCATTGGCCATTTCGAGCATCCCCCCGACATAGCTCGCACGCGACCTGACAAGAAAAAACTCTGCATCCGCCGTGTTGCGATAGAGGCCGTTTTCGCGCTCGAGCAGTTTGAGCGCGACCAGCGCGTCAAATGACTACCTCGAAGCCATGCGACTGGCCGAGAAGGCGCACGATCGGGAAATGATCGGCGCTCGGTCGGGCGCAATCGCCACGCTCTATTTTCATTTGCGGGAATTTGAGGCAAGCCGGGAAGCCGCCGAGACGGGGGCTGGAGGCGCTTGGCGACCGGGGCGACCCAAAGTACCGGGCGCCGTTGTTGCTCCATCTGGCCAAGATCCACACCCGGCGCGGAGGAGACCTCGCGGGAGCGGTCCCCCTCTTTTTCGAGGGCGCCATCAAGGCGGCCGAGCAAAGCGGCAATGCTTTCACGCTTACGGCCCAGACGTACGGGACGAGCTGGGCTATGCGTATCTCAAGAACGGACGCCTGAAGGAGGCCGAACGTGTCCTCCAGGAGAATCGGGGCCGCGAAAACATTCTCGTCATACCTCTACCTCCGGCATGCTGCGGATGGCTCAGAAGGATTTGACCGCAGCCTCCTCCGCCCTCGACCACGCGGTCTCCGGTGCAGAAACTCGATGCCGGGCGTTACTCCCAGTTACTACGCTGATAACCAGCGTGGCCGCCTCCGGATGATGCAAGGCCTAAACACAGGGGCCTTGGACAACTTCAGGGTAGCCCTGAAGCTCCGGGGCAGTCCTACCGCTTCGGCGCCGGCGCCGCCGATTCGACCCAGATCAGCTCCGAGGGCGCCGTCGATAATCCTTGCTCCCGCCTCATTGACGCCGCATGGAAGCTCTATTCCCAGACCCCGGACCCGTCGCTCGCGCGCGAGGCTTTTGAGGATGCCGGAGGAGAACCGCGCCGCGGCCGCGCCTGGCTGGGCTCGCGGGGAGTCCGCGGAGGAAAGCTGAAGACCGGTGACAGCGCAACACTCGGCCCGCTCCGCGAGCGCGCCGAGGTGCGGGTTGTTGCCGAGACTGACCGAGATCCAGCCAAATCCGGTGTGCGCGCCCAGCTCCAACGATATGGAGTAACCGGCTGGTTACTGGCAGCCTGCGTTGGTAGCGGGCAGGCCCCGGCTCCCCTGGATCTGGGGAACAACCGAATCCCGCTGCCGGCGGCGGCAAGCTCTCCTGCTCGATCTGCCGACGTCGGCGAGACGGCTTCCTACCGCTGGTCGTGACCCGCGACGCCTTCCTCTTCAATGACCTGCCCGCCAGGCCTCAAATCAAGGCCGCTGTAGCGATTCTCGAACGCCGTCCGCAACAATGCACGCGAGGCGGCGGCCCAACTGGGCCGGGAGCTTTACGCCGAGCTGTTTGGCGGCGACGCCGGGCCAATCCTGGCAAGCAAGCCGAACTGGCTGCTGGCGCTCGACGACGCCCCTGTTCCTCCTCCCCTTCGCCGCCCTGCCCGTCGACCTTCGACCCACATATCTGGCCGAGCGCCATGCCATTCGCGTGATCCCCACGGTCCTCCTGCGCCAAGGCGCGCCCAATCGCACAGGCCCCTTCCTGGGCGTAGGCGATCCCGTCTACAACGCCGCCGATCCCCGCTGGCGCGGAACCTCCCCAAGCGCGCAACCCATGCAAATGCCGCGGCTTGTGGGCAGCCGCCATGAAATCGAGGTCTGCGCTGGACTGTACGGTTCGCGCCGGCCGCCGGTCCTCCTTCAGGGCATGGACGCCACCCAACTCCGCGTGGAGCAGGAACTTGCGCGGAACCCCTCGGTGGTACATTTCGCGGTCCATGCCGTCGAATCCCCCAAGCTCGAACGCTTCCTGGCGCTGAGCCTTTCCCCTTCCGGCACCCCCGAATTCCTGACCCCGTCCGTGATCGCGTCCTGGCGCAGCCACCCCGGCCTGGTGGTCCTCAGCAGTTGTAGTTCGGCAAGGGCGGAAGTGCTTCCGGCCACCGGCCTTACGGGACTCACCCGGGCCTGGCTGCTCGCCGGCGCCGATGCCGTCGCTGCCAGCCTGTGGACACCCCGGATGCCGACGGCAGGCTTTTTCGCTCTTTCTACACGCAGGCTTGCGCACGGACAATCCCGCCCAAGCCCTCGAAAAAGCACAACGAGATATGATACTATCTGGCTCTCGGCTCAGCTATTGGGCCGCTTACTTTGTAGTCGGAAGGAACTGATCGGGTGGACAACGAACCGGACCAGGGCACTGGCTCCGTAGAAACATCTCGGAAATCATTACAGCCGCTGAGGATACCGATTGGGTTCGTTTGGTCGAAAGAATCCGCGCTGACGACCCCGAAGGAATGTCCGGCTGTACCGGGTCTTTTCCAAGGGCATTCGGTTCTACCTCTGCCGCCACCTTGGTCCTCAGGAACTGGATGACAAGGTTCACGATACATTCTTGATCGTGGTTCAGGCCATTCGCCACGGCGAGTTGCGCGAGGCGGACCGCCTTCATGGGCTTCGTCCGGACTGTGATCCGCCGCCAGGTCGCCTCCCCGTATCGATAAGGCCGTCCACAACCGCCGGGAGCGGGCTGAACTGGACTCCAACGCCCTGCTGGCCGATGCGCGCTACGACCCGGAGATCAGCGCCATCGCCCGCCAGCAGCAGGAGATGATGACCAACATCCTGCGCAGCATCTCCAACCGGGATCGTGAGATTTTGACCAGGTTCTACCTGCTCGAACAGACCCAGCAGCAGATCTGTGTCGAAATGCAGCTCTCCGAGACCCAGTTTCGCCTCCTGAAGTCGCGAGCCAAGGCCCGTTTCGGGGAGTTGGGAAGACGGGAGTTTTCCGCCGGAAAATTGCGTCAATTTTGTTGAGAAAATTTGCCCGGTCGAGACACTAATGGTACGGAGGATGTAGTAAGGAGGAAAAATGAAAGCTCACGCGACCGATGAGCTGTAGGAGTATTCCCTGGGAACTCTGTCCGAATCCCAAGCCGAACCGTTAGAGGAACACCTCGTTGGTTTGCGAGCAGTGCCAGGATCGCCTGGACCAGACCGACGCGTTCATCGCCGCAACCCGAGCCGCCGCCCGGAAATTGCTAAACGAACCCCAACCCGAGCCTGCTTCGAGGCGCCGCTCGGCGATTTCCATGTGGGCCCTCGGCCTGGCTGCCGCCATGGTGTTGCTGCTGTTGACGGCCCGGCCCTGGCGATTTTCAACACGGCGAGCGTTCCCCCGTTTGCTGTAACGCTCCAAGCCACCCGCGGCCCCGCCGGCGCCACCGCACCCGCCGGTCGGCCCCTCATCCTGACCATCGACCCGACCGAATCCCACCCCCTGGGCTCGTACCGCTTGGAGATCGTGGATTCCGGCGGTGCCAGCGTCCATGGGGCATCCCTCACCCCGAAGAAAACGCCAACCTGACCGCCACCGTGCACCCCCTGGCGCGCGGGCAGCACTGGGTCCGCCTCTACACCCCAGCCGGCGACCTCCTGCGCGAGTACGGGTTGCAAGTAGAATAAGCTTCAGCTTGTCGGCC
>CAVQNJ010000023.1:0-97292 GCA_963713845.1 uncultured Alphaproteobacteria bacterium
TCCCTTCGCCGTGGGCCGCCTTTTCAAATTTGGGAGGAGTGTGATGCTGTGCAGCTAAGTCGGCTTTATGAGCGAGGCTAACTGCACAGCATGGGTCGGATGACATTGATCACGGGCGGCGAGCGGCGCCGTCGATGGAGCGACGAAGATCGGGTTCGGATTTTGGCGGCGATCGAAGAACCTGGCGCGATGGTCGCCGAGGTGGCGCGCCGCGAGGATGTTTGCACGAGCCTCGTTTACAAATGGCGGCGAGCGGCGCGGCGGACGATGAACGCGGACGTTTGCGGTTTTTCGCCGGTGATCATCGAGACGCCGCT
Organism: uncultured Alphaproteobacteria bacterium; assembly: GCA_963713845.1. Taxonomy (GTDB): domain Bacteria; phylum Pseudomonadota; class Alphaproteobacteria; order Rhizobiales; family Beijerinckiaceae; genus Methylocystis. Next base: position 318 of record CAVQNJ010000023.1, read on the forward strand.
GCCGGCGTCGCCAACATTGACGCGGGCGATCGGTTCGGACCCCGGCGTCATCGAAGTGAACATGAAGGACGTCCGGGTTCGGATTTGCGCCAATGCGCCTTCGGGGGTAATTGCCGCGACATTGAAGGCGTTGCGGCCGTGATCCCGATACCGCCTCGATGTCGCGTCTGGATCGCGACGGGCCACACCGACATGCGTCGCGGCATGCGGGGGTTGGCGCTTCAGGTGCAGGAGCAATTGAAGTGCGACCCTCACGCCGGCGATCTTTACATTTTCCGAGGTCGGCGCGGCGATCTGGCCAAGATCCTCTGGCATGACGGCGTCGGACTATCGCTCTACGCCAAGCGTCTTGATCGCGGAAAGTTCATCTGGCCGTCGGCGTCGCAGGGCGCTGTTTCAATCTCGGCGGCGCAGATGGCCTATATGCTTGAAGGGATCGACTGGCGCAATCCGCAATTGACGTGGCGGCCGGAGAGCGCGGGCTGAACGCAGCAGAACTTGAGCGAAAAAAACTTGGGCACAGGGACATTTTAGGGCGCCTCAAATCACGCGTTTTATGATTCACTTGGTCTTATGGACACCGCGCGCACCGCTCTTGCCCGAGAAAACGCCGCCCTGAAAGCGGCGTTGGCCGTTGCACAGACGAACGGCCTGGAAGTCGCCGCGGAACTGGCGGTCGCCCGCGCGAAGGCGTCGGAAGACATGGCGCTGATCGCGCAACAAAAACTGCGGATCGCCAAGCTGGAGCGTCAAGTCTACGGGCAGCGGTCGGAACGATCGGTGCGGTTGATCGATCAATTGTCGCTCACCTTCGAAGAGTTGGAAGCCGGCGCGACGGAAGACGAACTGGCGGCGGAAAAGGCGGTCGCGAAAACGACGACGGTCGCTGGCTTTACGCGCAAGCGGCCCGAACGCAACACCTTCCCCGACCATCTTCCCCGCGAGCGCGTGGTGATTGATCCGCCGACGGCGTGCGCGTGCTGCGGCGGCCTTCGGTTGCGCAAGCTCGGCGAGGATGTGACGCGGACGCTGGAAACCGCGCCCCGAAAGTGGAAGGTGATCGAGACGGTGCGAGGGAAGTTCTCCTGCCGCGATTGCGAGAAAATCACGCAAGCGCCGGCGCCGTTTCATGTCATCGCGCGGGGATGGGCGGGGCCGAGCCTGCTGGCGATGATTGTTTTCGAGAAGTTCGGGCAGCATCAGCCTCTGAACCGCCAGGCCGAACGCTATGCGCTGGAGGGCGTGCCGATCGCGCTGTCGACCATGGCCGACGCGGTGGGCTCGGTCTGCGCGGCGCTCGATCCTCTCCTGCGTCTTGTGGAAGCCCATGTCCTCGCCGCCGAACGCCTGCACGGCGACGACACGACCGTGCCCGTTCTTGCCGAGGGCAAGACCAACACCGGGCGCTGTTGGATTTACGTGCGCGACGACAAGCCGTTCGGCGGCGCCGGGCCGCCCGCGGCTATGTTCTACTACTCGCGCGATCGCAGGGGCGAGCATCCGCAAACGCATCTGGCGGGATATTCCGGCATCCTGCAAGCCGACGCCTATGACGGTTACAACAAGCTCTATCAGGCGGACCGCAAACCCGGCCTGATCCGGGAGGCGGCGTGTTGGGTGCATGCCCGTCGCCCATTCTTCGCCATGGCCGACATCGAGGAGAACGCACGGCGCAAGGCTGCGGGCAAGAAGGAAATCCCGCTATCGCCGATCGCGATCGAGGTCGTTCGCCGCATCGACGCGCTGTTCGAGATCGAGCGCTCGATCAATGGCAAAAGCCCCGAGGAGCGGCTGGCGGTTCGACGAGAACTGAGCCGACCGTTGGTCGATGATCTCCAGATCTATATGCGCGAACAGGCCGCCCGGCTCTCGCGCGGTCACGATCTGGTCAAGGCGATCAACTACATTCTCAAGCGGTGGCCCGCCTTCACGCTGTTCCTCGAAGACGGGCGGGTTTGCCTCTCCAACAATGCGGCCGAGCGAGGGCTGAGGGGCATCGCTCTGGGAAGAAAATCATGGTTGTTCTGCGGCTCCGATCGCGGCGGCCGGCGCGCTGCGGCCATGTACAGTCTCGTCGTCACATGTAAGATGAACGGCGTCGATCCGCAGGCCTGGCTGACTGACGTGCTCTCCCGTATCGCCGCACACCCGGCTCATCGATTAAACGAGTTGTTGCCGTGGAGTTGGTCGACCCGTGCTGCCGCCATCCCCGCTCGCGCCGCCTGATCATGCACGTCAACAAGGTCTCTCACGTCACGACGATCAAACAAGTCGCGGCTGACCTCGGCGAGAACGAAGACTGGCTACGCGATGTCGCCTTTGAAATGGAAACCGAAGACGGCGTGATCTGGATCCATGGGCTCGGCGAGGACGGCGTGACGGCGCTTACTGACTTCGGGATCGAAAATCTGATCGAGCTGATCAAAATCTACAAAGAAGACCCAACACTGCCAAGGCGCTGAGATCCGCAGCATCGACATAACTGCGGCCTACACCGGATGGATACGCGGAGACGCATGGTTTTTCACTTGCGCTTTTTAATGGCTGTGTCCCTATGCTTACAGATGAAAGCGAGAGCTTCCATCTGCGACGTAATAAGGCGTGAGGAGGAAATGATGGCCTATAAGCATTCTGCGATCTTAGCGCTGCTAGCAGGTTCGGCTCTCTGTGGCCTCGGAGGCGCGTCGCTTGCTGGGGACGCGCAGTGGACCGCGCCGAACGTCCCGGGCCAGCCGAGCAATAAGGAGCCGCCGAAGTCGGATGAGATGAAGGTGCATGCTCCGCGACCCACCCAGGATCCGAGAGGCCACGATCCGAGGCGTGCGACCGAAACCGAGACTGGATCGTTCCAATCGCTGATCTGGCGCATGCGGTCGCGTCCGCGTGGCCGCACTTTAGCCCCTGCCCATGGGGCCGGACCGAGGGTGTTGCACTTGGCGTCAAAATCCACCGGGGCGGAAACAGGCCGCCCGTAAGCGCGCGACCCCAACCCGCCACAATCCATGCCGTCGATGGTTCCGGGCGCTCAGCGGGGCTCCCTGCGCTAGTCCTTGACTGTGCCTCTGAAGCGCGCTTTCGCGTGTAAGCCTCGAAATCATACTTTGTGAAACATTGAACCGTCGCGCCAAGTTTGCCCGCTTCGCGTCGCCGCTTGGGCAATAGCTTCGCGGGCCTCCTCGCGTTTGTGAGGGGTAGCTTGGCGCATCCTCTGAAACCCTTGAAGCTCTGAACGAAGTGATGCTTTGGCCTACGCGATCCGGCTCTGGCAATTTAGTCCGCCAGCGACAATCGGTACCCGTCCCTCGCCGAGGACTCCCCCTCCCTTGCCGCCTGCGGCTATCTATCCGCTCGCGTGCGCTGCGACACTTAATCGCTGCACCGCAAAGCTTGCTCGATCGAGTGCCTTCCCTCAAACAGGGCGTAACAAGACTCGACGACGGGTTCAACCGACGCGGCTACCATGTCTTGGGTGGAAAATGGCGGCTGCTGTTGCGGCGGCCGTCTGTTCCTCGCCTTTTACAACCATCTCACTACTGAAATTCTAAGCCACTACTTCGTGGCGGGAAGGCACTCGTGCGTTTGGAATTTTCACAATCGACGTTGGAGCGCGCGCAAGACGAAATCAGGCAGCTGCAGCTGCTAGGGGAGGCGATCAAAACTGCTTTAGAGAGCACGCTCGTTGAGCCGTTGCCTCACGAACTCGTCTTTCTCCTCAGCCTTCTTGAAATGAAGCAGAGGAAAATAGATGAAAACTCAAGATTTATGACCCCGCCCGCAAGGCGGGCATGACGGATAAAGCCAAAAATATCGCTGGGATTGGCCTCGGACCGTCATGTTGCGCTAAGGCCGCCAAGCGCGCGAGCGCCATCGTTTGTGTCGCTTAAGCGATCAGGCTTTGTCTTTACCGGGTTGGCAGTGATTGCGGGTTGCGGCGCTCATTGGGGGGCGGTTTGTATCGGGATGTCTAAAAGGACGCTCTACGCGCCCGCCTTCGGCTTGCGGCCGCCGTTCGCAGCCGCCGCCTTCTTGCGCGACTGACCCAGCCCCATCCCCTTCGCCAGTGCGGAACGCTTGGCCGCATAGTTCGGCGCGACCATTGGATAGGTCTCTGGCAGATCCCACTTCGCACGATATTCCTCGGGCGTCATTCCGAGGACCCGCAAGTGTCGCTTCAATGAGCGGAACTGCTTCCCGTCATCCAAACAAATGAGATAGTCCGGCGTGATAGACTTGCGGATCGAGACGGCGGGTGCTGGTTTTTCCGCTGCCGAAGCGGCCGCCGATGGCGCGCCTCTTCTCTAAGGCGACGCAGCGCCGCCTCCACGGAATGGATCAGTCCGGGCGAGTTCAGCCACGGGCAGTGAATTGCCAGAGACGAACGCCGCCACGATATCGGCAGCGAGTGCGGTTAAATTCGGCTCATCGGTTGTTGATGTCACGGGAAAAATCCTCGAAGCGGTGGCATCTCTAAACGACGCACGCCGGTATGATCTCATACGGCGTCGGGAGGCAATTGTTTAACAAGTCCCTCAGCGCGTCCCTCCCAGGAATGCGCGCCGAGGAACTTGCCGCCTTCCACCCCTAAGCGCTGGGGGGGCTACGAGGGCGTTGGCAGCTAAGCTTACCACAAGCGCGGCTTCTTTAATCTCAGCAATTCCTCCGAAGGCGTCAGCCGCCGGCAGATCGCACAGCTACGCCAACTCGTCCCGCTCTCAGCCGGGCTGGTCGGGCGTGCGTCGGCGTCTCACCGCTGGCTAATGATGAAGAGCAGCAACGCGCCCGCGGCGACAATCGTCACGAGCACGGAAAAGATTACGGCGTTGGCGATCGGAGCGCGGATCATCCGTCACCTTGGCAGTCCGCGGCCGCCTGTTCAATAGGCTCGCCTGCGCGCGACGATACGAACTCTGGCCGGTCTCCAACTCGGGTTGGCGGCTATGCGGTGCCTGCCCCGTCCGGAAATGTTGTGTTGAAGCGTTCGAGCATTGCCGTCAAGTCGGAGGCATATTGCTTGGCTCCCAATTCGGCAAATCGATCGATGTCCGCTCGGATCATCCTTCGAAGGTACACTGCTCCGCGCTTGCCGTTGAGTAAATAGCCAGCGAGGAGGCGGGCGCGCCGGGCGGCGCGATTCTGCTCGCATGGCATGGACGTGCGTTCGATGTCGCCCATCTGTCGTCCCTCTCGGAAAGGTGTGACGAGGCGAGCGGCGATACGCGCACAACTCCGGGCCTGTCCAACATAACGCTCAGGCCCTGGCCTTTGTTCCACTGGCCGAGCGGACGCCCAATGGGCGTCTCGTCAAGAGCACCCGGACTGGTCGCAGTATCGGGCGATCGGCATGGGGCGGGCGGGCTGAGCTGCCTATCGCCGGCCGAGAAGCATGAGCAGCATGGCGCTCGCGGCGATGACCGTCGTCAGCACGGAGAAGATAAGGGCGTTGGCGATCGGAGCGCGAATCATGCGGCAAGAGTAGGCGGCCGATGCGGCGCCATCGTGACCGATTTCGGCCCGAGCCCGCGGCAGGGCGTCGCAGGGAGGGCAATCGGCTGCCCCCTGTCCCAGGGACAACGAAATTTTGCGTTTGTTGTCCGTAGCGTTGTCCCAGACCGAAAATGAAGCGGCCCGACGGGCGAGATTTCGATCTAACTATTTGATTTGATTGGTAGCCGCATAGAGGGCTCGAACCTTGGACCCGCTGATTAGGAGGTTCTGTCGCTGATCAAGCGTGCGGAAGGGGACCTTGAGCGGCGTAAGCTGGCTTCAAGGGACAAGTTGAAAGCGGAAATCCAAGAAAAGCTTCGAGCCTCTTAACTGGGCCTTGGTGATTTGTTCCCAGAGACTGGCGGAAAGAAGCGAAAAACTGACGGGGCGGAAGCCAAGGAGGCGAAGTCCAAATACCGTGATTCAGTTTCTTAAGAGACGTGGTCTGAAAGGGGGCTCGCCCTCCGCTCTGGGTGAAACAGATAATGGCTGAAAGGGGCTGGACGCTGGACGAATTCAAAAAGCCTAGTGAATACGGTATGTGACGATCAATGAAGAGCGATGGCAACCCTCGCTCTCCTATTTTTCTGACTTGGAAGCTCCAAATCCTGCCCCGGCATTAACGCCAAGATAAGTCCCGTTCCACCCAGCAGCACCGCCCGTGTCCTTTGATGGGAGCTCTTGGGGCTTGATGGTTTCCACTCCACCAGTCGCCACCGGCTTCGCCATAGAGGTCGGGTGTCGAAATTTATTGGAGGGTTGAGCTTTAGCTGGTTCTAGGGAAGAAGCGAATGCTGAAGCCGTTAAAGCCAAGACAAAGACAGATCTCATTGGATGGTCCCTTGGCTTGGACGTAGCAATATGAAGGCCTATTGGGGCCGAATTTGTTTATAACTGTTTATAACTTTTTTGAATGGATTAGTCTAAGGCATAAGCCTTTGATTTAATGGTGGGCGCACAAGGGCTCGAACCTTGGACCCGCTGATTAAGAGTCAGCTGCTCTACCAACTGAGCTATGCGCCCGTCCCCGGGGCGTTGTCGACGCCCCTGAACGAAGGGAGCGAATATCAAATGCGCACCCCCCTGTCCAGCCGCGACGCGCCGGCGGCCTGAAAATTCCCCGGTGGCGCGTTCAGGTTATTTTCGGCCCGGCCAGTCGTGGATGGCGCGCGCCTTTGTCGTCAGATCGGGAAAATGCCAAATGTGGACGGCCGCGGCCCCGTCGCCGGAATAGCGTGTCATGACCATCGCGGCAGAGCCATCCCAAGATGCAATCTGCTCATTATTTCCCCTTCCCATGCGCCTGAACAAGGCTTGAACTGCCACGCGGGAAACCATGACGTTCCACGCAACGCCTTGCGGCAACTGAGCCCTTCAGGCGCTTTGAGGTTGCGCGGGAATGCCGCGCCCCGCGGGGGCGCCGGGAATTTGGGCTGTTTGCCCTCGGCTCCTCCCTGTTCCGATTGGGTTTTGTTCCCGAGAAAAAGCGCGGACCGCGTCTTCCATCCAGGGCAAAAGCGCGCTAGCAGTAGGCGAGTTCGCAGCAAGAGATTGATAATGTCGCGGAAGAAAATCGCCCTGATCGGCGCCGGGAACATCGGCGGAACGCTGGCCCATCTCGCAGGCGTCAAGGAGCTCGGCGATATCGTGCTCTTCGACATTGTCGACGGCGTGCCTCAGGGCAAAGCGCTCGACATTGCGCAGGCCTCGCCCATAGGGGGCTTCGACGCCGCGCTCGCCGGCGCGTCCGATTACGCCGCCATCGCCGGCGCCGACGTCGTCATCGTCACGGCCGGGGTGCCGCGCCAGCCGGGCATGAGCCGCGACGATCTGCTCAGCATCAATCTGGGGGTCATCTCCAAGGTCGCCGCCGGCATCAAGCAATATGCGCCCGGAGCCTTCGTCATCTGCATCACAAATCCGCTCGACGTCATGGTCTGGGCGCTTCAGAAGGCCTCCGGCCTCCCGGCGAACCGCGTTGTCGGGATGGCCGGCGTGCTCGACTCCGCGCGTTTCCGTTACTTCCTCGCCGAGGAGTTCAAGGTTTCGGTCGAGGACGTCAGCGCCTTCGTCCTTGGCGGCCACGGCGACGACATGGCGCCGTCGGTGCGCTATTCGACGGTTGGCGGCGTCCCGCTGCCCGATCTGATCGCCATGGGCTGGACCACGCGGGCGCGCATCGACGCCATCGTCGAGCGCACGCGCAAGGGCGGCGGCGAGATCGTCGGTCTGCTCAAGACCGGCTCGGCCTTCTACGCGCCCGCCACGTCCGCGATCGCCATGGCGGAGAGCTACCTCAAGGACAAGCGCCGGGTTTTGCCCTGCGCGGCGCATCTTGACGGCGAATATGGCGTGAACGGACTATATGTCGGCGTTCCGGTCGTCATCGGCGCCAATGGCGTCGAGCGCATCATGGAGATCAAGCTGGACGCGGACGAGCAGGCGATGTTCGAGCGCTCCGTGAATTCAGTGAAGACGCTTATCGAGGCGGCGAAAGCGATCAATCCCGCTTTCGCCTGACGATGGGTGCGAAATGGCCGAGCGATACGTTTTTCCGGTGCGATTTGATGAAGCGGTCATGCGTCGCGCAGTCACCGGCTTCGTGACGCGAGCCCTTTTTTTCGACGCGCCGCTCAAGACCTTTGCGCCGCTCGCGTTGATCGCCGTCTCCTGCGTCGCGCTTTATGCAAGTGGCGAAGAAGAGATCGCGGTCGAACTCTCCATTGCGATTGTCGCAATTCTCTCGATCTTCGTCTTCTCCGGCTGGCGGATGCATTGGCGGATCATGCGCGAAAAAATTGAGGCCATGCATGGCCGTTTCGCCGTCGCCCGGCTGCGCGACGACGGCCTCGTGATTGAGGGGCCTGGCCCTGCCGCACTGCTCGAATGGCCCGCAATCAAGAGGATCTGGCGACTCGACGGCGTGTGGCTGCTCATTTTGTCGACCAATCATTTCGTCGCCTTGCCGCTCGCAAGCGCCCCCCGGGAGGCGCTCGATTACCTCGCAACCCAGGCAGGCCGCGCCGGCGCGGTTGGCTGACCCGCCGCCGCCGACAGGAAATCTGGGCGCCAGATTCAGGCCTTGCGCCGATGTCTGGTCCAGGACTTGCTGACAGGCTCTGGCGAAGCCGCGTTTACGCAAGGGAAGACGCCTCCTCCATGCCCGCCAGAACGACAATCGACCATCTGCTCGACGGAAACGAAAAATTTGTCTTGGAGGAATTTCACGCTCACGCCGCCTATTATCAGTCCATCGCCAAGCGCCAATCGCCGAAAGTGCTCTGGATCGGCTGTTCAAACTCCCGGGTGAGCGAGGACGTCATTACCGGCTCCCGTCCCGGCACGCTCTTCGTGCACCGAAACGTCGCGAACATCGTCGCCTTCAATGACGTGAACGTCGCGTCGATCATCGAGTATGGCGTGGCGCATCTCAATATCGAGGACATTATCGTTTGCGGCCACACCCGCTGCGGCGGAATCGCGGCGATCGAAGATGGGGTCCATGAGAACTACATCGCCGACTGGCTCTGTATCGCCAGCGGCGCAAAAGACGCCGCCGATCGCATTGCGCGAGAGAAAAACCTGTCTCGCGACGAAAAGCTCGAAGTGCTCGCGGCGGAAAACGTCAAGCTTCAGATCAAGCACCTGCGCAGCCTCGCGATGATCAAGAACATGCACGCCGCTGGACCGCTTCCACGCATCCATGGCTGGCTCTATCGCGTGGAGACCGGGCGCGTCGACATCCTCGTCGACGGCAGGGAGGGGCACGAGCCTGACTGAGGACTGCCGATGGCGCCGACTGAAAAGAGAACGGCCGCCCTCTTTTCAGAGAGCGGCCGATTGGCGCGCGGATAACCGTCTTTGGCGGCGGAACCTTTCCGCTTAGGAGAGGTTGCCCGAAACCTTCGCGAAGGTGCCCGACAGATTCGTGCCGAGAGCCTTGACGCCGGCAATGATGGCGACGCCGATCAGCGAGGCAATCAGGCCGTATTCAATGGCGGTCGCGCCCGACTCGTTGCGGATGAAAGACTTGATCATGGGAGGCTCCTAGCTCCTTAAAACGCGGGGCTGTTTTCAGATTTGCCTCCGCTCACACGACGGACAATGGCGCTCGCCTCCCAAATCAATTCTTAATGCGCGGCCCTTTGGTCGGAAGTCTTCTATCTATGCTTTCAGATTCGTTTTTTTGCGGTCATGACCCAGAAGTTAATTACGACTTAGATTGTTAATGGCACGGCCGCGCTTGTGCTTGCTCCCCTTCCGCGCGGGCCGGTTCGCTTGATCGCAAGGAGGCCTCCCCGTAAAGGTCGAATCACGTTCGCCCGTAGCGGCGGCCGCGACCTCCCGTCCGCTTGACGCGGCCGCCCGGTCCATGGCCATTAGGCGTCAAGCCCGCGCATTGCGCTGTTTCTTTCCGAAGGGGGACTGTCCGCATGAACATCCACGAATATCAGGCAAAGGCGATTTTGCGCGAATTCGGGGCGCCGGTCGCGGCCGGCGTCCCGGTGCTGAAGGCGGAAGAGGCGGCCGAGGCCGCAAAGAAGCTTCCGGGCCCGGTGTATGTGGTCAAGGCGCAGATTCACGCGGGCGGCCGCGGCAAGGGCAAGTTCAAGGAATCGTCGGCAGGCGCGCAGGGCGGCGTGCGCCTCGCAAAATCGATCGAGGAGGCGCAGGCCTTCGCCAATCAGATGCTCGGCGCAACCCTCGTGACGATCCAGACCGGCGAGGCCGGCAAGCAAGTCAATCGCCTTTACATCGAGGATGGCGCCGCCATCGACAAGGAATTCTACCTCTCGATGCTCATTGATCGCGTGACCTCGCGCATCGCCTTCGTGGTGTCGACGGAAGGCGGCATGGACATCGAGAAAGTGGCGCATGACACCCCGGAGAAAATTGTGACCTTTGCGGTCGATCCGGCCACCGGCCTGCTGCCGCATCACGGCCGCCGGGTCGCCGACACGCTCGGTCTCAAGGGGGACCTCGCCAAACAGGCGGGCGACCTTGTCGCCAAGCTCTATGCGGCCTTCGTCGCAAAAGACATGGAGATGTTGGAAATCAATCCGCTGATCACCACGAAGGACGGCAAGCTGCGCTGCCTCGACGCAAAGGTGAGCTTCGAGAACAACGCCCTCTACCGCCATCCCGAACTGCTGGCTCTGCGCGATTTGTCCGAGGAGGACGAGAAGGAAATCGAGGCCTCGAAATACGACCTCGCCTATATTTCGCTCGACGGCAACATAGGCTGCATGGTCAATGGCGCCGGCCTCGCCATGGCGACCATGGACATCATCAAGCTCTATGGCGCTTTCCCGGCGAATTTTCTGGATGTTGGCGGCGGCGCGACGACCGAAAAAGTGACCGCAGCCTTCAAAATCATCACCGCTGACCCCAATGTCAAAGGCATTCTCGTCAATATTTTCGGTGGAATCATGCGCTGCGACACCATTGCCGAAGGCGTGATCGCGGCCGTGAAGGAGGTGGGCCTCAAAGTGCCGCTCGTGGTGCGTCTTGAAGGCACCAATGTCGAGCTCGGCAAGAAGATCATCAGCGAATCCGGCCTGAACGTCATTCCCGCCGACGATCTGGACGACGCCGCCCAGAAAATCGTCAAGGCGATCAGCTAAGCGCGGCGGCTGCGGCGGACCGGCCAAGCGCCGTGGCCAAGCGTCGCGGCGGACCGGCCAAGCGCCGGTCTAACCGTTGAGAAACAGGTCGGGGAGAAGGGCGGTTCTTCCTTGCGTTGCGGGCGCAAAACCGCCATCTTTGGGCGCGAAGTCTTCGAACTCCGGCCACTCGTCGTGGCGGATCGGCCAAGTCACGCGTCAGGCTGCGCCGCTTCATTTTTTTAGGAAACGCCAGTGCTCCATTTCGCTCGTCCGCTCGCCCCGACCCTTCGCGGCGCCAGGAGCCTCGTGCTGCGCGCGGCCATCTCCTGCGTCACGCTGGCGTTAGGCAGTTCCGCGTTTCCCGATGCGAGTTTCGCCCTCGCGCGGGAGAATGGCCTTTCGGTTGCGCGGCCTTTCGAAGTGGGTTCGAGCCTCTCGGGCAACTATCTCGCCGCGATCGTTGCGGGCGCCGAACGCGACACGCTCGCGGCCTCGACATTTTTTCGCGAGGCGCTTCGCGATGATCCCAATAATCAGGATCTTGTCGATCGCGCTTTCGTCGCCGCCCTCGCCAATGGCAATTTGGCCGAGGCTGTGCCTTTGTCGACGCGCGTTGTCGCCCACGACAAGAGCAACGGTCTCGCGCATCTCACGCGCGGCGTCGATCTCATCAAGAATCGCCGCTACGCCGCGGCGCGAGCAGAATTCTCCAAAGGGGGCGGCGAACGGCGACGGGACATCACCTCGACGCTGCTGGTCGCCTGGAGTTACGCCGGCAGCAAGGATACGCGCAAGGCGCTTCAAACGCTTGACGCGCTCAACGATGACGCCTTTGTCGTCTTCCGGGACTATCACGCCGCCCTCATCGCGGACCTCGGCGGCGACAAAGCTGAGGCCGAAAAGCGCTTCAAGTCTGCCTGGAGCGCCGAACGTAACACCTTGCGCCTCGTTGACGCCTATGCCCGCTTCCTCGCGAGCCACGGCCAGCGCGACGAAGCGAAGAAGATCTATCAGTCGTTCGACGAGGTTGCGCCGGGGCACCCGATCATCGTCGCCGGCGTCGCGGCGCTCGACGAGGGCAAGCCGCTGCCGCCCTTCGTGCGGTCGCCCGAGGAGGGCGCGGCGGAAGTGCTCTATGGCCTCGGCGCCGTCGGCGGACGTCAGGGCGACGAACTCGCCTCGCTCATTTACTTGCGCCTGTCGCTGTTCCTGGCGCCAGACAACTCGCTTGCGATCATCACCCTTGGCGATGTCTACGAGCGCATGAAACAGGAAGAAGCGGCGATCGATCTCTACGACAGCGTGCCGAAGGACAGCGTGCTGCGCGTCAACGCCGACGTGCAGGCGGCGCTCCTCCTCGAAACGCTTGGCAAGTCCAAGGAGGCGACCGAACATCTTTCGGCTGTCGTCGCGGCCAATCCGAAAAATCAGGAGGCGCTGACGGCGCTCGGCAATCTGCAGCGCTCGCGCAAGCTCTTCTCCGACGCCGCGGCCACTTACTCGAAGGTCATCGAGCTTCAGCCAAAGTCCGAGAAGAGCCAGTGGCTTCTCTTTTACTATCGCGGCATCGCCAATGAGCGGCGCAAGGACTGGAAGGCCGCCGAATCCGATCTCAAAAAGGCGCTGGAGCTCAATCCAGACCAGCCGCTCGTGCTCAACTATCTCGGATATAGCTGGGTCGACCAAGGAACAAATCTCGACGAGGCATTTAAAATGCTGCGCCGCGCCGTCGATCTGCGGCAACGCGACGGCTATGTCGTCGACAGTCTCGGCTGGGCCTATTACCGCTTGGGCCGCTATGACGATTCGGTGCGCGAGCTGGAAAAAGCGATTGATCTCAAGCCGTCCGATCCGGTCATCAACGATCATCTCGGCGACGCCTATTGGCGGGTCGGCCGCAAGCTCGAGGCGCAGTTCCAATGGAATCACGCGCGCGATCTCGGGCCCGATCCCGAGGATCTCGCGAAGATCCTCGACAAGATCAAGAACGGTCTGAAGGATCAACCCGAGGTCGCCGGCGGCAGCGGCAAGACCGGCGGCTAGATCAGAGTTTCTCTCCGGCAAGCCCCAGGACGAGCGCCCATTCGGCGTCCGACACGGGCTGCACGGAAAGACGCGAGTTATTGACGAGCACCATATCGGCGAGCTTCGGCTCGCTCTTGATCCGGGCGAGCGAAACGGGGTTTTTCAGCGCCCTCACGGCCTTCACATCAACCATCCCGAACTTGCCGGTCTCGTCGGTGCGATCGGGATAATAGGTCTTGATGACCTCGACGACGCCGATGATCGCGCGCTCCTCGTTGGAATGATAGAAGAAGCCTTGGTCGCCCTTCTGCATTGCCATCAAATGCTTTTTCGCGAGATGATTGCGGACGCCGTTCCAGAACGTCCCTTTCGCGCCAGACGCGACCTGTTGATCCCATGACCAGGCGCTCGGCTCGCTCTTGAACAGCCAGTGCGCCATTTACAGCTCCCCGCCCACGACCCGCCGCCAGGCGCGAAGCTCGACGCGGTCGAAAAGCGCTGCCTGAGCGTAGGGGTCTTCGGCCAGCAAGGACCTTGCGGCGGCCTCGTCGGCGCAGTCGAGAATGAGCAGCGAGCCGACCGGCGCGTCGCCGTCGAGGAAAGGGCCGCCGAGCTTCACGTGGGCTTTATGCCGTTCAAGAAAAGCCAGATGGGCGGCGCGGGTCGCGAGGCGCAGATCCAAGCTTCCGGGCTTGTCGTAGCAAAGAGCGGCGAAGAGCAATGCGTGTCTCCCGGCAGGTGTTTCAGGAGAAATTCTTGTCCCAAAGCGCGCGCGGGCGGTCAAGCCGCAGTCAGTCGGCGCGCTCCCGGATGGGCTCGGGAAGTTGCGCGACCCTTTGGCCAAAATCCACGAGCGTGTCCCGAAGCGCCGCGAGATCGGCTTGCGTCGGCGCTTCGCTGAGCGAGTCGGCGGCCGCGCGTCGCTGTTGCGCCCGCTCGGCGCGAAGCGCCTCGACGGCTCCCTGCAACATTGCGTTGTCTGCGCGCGCGATTTCCAGCTTGTCGGCCGCCTCCCGCGCGTCGCCGCGTGCGATCCGCAGCGCATTTTCGAGGTGGTCGACATCGTTGCGCCGCCGCTCCTGTTCCGCAAGGAGTTCCGCGCGCGTTTCGTCGCGCTCCTTGGCGGCGGCCTGAAACTCGCTCCGAATCGCTTCCAGCGCGCGCTCTTTTTGCGAAAGGTCGTCCGCGAGGCCCGGCACGCGGTCCGCATCCGCGCTCACCCGGGCGAATTCCGTTCTGAGCGCCTCGAGCTCGCGCTCGAATTGAGTGACCTGATCGTGCATGGCGGCGATCTTTGCTTCATGCGCGATAACGCGGCTGTATTGGGCGTCCTTCTCCCGCCCGAGCTCTTCCTTGTCCGTTTCGAGGAGGCGCAGGCTTTCGACGCCGCGATCCGCCCGCTCCGTCATCTCATGCAAGGCCAGCTCGGTGGAGCTCAACAGATCCGTCCGTTCGGCGAGAACCTTGTGCGCGTCGCGGAGCTGCTGGGCCATGTCGCGATTGTCCGCCTCGGCCTTTTTAAGCTCCGCTTCCGCTTCGGCCACGCGAGACGCATGGCGGCCGATCGTCGCGAGATCGGCGGCCTTCCCGGCTTTCACCGCCTCCACTTCCTGTTCGAGGCGCCGCTCCCGCACGGCGAATTCGGCGCGCAAGAGGTCGCGCTCGGCGATGACCTCTTCCATCGACATGGGCGCGAGCATTTGCAACCGGCGCATGGAAAGGCGGAGCGCGCGCCGCCAGAAAGCCGGCAGGAACAGTAATGTGAGAAGCCCGGCGACGAGAAAGCCGAGCGCGAAATACATCGCCTGTTCGATCAAGACGAAAACCTCGCGTCGAAAGACGCCTATTCCGGCGGGACGGCCGCAGAGTGCCACGTCCGGCGCATGAAATCAAAAGGGCTGGCGGCCCTTTGAGGCGCTTTTCCCGAAGGCGGGCGGGCGCGATCGGCGCGCTTGCCGAAGATCGTCCGTCAGAAGGGGTTCCACGTGGAGTTTGGGGTAAATTTCAAATAGGCGAGGGAAAGCCCGAGCCTTGCGCCGAGACCGGCGCGCACGGGCATGACGACGACCTCATCATTGTTGAGCGCCGTGAAGCCCAGGCCGCCGATGAGATAGGCGGATCCGTTGACGCCGGCGTAACGTCGATAGATCGCCTCGACCTCGGGCAGGTTATAGACAAGCATCATGGTGCGGTCGCCGTCGGCCCCCGCGTCGAAGCCGATCGACGGGCCCTGCCAGAAGACCCGCCGCTGGCCGGCGTTGCGGGTGAACATGTTGCCTTCGCCATAGCGCAGGCCGCCGATGAAGGCGCCGCCGCCCTCCTGGCCGAGGATATAAGCGTTCGGTCGCCCCCACTTCTTGTTGGCCTGCTCCAGCCCCTCCGCGAGGCCGCGCGAGATCGAGCCAAAAAAGCGATGTCCGTTCTCGACGATTTCGCCGCTCGAATACGTGTCTGGCCGCTGCGAGCCGCGCGCGGCGGCGGGCAGTACGGCGGCGGCGGCGGTCGCCGCGGCCAGTCGAAAGAGATCGCGACGAGAGGAAAAATTATGCGAGGCGCTCATGGTCGCTCCAATGGTGCGGACGTCCGATGTATCGACGCGTCGACGCCAAATACGGCCGCCGCGCGGCGCGGATGCGCCATGGTTACGGCGGCGTCGCCGACACGCGTCAAATTCGCGCGGCGTCGTTAAGAAAGCGTTGCGGACGCCGGATCGCCCCAGGCGATGAACGCGCCGTTCCGATAACTGTCGGCTGCTTTGTCGTAGCGCAACGCGTCGCCGGCGGGATCGAGCGTCGCGCCGCCCGCCGCGCGCAGAATGGCGTCTCCCGCCGCCGTGTCCCATTCCATCGTCTGCCCAAAGCGCGGATAGACGTCCGCGAGGCCCTCGGCGAGCGCGCAGAATTTCAGGGAGGAGCCGATCGACAAGCGCGAGGCGACTGTCAACTGCGCGAGAAAGGCGACGGTTTCCGGGTCGAGATGCGAACGCGATACGAGCGCGGTCAGCCCCGCCGCGGGGGGCTTGCGGGTGCGCAGCCGCCGCCAATTGTCGTTTGGCGGCAGACCGCCGCCCGGCGCGGCGTCAACGACGTAGCCTTCGTCGCAGGCGAACCAGACGCGGCCTTTCGCGGGCGCGAAAATCGCGCCGACAATTGGGGCGCCGTCCGCGATCAGGGCGAGGTTGACGGTAAACTCCTGGCGCCTCGCAAGAAATTCGCGGGTGCCGTCGATCGGGTCGATGAGCAGAAAGGAGCCGGAATGCGTCGTCTGCGCGCCGCGCGCCGACGCCTCCTCGGCGATCACCGGCATGCCGGGGAGATCGCGCGCGAGCGCCTCGAGGAGATAGGCTTCTATGCGTTCGTCCGCCTCGGTCACCGGAGATTTGTCGTGCTTCACATGCGCGGCGATCTGCGGACGCGACAGCGTCTCAATGGCTAAAGCGCCGGCGGCGATAATGCGCTCGGCAAAGAGCCGTGCGAGTCTGCCTCGCTCGGAACTGGCCTGAAATGGCACGTCACATCGGCGCATCCTTCAGCTTTTGTTTACGACCAATGGGCGCGCAATTTGCAATCTCCGCAGCGGCGGTTACTTTTTATAGAGCCTCAGGGCGCTGATTCGAATCGCGCGTCCATTCGTCGCCGACCAAGAATTCGACGCGCTGCTTAACCAGAACGCGCTTCGCGCGCCACCGGGATTACCCAATGACCCAGTTCTCGCTCGATGCTCTCGATCTCGCGGCTCTGCTGTCCTCGCGGGTCTGCCATGACGTGATCTCCCCCGTGGGCGCCATCGTCAACGGGCTGGAAGTGCTTGAGGAGGAAAAGGACGCCGAAATGCGCGGCCACGCCCTGGCGCTCATCAAGTCCAGCGCCAACGAAGCCTCGGCCCGCCTGCAATTCTGTCGTCTCGCGTTCGGCGCGGCCGGCTCCAAGGGCGCCTCGATCGACACGGGAGACGCCGAACTCGTCGCCCGCCAATTTCTTGCCGACGAACGCACGCAGCTCAACTGGAGCGTGCCGCGCGCCTTGATGTCGAAGAACAAGGTCAAGCTGCTGCTCAACCTTTGTTTGCTCGCGGACGCGTCCATTCCGCGCGGCGGCGTCATCTCCGTGTCTTCCTCCGGAGAGGAAGACCGCCTCTCCTTCAAGATCGAAGCAAAAGGCCATAACGCGCGTGTGGCCGCGAATATCCCCGAACTTCTCGCCGGGCAGGCGGAAGAGGGCGCGATCGACGCGCGCGCCATCCAGCCTTATTACGCGGGCCTCGTCGCCAAGGCGTGTGGGCTGGCCGTGAAAGTGACATCGGAGCCGGATGCGGTGACGATTGAAGCCGCGCCCGACGCAGCCGAAGCCTCCGCCAGCGACGCGCCGCAAGCTGAGCCGCAAAGCGCCGTCGCCTGATTGACGCCGCGAAGCGAAATTTTGCTTCTCTTAACCCATCTTGACGATAATCCCCGTCATTCGCCGCGCGTCGCGGCGCGAGGCGGGGCATGGACGATCTGCTCACAGAATTTCTCGTAGAGGCGGGGGATCATCTCGACGCGGCGTCGACGTCGCTCCTGCGCCTCGAGAAGGCGCAGGCTGATTCGGCCCAGATCGCCAGCCTTTTCAGGAACATTCATACAATCAAGGGCTCGAGCGGCTTTCTCGGGCTCTCGCGCGTTGCGCGCCTCGCGCATGCGACCGAAACCCTGCTCGCGCGCTTTCGTGATGGCGCCGTCGTGACGCCCGCCGATATTGCTCTGATTCTCCGCGTCGTGGATCGGCTCTCCGCTCTGCTGGGCGAGATTGCGCGAATTGCGGCCGAGCCCGAGGGCGACGACGCGGATTTGCTCGGCGAACTGGCGTCCTGCGCGACGAATATCGACGCGACGTGCGAGCCTGGCGCCGCGCCGCGCGCGCATGTCGTGCCGGCGACCCGGTCGCTCGCGCCCGCGAACTGTGAGCCGCCGGGTGAGGCCGCTCCAGCGAAAATGCCGACGAACGAAACCGTGCGCATCTCGATCGCCGTTCTCGACAGACTGAGGGGAATCGTCTCTGAACTGGTGTCGACCCGCAATCAGCTCGTCGAACTGTCGAACGCCGTCGACAATGAGTCGATGAAGGCGTCGATGCGCAATCTGACGAGCGTCACGAGCGATCTAAAGACGCGGTGATGCGCGCGCGTATGCAGCCTGTCGCGCGACTCTTTGCTGCGCTGCCAAGGCTCGTGCGCGATTTGTCGAAGGAA
Source organism: uncultured Alphaproteobacteria bacterium (assembly GCA_963713845.1). GTDB lineage: Bacteria > Pseudomonadota > Alphaproteobacteria > Rhizobiales > Beijerinckiaceae > Methylocystis. The sequence continues at coordinate 18,659 of CAVQNJ010000023.1, forward strand.
CTCGGGAAGCAGATCGAACTCGTCACCGAGGGCGCGCAGACCGAACTCGACCGGCAATTGATCGAGCTGATTCGCGCGCCCCTGACCCATATCATCCGCAACGCCGCCGATCACGGGCTCGAGACGGTCAAGGAGCGCTCGGCGGCCGGCAAGCCGGAAACCGGGGTGATCCGCGTGAGCGCGCGCTACGACGCCGGCAAGATCGTCATAGAGGTGGCGGACGACGGAAGGGGACTGGATCGCGCGCGAATCAGCGCAACGGCGCTGGCGAGCGGTCTCGTCACGTCCGACGCGCTCAGCCGGATGAGCGACGCGGACGTCTACCAATTCGTTCTGTTGCCAGGCTTCTCGACGGCGGCAAACGTGACGGAGCTCTCGGGGCGAGGCGTCGGCATGGATGTCGTGCGAGAGAATCTCCAGTCGATCGGCGGGACGGTCTCACTCGCCTCCAAACCCGGCGCCGGCGCGAGCTTCGCGCTGACCATTCCGCTCACGCTCGCAGTCGCGCCGGCCCTCGTTGTTTCGAGTGGCCCTGCGCGCTTTGCTGTCCCGCAATCCGCCGTTGTCGAAATCGTCGGAGTTGGGGAAGACCGGGCTCATGCGATCCAGTTCCTGCATGGCGCGCCAGTTTTTCGATTGCGCGGGGATACGCTGCCGGTCACGCGTCTCACCGACGCGCTGGCGCTGACATGCGCCGGCGCGACGCCGCCGCAAAGCGGCTTCGTCGTCGTCCTGCGCACCGCTCGCGGACGCTTCGGACTTCTCGTCGATAATATCGCGGACGTTCAGGAAATCGTGATCGAGCCGCTCGTTGGACCGCTCGCGCGCATCGGCGTCTTCTCGGGTCAGACGATCCTTGGCGACGGCGCCGTCGTTCTCCTGCTCGATCCGTGCGCGATCGCCGCGCGCTCGGGGCTCGATGGCGTGGAAGACGTCACGCCGTCCGTTGACGCCCCAGCGACGCGCGCGCGCGAAGGGACGCGTCTCGTGCTGATGCGCGCCGGCTCGGGCGCGCTGAAGGCGCTGCCGCTGTCGCAGGTGTCACGAATCGAAATCATCGCGGCGGAGGCTTTGGTTCCCTCCGGCGGCGGCTATTTGACGGCGCAAGGAGGGCGGCTTGCGGCCGTTCTGCCCATCGCCCCGGACATGCGCCGCGACCAGCCCGCATATCCCATTCTGATCCTCGCTGTCGGAAATCAGACGATGGCGATTCTCGCAGAGGAAATCATCGACATCGCGGAAGAGTCGCTCGTCTTTCCAGCTCAGAGCGCTCAGCCCGGAATTATCGGGGCGGCGAGCGTAGGGGGGAAAGTCGTCGAACTTCTGGACGTCGCGCATTACATTGCGTCCATTGATCCTGGGTTTCTAACGCGCGGCGTCCGCGATCCGCGCAATGTTCTGCTTGTCGACGACAAGCCTTTCTTTCGCGACCTGCTCGCCCCTGCGCTTTCCGCGGGGGGCTATGAGGTCACGGTCGCCGCGTCCGGTCTCGAGGCGCTCGCGCTGTTGGCGGCGGGCCTGCAAATCGATGCGGCTGTCGTCGACCTGGATATGCCGGAGATGGACGGCTGCGTCCTTGCGCGCGCGCTCAGAGACTGCCCGGCGCGTCAACATCTGCCCATCGTCGCGCTCGCGTCGCAGGTTGCGTCGCGCACCGCAGATATCGCCGGGCTCCCCGGCGTGCGCCTCGTCGGCAAATTCGATCGTTCGGGCCTCCTTGAAGCGGTCGAAGGCCTTCTGGCGCGCGGATCGTCAAAAAGCCGTGCCTTCGAACCGTCGATTGCGGAGATCGCCGCATGATCGCCAGAACCTCTTTCCAGGATGACGTGGGCGCATTTGCGCCGCTGTCCCACCGCTATCTCGCGATCAGGTCGCGGCGTCAGATCATCGGAATTCCGGTCGCCAGCGTGCAAACGGTTTTCAATGTCGATAATTTGACGCCGGTTCCACTCGCGCCGCCGGAGGTCGCAGGCCTCACGAATTTGCGCGGGCGCGTCGTAACCGTTCTCAATCTTTCCCGCTGCCTGGGTCAAGAAGAGTCGTCGCAGCCGTTCCGGCAGGCCGTTGGCGTGGCGCATCACGGCGTGGATTACGCGTTGCTGGTCGAGGCGACGGAGGACGTTTTTGTCGCCGACGAGGCGCATCGGATCGCGCGCCCGCCACATCTCGACGCGTTTCTGCGTGAAGTCATATGCGGCTGCTACCGTCGGGGTGGCGGCTACATGTCGATTCTCGACGTTGAGGCCCTGCTGCGACGCGTCACGAAACGCAGCGAGGCTACGGCGCGCATGACGGGCGCGACCCCTAAAAGAGAGGAACATAAACATGAAGCAAGTTCTTGTTGTCGATGATTCGGCCGTAATCCGTAAGGTCGCGCGGCGTATTCTGGAAGGGCTGCATTTCCGCACGAGCGAGGCGCCTGACGGCAGGGCGGCGCTGGCCGAATGCGAAAAGCTGATGCCAGACGCCATTCTGCTCGACTGGAACATGCCCGAGATGGATGGCTTCGAGTTCCTTTGCGCCCTGCGCAAAATGCCGGGAGGCTCCACGCCCAAGGTCGTTTTCTGCACGACCGAAAATGAAGTCGGCCATATCGCGCGCGCCATGCATGCGGGAGCCGATGAATATATCATGAAGCCTTTCGACCAGAATATCGTGCGTTCGAAGTTCGAGGAAATCGGCCTCGTTTGAGGCTGTCTCAATCTGGCGCCGGCGTGGGTTGCGCCGTCGCGGTAACAAAGGCGTTTGTGCATGCGTCGGTCACTTGTGTTGCGGCGGGCTTTCCCGTCGTCGAAGGCGGCGCATTCCTGGAGGATGCGTCCATGAGTTCTCGTTTTCGCGCGGTTGCGCCGTCAGCTTGCTCTTTCTGCCGGCGTCGCGCTGGAGAGCGACAAGCAGGCGCTTGTCGAGAGCCGCCTTCGACCCGTCATGCGGGCGCATGGGCTGGCCGATCTCGCGGCGCTGGTCGACGCGATGGCGCGCCGGCCCTCGCTCTTCGTGGACGTCATCGACGCGATAACGTCGACAGAGACGCGTTTCTTTCGCGAGTGGGCGCCTTTTCAGGCGTTTCGCGCGCATATTCTGCCACATCTCCTCGCCACCCGCGGCGAAACGCGCCGCCTGCAATTCTGGTGCGCGGGCTGTTCGACGGGGCAGGAAGCCTATTCGCTCGCGATGGCCCTGGATGAAGCAGCCGGCGCCCTGACGGGATGGACCGTCGACATTGTGGCGACGGACCTGTCAGCCACGGCCATCGGCGTGGCCGAGGATGGTCTGTATAGCCATTTCGAAGTCCAGCGGGGACTGTCCACGAAGCGTTTGCTGCGCTATTTTCGCCCCGACAGCGGCGCCTGGCGCGTCGATGCGCGTTTGCGCAAACGCGTCGCATTTCGCACTTTCAATTTGCTGTCCGACTATTCGCAGCTCGGCGGGTTCGACGTCATTCTCTGCCGGAATGTGCTGAGCGCATTCACGCCCGAGGCAAGGCGCGACGTGCTCACCCGGCTAGAACGCGCCCTCAACGACGGCGGCTATATGTTCGCGGGCGCCGACGAATCGGTGAGCGAAGCAAACGCCTTCTTCGCGCCATCGGCGCCGGATGGCGTTTGGCGCACGCGGCGGCGCGCGCCGCCCAATCTGCGCCTGGCCTGAATTTGGCTGCGCGCGAATCGCCTTGTCGATTCGCGCGCGGGCGGCGCTTTTTGATCACGATCCGCAAATGAAAAAGGCCATGTCCGCCGACATGGCCTTTTTCATTGTTTGTCTTGCCGCTGTCAGGCGGTGATTCGCTCGTCGGCTTCGTTGGGCTCGCGCAGCACATAGCCGCGGCCCCAGACCGTTTCGATATAATTGCGGCCGTCGCTGGCGTTGGCGAGCTTCTTGCGCAATTTGCAGATGAAGACGTCGATGATCTTCAGTTCGGGTTCGTCCATGCCGCCATAAAGATGATTGAGGAACATTTCCTTGGTCAGCGTCGTGCCCTTGCGCAGAGAAAGAAGCTCGAGCATCTGATATTCCTTGCCGGTCAGATGCACGCGGGCGCCGCCCACTTCGACCGTCTTCTGGTCGAGATTGACCACGAGATCGCCCGTCGTGATGACCGACTGCGCATGGCCCTTGGAGCGACGAACGATCGCGTGAATGCGGGCGACCAGTTCATCCTTATGAAAGGGCTTGGTGAGATAGTCATCTGCGCCGAAGCCGAGGCCTTTCACCTTGTCCTCGATTCCGGCGAGGCCGGAAAGGATCAGTATGGGCGTCTTCACCTTCGCGACGCGCAGGGTGCGCAGAACCTCATAGCCCGACATGTCCGGCAGGTTCAGATCGAGAAGGATGATGTCATAGTCATAGAGCTTGCCGAGGTCGATGCCTTCTTCGCCAAGATCCGTCGTATAGACGTTGAAATTCTCGGACTTAAGCATGAGCTCGATGCTTTGAGCCGTCGCGCTGTCGTCTTCGATCAATAAAACGCGCATGTTGGTTCCCCACCGAGCTCCATCGAATTCCAAGAACGCCGCCGCCGCATGGCGTGCGCCAGCCGCCGACCGGCTTCTTGGCGCTACAACTCTTCCCGTCGATTGCTGACGGTAAGCGGAATTGGTTAATAAACTTTCACTTGCGCCCGCATTGCGGCCCAAAGTCTTAATTCGAGCCGATACGGGGGACGCGCCACGCAACAATGGCGAAGGGATAAGAACGAGGCGCGAATCACAGCGCCTGTCCAATCTATACGCTGGCGCGAGTCCGCGGCGCAAAGCCAAAAATCCTCAAGCGCAGCAAAAATTTGCGGACGCAGCGCGCGATTCCTCCCAGATTTCTGGACGCCATGCGGGTCGGCGCGACGCCTTGACCGTGACTTTAAGGGGAGAGCCCGCGAATCGGAGCGGCAAGGGCGGCGCGTCATTGACTTACGCTGAGGCTTTCTCCTATATGCCACGCGCGGCGCCGCTCCGAGAGGGGCGGCGTCAAAACTGTTTCGCCGCGCCGCTCTCTGCGGTCCCGAGAGGGCTTTCCTCGCGCGAATAGACAAAAAAGCGGGGCGGCGCCCTATGGAATGCGGGCTCAGACCGACGGGTCGCGGCGCGCGAGCGGAGAAGTTTCGTGAAGAGAACGTACCAACCCAGCAAGATCGTGCGCAAGCGCCGCCACGGCTTCCGCGCTCGGATGGCCACGGTTGGCGGCCGCAACATCATTGCGGCGCGTCGCGCCCGCGGCCGCAAGCGCCTCTCCGCCTGAGACGCGCGTCGGCAATTCGACGGAAATCGGCGGATGGCAAAATGACGACGAACGCCGCCGCCGACCGGCACACAACCTCCAGCGTGCGCACGCGGCTTCGGCGGCGTAAGGATTTCCTGCGCGCGTCAAAGTCCGGCGCGCGATTCGCCGCGAATCTCTTCACCCTCCAAATGGCGCGACAGGCGGATGATGCGGCGATGGCCGCGGCGCGCTTTGGCTTTACCGTGACGAAGAAAGTGGCGGGAGCGGTGGGCCGCAATCGCATCCGCCGGCGATTGAAAGAGGCGCTTCGGGTAAGCGAAGCCCTTGGCGCGCGGCCGGGGCGCGACTACGTGTTTGTCGCCCGGCGGGGGGCGTTGACCGCGCCTTTTGCAGAAATCGTCACTCAAATGGCCGAAGGTTTCGCTCGTCTCGACGAGCGCCCCGCCGCGAAGGCCCGGCGTAAACAGAAAGACAGGCCTGCCGCGTCATGAACGAAAATACCAAAAACATGCTCATCGCCGCGCTGCTCTCGCTGGTTTTCATCGGCCTGTGGGACAAATTCTACGCCTTTCCGGAAATGGAGCGGCAGCGGCAGGCGCAGATCGATCAGCAGCGCATGGCAAAGATCCCGAAGCTCGGGGCTCCTGATAAGGCAGCAGTCGGGGCGGCGGCGGCAAAGCCGGTTGCCCGCACGCGCGCCGAGGCGTTGGCGCTCAGTCCGCGCATCCCGATCGATTCGCGTGCGCTCTCCGGCTCGATCGCGCTCAAGGGCGCCCGGATCGACGACGTGTCGCTCAAGCATTACCGCCAGACGGTCGATCCCACGAGCCCCATCATCACGCTTCTCTCGCCGGAGGACGGTCCTGAGCCTTATTACGCCGAGTCTGGCTATTTGACCGTCGAAGTCGAAAACGCGCCCGCTCTGCCGACGACCGAGACAGTCTGGACGGCTGACTCCGACAGGCTCACGCCCGACAAGCCCCTCACACTGACGTGGGAAAATGGCCAGGGCTTGACCTTCAAGCGCGTCATCGCCGTCGACGACGAGTATCTCTTTACGATCAAGGACCTTGTCGAGAACAAGGCAGGTCGGCCCGTTGGACTTTACACCTTCTCTCGCGTCACGCGTGTGGGTCGTCCGCCGTCGGCGGGCTATGCGGCGCTGCATGAGGGTTTTGTCGGCGTCGTCGGCGACCAGGCGCAGGAAGTCACTTACGACAAGATTGAAAAAGAGCCCAACGCGACCAAGACCTTCAAGGGCGTCGGGGGCTGGGTTGGCTTCACAGACAAATATTGGGGCGCCGTGGTCGCGCCCGACCAGAACGCGGCGATCGAAGCGCGCTACGTCTCGATGGGCGGGACGACCAAGACCTTTCAGGCGGATGCGGTGACGGAACCCAAGGTCATCGAGCCGGGGACGTCGATCGACGTGACGAGTTACGTCTTCGCCGGCGCCAAGGAGGTCGACATGCTCGACGCCTACAAGGCGAACCCGGGCCTGAAGCGTTTCGATCTCCTGATCGATTGGGGCTGGTTCTACTTTATCACCCGGCCGATGTTCCGGCTGATCGACTTCCTCTATCGCGTCCTCGGCAATTTCGGCCTCGCGATCCTGGCCGTCACGGTCATTGTGAAGCTCGCCTTCCTGCCGCTGGCCAACAAGAGCTATAAGTCGATCGCCAAGATGAAGGAAATTCAACCTAAAATCAAAGAGTTGAAAGAGAAGTACGGCGACGATAAGCACAAGTTCAACCTGGAGCAGATGGAGCTCTACAAGCGGGAGAAGGTCAATCCCGCGAGCGGCTGCCTCCCCGTGCTGCTTCAAATTCCAGTGTTCTTCTCGCTCTACAAGGTGCTTGTCGTCACGATCGAGATGCGGCACGCGCCTTTCTTTGGGTGGATCAGGGATCTTTCCGCCCCTGATCCGACCAATATCTTCAACTTTTTCGGGTTGCTTCCCTTCGACCCGACCCATGTGGCGATCTTCGGGCCCTACCTCGCCCTCGGCGTCTGGCCGCTCGTGATGGGCGTCACCATGTGGCTGCAAATGAAGATAAATCCCGAGCCGACCGACGAAATCCAGCGGACCATGTTCGCCTGGATGCCGGTGATGTTCACCTTCACCATGGGCGGCTTTGCCTCGGGCCTGGTCATTTACTGGTCGTGGAACAATTTCCTGTCGATCATCCAGCAGGGCGTCATCATGAAACGCGCGGGGGTGAAGTTCGAGCTGTGGGATAATCTGCGCAAGACCTTCGGCATGGCTTGAGGGTTTCGGCCGCGGCAGAGCGACGCTGCGGCCGCCAATCGGCGAGACGATGGACAGAGATTTTTTCGAAGAGGGCCGCATCCTTTTCGCGGGCTCCTGCGATTTCATTTTCGCGAGCGCGAAAGCCGGCGATTTGCCCGCGCTCGGACCGCCCGAGATCGCCGTCGTGGGTCGTTCGAACGTCGGCAAATCCTCGCTCCTCAACGCGCTGACCAATCGCAAGATGCTCGCCCGCGTCTCACATACGCCGGGGCGCACGCAGCAGCTCAATTTCTTTGCGCTTGGCGGCGCGCCGGGGGCGGAACGCCTGCGCCTCGTCGACATGCCGGGTTATGGCTATGCGGCGGTGGGCAGGGAGAAGGTGGCAAGCTGGACTGCCTTGATGCGGAGCTATCTCAAGGGCCGCGCCTCGCTCCTGCGCGTCTTCGTGCTCGTCGACGGGCGTCGCGGAGTGAAGCCGGTCGACGGGGAAATGTTCGACCTTCTCGATCAATCCGCGGTGTCTTACCAACTTGTGCTGACGAAGCACGACGAGTTGAAGGTTTCCGAGCGCGCCGACGTCCTTGCCGCGACGACGGCCGCCCTCCTCAAGCGCCCGGCCGCCTATCCAGAGATTTTGTTCACCTCGTCGCACAGCGGTGAGGGGATTGCGCAGATGCGCGGCGCCGTCGCCCAGCTTCTTGCCGAACGAAACGCTTGAAAGCGACAGAAACTCCGGTCTAGGTGGGGCGTCCGCGACGCGTGAGCAGGCGCCGCGACCCCGCGAGGTTTCCGCATGAACCCCACTTCCGCCGACAACGCGCTCGAACAGGCCCGCATTCTCACGCAGGCCTTGCCGCACATGCTGCGTTACGATGACGCCATCGTCGTCGTCAAATATGGCGGCCACGCAATGGGCGACGACACGGTCGCGCGGGACTTCTCGCGCGACATGGTTTTGCTCGAGCAATCCGGCGTCAATCCTGTCGTCGTGCATGGGGGCGGTCCCCAGATTGGCGCGATGCTCGAGCGGCTGGGCGTTCCCTCTCGTTTTGCCGACGGGCTGCGCATCACCGATGGCGAGACCATGGGCGTCGTCGAGATGGTGCTTGCCGGCTCGATCAACAAGCAGATCGTCGGCTATATCAATTCGGAAGGCGGCCGCGCCATCGGATTGACGGGCAAGGATGGCCGTATGCTGACCGCCAAGAAGCTCGAGCGCCCGGACGGCGTCGACCTCGGCTATGTGGGCGAGCCCGACAAGGTGGACACGACAGTGCTCGACCAGGTCCTGGGGCGCGAACTCATCCCGGTCCTCGCCCCTGTCGCGCAGGGCCCCGGCGGAGCGAGTTACAACGTCAACGCCGATACTTTCGCCGGCGCCATCGCCGGCGCCCTCGGCGCGAAGCGCCTGTTGTTCCTCACCGATGTTCCGGGCGTTCTCGACAAGAACAAGAAGCTGATCGAAGAATTGAAAGTTGACGACATTCCCGGCCTCATCGCCGACGGCACGATCACCGGCGGCATGATCCCGAAGGTCGAGACCTGCATGTATGCGATCGAAAGGGGAGTCGAGGGCGTCGTCATTCTCGACGGCAAGCTGCCGCATGCGGTATTGATCGAGTTGCTGACGGATCATGGCGCGGGCACGCTGATCACCCGATGAGGCGCGGCCGCGCGATGCGCTCGGCGGCCCGTTTCCCTCGAAGCTTGTCGGGTCTCGTGCGCTCCGGCAAGGCTTGAATCCGGAAGGCTTGAACCGGCAAGACTTGAAAGATCCCTGCCCAGGGGCGTAAGACAACAATCCAGATAAGCTCCGTCGCCGATTTCCCAGTGACGCCTTGTCTCGAACCGCTTTCGGCGCAAATCTTGGCAGATATCTCAGGGCTCGATCTCCAGCGCCGCCTTTGCGAGCGCTTTGCGCATATCGACACATGGGTGTTCGATCTCGACAATACGCTTTACCCGCAGACTGCGGATCTGTGGCCCAAGATAGATGCCCGGATCACGCTGTTCATGATCAGGCTATTCGGACTCGACGCCATTTCGCTGCGCGCCCTGCAGAAGCATTATTACCTGCGCTACGGCACGACTCTGCGCGGCCTGATGTCCGAGCATAACGTCGATGCGGCGCATTATCTCGACTACGTGCATGACATCGACCGCTCGTCGCTCGAACATAATCATTCGCTGGCGCAGGCAATCGCTTCTCTCCCGGGTAGAAGGCTCATTCTCACCAACGGTTCGCGCGATCATGCGATCAAGACCGCGCGGCAGCTCGGCGTCGATCATCTCTTCGAGGATGTATTCGACATCATCGCAGCCGATTTCATCGCCAAGCCGGAGCCGGCGGCCTATGATCGCTTCTTCGCGCAGTTGCGCGTCGATCCCAGGCGAGCGGCGATTTTCGAGGATATCGCCCGCAATCTGGCCGTGCCGCATCGGCGCGGCATGACGACCGTTCTCGTGGTTCCGGGCGTGGGCGAGGCGGTTGAACGCGAATCCTGGGAGGTGGCGCGCGGCGACGAACCGCATGTCGATTTTGTCACGGACGATCTCGCGGGATTTCTGGAGGGTTTGACGTCTCCGGTCTGAGCGCGCCCGATGGCGGGCGGTTGACTCCCTGCGCGGTACCCGTACAACCCGGCTCGGCCTTCATCGCGCACGAGAATTTCATGCACACCGGACTAGAGACGCTCATCGCCGCCGCCTTCGAGGATCGCGCCAATATCAATACGGAAACGCAAGGCGATATCCGCCGCGCCGTCGACAGCGCCTTACGCCTTCTGGACGCCGGCAAGCTGCGGGTCGCCGAGAAAATCGACGGCAAGGAAGGGCCCGAGTCCTGGAAAGTCAATCAATGGCTCAAAAAGGCTGTGCTGCTTTCATTCCGTCTCAACGACATGTCGGTGATCCCGGGCGGTCCCGGCGGCGCCGACCTGGTGGGACAAGGTTCCCTCCAAATTTATCGGCTGGGGCGCGAGCGAGCATTCGGCGGCGGGATTTCGTTCCGTGCCGGGCGCAATCGTGCGCCATTCCGCCTATGTTGCGCCCGGCGTCGATTCTCATGCCTTCCTTCGTCAATCTCGGCGCCTATGTCGACGCCGGAACGATGGTGGACACCTGGGTCACCGTGGGCTCCTGCGCGCAGATCGGCAAGAACGTCCATCTCTCCGGCGGCGTGGGCATCGGCGGCGTGCTGGAGCCGCTGCAGGCCAATCCGACCATCATCGAGGACGATTGCTTCATCGGCGCGCGCTCCGAGGTGGTGGAGGGCGTCGTCGTCGGCAAGGGCTCGGTCCTCTCCATGGGCGTTTTCATCGGCGCCTCGACCAAGATCATCGATCGCGCGTCCGGCAAGATCATGTCGGCTATGTGCCGCCCTATTCGGTCGTCGTCTCGGGCAATCTCCGGGCAAGCCGCTGCCTGACGGAACGCCAGGCCCGTCGCTTTATTGCGCGGTGATCGTCAAGACTGTCGACGCGCAGACGCGCTCCAAGACCGGCATCAACGAACTTCTGAGGGACTGATGGCGCTGGACGCCGAGCGCATCCGCTTTCTCTACCGCACCGAGGAGGGACGCATCGACCGCGCCACTTGGCGGCGCGGCGCGGGCGCGCTTGCGGTCGTCTTTGCGCCCTTCTTTCTCCTCTGGCTCGCACTGTCGCCCTATACGGCGCATGATCTCGCCACCGATCCCTTCTTCGTCCCGATGACGGCCCTCGCCTACGCCTTCGTCATTCTCTATTCCTTCGTCATCCTTCTCGTCGCGGTCTGCTATGTGAATCTCTCGGCCAAGCGATTCCGCGACCTTGAACTTTCCCCGCCGGTCGGTCTTGCCGGGCTTGCGCCGTTCGTTGCGCTCGTCGCCGCCGCTGCTCATTGGCTGCAGCCGCGCGTCGCCGAGGCGATGCCGCGTTTCTGGGTCTGGGGCGCCGACGCGCTTCTGCTCGGCGTCGTCGCCTGGACGGTCTATGCGCTGGGATTCGAAGACGCCATCATGACTGAGCAGTCGCGCGCCCTCTCATTGACCCGCGACCTCATCCGATGTCCGTCGGTGACGCCGGCGGACGCTGGCGCGCTCGATGTCGTGCAGCGGAGCCTTGCATCCGTCGGCTTCGAGACGCACCGGCTCGTCTTCACCGCGCCTGATACGCCGGACGTTGACAATCTCTTCGCAAAACTCGGCTCCGGTGCGCCGCATCTGGTCTTTGCCGGCCATACCGATGTCGTCCCTGCCGGGGATGTGTCGCGCTGGCGGTGCGATCCCTTCGGCGCCGTGACCATCGACGGTCGCATTTACGGGCGCGGCGCCAGCGACATGAAGGGCGCCATCGCGGCATTTCTCGCGGCGACCCTCGCCCATGTCGAACGCCATGGGCCGCCCAAGGGGACGATTTCTTTCCTGATAACCGGCGACGAAGAGGGCCCCTCGATCAATGGCACAACGAAGATGCTTGATTGGGCGCGCGCGCGCGGAGAGACGTTCGATCACTGCATCGTGGGCGAGCCCACAAATGTGTCGCGGCTCGGCGACACGATCAAGATCGGCCGCCGCGGATCGCTCAACGGGAAGATAAGGGTTCTCGGCAAGCAAGGACACGTCGCCTATCCGCAGCGCGCAAAAAACCCGACGCCTGTTATCGCACGCGTCGTCGCGACCCTGTCGGCGCACGAGTTCGATCGCGGGACGGCGCATTTCGATCCGACGAATCTCGAGGTTTCATCCATCGACGTGGGCAACGCGGCGGTGAACGTCATTCCGGGGGAGGCGCGCGCGCAATTCAACGTGCGCTTCAATGACCTCTGGACATTCGAGACGCTGAAGGAGCGGATCGCCACGCTCGTGCGCGAGGCGGCGGGGGAGACGGGGGTGGAGCTCGATTTTCTTCCCAGCAATGCCGTTTCCTTTTTGACGGCTCCGGGCCCCTTCACCGAACTCGTCGCGCGCGCGGTTGAAGCGGTGACCGGAATCGCGCCCGAACTTTCGACGAGCGGCGGAACGTCGGACGCGCGATTCATTACGCGCGATTGTCCTGTGGTGGAGTTTGGTCTGACCAACGAAACCATACATGCGGTCGACGAGAACGCCGCCGTCGCCGACATCGACGCGCTGACGTCGGTCTATTCGAAAGTCCTCGAGCTTTATTTTCGCGCCTGAGGTCCGGCGCGTCAGTCTACCGTGACGCGAATGGCGCGTGACGTCACCGGCGCGAGCGCCAGGCGCGCCTGTATGCGATGGGCGCCCGGAGTCATGGGCCAGAACACCGTTTCGTCGGCTTGCGCAAGCTTGAACGGCGCGCCATCGACGATCCAGATGATCTGCGCATCCTTTGCGCCATCCACGAGCTTCAGGGCCAATTTGTTGAGAGGAGCCGGTTGCTCCGGATTGCGCCAGACATGCATGTTGTGCTCAGGCGTGGCGATAACGAGGGCGCCGGGATCGGCGTTGTTGGAGACCAAGTCAGGCGGCTGGATTGAGCGCTGCGCCGGCGATGCGATAATCTCCTCGGGCTTCACCCACTCCCGCAGTGTCTGCGCGCAAGCCGCGCCTGCGTCGGCGCGACACAGATCAATCGCAACGCGTCCGGGCGGCGGGGCAAATGTCTCGGGAAGAATGTCGCCCGTTCTCGCGCCATGCAGATGGATCATGATGGCATGCGCGATTCTCGCTGCGGAATTGGCGCCGGCAAGAGAGCGCATGCCGCTCGCATCGCCGCGGCCCAGCCAGACGCCGACAACATAACGATGCGAATAAGCAAGCGTCCAGGCGTCGCGGTAATTTTGCGAGGTGCCGGTCTTCACCGCCACAGCGAAAGGATATTCGAGCGGTCCGTAACGCGGGAAGGAGGGAAGTCGCGCCTGCGGGTCCGAGAGAAAGGAGGTGATGAGCCGCGCAGTATCGATCGACATGACGCGACGCGGCTCGGATCCTCGCGAATTGCGGGCGAAAGACAGATCGGCGAGAACGCCATCGTCGGCGAGCGCCGCATAGGCGCGCATCAAATCTTCGAGCCGCGTCGGCAGTGCGCCGATCGCCATCGATACGCCAAAACGCTCCGCTTGCGCATCGAGGTCATGGAGACCCAGTTCGTGTAAGAACGCAAAATTCGATTCGAGGCCGACTCGCCGGAGCAGGTTGGTCGCCGGCACATTACGCGAATTGGCGAGCGCCTGCCGCGGCGTCATGAGGCCAAGATATTGTCCGTCGGCGTTGGCGACGCCGGACGAGCCTTCGGCCACGTCGTCGAGAAGATCGGTAGGACGCAGCGCGCCGCGTTCCAGAGCGAAGGCATAGATGAAGGGCTTGAGGGTCGAGCCCGGCGAGCGTTGAACGAGCGTAAAGTCGATTGCGCCGGCGCGAGGGTCGCGGTAACCGGTCGAGCCGACGTCAACGAGGATCGCGTTGGAGCCGCGCTCCGCCACCATGACAGCGACCTGACGCGCTCCGGCGTTGCGAAAAAGCGCTAAATAGCGACGGGAGATCTGCGCGATGTCGCGTTCGAGCGCGAGATCGATCGTTGCAAAGATTCGTGGATCCTCCGAGGACGATGCGCGCACGCGTCCTTCACGGAAGAGTCGCTCGTAGCGCAGCGCAAGATGCAGCGCTTCGGGTCGGCGCTTTATCGCGAACGGCTGCATGGCTGCGAGTTCGCGGCGCGCCATTTCCGCTTGGGCGGCGTCGAGCGCGCCGTCTTCTTCGAGCACGGCGATGGCATGGCGCGCGCGTTCGACGGCGATGCGCAGACCACTCGCGCGCGAGATGTTCATGCGGCCAGGCGATTGAGGCAGCGACGCGAGCAGCGCCACTTGCGCCCAGGATAGATCGTCGACGGGTTTGTCGAAATAGTAGCGGGCGGCATGGGCGACGCCATGACTGCCCAGCCCATAGGGGGCCAGTCGAAGATAATGCGCGAGCGTCGCGTCGTGGCCATTGCGGACCACGATGGCGATCGCCGTTGCCGCCTCCATAAGCTTATTGGCGAAAGTGCGCGGGCCAGGGTGCTGCATGCGCGCAATCTGCATGGCGATCGTCGAGGCGCCCTGCGCAAAGCGTCGCTGCATTAAATTGGCCCAGGCGGCCCGCAGAACAGCGCGCAGATCGACGCCGGAATGCGACGAAAAGCGTCGGTCTTCGAGCGCGCGCGTCGCGCGCGCGATGCGTTCGGCAATTCGCCCCAGCGGCCAATAGCCATAATCGACCTGCATCGCGTCGGCAGAGTTTGAAGCTTCGCGCGCGATCTGCGTGAGAAAGGCGCCGTTGCGATCATAGACGATCTGGCTTGCCGGCGGCGCAACGAGATCGGCGCGGCGTCGCGCTTCGTCTATGATCGCGGCGATGGCGGCAAGAAGCGCCGTGACGAGAGCGAGCGCAATGATCGGCGTGCGACGCATCATGGCGCGCCGGACTGCGCCTTGAGGATCTCGACGCGCGCGCCGGCGCTCATGGCGCGCACGCCCTTCTTGTACATCGTCTCGACGAGTGCTCCGGGCTGCGTGAAAACTCCAGCGGTCTGCGCGCGTAGTCTGATGGCGAAGCGATAGGCGCCCTTCGGCAGAACGTCGTAAGCATAAAGGACGCGGTCGTCGCCAAAAGCAACCCAACTGGGCGGGAGTGTCGGAGCAAATGACGGCTGCGCTTCGGCGGGCGCCGTCGCAATGTTCGGGTTGAGCGGCTCATAGCCGGCGGCGAGCGGCAAAGATATCGCCACGTAAGTGCGATCCTCGGGATTGACGATCTCGGCGGTCTCCTCGATGACGTCGCCTTGCGTGACATGCACGGCGCCATCGGTAGGGTCGATTTTTTCCGGCGGCCGTGCGCTCTGAACGCGCCAGCTTTGCCGCGTGATCGCCAATCCTTCGCTCAGCGCCAGCGCCTTCGCGCCAGCCTCGGCGGCAACGAAGCGGGTTTCAACCAATGCGACGATCGGCATGTTGGATGTGTTCGCAATGGTTACCGGCGCATCGTCATGGCTTGATTGGCGAACAACGGGATTGTTCGCGTCGATCGATGACGCCGTCGTCTGGCCATTTTGCGTGAAGGCGACGGCGATCGGCGCGAGGGGCGCCGCCACGCCTCGGCAAGCGCCTCGATCGCGCTCGCATTGGCGTTGGTCGAACCCCAGCCGTCTCCTTCACCCAGCCGCAGCAGCGCATCTTTCAGCACCGGCCCGCGCGGGTCGGCGGGCGCTGCGAGCGTTGCGGCGCGCAACATCTCGGCGAGGTTGCGCGTCTCGGAGGGAAGAATGGCTTCGGAGCCAATCTCCGCCGCCTGTCCAGCATAGACTTGCATGCCCTGACGGGTCGCAAATTTTATGCGGCTCCACATGGTCTCCATCAAAGACGCAAGAATGCGCTGATTGACATTGGTCAGCCGCGCGGCGGCGGCGGCGGTTTCGGCGACGCTTTCATTGGGCAGAAAATCCGACTGGCGGGACAATTCCGCAACATAGGCGTCTTCGAGCTTGCCGCCTTCCGCGAGCGCAGCGAGCGCGGCCGCGCGTTCTCGCATCTCTTCGCCTCCGAGCAGGCGCGAATAATCGGATCGCAGGGACAATCGCAGCACATTCGCCAGACGTTCGAGCAGCGGCTTGTCGATAGGCTCGCCCGCACGATCGGCGCGCGCGAGGAATTGGTAGGCCCAGGCAGTGAGCAGAACATTGCCGCGCGCGCGTGGCCAGAAAGCCACCAGGCCGTCGCCGTCGATGGCTTGCTCGATCTGCTGCGCCGTGCTTTTCACGTTCGCGGAAACGCGATCCTGCAGCCCGGCGGCCGAGAGGATCGGCGCGAGGCCCTTGAGCGACAAGCTGGCGCGGGCAAGCGCGAGGCGTTGCTCGGTGCAGCCATATGGATAGGCGACAAGCATGGACAGGCCGGCGAAGAGTTTTACGAGCGCCGGATCAGCGGCGGCGACAATCTCGCGCGAGAAAGTCTTCGGGCGCGCCGCCTCTCCAGCCGGCGCGATCGTCCTCGTCTCGCCCGGCGCGAGCGTGACGACATCAAAACGCACCGTCGGCTCGCGATCTGGCTTGACGGGAAGTTCGATTGCGACGGCGTCCCTTGCCTTGTCGGCGTCGCGATCGATGCGAAAGCTGAGCGCGACAGCGTCCTGAAGCGCCCCCGGCGCCTGCGCGCGTGCGTCGATGCGCACCGGTCGATTCTGTTTCCATTCGATTTTGCGACTCGCCTCGCCGGTGAGCTTCAGCGCAGTCGTGGCGATCGACGCGCGTCCATCTCCTCCGGGCCCCTCCACGACGCGGGCGACAAGGCCGACGTCGAAAGCGTCGCCGGCGCGGATGAAGCGTGGTAATACCGGCTGCGCGACGAGCTCCTGGCGAATGAGCATCTCAGCGCCGGCGGCGCCGAAGCGGTCCGGTCCGCTAACGGCCTTGGCGCGCAATTTGAAGACCGTCAGCGTGTCCGGCAGCGTGACCTTGATCTTTGCGACGCCGTCCTCGCCGACTTTCACGCTTGGCAAATAGATTGGCACGGGCGTGAAATTCTTGCGCACGGAAATGTTGTTTTCGGCCCCCCATTCCTCGAGAGCGGCGTCACCGCCCGTAATCTCTTCCAGCGGGATGACTCCGAAGGCCATGTTACGCGTGTCGCGCGCAGCCATTTTCGAATCGCGCGCGACGATAAAATCGGGCAGGGGATCGAGCGAACGCTCCTTGGCGAGCGAGAGCACCGCCTGATCGACCATCCAGAATGTCGCTTCTCCGGGGAGAGGCTTGCCGGCCTCGTCCGAGAGACGCAGTGTAACCTCCACTTCCTGGCCTGGTCGCGCCTTCGCTGCATTTTCGAGCTTCACATTGACGATGTTCTTGACCGGCGTCACTTCGATCCATTTTGTCGCGGCGATGGTGACGGGCTTGCCCTGATCGAAACTCGCGGAACTCTGCGGCGCGCTGTCTTTCAGCCGCCCGCGCATGATGAGGAAATGCACGGCGAGCTTCGGCGTCTGCTCTTTCCTTACCGTCAGCGCAAAGCGGCCGTAGCCGTTGGCGATATCAACGAAGCTGTAGTCATAGGCGCCGTTGGGTTGCTCGACAATGGCGAGCGCGCGCGCGTTCTGGAACGGCGACTGAATGACAAGCGTCGCCGTTTCGCCGGGCGCATATTTCTCTTTTTCTGTTGTCACCGTCGCGGCGGCGGCCGGCGGACGCGCGAATGTGACCGGTGTATCGCCGCCCACGAAAAAGTCGACGCTGACCTGCTGTCGACGTTTGAGCTTGTCATACGCTTCGAGCTGAATGACATAGACGCCGGCTTCCCTGGCCGTCAATTCGACCTTTTGCGCCTCACTGGCGGATTTCACCTCGCGTTCGACAATTGTCTCGTCCTGGACCTGGGTGACATATTTTGCGGCGCCTTGCGCAAAATCGCTCGCTTGCAGAGTCGAGATCCAATTGCGCTTGATGAGACGCAAGGTCATATGAAGATCCGCGATTGCGGCGCCCTTTCCGTCGACGACGATCACTTCAGGCGTGATGGCGCCGGGTCGCTCGACATAGCGCGGCGTCTTGACGCCGAGGATGAAAGGCGGCAAGGCGATTACATTCTGCACATTGCGCACTTCGACGCCGTCGTCGCCCGTCACAGTCGCTTCGATGGAGTAACGGCGCGGCTGCGCCGTGGGTTCTATCGTCGTGTCGAAAGTTATGCGCGCCGCGCCCCCGGCGTCCGTGCGCTGATCGCGTTCAAGCACAGCGGTGGATTTGAATTTTCCGTCGCCCGAAAAACGCGCGTCCGTCGAGAACAGGAATCCTTCGCGGTTCGGCGGAAGGAATATGTATGGAAATTGCGCGGCGCGCCATTTGACGGGCTGTTCCACCGCAAGACCGCCAGCGAAATAGCGCGCAAGCAAATCGACGTCGAAACTCAAATCGAGCGCAACGGTTTGAGGCGCGTTGAGCACCACTTCGAATGTGGGCAGGCGATACGCTTCCTTTTTGAAGGTGAACTGGCCACATGAGGCGTCTTGCGTAACGTCAGCGCCTTCCGCGCTCGTCTCTTCCTCGCCATCTGGCTTTTCGGCCTTTGTCTTCTTCGGCGCGTCGGGTTCGAATTTAACCGCATAGTCGCCGGTCGCCGGCGTCGCCGCGTCGAACTTGCTGTAGAATCCGCCGTTGGCGTCGAGCTTCACGGGGATGCGCCATTCCTGATTATTGGGACCGGTGACGACGAGCGCGCCGCCTGCTTTCGTGAGGCTGAGAGCGCCGCCTTTGTAGGAACGCACATAGCCCTTGATATGCACCGGCTCCTCGGGTCGGTAGATTGGTCGTTCGGCGAAGACATGGCATAGAGTGCGCGACTTTTCTGCTCTCGGCGCGTCCGCGTCTGTTATCCAGGAGAGCCATTGCGCTTCCGGCTTCGACCATAACTCCCGGGAATATTCCAGCGACGCGCTGTCCGGATCGACGACGAGCGTATCGAGTCCCTTCGTCACGACGACGCGCCGCAATTCGCCGTCGCCGCGCTTGCTCGGGGTCCAGGAAAAAAAGCCAGAAGCGTCGCTCGCGCCCAGGGCGAGCGTGACGAATTTGTCGTCCTTCACCCCTTCGATGCGAATCTGCGCGCCGTCGACGGGCTCGGCTGTCGCGAGCGACGTGACGGCGAAGCGCACGCGCGTTGGCTCCTCAATCGCCGAGACCGAAAGATCGGTGACCTGCACACGCAGCCATCGGCGTTTGTCCTCGTCGATCGCCCGCAAGCCGACAAGATAGGTTCCGGGCTGGTCGCGGCCGGCGATGCGCGCGAAGTCAGCTTTGAGGTCAACTCCGAATTTTGCATCCGGGCCATTTCGTTTGATCGGAAGATCGACCAGTCGTGACACGCCGGGTGATCCCAGCAGCTTCAGTCGCGCCTTTATGCCTTCTGGATCGACATTGGCGCTTCCGCCCCACCGAGATGGCTCGTTCCCCGGCAAGGGCGGCGCGTCGGCGTCGAGGCTTTCGACGCCATGTTCGGGGAAGGGCCAGAAATCGCGCCCCTGAGGATCGATCGCGTGGATGCGGATGTCGGCGCGGTCATATCCGCGTCCGCGCAACGGCAGCAGTTGGGCGCCGAAGCGCTCGACAACTCCGTAGCCGGCGTCCCATCGCAGCGTCGGAACGTCGCGCGTAAAGGCGAAGCGTTGCGCGAACGCGGGCGTGAGCGGTCGTCCGCGATTGTCCTTTATTGCCCCGGAAGCGATTGCGAGATCATAAATCCTGTCGGCGAGGAATTTGCCGGAGATCTTCAGTCTGCGGTCGTCCGCCTCGACCGCGAGATCGTCGACGGGCGGCGTGATGCGCAACGCCTCGCGCGCGCGCAGAATGTCGAGCGCTTCGGGCGGCGCGTTGAAAGTGAGCGTAAGCTGTCGTTTGCTGCCTGGCGCGTAGCTGGCGGCGGCGTCGCCGCCTTCTTCATCGCCGCTCTCGGGCGCCGGCGCGTCGCCCTTGGCGGCGCATCGCAGGACGGCGCCGAGCTTGTCGTCGTCCCAGCCACGTCCACATGTCGCCTCGGTTACGGAGAAGGGCGACGCCGTGTGCACGCGCAGCTCGAAAGTCTCGTCGTCGAGTCCGGGCGCATCTGACAACTTGAGGCGTAAAATCGCGACGCGGCCGTCCGCGACGCTCTCGCGAAAGCGCACAACATATGTCTGCGCGCCGCTGCGATCGCCGCGCTCAAGAGCGCGAATGTCGTAGGCGGACGCGCTCAAAATCTGGCCGCCCTGCGGCGAGACCCCGGGAGCCGGACGCAGCTCCACCGAGACGAGTCGCGCCAGCGCGCCAAGGTCGACTGGCTGCGCGAAGCTTAGCGCGATCTGTGAGAGCTGCTCGACCGGCTCGGCGCCAGCGGCGGGATTTGACGAGGTTGGCGTCGGCAGCAGCGCGATGAGTCTTTGTTCGGCGCTGCCGCTCTTCACATTGACGCGCGAGAGGGGCTTCCAAGGTTCCGCGGGACGAAATTGCAGCGCGCGAGCGGAAATCCAGCGCCACTCTCCCGCCGGCTGCGGCGTCAACGCGACGAATTTGCCGGCCGCGTCTTCGGGGCCGCCCGCTTTCGGGCCCGTGTCGCCGGGAAAGAAAATCGTGAGCGGGTCATAGCCGCGAAGGAAGCGATCGGGGGCAATGCGCGCGCCATCGGCGCGCTGCGCGCGATCGAAGACAGGCGGCGCCTCCGCACGCGCCGGCTGCGCGAAAGAGAACGTCGCGAAAACGCAAAGGAGCAAGGTCTTGTTCATCGCTGCGACTTTCTCATTCTTATGTCACTTGTTCTTTTTCAGCCCGGCCTTGTCGAGAAGCTCGGCGACGATGTCTTCTGGCGGCGCGGCGGATGGGGGCGAAAGACCGGCAATCGCGACGCGAACGGTCGTCGCAGACGCGTCGCCCGGCGTCCGCGCTTCAATGAAATAGCGGCCCGGCGAGAGCGTCACGACGCCTGCGACGCCTTCGGCGAGCGTCTTGCCGCTCACGTCGAGGAGGCGCACGCTCGCGCGATCTGGATCGGTGCGGACGCCGAAGCCGACCTCGCCGCGACGCGTCGTCTCAAAAGAGAAGAGGGCGCTCGCGCCGGGGGCGACGGCGACGGCGTCATTGACGCCGTCATGCGCATCGATCACAGGCTGCGCGGACACATCGACGGCGCCGGAAAGCGCGCCGTCGTGCGGCGCGTAAATATCGAGCGTCGCGTCGCCGCCGGCCATGTAATGGCGAAACGCCACGCCAGTGGGGAAAGCGAAGGTTTCGCGTTTCCCGTTTTGCGTGAAGGCGACCAGAGCGGGCGCGCTGCCTGTCGCTGTCAGCACGACGGGCTCCCGGCGCGCGATGGCAAATCGCATGACGTCGCCCCCGAGGGCGACGCGTTGCGGCAGAGTGAGCGCGCGCGCCTCCGGCTGCGGCCAGGGCGCGGCGCCTTTGTGCTCGATCCAGGCGGCGACGAGTCCGGGCTTGTAATCGATCACGATTTCGCCCGGACCCTCAAGCGCAATGTCGTGGCCGCGCGCGCGTCGCCCATTCTGCGACAGGACTGACGCATCTGCGCCGATTACGACAAGTCGATCGCCCGCGTCCGCCGCCAGCGGAATCGAGACTTGCCCTGCAACCCCGAAGAAACGCTTGAACGCGGTTTTCGAATCGAGCGTGAGCGAGGGCTCGTTCAATCGCGAAATTGTCGCGGGGAGCGGCGCCGCCGACAAATTAACGAGCAACGTCCGCGGGCCGGCCCCGTGAACGATGCGCGAAAGCGCCGCGTCGTCCGGGAAGATGCCGCGCTTGTCGACAAAGGCGGCGACGCCTTTGGGAAGGTCGAACGCAAGCGGCCCCGCGGATGCGTCCATCTCCACCGGCTGCGCCGTCATCGGCGGTATGACGAGCGAAAAGCGCTGGCCGCCCTTCACGACGGGGCGGGTTTCGACGTCGATCGCCGACAACGCGGCCCGCATCGGGGCGGAGCCGCTCGCATTCCACGCATGCGCCGCATTTTCGCCGGCGAGCGCCAACGCCGCGCCTTCGGCAACGCCAACGCCATGGCCTGCATCCACCCCCGGCTGCGTGAAGGTGGAGCGTAACAGCCAAAGGCGCGTCTTGCCGGCAATCGCCTCCAGCGGCGGCAGAAAAGCGTGCTCGCCGTCGTCGATGTCGAGCGTGACGTCTTCGCCGCGCCATTCGAAAGCCGCGACGCGCGTCTTGTTCTTGCAGTTGCGCGTGACGAGCCATAATTGCTGCGTCTGCGGCGCGAGAACGCCGGGGCGGATGTTGCGCAACAGACGGCCGGGCGCCGAGCCGGCCATGACGCTCTCAGGCGCGTCCACGGCGACAAGCGCCGCGTTGGGCGTCTCAATTTTGGCGACGCAGAGCTGCGGGTTCAGGCCAGCAATGGGTTCAAAGTCGACGTCGCCCGCCGATCGCGCGCGCGTCTCGATGACCCGCGCGGCGATGGTGATTGGCTCGGTTCCGCCGCCAACTGGCCAGACGGTGGCGCGCCATTCGCTTTTCTCGTCGGCAATCGGCCAGGCGGCGAGCGGGGCGACGCCGCGTTCGGCGCCGACTGTGCGCCATTCTCCGTCCCCCGCGCGCCGCTCGATCGAGAGCGCCACATCGCGCGTCGAATGGGCGGTGACGAGCAAGAGCGCGTTCGCGGGCGCAGTAGGCAGCAGAACGCGCCGCGCGCCGCCGCCGGACAACGTCGCTTCGCCGCTGGCGCCAAGCGCGCCGCCGTCATTTTGTTCCAGAACCGAAAGTTTAACTTCAACTCCCGTGACATTGGAGTCGTCAGGCGCTTCCGGGACCGCCCCCTCGTCGGCCGCCGTCTCTTCATCGGAATCTTCTGCCGCCCCCGCGTCGGCCGGCGCGTCCGTCGGCGGGCGGCGCGTCGCGCCGAGTTCTTCAAGTTCGAGGCTGTAGGCGCCGGCGGGGAGCCGACGCGAGAGGGCGACGTTCCAATCGTCGGCCCGGGGCTCCAGACGCTCGACCACCTCGCCCGCCTCGGTCTTTAGCGCGCCGATCGTCTCCTTGTCGCCGAATGTCGAGAGATCGACGACGCTGTCCCGGGCGAGATTGAACGCGAGGCGCGCTGGAAGATCGACGCGTTGCGGCGCGCCTGGCTGCAATTGCGCGGAGGAAAGCGTGATTTCGTAATCGAGCCGGTCGTCATGGGCGAGGCTTCGGGCTTCCACGCGATAATCGCCGGCGGCAAGCTTCGTTTGCAGCGGCCGGTCGCTGACGACTTTGCCGAGGGCGGCTCCGTCGCTCCTGAAAACGTCGCCAATCATTCCCTCGCCGATGTCGAGCTCGATGTCCGAGTCGCCCTGCAACGTGAAGCGCCAGACGTCGGGCGCGCGTGGGACGTCCTTCGCCTGAGGCTCTCGCCATTGCAGCTTCTGCGCCTTGTCGAAGGGAAGGAGGTGCGGTCCGTGGCCTTCCAGCGCGCGAGACGCAACTATCGGAGACAATCGCGCGATCATGCGGGCCTCGACATCCGTGGGGCTCACCACGAGGCGGTAAGCGCCGGGCTCGACGCGTCGGATCTCGTTTTTGAAAGGGCCTGGCGCCGTGAGCGGCCAGCCATCGGCGTCTTCAAGTCGCGCGTTCCAGTCATGACCCAGTCCCGCGAGCGCAATTCGATACGCGCCCGCGGCGCCGATCTCGAACGGCGCCACCGCGCCCTTGCCCGGCCCGAGGGTCGCCCTCGTTTCGCCAGCGTCCGTTATCTTGGCTGCTGGCGTCAGCGCCGCGGCCGAGACGGAGAGGCCGAGATGGCCGGCGGAGTCCTTTGCGGTGACCGCCGCGCGATAGGCGCCGGCGCGAAGATAGGTGGTGACCAGCGCATTCGCGCCCGGGCCGTTCGCGTCGCCCTCCCCAAGACGCGGCGACACGGCGCCGCCGATGCGCAGCGCCGTCTTCAACCGCCCGGTGGTTTCAACGCGAAAAAGGCCGCCCTGCGGGACGTCGAAGACAAGATCGCGCGTTTCGTTTCGCTTCAGGTCGAAGAAAACCGGGCGCCCGGGGCGAACCGAAGGAGTTTGGCGGCGCCTTTTCCTCCTGCGTCGGCGTCTGCGCTGAAGCCGGCGTCGGGTCTGGCGCATAAATGAGTCCGATTGCGCGATCCTTGTCGGCGGGCGCGATCTTCACCGTCTCGCTCTGCTGGTCATTTTCGACTTTCTCGTCGAGAAGAGACAGCGCCACGTTTCGACCGGTCTCATCGCGCGCGATGATTCTGCCCCCTTTTGGCGTGCGCGTTGTGACCGTCAACTCTTTGCCGGCCGCTTGATGCAGGGCCAATGGCGCCTTGTCGAGCGCGACCGGCAGCGCAACGACGCGGGGTCCGGTGAGCAGCGCCGGCGCCGTATTGGCGAGAATGAGATAGGAGCCGTTTGCTTCCAGAAGTTGCTCACCAAAGGAAATCGTCGCGGGTGACGGCGCGGGGATGGGCGCGGGGACGCTGAGCCCCGGCGGTCCGAGAGTCACATCGGCGACGCCGCCCGCGCCGTGGGCAGGTTCGAGCACGAGGAAGTAAAACCCTGCGGCAAGGTCGTAGCGCGCGGCGTCCTTGCCGACGGCGCGCGGGGCAAGCGCGCCGAGCGCCGGTTCGATCGTGGCGCGCAGGTTCGCGCCCTTGACGTCGATCGCGACAGGACCGTCGCGCGTCGCCTCGAAGAGTATGGTGACCGGGCCAAACGCATTGAACTTGCCGCGCCAGGCCTTGCCGGCGCCGATGCGCGGCGCGTCAGAGGCGATGACCCGCGTCTTTCCGTCCTTTTCAAGTCGCGCGAAAAGCGCAGTCGCCGGCGCGTCGTCGCCGCCCGCGCCAGCGACGTCGAGGGAAACGAGATGCGCGCCGGTCGCCTCGAAGCTTTCCCGGGTCGATTGGCGCAGGGCTTCAAGGCGATAGGTTTGACCCTCTAAGCCCGTTACCTCGACGCGTGCGGGCGCATCGCCCGCGATGCGTAAGGTGGCGACCGGCGCCCGGCTTGTTTTGTTGATTGCGGCTGTCTCCCGATTGAGGCCGCGCCGCGCCTCCAATCGCGCCGGGGCCTGTTGCGGCAGTTCGAGCCGATACAAGTCATAGGCCGCCGGCGCCTCAAAGCGTGCAGAGCCAAAGGGCCCGAGGACTCCTTGCGCGACGCCCGCCGCTAAAAGGGCAGGCTCGGCGAGGCGTAGCATGAAGGGTTGCGTCGACGCGCCATCCGACCAGACAAGCGACTCGCCGCCATATGCGGTCACGATGTAGCGCCCCGGCGGAAGTTTCCCCTCGAGCCGCAGGCAATTCATGAATCGCCCCGGTTTCGCTTCAATCGTCGTGCGCTCGAATCCCAGATCGACGAGCGCGCCGTCGGACTGCCAGACACGCAGATCCTGCAATGCGCGGCCGATTGCCTCGAGATAGATCGTCTCCTCCCCTTTACTTTCGAGCGCATAGGATCGTTGCTGCAAATCGCCAAGTTCGCCGCTCTGCACGACGCCGGGGGCGAGCGGGGCGCGCGCGGATTCGATCTCGGCGAAGGGCTGCGCCGTCAGAGCGGCCACTCCGTTCGCGCCCTTCACGGCGCCGATGCGCAGCTTGTAGACGCCCTTGTCGAGCAAGACGTCGATGCGGCCGTCGCGCAATCCGGCGGCGCCGGCGGAATCGAGCGGGCCCGCGATCATGTCGACGAGTTCAATGCGCGCGCCGGTCGGGCTTTTGGCGCCGATGGCGTAGCGACCGGGCGCCGGTATGGTGAGAAACTCGCGCCGTCGGCGCCGAGCGGCAATTCCTTCGGCGCGAAAACCGGGACCGAGAGCGTCGCTTTCGGCTTTGCGTCGGCTGCGGGCTCCTTTGCCGCGACGACGGCCATCGGCCCCTGCAAGCCGACGCAAAAGGCGAGCGCGCCGAAGGCGACGCGCCGCATCGCGGCGTTCGTTGCGGGTCGCGTTGGAAAAGCGTCGGTCATTCGGTCTCCATAGCGCGTGCGCAAGCGCAGCATAAAGGCGAGGATCGGAGCGGGGACAGGGGGACGAAAGACCGGCCTGCGCGGAGGCTGCGCCCGTGGCGTGTCCATCCGGCAAAGGAAATGTGAAAAATCCTCGGCTGCGGCTTAAGTTTCAAAAAAGACTCGCGGCGCGTTGAAAAGGCCCCGCGGATCAGCCGGCCGCGCGTAATCCTCGTGCGGGAGCCCGTCTCCCGACGCCGGCCAGCGCGGCCCGGAAACTGCGGCAAAGTCGATGAATTGCAGGACGCTTGAGACATTGCGCGTTTCTTATAGACTGCAACTCAGGGCGAAAGGTTGCGCCGGCGCACATGCCGGCGCCTAGCCCGGGAGGCGACATGCGGCGGCTGACCTTAATTCTGGCGATAATGTGCGTGCTCTGGCCGGCGGCGCAAGCGGCTCCGGGTCAGGTTCTCACCTTGCGACAGCCGGTCGAACTGCGCGCGCGCGCCGGCGCGAATCATGCCGTCGTGGCGACGGCGCCCGAAGGGTCGGAACTCGTCATCTTGCGTGACGGGCGCGATTGGGTCGGCGTCTCTTTCGACGGCCGACGCTACTATGCGCCGACCGTCGCGCTTGTCGCCGCAACTCCGTCTCAGGCTCCGGGGCCAGATCCGACCTGCGATTATGGCTATCCCTATTCGGGCAGCGGCCTGTTTTTCGCGCGGCCGCTTGCACAACTTCGCCATAGCGAGCCCTTGGGTTTTCTCCTCGGCTACCACCAATTCTATCCCTGCTGAACGCGCGCGCGCATCGTCCCGGCCTGCGACAAATAAGCGCGAAAGCGGATTCGAAATCGACGTCCCGTCTGTCACTTTTACGTCGCGCGGTGCGCCAAACGCCTGCGCCGCTTGAGGCGATCACTGTTCCCAATATTTGATCTGTGACAATTGCGCGCAGAAGGGCGCACGCCGCGCGTTCTTTGACGTCCATCAACCGATCATCATTGCTGCGCTGTACTATGCAATTGCGACTCGCATTCGCGCGGCGCGCGATTCCGCTACGCTTTTCAAGCGCGGCCGGGAATCTCGCTCGCGCGAGATATCCGCGGATACTCCAGAGGACGGACATTATGGAGCGGCCCCCCCTCATCGCGAAACAACCGACCTTCGGCGAGAAGTCGTTAAGCGCGATTTTCCTCGCGCTCGCCATCGCGACCGCCTTTATCGCGACGAAAGCCCATACGCCCGCATATGCGTTTCATGCGGCGCTCTTCGCCCTCGGTTCGATCGGCGCCGTCGTCGCGATCGCGCTGCGCTATCGCGCGCGTTCGGCGGAGCTTGCGCCCGCTGTGATCGACGGCCGGCCCAACTACAACTACGGTCCGATCAAGTTCACGTCGATCGCAGGTCTCTTCTGGGGCGTCGCGGGTTTCATCGTCGGGCTCTATCTGGCGCTGGAGCTGGCGTACCCGGCTCTCAATCTCGATCTGCCGTGGATCAATTTCGGCCGTCTGCGGCCGCTGCATACCTCGGCGGTGATTTTCGCGTTCGGCGGCAATATCCTGCTTGCGACATCCTTTTACGTCATGCAGCGCACGAGCCGTGCGCGCATTGCGGGGGACCTCGCGCCCTGGTTCGTCGTGCTGGGCTATAATTTCTTCATTGTCATTGCGGGCACGGGCTATCTGCTCGGCGTGACGCGCGGGCATGAATACGCCGAGCCCGAGTGGTATGCGATTCTCTGGCTCGTCGTCGTCTGGGTCGTCTATCTTCTCGTCTATCTCGTCACCCTCGCGCGCCGCGCCGAGCCGCACATCTATGTCGTCGAACTGGTTCTATCTCGCCTTTATCGTGACCGTCGCCGTTCTCGTGCTCGGCAACAATGTCGAAATCCCGATCTCGATCTTCTCGTCTCAGTCCGTGATCCTGTGGTCCGGCGTGCAGGACGCGATGATCCAGTGGTGGTATGCGCATAACGCCGTCGGCTTCTTCCTCACGGCCGGCTTCCTCGGGATTATGTATTATTTCATCCCCAAACGTACCGGGCGGCCAATTTACTCGTATCGGCTGTCGATCGTACACTTCTGGTCGCTGATCTTTCTTTACATCTGGGCGGGCCCGCATCACCTGCATTACACGGCGCTTCCCGACTGGGCGCAGACGCTCGGAATGGTGTTCTCGGTCGTGCTGTGGATGCCCTCCTGGGGCGGGATGATCAACGGCATCATGACGCTGTCGGGCGCATGGGACAAGCTGCGAACCGATCCGGTTCTGCGTATGCTCGTCGTATCCGTCGCTTTCTACGGCATGTCGACCTTCGAAGGTCCGCTGTTGTCGGTGAAAGCGGTGAATTCCCTGTCGCATTACACCGACTGGGGCATCGGTCACGTGCATTCCGGCGGACTGGGCTGGGTCGCCTTCGTCTCCTTCGGGGCGCTCTATTGCCTCATCCCGTGGGTGTTCAACCGGCGCCTCTATTCGCTCAAGCTGGTCAACTGGCATTTCTGGATCTCGACGATCGGCATCGTCTTCTACATCTCGTCGATGTGGGTCGCGGGAATCATGCAGGGCCTGATGTGGCGCGCATATACGCCGCAGGGGTTCCTCGAGTATTCCTTCGTCGAAACAACGGAGGCATTGCATCCCGAATATGTCATCCGCGCGATCGGCGGCGGCCTGTTCCTGATCGGCGCATTGATCATGGTCTACAACATCTACAGAACCATCGCCTCGCCCGCGTCGGAAGCCGCGCCGGACGTCGCCGTGTCTCCCCTGCCTGCCGAGTGAGGACGTAAGACATGTCGCAATCCTCTCAACACGCGCCCGCAAGCGGCGGGTTGCAGAAACTCCTCGAGACGAACTCGATCCTCATGGTCGTCGCGATTCTCGTTCTGGTGTCGGTCGGCGGCATCGTTGAGATCGTTCCGCTCTTTTATTTGAAGAACACGATCGAAAAGGTGGAGGGCATACGTCCGTACGCGCCGCTCGAGCTCGCGGGCTACAACATCTATGTCCGCGAAGGCTGCTACACCTGCCATTCGCAGATGATTCGGCCCTTGCGGGACGAAGTCGAGCGATATGGTCATTATTCGCTCGCCGCGGAGAGCATGTACGATCACCCCTTCCAATGGGGCTCGAAGCGTAACGGTCCCGACCTTGCGCGCGTCGGCGGCAAATATTCGAACGACTGGCAGCGCGATCATCTGCGCAACCCCCGTTCGGTCGTGCCATCGTCGATCATGCCTGGATATCCTTTCCTCGCGACGACGCCGCTGAAGGCCGAGCAGATATCGCAACAGATGCGGACGCTGCGGATTGCGGGGGTGCCGTACACGGATGAGCAGATCGAAAGCGCCGAAGCCGATCTGCTCGCGCAAAATGGCGGGGACGAACCTGGCGCCGCGGCGTTGCAGAAGCGGTATCCGAACGCCGTGCTCAACAACTCTGCCACGAAAGCTGGCGTGAGCGAAGAGGACGCGCTGATCGCCTACCTTCAGCACCTTGGCGTTTCAGTCGACTTCAAGCTTTTCGACGACAAGGCGAACGTCAGGTGATCCGATGACTACGGGAGTCGCCGAAGCAGCGTCGACCTACGAGACCCTGCGCGCCTTCGCAGCGTCCTGGGGGCTGATTTTCTTCGGCGTCATTTTTCTTGGCGTCGTTGCTTTCGCCTTCTGGCCCTCGCGCCGGGAAACCTTCGAGCAAGACGCCCAAATTCCCTTCCGGGAGGATGACGACGATGTCTCAGGACACGTTTGAGAAGAACAAGTTCAAAGTTGACGAAGTGAGCGGCACGCCGACGACGGGCCATGAGTGGGACGGCATCGAGGAACTCAATACGCCGCTGCCGCGCTGGTGGGTGTGGACATTTTGGGCGACGATCGTCTGGGGTCTCGC
This sequence comes from uncultured Alphaproteobacteria bacterium, assembly GCA_963713845.1. Lineage (GTDB taxonomy): Bacteria > Pseudomonadota > Alphaproteobacteria > Rhizobiales > Beijerinckiaceae > Methylocystis. The sequence goes on from CAVQNJ010000023.1 coordinate 48,414, forward strand.
CTATACCGTCGTCTACCCCGCCTGGCCGACTCTTTCCGGAGGCACTCAGGGGCTCTTCGCCTGGAGTTCGCGCACGCAAGTCGCCAATGATCTGACCGATCTGCAAGCGACGCGCGGCCCGATCCTCGCCAAAATCAAGGATACGCCGCTCGACAAGATCGAGTCCGATCCCGAACTTCTCGCCGCCGCGCGCATGGTCGGCAAAGTCGCCTTCGCGACCAATTGCGCCGCGTGTCATGGCGCCGGCGGCCAGGGAGCCAAGGGCTACGCCAATCTGAACGACGACGACTGGATCTGGGGCGGCAAGCTCGCCGAGATCCAGCAGACGATAGAGCATGGCGTGCGTTGGGACTCGGATAAGGCGACGCGCGCCTCGTCCATGCCGGCGTTCGGACGCGACGGCATTCTTACGCCCGAGCAGATTTCAGTCGTTGCGGATCATGTCCGCACCTACGCCGAAACACCGGACTCCGACGCGCCGACTGCGGAAGGCGAGAAGCTCTATGCGGAGAATTGCGCGGCGTGTCACGGCGTCGAAGGCAAAGGCAATCCCGAGCTTGGCGCGCCCAATCTCTATGACGCGATCTGGCTCTATGGCGCCGATAAGCCGACGATCGTCGCCCGCATCGCCAATGGCGGCGGCGCGGTCATGCCGGCCTGGAAGGGCAGGCTCGACGAAACGACGATCAAGGCGCTTACGGTTTACGTCCATTCGCTGGGCGGCGGTCAATAGCCGCTTATTGCCCGCTCGGGGGCAGGAATTGATGGAGGCAGGATCTGCCATGTCCAGCGCGGAACGGCAATCGACCTGGGAAGAGCCTTTCGTCGAGGCGGCGCATAAGATTTACCCGAAGAAGGTCGACGGGCGTTTCCGCCGCATAAAATGGGGCATCCAATTCGCGACGCTGGCGATCTATTACTTCCTTCCCTTCGTTCGATGGGATCGTGGGCCGGACGCGCCGAGTCAGGCGGCGCTCGTCGATTTTCCGCACCGGCGCTTCTATCTTTTCTTCATCGAAATCTGGCCGCAGGAGGTATACTATTTTACCGGCCTGCTGATCCTCGCGGCGCTCACGCTTTTCCTCATGAACGCCGTAGCCGGGCGCATCTGGTGCGGATACATGTGTCCGCAAACGGTGTGGACCGATTTCTTCATGACGACCGAGCGCTGGATAGAGGGCGACGCGCGTGAGCGCATCAAGCTCGACAACGGGCCCTGGACGTGGGGAAAGATCCGCAAGAAAGTCGCCAAGCATTTCGTATGGCTGCTGATCGCGTGGTGGACCGGCGGCGCCTGGGTGCTCTACTTCTCCGACGCGCCAACTCTCGTTCATAAGCTCGCGACGTTCCAGCCCGGCGCCGGCGAAGCCTATCTTTGGATCGGCATCCTCGCCTTCACAACCTATGTTTTCGCGGGGCAGATGCGCGAGAAGCTCTGTCTGCACGCATGCCCCTGGCCGCGCATACAGGCGGCGCTGACCGACGAATATGCGCTGAACGTGACCTACCGCTACGATCGCGGCGAGCCGCGCATGTCGCTCAAACAGGCGACGCACGCCCGCGCCGCGGGAGCGATCTCCGGCGACTGTGTGGATTGCGGTCAATGCGTCGCCGTCTGCCCGACAGGCGTCGACATTCGAAAAGGGTCGCAGCTTGGCTGCATCCAATGCGGCCTGTGCATCGATGCCTGCGACGCCGTCATGGACAAGATCGGTCGTCCGGAGCGGCTCATCGCATATGACACCGAGATGAACGTCAAGCGGCGCCAGTGCGGCGAGGAGCCGATCTATCGGCCGTTTCGCGTCCGCACGCTTCTCTACGGGGCGCTAATCTTGGCGATCGGCGGATTCATGTCCCTCACTCTCGCCACGCGCAACGACATGCGCGTCAACGTGCTGCATGATCGAAACCCTCTCAGCGTTCGGCTCAAGGACGGGGGCGTTCGCAACGGCTACGCCTTGCGCCTTGCCAATATGAAGGCCGAGACACGGCGCTTTGTCGTCGTCCTGAGCGGTTTAAGCGGCGCGATGGTCGAGGTCGTCGGCGCGCCGCCAGACGCCGGCGGGAAGATCGTGGTCGAGGTTGGGCCGGATCAAACCCGCGAAGCGCGCGTTCTGGTTTCGACCCATGGCGCGACGATGGCGAAGGGACCCATTCCCATCGTTTTCTCCGTGACGGACGCCGAGAGCGGCGTTTCCGTCGAGGCGAAAGACGTTTTCATAACGCCGTGAGGTTCTCGACAATGAGCATCGCGATGAGCAGCGCGCGCAAACCACTTCCTGAGCCCGAATTGGGGTCCGACTACGAAGCCGGCGGCAAGCCGCTGACGGGTTGGACGGTCCTGGCGATGATTGTCGCTTTCTTTGGCTTCGTCGCCCTCGTCGACGGGTTGATGACCTATCAGGCAATCAAAACCTTCTCGGGCGAAGTCGTCGCGCATCCCTATGAACACGGCATTGCCTATAATCACGACATCGCGCAGGCGCGCGAACAGGCCGCGCGCGACTGGAAAGTCGAGGTGCGTGTCGGCCGCGCCGGTGAGCTCGCCGAAATTCGCGTCACGGCGCGCGACGCCGATGGCGCCGACGTCACCGGCGTCGACATGACGGCCCTCTTTGCCGCGCCCGCCGATCTCTCGAAAGACGTGCGCGTGAAGCTCGAGGAGGCGTCGCCCGGACGCTATGTGGGCAAAGCGGCTGTTCCGGCGGGGCAAAGGGATCTCGTTCTCACCGCCGCGCGGGGCGGAGCACAGTTGTTTCGCTCGAAAAACAGGATCGACGTCAACTAGAGGCGTCGTCAAAGGATTCGCATGACCGCCGCTTTCGATTATGAGGTTTTCGTCGCGCACGCTCAAGACGGCGCTCGCCGCTTCGAGGCGGCTATCGACGGGATGACCTGCGCCGCCTGCATCGGCGAAATCGAAACTGCGCTTCGCGATCTTCCCGGCCTCGAACGGGCGCGGGTGAATTACGGCGATCGTCGGCTGACGCTCGAATGGCGTGACGACGCGTTTGATCCGCCGTCGGCGTTCGAACGGTTGCGATTAATGGGCTATTCCCTGCACCCGTTCGAGCTCGCTGAGAGCGAGCGCCAGGAAATCGAAACCTCGCGCTGGCTGCTGCGCTGTCTTGCCATCGCCGGCTTCGCGGCGATGAACATCATGTTGCTGTCCGTCGGCGTATGGGTGGGGAGGGCGGCGGCGACATCGATCCCGCGACGCGTGATCTCTTCCATGGCGTCTCGGCGCTGATCGCTTTGCCGGCGGCCGCTTTCGCCGGCCAGCCGTTCTTTCGAAGCGCATTCGCCGCGTTACGCGCCGGGCGGCTGAATATGGACGTCCCCATCTCTCTCGGCGTTCTGCTCGCGCTCGCCATGTCGGTCTATGAAACGCTCACCCACGCCGAGCACGCTTATTTCGACGGCGCGACGATGCTGCTCGCGTTTTTGCTGCTGGGGCGCTTTCTCGATCACGCGATGCGGCGTAAAACCCGCGCCGTCGCCGCGAATCTCGCCGCCTTGCGCGCGCCGCTCGCATGTCGGCTTTCGGAAGCGGGCGTCGAGGTTCTGACGCCGCTCGCCCGCATCGCGCCGGGGGACGTCGTGCGCGTGAGGCCGGGCGAACGTTTGCCCGTGGACGGCGTCATCGCGACGGGCGTTTCCACCCTCGACGAAAGCGTGATTACCGGCGAGACGACGCGGCGCGCCGTAACCCTTGGCGATCAGGTTTATGCAGGCAGCATGAATTACGACGGCGCCCTCACTGTCCGCGTCGTGGCCGCCGGCGGGGCCACGCTGCTCGACGAAATCGAGCGCCTGCTCGAAAAGGCGACGAGCGCGCGCTCGCGCTATGTGCGGCTTGCTGACCGCGTGTCGCGGCTCTATGCGCCCATGGTGCATCTTGCCGCGCTCTCGACGGCGCTCTTTTGGTTGTGGCGCGGCGCAAGCCTGCATGAGGCGCTCGTCACCGCTATTTGTGTGCTGATCATCACCTGCCCATGCGCGCTGGCGCTTGCAGTTCCCGCCGTGCAGGTTGTTGCAAGCGGCGGTCTGTTTCGCGCCGGGGTCCTGCTCAACAGCGCCGACGCGATCGAACGTCTGGCGGAGGCCGACACAATCGTCTTCGATAAAACCGGCACGCTGACGGCGCCGCAGCCGCGCGTCATTAATGCGGCGCAGATCGATGGCGCGACGATTGACCTCGCCGCGCGCCTTGCGCGGGCAAGCAGCCATCCCCTTGCGCGCGCCCTCGCACAAGAGCGGCCGAGCGGCGCAGCGCTGCCGGCGCGGGAAGAGCATGGCCAGGGCGTCGCGGCCCTCGTCGACGGGGTCGAGGCGCGGCTTGGCTCACTGGCTTTTTGCGGCATGGAAGGCGCAGCGGCGCGTCTTGGCCCGCTTGACGCCGAAGTGTCGCTCGTCGCATTCCGTCACGGCGAAACGCAGGCGCTGTTTCAGGTCCGCCAATCGCTGCGCAGCGACGCCGCCGCGACGGTCGCCGCGCTGAAGGCACGTGGATATTGCCTGGAAATCCTCTCGGGCGACCGCGCCGAGACGGTCGAAAAGGTTGCGCACGCGCTCGGCGTCGCGACATGGGCGGGCGCGCTGAAGCCCGACGAGAAAGTCGCGCGCCTCGACGCGTTGCGCGCCTGCGGCCGGAAAGTGCTGATGATCGGCGACGGACTGAATGACGCGCCGGCGCTCGCAAGCGCCTACGCCTCAATGTCGCCGATCGATGCGATGCAAATAACCCAGGCCGCAGCCGACGCCGTATTCCTGGGCGAACGCCTCGCGCCCGTGACGACGACGCTCGATCTGGCGCGTCGAGCGCGCGCCCTGATGCGACAGAATCTCGCGCTGTCGGTCGTCTACAATGTTCTCGCCGTTCCACTCGCGATGGCGGGCATGCTGACGCCGCTCATTGCCGCCGCCGCAATGTCGGGATCGTCCATTCTCGTCACGCTCAATGCGCTGCGCGCCCGGGGCGACGCAAGATGCCGCGCCGCCGTGGAGGAGGGCGTGGAGCGCATCGAGCGCGCCAGCCTGAGGCCTGCCGAATGACCGTCCTCCTCTTTCTCATCCCGCTCGCGCTGCTGCTTGGCCTCGCAGCGCTTGCGGCGTTCCTGTGGTCGCTGAGGAGCGGGCAGTTCGACGATCTCGACGGGGCCGCCCATCGCGTATTGATGGACGACGATCTCGAGGACAAAAGGTGAGCTCTCGAGGTCGAAAGGGAGCACGATCTTCACGCCTCGAGGCGCGGCACGCCGGGAATTGGCGCCGGCCCGGAAGCTGTCATGCGCGCCGGGCAAATTCTCTGCGCCTGCCCGGCCGCGCTCGAGCGCGCGTCTTTGCCGAGCCAGCGTGCGACGCTTGCGCTCGGCTTCGGCCTTGCCGTTCTGGCGCAGGCGCTTGCGCTCACCGTGCTGCCTGAACAGGGGCGGCTGATCGCGCCTACCGCGGCGCGCGTCGGCTGGCCTTTCGCATTGCTCATGATCGGCGCGGCGCTGGCGAGTTTTCCCGCGTCGCTGCTCGTCGATTTTTCGGACGCCGCGCCGCTTTCGGAATCGGCGCGGGCCTCGGCGCTGCGGGCGGCGCCCTGTGCGCCTTCTCGATCGCCCACGCAAATTTCTTCGGCCTGTGTCTTGGCGCCTTTTGGCTCGGCCTTGCGCAAGGATTTGCGCTCTTCTATCGCCATGTCGCGGCGCAGGGCGCGGCCGGCGCCGGACTATGGGTTCTTGCGGGGGGCGCGGGCGCGGCATTTCTCGCGCCGGGTATCGTCTGGCTTGCCGCGGCGCCGGGCGCAACGCTTCTTGTCGCCTGCGCCCTTCACATCGCGTCGCTTGGCGTCGCCGTGCGCTTGCCCCATGCGCGCGCCGGCGCGCCGTTACGCGCTGCGCATGGAGTGACGGAACGCCGCTTCGCCCTTGCAACGGCTGTCGGCGCGCTCGCATGGTTCCTGATGTCGGCCGGAATGCTGCATGGCCCGTTGACGCTCGCGATCTGCTCCGCGACGCCGGCCTTCATCGGCGGAGCGATGGCCTGGCATCTTGCGTCCATGTACGGGCCGGCCGCGCTCGCAGCGCGGTGGCCGCAATTATTTCCGCCGCTGGCCGCGGCGATCGGCGGCGGACTTGCCATGGTCGTCGGCGCCGGGGCGCTTTATACCCAGTTTTCCATCGCGGGAGCCGCCGCGGGGCTCGTCGCACTGGGCGTCGGCTGGGGCGTCGTCAACGTCGGCGCGTTGCGCCTCTTGCATGAAGGCGCGGCTCCATCGCGCACAGCGTTGGCGCTGCATGATCTTCTGCTGCTCTCCGCCGCGACGGCAGGCGCACTCGTCTTCTGAGGCTTAGGGCGCCTTCGCCGACCCGCGCGAGTTCGACTTGCGGGCGCCGCGTGTCCGCTGTCGCCGAACTTTGCGCGATAGACGACGAAGTTCTCCATCACGCGCTGCACATAATTGCGGGTTTCGGAGATCGGGATGCGCTCCACCCAGTCGACGGGGTCGACATTCGGCTTGCGCGGATCGCCATAGGCGTCGATCCATTGCTTCACGCGGCCGCCGCCCGCGTTATAGGCGGCGAAGGTAAGCAGATAGGCGCCCTTGTGCTCGCCAAGCAAGATGCCGAGATGCGCCGCGCCGAGCTTGGCGTTGAAGGCGGGTTCGCTCAGCATGCGCGAGAGATCGAAAGCGACGCCGTGCTGATAGGCGGTATGGCGCGCGGTCGAGGCGATCATCTGCATCAGGCCCATCGCGCCCGCGGAAGAGATCGCCTTCGGATCGAAAGCGCTCTCTTGCCGCGCGATGGCGTAGACGACCGAGCGGGAAGCCGAATGCGGCAGCGCGTCAAAATTGCGGGACGCCATAGGACGGGAAGGCGACGTCATCGAGCGGCGACGCCGCGATAGGACGGCGCTCTTGCCGAAGATGAGGGAGAGCTTGGCGTCGCGCTGGCTGGCGATCACATCGCCCAGCGCCGCGACCTGTTGCGCGTCCGTCATGTTCTTGGCGGCGTCGAGGGCGAGCGGCGTGGCAACTTCCTTCTCGCCGGACGCGAGCAACAGCTCCACGACGCGCGACGGATTCGTCGCGTTCGTTCTCCCGCGGCGGCGCGGCGGCGCCGGACGCAGGGGCGGTCCTCGGCCCCGAGCTTGGCGCTCGCGAGCTGGCCATAAAATGTCGTCGAATGCGCCGCGGCGGCGCGGTAAATAATCCGCGCGCTTTCGCGTCATTCTCGCACTTCCGCGGTGTCGGAAGGCCTCCGCGGCGCGCCCGCGCCAATAGAGCGGCGCGCGATTTCTGCATCGGCGTCTCGGCGATCCTCGTCGAGAGACTCGAAATGCCGCGCGGCGCGCGCGGGATCGTTGAGGAAGCGCAACGCGATCCAGCCCGCGTGGAACTCGGCCTCGACCTTGATTGCTCGTCGTGCGGGCGTCATGCTGCGCGGCGATCAGATAGGCGGTTTCGGCGTCGCCAGCATCGAGAAGCTTGCGGGCGGTCTGACGGCGCTCGGACCACCAGGCGTCGCCGTCGACGACTCTGCGCGGGATCGGTCGGCGCCTTGCGCAGCAGCGCGCCCGCCTCGGCGAAATTTCTTCGCGTTGTTGAGGATGCGTACGCGCGAGAAAAGCAGGCCCGGATCGTTTTGCAATGCTGGGCGGAACGCGCGGCGAAGAGTTTGTCCCGGCCGCTGCCATTGTTGGCGGCGACACGCGCGCGGGCGAGCAGCGTCACGTCCTTGCCGGCAAGCTCGGCCGCACGCAGCGCAGCGCAGTTTTGCCCGAATAGAGCAGCCGATCGGCGCGGTATTTGTGGTCCTCGGGTCGCAGAAGCTCGCCAAGATCCTTGTAGAACATTGCTTTGAAGCTCTGCGCCGATATCGTCTTCCCGCCAGGCTTCGCGCGCGAGTTGGGCCGCTGCCTCGAAGTCGCCGTCGCGCGCCAGCGCTTTCGCCGACGGCGTATTTTCCATAAGGGGTCGTCGGTCGCGTCTGCGCGAACCAGGCTTTCACGATCGGTCGGGTTGATGTTCGCCGACCAGCGCTTCTTCGGCGCGGCGGCGCAGCCAGTCGGCGGCCGGCCAAGCGGGATGCGTCTCGAGGAAATAGCGAGATTCGCTTGAAGCCGGCCTCGCGCGGATGCAGTTTCAAGCCCGCCCATCGCGCCGCGGTGTCGGCGATGCTGGATTTTATCTGCCGCCGCAGCGTCGCTCGCCGCGGCGAAATCGCCGGCTCTGAAGGCGGCGAGCGCGCTGCTGGAAGCTTGGCGCGTCGTCGCCGAGGAGCGCGCGGCGGCGTCGACGGATCCTCGTGCGGACGTCTCAGCCATCCGTCCGGGCGGCTCGTAATTCGCGAGCGGCGTGACCGCGACGTCGTCCAAAACCGGAAAAGCGCGGTCTTGGCGGATGCGCGGCTCCAGTATTAGGTGGTTCGCCGGTGACGAAGTCCGCGCACCGAATCCTCCAGCGAGCCGACGCGGATGCGCCAGGCGCCGATGCTGAACGGAATGCGCGGAACCCAGCGCGCCGTCTTTCGCGCGTCAGTGGTCGACGTTTCCAACCGTGATCGAGGCCAGTGAACGAGCGGGCATGTACAAGCGCGATCGCCGTCGCCGTCAGCGAGAAGCTGAAGGCGCATGCGAAATGCTGATTCGGCGAGGTCATGCCGCGCCTTGTTCCGTTGATCGGCTGAGAGGCTGCACTTCATTCATTTACGAATCGTCAACCAAAAGCGTCGCCCGCAGAGGTCGCCTCACAGCGTTGATACAGGTGGGGCTTTTCTCGCAAGCCCCCAACGGCTATGAAGGACACGTTCCATAATACGGACGCGAATGCGGCGGCTGTGAGGCGCGGGGAAGATCTTGAATCGATGAGTAAAAAGGCGATTTTTCACGGGTCGATCACTGCCCTCGTCACGCCTTTCGCGAATGGAGACGTCGATTTTGAGGCGCTTCGCGCCCTCGTCGACTGGCAGATCGAGAGCGGCACGCATGGCCTCGTGCCGGTCGGGCACGACGGGCGAAAGCCCAACCTTGACGCATGAGGAGCATGGCCGCGTCATCACCGAGACCATTCGCGCCGCCCGCGGGCGCGTTCCTGTCATCGCCGGGCGCGGGTTCCAACAATACGCGCGAGGCGATCGCTCTCGCCGGCCATGCGGAGCGCGCGGGCGCCGACGGCCTGCTCATGGTTACGCCTTATTACAACAAGCCCAATCAGGAAGGGCTCTATCTGCATTTCAAGGCGATCAACGACGCCGTTTCGATTCCGATCATCATCTACAATATTCCGCCGCGCTCGGTGATCGACATGAGCGTCGAGACGATGAAGCGTCTCTCCGAATTCGAAGAACATCGTCGGCGTGAAGGATGCGACCGGCAATATCGGGCGCATCTCGCTGCAACGCGAGGCGATGGGGCCGGATTTCATCCAGCTTTCCGGCGACGATCTCACCGCGCTCGCCTGTATGGCGGCTGGCGCGCATGGCTGTATTTCCGTCGTCTCGAACATCGCGCCGCGGCTTTGCGCCGATTTGCAGAACGCCTGCCTTGCCGGCGAATATCGCAAAGGCGCTGGAGATCCAGGATCGTCTCGTGCCGCTGCATGTCGCGACATTTCTCGAGGCGGGCGTGACCGGCGCGAAATATGGTCTGTCGCTTCTCGGCAAAGTGCGCGAGGAAGTGCGGCTGCCGCTGGTCCCGTCGACGCAGGCGACCAAGGATCGGATCCGAGCCGCAATGATCACGCCGGCGTGCTGCCGGCTTAAGGACAGGCCGTGGCCGAGAAACCTGAGCCGAATTTCAAAGTCGTCGCCGACAACCGGCGTGCGCGCTATCGATTTTGAGATCGGTGAAACTTTCGAGGCCGGAATTGCGCTCACCGGCACGGAGGTGAAGTCGCTGCGGACCGGCAAGGCGACGATCGCCGAAAGCTACGCCCATGTCGATCGACAGGGCGAGGCATGGCTGGTCAACGCCAATATTCCCGAATATCTCGCCGGCAATCGCTTCAACCATGAGCCGAAGCGGCTGCGAAAGCTGCTTTTAAAGAGCAGGGAACTGGCGAAGCTTTCACAAGCGGTGGAGCGCGAGGGAATGACAATCGTGCCGTTGCGTCTCTATTTCAACGCAAGGGGCGCGCGAAGCTGGAAATCGCTCTCGGGCGCGGCAAGAAGCTTCACGACAAGCGCGAGGTCGAGAAGAAGCGCGACTGGAGCCGCGAAAAAGGCCGCCTGCTGCGCGAAAAGGGCTAGGAGCCGCCCGCGGAAAAAGCCCGGCGCCTGGCCGGGCTTCTCAATTGTCGGGGCTTCTCGATGGTGCGAGGGCCTGGATTATTCCTCGTCCTCATCATGATCCGCCGAGGCCTGAGCCGGCACGGGGCGGCGTTCCTGATAGCGCTGCATGCGCTCGGCCCGCTCGCCCGGATCGCGCCCGATTTTGACACCAGATGGATGAGGTCGATGAATTCGTCCGCCTGCCGACGCAATTCGTCGGCGATCATGGGCGGTTGGGTCGTGATCGTCGAAATCACCGAGACCCGCACGCCCTTGCGCTGCACCGCCTCGACCAGGGAGCGGAAATCGCCGTCGCCGGAGAAAAGGACCATATGGTCGATATGCTCGGCCATCTCCATCGCGTCGACCGCGAGCTCGATGTCCATGTTTCCCTTGACCTTGCGACGGCCGAGCGAGTCGACGAACTCCTTGGTCGGTTTTGTCACCACGGCATAGCCATTATAGTCTAGCCAATCGATCAGCGGGCGGATCGAGGAATATTCCTGATCCTCGATCAGCGCCGTGTAGTAGAAGGCGCGAATAAGGCGGCCCTTGCCCTGAAATTCGCGCAATAGGCGTTTGTAATCGATATCGAAGCCGAGCGATTTCGCCGTCGCGTACAGATTTGCGCCGTCAATGAATAATGCAATTCTTTCGATATCAGCCATTTTGATTCTCGCACTCGGGTTGCATGTGGCGACGAGTTCTCGATCGCCGTTAACCCGCGACCGCCCGGAGATATGCTCCGCGGACGCCGGTCACTGCTCGACAGAAGACCCTTTTTCAGATTCCCTCAAAACCGGTCAACGCCTCGATCGCTCCGTTGCGAACTGTCGAGAAGGCAAAGGCGGCCGCTCGAAACCGCGAGTCAGATTGAACGATAAATTGCGCCTGAAGTGTCGCAACGTCAAGAGCGCAGTCTGCGATAAATTCCGATAAGACGATATAAATTTCAAATAATTAATCCGGCAATGTGTTGGCAGAATTTATAGCGAAGGCTCCCGAAGCGGGCGCGCGACGTCGACGCGACGGCACCGTTGATTCACTTGGCATTTTAGTGTAGCTGACCCGCTTAACCAATAGACCAGGAGTCGCGATTCAGATGGCGCGCGTCACCGTCGAAGACTGCATCGACAAGATCGAGAATCGTTTCGATCTGGTTCTTCTGGCGGCGCATCGCGCGCGGCTGATCTCCTCCGGGCAGCCGATTCAGGTCGATCGCGACAGGGACAAGAACCCGGTCGTCGCATTGCGCGAGATCGCCGAGACCGCTCTGTCGCCCGGAAGATCTGTCCGAGGACTTCATCCATTCGTTGCAGCGCCATGTCGAGGTTGACGAGCCGGAGGCCGAGGCCGCGCCGGCGCTCACCCCCGCCGTCGGCGACATTCGACGCCGACACGCAGTTCGACCGCATGACCGAGGAAGACCTGTTGCGCGGACTCGAGGGCCTGGTGCCCCCGGCCGAGGTCGAAGAGGACGGCGAATAATCTTCGCCGTACGACCGCCGTCTCCGCTGGAGACGGCGGTGAAGCTGCGCTACACTCTCCTCGAACCCCAGCGGCCCGGCGTCGCCATCGCGCGACAAGGCGCGCGCGAAAGGCGCGGCGTTCGGCCGCGCCGACCGGTCGTGGCCCTCGCGCATGATGCGTCAATATGAACTCGTCGAACGCGTGCGGAAGTATAATCCGCGCGTCGACGAGGATCTGCTCAATCGCGCCTATGTCTATGCCATGAAGGCGCATGGCCAGCAGACGCGCGCCTCCGGCGATCCTTATTTTTCCCATCCGCTCGAAGTCGCGGCGATCCTGACAGATCTCAAGCTCGACGACGCGACGATCGTCGCGGCCGTTCTGCACGACACGATCGAGGATACCGAGACGACCCGAGAGGAGATCGACCGGCTCTTCGGCCCACAAATCGGCCAGCTCGTCGAAGGCCTCACCAAGATCGAAAAACTCGACCTCGTCTCCAAACAGGCGCGACAGGGCGAAAATTTCCGCAAGCTGTTGCTCGCTGTCGCGGACGACGTTCGTGTGCTGCTCGTCAAGCTCGCTGATCGTCTCCACAATATGCGGACGCTGCATTTCGTGCCGCCGGACAAGCGCGCCCGCATCGCCCAGGAGACGCTCGACATCTACGCGCCGCTCGCCGGCCGCATGGGCATGCAGCGGCTGCGCGAAGAGTTGGAGGGCCTCGCCTTCCGCCATCTGATGCCCGAGGCGCATCAGACGATCGAGCAGCGGCTGCATGATCTGCGCGCCAAGAACGGCCGCATCATCAAGCGGATCGAGGACGAGCTGACGCGGCGAGTTCTCGCAGCGCGGCATAGAGGCCGCCGTCACGGGCCGCCAGAAGACGCGCTTATTCCGTTTGGCGCAAGATGGAACGCAAATCGATCTCCTTCGAGCAATTGTCGGATATTTTCGGCTTCCGGATCATCGTCGGCGACGGTCGAGGACTGCTATCGGGCGCTCGGCGTGGTGCACACCAAATGGCCGAACGTGCCCGGCCGGTTCAAGGATTATATTTCTACGCCCAAGCAGAACGACTATCGATCGATCCACACGACCGTGATCGGCCCCGGCCATCAGCGCGTGGAGCTGCAGATCAGGACCGCGCAAATGCACGAGATCGCGCGGTTCGGCATCGCCGCCCATGCGCTCTACAAGGACGCCGGGCGGCGAGGAAGGGCGCGAGGAGCTCGCAAAGGAGAGCCGCGCGTTCCGCTGGCTGCAGGAGACGCTCGACCTCCTCGCCCACGGAGACAGTCCCGAAGAGTTTCTCGAGCACACGCGGCTCGAGCTCTTCCAGGATCAGGTCTTCTGCTTCACGCCGAAGGGCGGGCTCATCGCCTTGCCGCGCGGCGCGACGCCGATCGACTTCGCCTACGCGGTCCACACCAAGCTCGGCGACTCGGCCGTCGGCGCCAAGATCAACGGCCGCGTCGCGCCGGTGCTCTCGCAATTGCAGAACGGCGACGAGGTGGAGATCATCCGCGCCGAGGGTCATGTGCCGCCGGCCGCCTGGGAGTCGGCGGTCGCGACGGGCAAGGCCCGCGCCGCCATCCGCCGCGCGACGCGCGAGGCCGTTCGACAGCAATATGCGGGGCTCGGGCGCCAGATCGTCGAGCGCGCCTTCGAGCGCGCCGCGCGCGCCTTCTCGGACGACAAGCTCAAGGCCGCGGTGACGCGTCTGGCGCGTCCCTCGGTCGAGGACGTGCTCGCGGCCGTGGGTCGCGGCGAGATCTATTCGGGCGACGTCGTGAAAGCGGTGCATCCCGACTTCATCGAGGAGCGCAAAACGCCGCAGGCTCCCATGGCTCCCGGCGAGCCCGGCTGGTTCGGCGTGAAGGCCAACGCCAATGTCGTTTTCAAGGCGCCGGGCGCCGTCGGCGACGGCGACGCCGGCGCGATACCCATTCGCGGCCTGCGCGGCGACGCGCCCGTGCGCTTCGCCCCGATCGGGGGCGCGGTGCCCGGCGATCGCATCGTCGGCATTTTCACGCCCGGCGAAGGCATCACCATCTATCCCATTCAATCGCCCTCGCTCACCGCATTCGACGACCAGCCCGAGCGCTGGCTCGACGTGCGCTGGGACATCGACCCCGAGACCCGCGCCTTTTTCCCGGCGCGTATCGTTGCGACGGCGCTCAACGAACCCGGCTCGCTCGGGGCGCTGGCGATGCTGATCGGAGAAACGGGAGCCAATATCGACAACATCACCTTCAAGGCTCACTCGCCGGATTTTCGCGAGATGACCTTTGATCTCGAAGTCGCCGACCTGAAACATCTGACGGACGTCCTCGCCCGTCTGCGGGCGAGCCCGCTCGTGAGCAAGGTCGAGCGCGTTTTCGGCTAGCTGGAAGAGCAGGATGAGCGTTAAACCCCTTCGCCTCGGCGTCAACGTCGATCACGTCGCCACCATTCGCAACGCCCGCGGCGGTCCGCGTCCTGATCCCTTGCGCGCGGCTCTGCTCGCGATCGACGCCGGGGCCGATGGCATTACCGCGCATTTGCGCGAGGATCGCCGACACATCACCGACGCCGACATGGTCCGTCTCAGGGCCGCGATCACGAAGCCGCTGAATTTCGAGATGGCCGCGACGGGCCAGATGCTCGACATTGCGCTCGCGACCGCGCCTCACGCGGTCTGCCTCGTCCCCGAGAAGCGCACCGAGCGCACGACCGAGGGCGGGCTGGACGTCGTCGGCGGGCACGATTACCTCGCCCCTTACGTTGATCAGCTCGCGCGCGGCGGCATTCGCGTCTCTCTCTTCATCGAGCCTTCGCGCGAGGCGATCGAGGCGGCGGTTTCGATCAAGGCGCCCGTCGTCGAGCTGCATACCGGCGCGTGGTGCCACGCGGTCGAAGTCGGCGACGCCGCGCGCGCTGAGCGCGAGTTTGCGCGGGTCAAGGCGGCGGCCGTCCACGCCTGCGCACGGGGGCTCGAGGTGCATGCCGGCCACGGCCTCGACTATGACACCGCGCGACGCGTCGCCGCCCTTCCGGAGGTGGTCGAGCTCAACATCGGCCATTTCCTCGTCGGGGAGGCGGTGTTCATCGGCTTGAGCGAAGCGATCCGCCTCATGCGCGAAGCGATGCAGGCGGGGCGGGGGGAGTCCTCCGCCGCCTGAGGGCGCGGGTTGCGGCCCTGAACGGTTTTGGGCGCTCCCGCGCAGTTCTCATCCTGCCTATGGCGTGCTAAGCGGGGCGCAGGGCTGGCCTCCGCCACCCGTGGCAAGATGGAGCAGTCGGCCTTGAGCAGGAACGTCCCAGTGGCCCAGAAGCAGGAAGAAGGCGGGTTTCTGGAGACCGTCAAGGTCATCGTCCAGGCGCTGGCCATTGCGCTCGTCATCCGCACGCTGCTGTTCCAGCCCTTCAACATCCCCTCGGGCTCGATGATCCCGACGTTGCTCATCGGCGACTACGTCTTCGTCTCCAAATATGCCTACGGCTACTCCAATTACTCCATGCCGTTCGGCCCCAACGTCTTTTCCGGCAGAGTCCTGTCTTCGCCGCCCAAGCGGGGCGACGTGGTGGTCTTCAAACTGCCGCGCGACAACGAGACCGACTACATCAAGCGCGTGATCGGGCTTCCGGGGGATCGCATCCAGATGATCGAGGGACGCCTTTACATCAACGGCGTGGTCGTGCCGCGCGAGCCGGTCGCAAAGACGGAGACCGAAAATCGCGAGGGCCGCGAAGTCCCCGTCGCGACCTATCGGGAAACCTTGCCCGGCGACGCCGAACATGCCGGCGTGGATCACACGATCATCGAGATTGAAGGGGATCACGGCGTCAACGACAACACCGAGCTCTTCGTCGTGCCGCAGGATCATTACTTCATGATGGGCGACAATCGCGACAATTCCACGGATTCGCGCATCGCGCCCGAGCTCGGCGGCGTCGGATTCGTGCCCTTCGTCAATCTCGTGGGCCGAGCGGAAATCATCTTTTTCTCCGTCAGGAAGGACGAGTCGGCTCTCGCATTCTGGCGCTGGCCCTGGTCGGTGCGCTGGAATCGCCTCTTCAAGCCGGCGCATTGAGCGGCGCGCCATGGCGCGGAGCAAGGTTGATCTCGCGGCGCTCGAGGCGCAGGTGGGGCACGCGTTCAGGGATAAGGATTTGCTGCGCTGGGCGTTGACCCACGTCAGCGCCGCGAGCCAGCGGCCGGACTCCTACGAGCGCCTCGAGTTCCTGGGCGACCGCGTTCTGGGCCTCGCCGTCGCCCATATGATCTATGAGCATTTCCCCGGCGATAGCGAGGGAGAGCTTTCGCGCCGTCTGGCCGCGCTCGTGCGAAAGGAGACCTGCGCCGAAGTCTCGGAATACTGGGGCGTCGGTCCGCTCATCCGGCTCGGCGACGGCGAGGCTCAGGCGGGCGGTCGCAAGAAGCGGGCGATCTTGGGGGACATATGCGAGGCGATCATCGGCGCAGTTTTCCTGGATGGCGGCGCGGAAGCGGCGGAACGGGTGGTGCGCGCCGCCTTCGGCCCTAAAATGCTCGAGGCGGGGCGCGATCTGCGCGACGCCAAAACAACCTTGCAGGAGTGGGCGCAGGCGCGCCGCTTGCCGGCGCCGCGCTATCGACTGGTGGGGCGCAGCGGCCCGGACCATGCGCCCCACTTCGAGCTCGCGGTCGATATCGAGGGTTATCCCTGCGCGACGGGGACAGGCGCCTCGAAGCGCGTCGCCGAGCAGGCGGCGGCGACGGCCTTCATGGTGCGAGAGGGCGTAGACGAGAGAAAGGCCCCGACGTGAACGACGAGATAAACAGCCAAGAGGAAACCAGCGCTGCGGCTTCGCGGCGCTTGTGGGCGCGCCGAACGCTGGCAAGTCGACCCTGCTCAATCAGCTCGTCGGCGCGAAGGTCTCGATCGTCTCGCGCAAGGCGCAGACGACGCGCGCGCTCGTGCGCGGCATCGCCATCGACGGCGCCGCGCAGATCGTGCTCGTCGATACACCCGGCATCTTCCAGCCCAAGCGCAAGCTTGACCGCGCCATGGTCGCGAGCGCGCTCTCGGGCGCGGCGGACGCCGACGTGATCGCGCTGCTCATCGACGCGCGCAGGGGCCTCGACGAGGAAGTCGTCGGAAATTCTGGCGCAGCTCGCAAAGGCCCGGGCGCCGAAGATCCTCGTCCTGAACAAGATCGACGTCATCGCCCGCGAGCGGCTTCTGGCGCTCGCGTCGCAACTCAACGCGCGCGAGACGTTCGACGAGACGTTCATGGTCTCGGCCCTGACGGGCGACGGCGTCGCCGATCTGCGCCACGCGCTGGGCCGACGCATGAAGCCCTCGCCATGGCTTTATCCGGAAGATCAGCTCTCCGACGCGCCGCTGCGGTTGCTCGCCGCCGAAATCACCCGCGAGCAGATCTACGAGCGGCTCCATGACGAGATCCCCTATCAGTCGACGGTCGAGACGGACAGCTGGACCAATCAGAAGGACGGTTCGGCGCGCATCGAGCAGACGATTTATGTCACGCGCGACGGGCAGAAGCGGATCGTCATCGGAGAGGGCGGACGCACAATCAAGGCGATCGGCCAGGCGGCGCGGCGCGAAATCGCGGAAGCGGCCGAACAGCCCATCCACCTTTTTCTCTTCGTCAAGGTGCGGGAGAATTGGGCCGACGATCCGGAGCGCTACCGCGAGATGCGCCTCGAATTCCCCAAGGAGAAATGACAAGGCCGAGCGATGACCGAGAAGCCGACGACGACCATGTTTTACCGCTATTTGACGGGGCCCGACGATGCGGCCTTCTGCCATCGCGTCAGCGAGGCGCTGAGCAAGGGATGGCGGCTGCATGGCGGCCCGGCTTTGACGTTCGACTCCGCCCAGAATCGGGTGATCTGCGGCCAGGCGGTCGTCAAGGAGGTCGACGGGCTCGACTATGACCCCGCGCTGAAGCTGTCCGAGAGTATAGGCGGCCCGGCGCGCAGGCCGGAAAGGGTGTGAGCGATCGCCATGGAATGGCAGGACGAAGGCATTGTGATCGGCACGCGCAAACATGGCGAGACGTCAGCCATATCTGGAGCTGATGACGCGGCGGCGCGGGCGCCATCTCGGCGTCGTCCGCGGCGGTCGCTCCCGCGCCATGCGCAGCATCCTTCAGCCCGGCAACCTCCTGGCGGCGACATGGCGGGCGCGGCTCGAGGATCATCTCGGCGCCTATGCGGTCGAGCCGCATCGAGGCGCGCGCCGCGCGCTATCTCGATCGCGGCGAGGCGCTTCATGGTCGTCGCGACGCTTTCGGCGCTGCTGAGGCTCCTGCCGGAGCGCGATCCTTATGAGGAACTTTTCGAAATGGCCGACGCCGTCGCCGCCGGTCTCGATCGCGCGGATTTCGCCGCGCCCTTGATGGCGCGATTGGAGCTTGCGCTGCTCGGCGCATTGGGGTTCGGCCTCGATCTCGAGGCTTGCGCCCTCACCGGGGTGCGTGACGATCTTGCTTATGTCTCGCCGAAGAGCGGGCGGGCGGTCAATCGCGGGGCCGGGGCGCCCTGGCGCGACCGGCTGCTGGCCTATCCGCGTTTTCTGCAGGAGGAGGGCGCGCCTGCCTCGAGCACAGACATTGCCGCGGCCTTTCGGCTGACGGGCCATTTCCTGACCCGCGACGTCCTCATTCCGCGCGGCGCGGTCATGCCGCTTTCGCGGGGGCTCTATTTGCAGGCGCTTGTATGAAAAGTCGGGAGCTCAGCGTAACTGGTCGCAAATGACGCGCGATTCCCGATTGGACACGCCATAGCCTTCGTCGGTGTCAACGAGGATTTCACGGCAGACGGCTTGCATGGCGGTGTCGTTTCGCGCTTCCTCCTGGCCTTCCGCGGCGTGACGACGCTGGGCGCGGCCCGAATCGGCTGCGGCGGCAGGTTGACTCTCGAGCGCCTCAGTCGCACCCGCGACGATCAATGACGCGCAAATCAGGGCAAATACTCTGAGAATCAACGTCATGCCGGAAGACCACTGAACAAGAGGGCGCTCACCAATTCGGCGAGCGGAGCCGCGACCATGGAACCCGTTTCTAGAAAGAGCCGCAAGGCACCGCAAGCGCTAATTTGAGACAATGATGCACAAAAAATGAAAATCCAGTTGAGGCTTGCGCTTAGCGCCATCAAAACGCGCGCTCGGGGCGCTTGCGCGAGCGGCCTCCTGCCCATAGGAGGGGCGTCAGAGCAACGACGGGACCGGTTCAAATGGCGCAAAAAGGCGGTTCGGCAGGCAAGGGCAGGGGCGGAAACGGCGGCGGCGAGAGCGTCGTGACCCCGGTCGACCTGCGGGAGGCTCTGGAGGAGCGATACCTGCGCTATGCGCTCTCGACGATCACCGATCGCGCGCTTCCCGACGCGCGGGACGGTTTGAAGCCCGTCCACCGGCGCATCCTCTACGGCATGCATGTGCTCCGCCTCGACCCCGGCGCGCCCTTCAAGAAATGCGCGAAGATCGTGGGAGACGTGATGGGCTCCTATCATCCCCACGGCGACCAGGCGATCTACGACGCGCTGGTGCGACTGGCTCAGGATTTCTCCTCGCGCTATCCGCTCGTGGACGGGCAGGGCAATTTCGGGAACATCGACGGCGATTCAGCCGCCGCCTATCGCTACACGGAAGCGCGTATGACCGCCGTCGCGCGCGCGCTGCTGGAGGGCATCGACGAGGACGCGATCGACTTCAAGCTCAATTATTCCGGCGAGGAAAAGGAGCCGATCGTCCTTCCCTCGGCCATTCCCAACATGCTTGCCAATGGCGCGCAGGGGATTGCCGTGGGCATGGCCACCTCCATTCCGCCCCATAATCTCTCCGAGCTGTGCGACGCCGCGCTCTATCTCATCTCGCATCGCGCCGCCACGAGCGAGCAACTGCTCACTTTCGTGCAGGGGCCCGATTTTCCGACCGGCGGCGTGATCGTCGACCAGCGCGCCGACATCCTCGATGCGTACCGCAGCGGGCGCGGCTCCTTCCGCGTGCGCGCGCGCTGGAACAAGGAAGAGGGGCAGCGCGGCGGCTGGGTCGTCGTCGTCACCGAGATTCCCTACGGCGTTCAGAAGTCGCGTCTCATCGAAAAGCTCGCGGAGCTCATTTCCGAGCGCAAGCTGCCGCTCGTCGCCGACGTGCGCGACGAATCGGCGGAGGATCTGCGCATCGTGTTCGAGCCGCGCGCGCGCAACATCGATCCGGCTCTGATGATGGAGACGCTCTTCAAGCTCTCCGAGCTCGAGACGCGTTTCAGCATGAATATGAACGTGCTCGTCGACGGGGTGACGCCGCGGGTTGTGTCGCTCGACGAGGCGCTGCGGCAGTGGCTCGACCACCGCCGGACGGTGCTGCTGCGCCGCTCGCGCCATCGTCTCGCGGCAATTCTGCGCCGAATCGAGCAACTGGAAGGCATGGTCATCGTCTTTCTTAATCTCGACGAGGTGATACGGATCATTCGCGAGGAGGACGACGCAAAGGAGGAGTTGAAGAAAGCGTTCAAACTCTCCGACCTGCAGGTCGATTACATTCTCGACACGCGGCTGCGGGCGTTGCGCAAGCTCGAAGAGATGGCGTTGCGCAAGGAACTCGATGAACTCAGCAAGGAGCGCAGCGAGATCGACGCCCTGCTTGCCGATGAAGGCAAGCAATGGAAGACGATCGCCGCTCAGGTGCGCGACCTCAAGAAGCTCTATGGCGCGCACACGCCCGCGGGCAAGCGCCGCACGACATTCGAGGATGCGCCGGCGACCGTTGACGTCGACCTCGCCGAGGCGATGATCGAGCGCGAGCCGATCACCATCGTCGTCTCGACAAAGGGCTGGATCCGCGCCCTCAAGGGGCACATGCAGGATCTGTCGTCGCTTCAATTCAAGGGCGACGACGGGTTGGAGACGTCCTTCTTCGCGCAGACGACCTCGAAAATTCTCGTGCTCGCGACCAATGGCAAGGCTTTCACCCTCGACGCCTCGAAACTGCCCGGCGGTCGCGGCCATGGCGAGCCGATCCGCCTTTTCGCCGATATCGACGAGGGCGCGGAGCTGGCGCGGGTGCTCCCGCATACGACCGGGCGCGTCGCTGCTTCTCGTCGCGGACGACGGGCGCGGCTTCGTCGTGGCGCAGGACGATCTCCTGTCGTCGACCAAGAAAGGCCGCGCCGTCCTTTCAGTCGATCCGCCCGCGCGGCTCAAGGTCGTCACGAAGGCCGAAGGCGATCATGTCGCGATCATCGGCGAGAATCGCAAGCTGCTCGTCTTCCCGCTCGAGGAAGCGCCGCGCATGGCGCGCGGCAAGGGCGTGCGCATGCAGCGCTACAAGGACGGGGGCGTGTCCGACGCGAAAGTCTTCGCCCTCGCCGAAGGGCTGAGCTGGGTCGACGCCGCCGGACGACAATTCAATGTCGAGAAGGCGGAGCTCGGCGAATGGATCGGCCATCGCGCCGACTCTGGACGACTGCCGCCGCGCGGCTTCCCGAAGAACAACAGTTTCGGGTGAGCCTGCGCCGTTGTCGATGCAGATCAGGCTCCCTTGGAGAAGTCAGGGATTTTGAACCCGAGCTTGCCTTTGCGCCACAGGCTGAAACTGGTTGCGCCCAACGCCGTCACGAAGGCGCCGAAAGCGAAGTAGAGGTAAAGTTCCGTATCGGTGACGAGGCCCACCGAAAAAGCGTGACGTCCTTCGAAGGTCTTGGCGCCATCGTCGCTCGTGAGCTTGACGTAAAGCTGGTAATTGCCCGGCTGCTTGAAGTCGTGATCGAAATTGACCATGCCGTTGCGGAATTTCTGAAGCGGGAGGCGGCCGACCGCATCCGCGTCCGGGTCTGCGTCGGTCTCGGGCGCCTTGTTGCGCAGGATGCGAATGTCCCAGGTCATGTCACGCAGCTCATTGTCGCCGGCGTCGAGCACGATCACGGACGGCCCCGCGTTCGGCAGCGCCTCGCATTCGCGGTCGATGCTTTTCTTGGGCTGCATGGCGACGAATTTCATCGACTTGGCGCCGACGGCGATCGGACAGTCCGGATCGTAATAGTGCCAGCCGGCGGCTTGGGCGGCGCGCGGCGCAAGGCCGATGGCGGAAAGGGTGACGAACAACGCGCAAAAGAGAAGTTTATGCACCTTACAGCCCCGTCCTTTCGTCGATCGTCCCGCCGAGCACGGCGAGCATCTGATCCATGGCCAGCGCCGGCTCGGCGCATTTCGAATCGCCGACGATGCGCGCCGGCACGCCCGCAACGGTCTTGTTCGCCGGAACGGATTCGAGAACGAGGGAGCCCGCCGCAATCATCGCGCAGCGGCCAATCTCGATATTGCCGAGAATCTTGGCGCCCGCGCCGATCAGAACGCCGCGCCGGACCTTCGGGTGACGGTCGCCTCCCGCCTTGCCGGAGCCGCCCAATGTCACGCCGTGGAGCATGGACACGTCATCCTCGATGACGCTCGTCGCGCCAACCACGACTCCCGTGGCATGGTCGATGAAGACGCCCTTGCCGATCCTTGCTGCGGGGTGGATGTCCGTCTGGAAGATCTGCGAGGACACGCTCTGCAGGGTCAGCGCGAAATCGCTGCGGCCGTTTTTCCACAGCCAATGCGCCAACCTGTAGGTCTGCAAGGCGTGAAAGCCTTTGAAATAGAGCGCCGGCTCGAGCAGCCTGCGTGCAGGCCGGGTCGCGCTCCACCACGGCAAGCAGGTCGGCGCGGAAAGCCTCGTCGACGGCGGATTCGCGCGCGAGGCATGCGTCGAAGGCTTGCCGGATGGCCGCATAAGGCGCTTCGGGCCGGTCGAGTCGCTGCGCGACGCGGTGAGCGACGACGCCCGCAATGCTCGCCTGCCCGAGGATCGCCGGCGATATGAATCCGCCGAGTTCCGGTTCGCGGCGCAAGACCTCTTCGGCCTCGAATCGCAGCCGCGCAAGCAGCGGGTCGAAGCCGATTACTGTCGCGGGCTGATTGCTGCGCGTATCCGCGGCCATGGGAAATCCTCCTGGAGCGCCGTTATAGCGTCTCCGCGTCGCGCGCGCATCAGGGACGCGCGGCCAGGAAATCGAGCACGGCCTGCTTGTAGATCCGATCGCCGACGGCGCGGTTGTGATCGCGCCCCGGAATGTCGACGAGGCGGGCGTTGCGGAACAAAGGCGGAAGCGGCGTCGGGTCGCCGGCGACATCATCGCGGGTGCCGACGCAGATGAGCACCGGGCACTCGATCCGCGCGAGCAGCGCAGGTTCAATGGCCCTGCGCGCGCCGCGCACGCAGGCGGCGAGCGCCCTGAGATCGCTGCGCGTCGACTCTGCGAATCCGCGGAAGATTTTCAGCATTGAGTTGTCGACGTCCTCGATCCGCTCGACCTCCATCGCCTCTGCGAGGCCGCTTGGAAGGCCCGCGTCTTCGACGAGACGACGGCCGATGCCGCCCAGTATGAGCGAGCGCAGCCGCTCCGGATTGGAAATCGCCAGCACCGTGCTGATGCGCGCCCCCAGGGAATAGCCCATAATGTCGGCGCGGGCGATGGAGAGATGATCGAGGAGACCGGCGACGTCCCCCGCCATCAGCTCGAGGGCGTAGTCCGCGGGGTCATAGAGCTTTTGGGATCGCCCGTGGCCGCGATTGTCGAAAACAATGACCCGCCGGCCGTCCTCCGTCAGCGTTTTGACCCATTGCGTAAAAAGCCAGTTTACAGCGTGCGTTGAGGCGAAGCCGTGCACGAGAACGATGGGCTCCCGCCGATCTTCGCTGAGAGGCCCGAAATCCAGATAGGCAATCTCCACCCCGTTCGACCGGAAAGTTTCCATCGCAAACCCTATGTCTAAATCCCTACTTAAAGGCTCGCCAAGAGCGTGCAAGCGGCGCGCGGCTAAAAATAACAGGCCTTGCCATCCGCTTCGCTTGTCGCTAAACGGTCGCATCCTTGGCGCGTCGCCCCCTCAAGGAGGGGTTGGGCAGGCGGCAGGAGGGGCGCCCGTAGCTCAGCTGGATAGAGCACCAGACTACGAATCTGGGGGTCAGAGGTTCGAATCCTTTCGGGCGCGCCAAACAAAGCAGCGACTTGATATTATTGAGCTGTCCGTCAATGCGCCGTTTGATGGGCCGCAGGCCGTGGATCTGCGTCCGCGAGCGCCCGCCTCTGTGCGGGCGAGGACGGCGCGGTTCACGTCAGAAGGAAGCGGACCCCTTCGCGCAGAACGTGTCATGCAGTGTGGCGATGGTCTTCACGACACGCGCGTCAGCGAGCGAGTAATAGATCGTCCGCGATTCGCGCCGCGTGGCGACGAGCCGATCCTGCCGAAGCCTGGCGAGATGCTGCGAGAGGGCGGATTAACTCAGTCCCACCGCGTTTTGCAAGTCGGTGACGCATCGTTCGCTTTTGTGGAGCTCGCACAAGATCATCAACCGATGTCGATTGGCGAGGGCTTTGAGGAAGAATTCGACCTCCGTTGTCTTCGTGATGAGCTGATCGAACGCGCCGTCGCCACGGCGCGCAGGAGCGGCTTTGCGCTTGAGCCCGGATCTCATCGGCGTCGTCATATCAGCGCGCCGAAGCGCAGCAGGCGGAAAATGACCAATGAACCGTCGCTTCTGAACTGATTCTGCTTATAGTTTAGCAACTTATCAAATTCCTGAGAAAAGCGGCGACGTGTCGGGGCGTCGCGGACGGTTGAGCCATTATCCCATAGACATTATATCATTATCTCGGGAGACGCCACGACCGCTTCAGGGCGGGCGGGATGCGCGACGTCCGATGCAAATTCCTTGCGCCACAGGCGGGCGTAGACGCCCTGGCGCCGGAGAAGTTCCTGGTGTCCGCCCCGTTCGACGATGCGCCCGGATTCCATGACGAAGATGCGGTCGCAATCGATGACGGAGCGAAGGCGGTGGGTCACGAGCAGGATCGTGCGGCGTCGCTTCAGGCGATGCAGCGTCTCAACGAGGAGGCGCTCGTTTTCGGGATCGAGCGCGCTCGTCGGTTCGTCGAGGACCAGCATTGGGGCTTCGCTCAATAAGGCGCGCGCAATGGCGATGCGTTGACGCTGTCCGCCCGAGAGATTTGCGCCGGCTTCGGTGAGGACGGCGTCGAAGCCTTCCGGCGACGCTTGGATGAAGGCCATCGCGCCGGCAAGCAGGGCCGCGCTCTCGATCTCTTTGCGGCTCGCTGAAGGGCGGCCATATGCGATATTTTCGGCGATGGTCGTGGGGAGCATGAGGTTGTCCTGCGCGACCAATGCAAAATGCGCCCTCAGATCGGCCAGCCGCAAATTGCGGATGTCTCCGCCATCGAGCGTAACCGCGCCCTTCGTCGGGTCATGAAAACGCAAAAGCAGTTTGAGCAGCGAGCTCTTGCCGGCGCCGCTCGGTCCCACGAAGGCGACCATCTCCCCCGCCGCCACGGTCGCGGATACGTCGCTGAGAATAGGCTGACCGGGAGCATAGCCGAATGAGACGCCCTCGAGCGACAGGCGCCGGGGTTTTGGATGAAGTGGCCGCGCATTGGGTCGGTCCTTAATCGTCTGCGGCGCATCGAGCACGAAGAAGACGCGCCTCGCGGCGGCTTCGAAAGTGCGGATTTTCGAGAAAAACTCCGCAAGCCACTTCAGCGGGTCCCAGAGCTTGCGCAGGTAGTCCATGAAAATAATCAGCGCGCCGACCGTCATGCCGTCGGGCTTGGGCGCGATGAATTGGTCGCGATAGACGAGCAAGCCGCCGTAGCCCAGAATGATCGCGGCGCCGATCGCGAGGATCGTGTCCCTCGCGAGCGGGTAAAGCTGCTCCTGCCAGTTCAGGTTCAACAGCGCCTTGACGCTGCGCGCGACCGCCGCTTCGAAACGCCCGAACTCGAAAGCCTCGCGTCTGAAAGCTTGGGCGAGCGGCACACGCGTCATCGCCTGCTGAATATGCGCGGTGAGGTCAGCGTCGATCTGCTTCGACTCCAGCGCGCGCTGATGAATGTGCATGCCAAAGCGCCAGTTGCTCCACAGGATGAGCGGCGCGACGGAATAGGCTGCGAAAGTCAGCGCCGCATTGCGCGACATCATGATCGCCGTCATGACCGCAAGGGTCACGGCCGCCACCGAGGCGCCGATCATGATGTCGACCACGCCCCAGGGGCCGAAGGCGTCTGTCGTGAGACGGTAGATCGCATCGCCCTGCGGACGCGATTGATGATAGGCGAGATCGAGTTGCTGGAGCTTTGCGAAAAGCTCGGCGCGCACGCGCGTCGTTCCCCAGTAGCTGAGATAATAATTGATCATCATGCGGGCCATCCAGGCCGCATAGCCGATAATTTGAAGTCCTAGCCCGATCGCGACAAGACCGAAGATCTGACCGGGCTTGTCGTCGGGAAGAGGCGCAAGGAACCAGTCATGCAGCCAGCCGCCCTTGGGATCGTGGGTCAAAACGGTGTCGACGAGGATCGCAATCGGCCACGCTTCCAGCAGACCAACGCCAACCGAAACGCAAATGAGCGCAACAAGCGCCGCGATCCAGGGCGCTTCTTGTGCGAAATAGGCAAACGCCCTCAGATAGACCGCGCGCTTATCGTTCTCGCGCAGCCGCAATTCTTCCTGAAGCATGACACCGTTAACGCGCGACAAGGCAAAAAGGTCGCGCCCGAGGGCCTTGCAGGCAAGGATGGCGGTCATTGCCGGAAGGGGCGGAAGCCTCCTCCAAATCAATCAGCTCGCACGATATGCGGCATGAACGCGGAACTACGTGTTCGTACTTACTTCCCGTGCTGAGCGCGCAACCGATCTAGCGCTGATCCTTCGAGTGCCTCTCGCGTGGTCGATCATTGGATCAGCCCCAGGCGGGGGCCCGCATGTCCCGGTTTAGCGCGCTGGCCGGTTGCGGGCCGTCGAAGTCCGGAACATGCGCTCGGGCGTTCGTTTCGGTCAGGGCTCTCGTCCCTGGACGTCCAGCGCGTCAGAAACGGGAGACCACCATGCCCCGCAACCACGGCACCCAAAATGAAAAGGGCCGCGAAAAGGCCAAAGGCACCATGACGGTTCAGGAAGCTGGAAAGATGGGCGGCGAGGTCCGCAAGGAGGAACTCGGTCCTGAGGGCTATTCCGAGATCGGCAAGATGGGCGGAGAGGTTCGCAAGGAGCAACTCGGCCACGAAGGCTATTCCGAGATGGGAAAAAAGGGCGGCGAGGCGCGCAAGGAACAGCTCGGCCCGGAGGGCTATTCGGAGCTCGGCAAGATGGGCGGCGAGGCGCGCAAAGAGCAGCTCGGACCGGAGGGTTACTCGGAGCTCGGCCAAAAAGGCGGGCAGCGGGTCAAGCGGCTCATCGCGGAAGGCAAGCGCGCCGCGGGCGAGGACGCGCCGGCAGGCGAGGGCGGCCCGGGTCGCAGCAAACCGCGGCACTGACGTCAGTCGGCAGAGCGAAAACCAAGGACCCATGCGGAACCCGAAACGGGCTTCGCGTGAAACGCAACCGGAAACTCGAAAGGATGAGGTTATGCCGCAGAAACAGACAGGATCGCCGGGTGGCGGGAAAACGGCCGGCAAGAGCCCCAAGGCGCCAATGACTGTGAAGGAGGCCGGCAAGATGGGCGGCGAAGTTCGCAAGCAGGATCTCGGGCCGGAAGGGTATTCCGAGCTGGGACACAAAGGCGGGCAGCGCGTGAAAGAGCTGATCGAGGAAGGCAAGCGCGTCGAGGGCAATACGTCCGGTAAGAGCAAGAAGCACTGAGCGGGAGATCCATAATGTCGCGAATGGGTGAAAGCGCCGGCGAAGGACGCGGTAGCGGCCATAGAGGTCCGGCAAAGGGCGTCGCCTTTGGCGTGGCGTCTGTGACGCAAGCGCTTCAGGGCGCGAGCTTCCCCCTCTCCAAGGACGATTTGATCCGCGAACACGGAGACGAGAAGATCCACTGGACGAAGGACAGTTCAGAGCGTCTGGGCGACATTCTCGCAGACGTCGAAAAAGACGAGTTTGCGTCTGTTGCGGAGGTCGCGTCAGCGGTATCCGAGGCGCGACGGAATGAGGAAGGGGCGTAGCGCGCCCCTCTCGCCGTCGACCCGAGGGGGGTCGGCGGGTTCCGGCGTCCATTGCGCGCCGCCGCAGGCGGCGCTAAAACGCGCTCCTTCCCTCTAGCGACTTACGCCGATCCGTGTCGGCGATTGAGCGCGTCAGGAGCGACATTATGGTTGCCGTTACCTTCCCCGACGGAGCGTCCCGTCAGTTCGAGCCCGGCGTTACCGGCGTCGACATCGCCAGGAGCATCTCCCCCTCTCTCGCCAAGCGTAGCGTCGCCATGACCCTCGACGGCGCGCTCGTCGATCTGCTGACGCCGATCAAGCGCGACGCCCGAAATCGAGTTCGTGCCCCGTGACGATCCGCGGGCGCTCGAGTTGATTCGTCACGACGCCGCCCATGTGCTCGCAGAGGCCGTGCAGGAGCTTTATCCCGGAACGCAGGTCACCATCGGCCCCGTGATCGACAACGGCTTCTATTACGACTTCCACCGCGCCGAGCCCTTCACGCTCGAGGACCTGCCCGGCGATCGAGAAAAAGATGCGCGAGATTGTCGCGCGCGATGCGCCCATCGTGCGCGAGGAGTGGGATCGCGACCATGCCAAGAGCTGGTTCATCGCAAAGGGCGAAACCTTCAAGGGCGAGCTGATCGACAGCATCGGATCGAACGAGCCGCTGAGCGTCTACAAGCAGGGCCATTGGCTCGATCTGTGCCGCGGCCCGCATCTGCCGTCGGTGGGCAAGGTCGGAACCGCTTTCAAGCTGATGAAGGTGGCCGGCGCCTATTGGCGCGGCGACTCGACGAAGCCCATGCTTTCGCGCATTTACGGCACCGCCTGGGCCAGCCAGGAGGAGCTCGACGCCTATCTCCATCGGCTTGAGGAGGCGGAGCGTCGCGATCACCGTCGCCTCGGCCGCGAGATGGACCTCTTCCATTTCCAGGAGGAAGGGCCCGGCGCGATCTTCTGGCATCCCAAGGGTTGGACCCTGTTCCAGACGCTTGTCGCCTATATGCGCCGGCGTCAGAAGGCGGCAGGCTATACGGAAGTGAACACCCCCCAGGTGCTCGATCGCGCCCTATGGGAGACGTCGGGACATTGGCAGACCTATCGCGAAAACATGTTTGTCACGAAGACCGAGGACGAACGCGTTTTCGCGCTCAAGCCCATGAACTGTCCGGGTCATGTGCAGATCTTCAAGAACGGTCTGAAATCCTATCGTGATCTGCCGGTCAAGATCGCCGAGTTCGGCGTCGTGCATCGCTACGAACCTTCGGGCGCGCTGCATGGCATGATGCGCGTGCGCGCGTTCACGCAGGACGATGCGCATATCTTCTGCTCCGAAGACCAGATCATGGACGAGGCGTTGAAGATCAACGATCTCATCCTGGCGATCTACCGCGATTTCGGCTTCGACGACGTCGTCGTCAAGCTCTCGACGCGCCCGGAAAAACGCGTGGGTTCCGACCAAGCGTGGGATAAGGCGGAAGCGGCTCTCGGCAGGGTTCTCGACGAGCTCGCCAAGCGCGGCCTCAAGACCAGCGTTCAGGAAGGCGAGGGCGCCTTCTACGGGCCGAAGCTCGAATATACGCTGCGCGACGCGATCGGACGTGAATGGCAATGCGGCACGACCCAGGTCGACTTCAATCTCCCGGTGCGGTTTGGCGCCTTCTACATTGGAGCCGATAGCGAAAAAAAGGTCCCGGTGATGATCCACCGCGCCATGTTTGGTTCGCTCGAGCGTTTCACCGGCATTTTGATCGAGCATTTCGCCGGTCATTTGCCGCTCTGGCTGTCGCCATTGCAGATCGTCGTCTGCACGATCACGCAGGAGGCCGACGACTACGCTTATGACGTCGCGGCGACTGCGCGAAAGCTCGGGTTGAATGTCGACGTCGATGCGCGCAACGAGAAGATCACCTACAAGGTGCGCGAACATTCGCTCGCAAAGGTTCCCGTGCTCCTCGTCGCGGGCAAGAAAGAGGCGGCCGACCGGACGATCTCAATGCGTCGGCTGGGATCGCAGCAGCAGACGCAGCTTGCCGTAGACGACGCGCTCGCGGCCCTTGCACAGGAGGCGACGCCGCCGGACATGCGCGAGTGAGGCGCGCGCCCGCGCGCCTCTCCAAATGCGAGCGGGTCGCAGCGGAGGTGGGAGAGGCGCGCAAAAGGAGACCCCGCCGCGGTGTTGGCGACGGGGCAAAATTCGTGGCGCCTGAGAAGGGGTTGCGCCTTACGGCGTCGCGGCCGCCTGCTTCTTCTCGATCTCGCGCTTCAAGGCGCGGGCGCCCTGGGAGAGCTCTTCGTTCCGCGCCTTGGCGAGGAAGGCGTCGAGTCCGCCGCGATGCTCGACCGAGCGCAACGCCGCCGCCGAGATGCGCAGACGCACCGCGCGCGCGAGCGACTCCGAGGCGAGAGTCACATTGACGAGATTGGGCAGGAAGCGCGTGCGCGTCTTGCGATTGGAGTGGCTGACGAGATTGCCCGTCTGAACGCCCTTGCCGGTCAGCTCGCAACGCCGGGACATGGAGTATCCTTTCGACCTTCGTATGACTTCCATACGCCGCCAGGGGCTCGAGGCCCGCGATCGGGGACGAATGGGGAGAAATGACGACAAAAAGGCTCGCCGCCCATGCGTCGAGCCCTGTTCGCGAGCCTTATAAGTGCAAAGCCCGCCGAGCGTCAACCGGCCCGGAATCGCGATGGCCGGATCATCCTGGCCAGGGGCGGCGCGGGCCCTTCGCTGCGTCGCATTCGCCTCTGGACATTGGCGGCGTTCTGGGTTCTAAGCCTCTCCGTCGCTCCGGGCGGGGCGAGGCGCGTCGGCGCCATTTCTTTTTGCCCGGAAAAAATCCAGATCGACAGAGCCGGAGCCTGTCCTCCCGTCGCGCCCGTCCATTGCCGACCGCGGCGCGCCAGAACGACAAAGGTTGGGGATTTTCTATGGCCAAAGCAATTCTGCATATGCTCAGCACGTTGAAGCATATGAGCCCGTTCGACGTGAACATGGCGCTCGACGCCGGCTACGACGCGGCCGTCCCCTACACCAATGTCACGCTCGACGAGGTGACAGCGCTGGTGCAGGACGCCATGTTCTCCCGCGCGCCCTCCGCCGCCCTCAAGACCGGCATTTTCTTCGCGGGCCGCGACGCCGTTCTCGCCCTCGACATGCTGGAGGCCGCACAAAAGGCGCTGCTCAAGCCTTTCGAGGTTTCCCTTTTCGCCGATCCCTACGGCTCCTTCACCACCGCGGGCGCCATGGTGGCCAGCACCGAAAAAGTGCTTCGCGACAAAAAGCAGCGCGAATTGAAGGGATCGAAGATCGTCATTTACGGCGCGACCGGCGTCGTCGGTTATTCCGCCGCGGTCATTGCGGCGCTCGAAGGCGCTGAAGTGACGATCGTCGGCTATAGCGGCCTCGAGCGCGTCGCCAAACAGGCCGACGAGATGGCGAAGCGCTTCAGCATCAAGGTTGCGCCCGCTGACGGCAGCTCTCCCGAGCAGGTGCGCAGGCTGCTGGTTGAGCACGAGATCGCACTCTGCGCAGCGCGCGCCGGCGTGCAGGTCCTCTCCAAGGCGGATCTCTCAGCCGCCAAAAACCTGTTGATTGCCGCCGACGTGAACGCCGTGCCCCCGCTCGGCGTCGAGGGCTGCGGCCTTCACGACAATGGCGTGGCAATCTCCGAGCATGGCGCGCTGGGCATTGGCGCGCTTGCGATCGGCAACGTCAAATACGGGACCGAATCGGGCCTTTTCAAGCAGATGGTGACGTCTGACAAGCCGCTCTGCCTGGATTTCCGTCACGCTTTCGCCCTCGCGCGCAAACTCGTCTGAGGCGTCGGCCGAAGGCGCGAAAAAGATTGAGGTCGCCGCGGACGTTCTGCGGCGTTCCTCAAAGCCGGCGCGACAACGCGCATGGCTTTCCAAATCCCCGCTCTGTCTGTGGCGGGGCCTATGATTTTTTGAAAGGAAAACGCAAATGGCTTTGATCAACAAGCTGCTGGTCGGCGAAGTCTCTCGTCGGCGAAGGCAACGAAGTTGCGCATATCGACCTGATCATCGGACCGCGCGGCTCGGCCGCCGAGCTCGCTTTCGCGAATGCGCTGGTCAACAACAAGGACGGCTTCACGACCCTTCTGGCCGTGATCGCGCCGAACCTCCTTTGCAAGCCGAACACCATTCTGTTCAACAAGGTCACCATCAAGGGCGCGAAGCAGGCCGTCCAGATGTTTGGCCCGGCGCAGCATGGCGTCGCCAAGGCCGTCGCCGATTCGGTGGCCGAGGGCATCATCCCGGTCGCGGAAGCCGACGATCTGTTCATCTCGGTCGGCGTGTTCATCCATTGGGACGCCAACGACGACAAGAAGATCCAGGACTACAACTATCAGGCCACGAAGGAAGCCATTGCGCGCGCCGTGCGCGGCGAGCCGAAGGCGTCGGAAGTCGTCGCCAAGCGCAACGAGGCCAAGCACCCCTTCGCCCCGAACTGATTTCGGCCCATACGCGCCTTCGAGGGGAGCCGCGAGGCTCCCCTTTTTCGTTTATGCTTGTTGCTCCATGACGGCGATCATCGGCTGGGACATAGGCGGCGCGCATGTGAAGGCGGCGCGCGCGGAAAACGGGCGACTCACCGCTCTCGTTCAGCGCGCCTGCGCGCCGCATCAGGGTCTTTCTCATCTCGAGCAGCCGATCCGCGAGGCGCTCGCGCAGCTTGGAAGCGCCACGCGTCACCGCGTCACCATGACCGCCGAGCTGTCAGACGCTTTCGAGGATCGCGCCCGCGGCGTCGTCTCGGTCGCCGCCATCGCCGCCCGCGAGATTGGTGGGACGGATATCCATTTCTACGCCGGGACGCGGGGATTCGTGCCGCGCGGCGAGGTTGCCGGCGCAGCGGGCCGCATCGCCTCCGCCAACTGGCGGGCGAGCGCCGAATTCGTCGCGCGACGTTGCGGCGATGCGCTGCTGATCGACATGGGGTCGACGACAACGGACCTGGTCCCGCTTCGCGCCGGCCGCGTCGAGGCGCTCGGGGAAACCGACGCCGAGCGTCTGATCCACGGAGAACTTGCCTATGCGGGCTTCTCTCGCGGCGCGCCGCAAGCCTATGCGTCGCGCGCACCAATCGATGGCCACTGGACGCCGTTTCTCAATGAAGCTTTCGCGTCCATGGCGGACGTCAGGCGCGTGCTCGGCGATCTGCCCGACGGCGATACCGACGCCGACATGTCGCCGACCGCCGATGGGCGCCCCAAAAGCCTCGCCGCGTCACAGGCGCGCCTGGCGAGGCTGGTGGGCCGCGATGGCGGCGATCTTTCCGCGACGCAGGCGCGCGCTCTCGCGGATCATTTGGCCCGCGCGCAAATGCGCGCAATCGACGATCAAATCGCCGTGCTGGCGTCCCGCGACGCGGTTGCGGCGATGGCGCCCGTGGTCGGCGCCGGCGTCGGCCGGGCGCTCGTCCACCGCATCGCCCGGACCCTGGGCCGGAACTATGTCGATGTTGGCTCCCTGTTCCCTGCGCCCGAGCACTTACGCGCCGCCGCGGCGAATTGCGCGCCCGCGGCCGCTCTGGCTCTGCTCCCGGGCTGACGTCAGGCCTCGCCGGACGCTTACCGCTTTTCGACATGCTTTGCGATTTTATCGAGCACCACGTTCCAGGCCTCGCGCTCGGCGGCGCCGGCCGTTTTGTCGACCGCGATCTTGAGATAGGCGATTTCGTCGTCGATCTTGTCGCGCGGCAGGCGATCGAGACGGGTCGCAAGAATTGCCGCTTCGAGCACGGCGGCGCGCGCCCGGTTCATGCCGAGAAAGGGACGATGCGAACTCGACGCGCAGCAGACGGCAGAGGAAACGGGGCCGGACCTCGTCTTCATCGACGCGCGCGACTTCGAGTTGCGCGTGCGCGAGCGCCGCAGAAAGGCGCGGCGCCGGCCACCCTTCCACGGCGGTGAGCGGGAAGCTTCGCGCGCCGCCGACAAGGCTGGCGAAAATGCGCACATCATCCGTGAAGCTCGCCGTCAGCTTCCCGTTGCTTTCGAGGTTGGACAAAGTCGTCGACGGACGGAAGGGCGCCGCGATCCAGTGTTCGCCCTCTTCGATCAAGCCGAGGGGCGCGACATGAGGGCGGCCATCGGCGGAGAGCGTCGTCACCACGCATTCATGTATCAGAGGCATTGCCTTTTCCCTCGCCCGCCTTGCGCATGGTGTGGCCAATTTCCTTGAACCAAGTCGCGTCTTCTTCGTCGAGATCCATGGCGACGCCAAAGTCGAGCGGCTCGTCCTGGCGATACTTCTTGCCGAGCTTAAAGGCGAGCTCCGCTTTCATCAGTTCGGCGCCCAGGTAAAAGGCGTGGGCGCCGTCGGTCGCGACGTTCAGCTCGGGGAAGAGCGACATGGCGTCCGTCGCGACGCGGTGAAAATTCTTGGCGTAAATATGCAGTCCATCTTCGGCGGCCTCAATACGGAAGTTAGCGTCCCGAAGCTCGCGCGCGAGTTCCGCGATCTCGAGAGGGGTCGCAGAATAGGGCCGTTTATCGTGAACTTGCAGCAAGGCGTCGCTGTAGCCTTTGGGCAAAGCGCGATCGGCGCGCGCGGCGAACATGAGGCGCCGCGCCGCGTCATGTTCTTGAAGCGTGCGGCGCGTGTGCGGACTGACCTGCACGGTGAGCAGATTGCGGATGCCCAGTTCCGAGCAAATTTCCAGCATGGCGGCGGTGACGCCTGCGCTGTCTGCGTCGGTGAGTTCGGTGAGGTTCCCCGTGCCCATCATGATCTCGGCCTTGGGCTCGCGCGCGCGGGTTTCGACATAGCGCGCGATCGACGCGGCGAAGCCGAAGTGGATGGGATCGAGAATGGGATCGAGAATGAAATGGACTCCCCGCGCGCGCGCGATCGCGGCGGCGCGCTGGAGCGAACCGAGATCGCCATGCGGACGGGGCACGAGCACCGGAACGATCGGCGAATGATCGGGCAGTATCGACAGGCTCTCTTCGTCGAGGCTCAGGAGATGGTCGGCGCCGGCGGCGGCGGCGCGCGCGAGTTCGGCGACATTCGCCGAAGTCGACGCTGACCTTCAAACCTTCCGCCTGCAACGCGACGATCGCTTCCTCCAAATGTGCGAATGGCGTATCGGGCAGACAGCCGAGATCTATGACGTCGGCGCCCGCCCGCGCCAACGTCTGCGCTTTCGCGACGACGGCTGCGACGCTCATGACCGACGCATCGACGATCTCCGCGAAAATGCGCATGTCATAGCGTGAAAGATCCGGCACGCCGCCGCCGCGCCCGAGATAGGCGGGAAGATCGGCGATCTCCTCGGGGCCACGCTCGAAAGCCACGCCAAAGTCAGCTTTCAGCGCCGCGAGATCCGCGCGACAGCGTCCGGGCAAAATCACGCGGTCGGCGTCGACGGGACGGGGGAGGCGCCTGGATGATTTCCTGAGTCATCAGCGCCGCGACCTTCACGCCGATGTCGTGGATGCGCCAATTGCGCGCGTCCTCGCCAAAGCTCGCCACCACACGCTCAAGGCGCGGATAGGCCAAATGGCCTGTGAGGAAGAGCAGGCGTTCGGTCATGTCGGCCCGCCTTCAGGCGTGTTGCGCGAGTTCGCGTCGCCGGCGCTCCACCGCTTCCTGAAGCGCCGCGAGACTCTCGACGACCTGCGTGGCCTCGAAAGATTTCAGCTTGTCTGTGTTCTCGAGGTCGATCCTGCGTGGATAAACCATCACCATGCCCTTGGGCGCGCGCGTCTCGAGTTCCGGCGCGGTGTCGCAGGCGAAGACGATCGTCGGCAGACGGCATTTTCCCGCCTGAGCGAATACATTGGTCGCGAGATTATCGGAAATGCCAACCACGGCCTTGGCGACCGTGTTGGAGGTCGCCGGCGGCACGACGAGCGTGTGATAAACATTGTAATAAAAATTGCCGACCGGCGCCGCGCTCGCGGTCGTGTCCTTGAAGATGCGGATCGTTTCCGGCAAATCGAGATCGTGCTTGTACATGCGAACGACCTCAGCCGCCGCCTTGCTGACAAAGAGATCGCAGTGATCCAGCGAGCGGATCATCTCGAGACATTCCGTGAAAAAATGTCCCGAGCCTGTCAGCGCCCACCCCCAGCGCGGGGCGACGACGTCTTTCCTCTTTGTCATGAAGCCATCTTCTGTGTTTCAGGTTTGACACGGACGCCGGGCGGGGCGCCGACCGCGAGCAGGGCGCCGGCGTCGGCGAGCGCTTGCGGGCCGGCGATGAAGAGCGGGGTCGCCCCGATAAAACGCGGGAAGGCCGCATCCACGACGCCCGCCGCGGCGATATCTTGCAAGGCGCAATCGGCGTCGACGTCGCGGCTTTTGACGACGAGCAGAGCGCTCGCCCCGGTCCCGCGCGCGAGCCAGGCCGCGAGGCTGTCGGAGGTGACGTCCCAGCCGGGCGGGATTTCCGTGGCCGCCGAGACCATGCGCGAGGCCCGCCACAGGGCGATGCGTCCGTGAGCGTGCGCCGCGTCGATTTCTTCGCGCGATGCCGCGAGCGTGAGGCCATGAAGGCTCGCGAGCGCCAGCGCATATTGCTC
This sequence comes from uncultured Alphaproteobacteria bacterium, assembly GCA_963713845.1. Classification (GTDB taxonomy): domain Bacteria; phylum Pseudomonadota; class Alphaproteobacteria; order Rhizobiales; family Beijerinckiaceae; genus Methylocystis. Next base: position 84,682 of record CAVQNJ010000023.1, read on the forward strand.
CATGGCGAGCGTCGCCATGGCGTGGGCCGCTTCATCGGAATAGCGCATCGTTGACTGCACGGCGCGGACGGCGTCGGCAAATGGGCCGCCGCCCGCGACCAGCGTGAGGCGATGCGGCCACCGGCGCAACGCGTCGATCCAGCGCCGCCTGAGATCGGGCGAGCCATGGAGACTGCCGCCGATCTTGACGACGAGGAGCGGCCGGGAGTTGGGCGCTTGCATCGTCAGCCCGGCGCGACGGCGCGGCCCGGTCCGGCCTGGCGCGGTCCAGCATGGCGCTCGCGGAAAATCTTGACGCCGACGGCGCCGGGCGCGACGTCGAGTTTCTCCACCTGCACCGTCACCGCACGCACGCGCTCATGCAAGAGCACGGTTTCCGCCAGTCGCTCGGCGATGGTCTCGACAAGCGCGATGTGCCCCCCCGCAAGGATCATCTTGATCGCGTCCATGATGACGTCATAGGAGAACACCGCGCGCATGTCGTCCGACGTTTCAATGCGCGTGACTTCCGCCTCGACATTGAAACGCACACGTTGCGTGTGCCCATGTTCATGCGCATAGGCGCCGACTTCCACCGGCACGACGTAATCGTGGAGAAACACGCAATCGGTGTCGTTGGCTCCGGGCGGCTCGATGAAGCCGCGGGCGATAAGGCCCCATTCGGCCGCCATCTCTTCGATTTTGTCGCGACGCGTCGGAATGAGGTCGCGAATGAGCGACGTGGCTGCGGCGTTGAGCGCCCCCCGGCGGTCGCCATGAGCGCAGAGCGCGCCGCGAAATCCCAGCACGTCGGCCCCCGTCACGAGAAGGCGCGGCACGTCGGGCGGCTCCAGCGCGCCGGCAAGACCCGCAGCGAGGCGCAGTTCACGGCATCGGGAGGTGAAGTCCGAGAGCGCCCCCACCGGCATCATGTCGATGAGCCGACCATTGCTTTTGTTCGCCGTGTCGAGCATGGCGCCGTGGAAGCCCGAGCTGGCGAGCGCGGGCAGGCGGGCAAAGTCGGGACGCAGATCGGCGAAGAAGACGCCGACAAGTTTCACTTTCTCCGCGAAAGGCGCGAGCGCGGCAATGATCTCATCGGCGTCGGGCGTCGCGGGAAGCGCGAATTTGACGTAATGGACGCCTGTCCTGATCGCGTCTTCAAAGGCGCGACGCGCGTAGGCGACGTCATGGGGCAATTCGACGACCGCGCTCACCGGACGGCGGCCATTCACGGCCGCGACGATATCGGCGACCTGCGGCAAGGGGAGCGGGCCGAGCGCGCCGCGCGCCGGATCCTTGCAGTCGATGATGTCGGCGCCATAAGCGAGGGCGATTTCCGCCTCTTCTCGCGACAGGACGCTTGCCAACATCAAGGTCATGCGCTTGGGCTCCAGAGCGTCGCCGTCCCGGAGAAGGGGCGGCCCTTGGATGGGGTCGATTGGCCCCGCTATACACGATTTCGCGACGTTTGAAGCGCCGCTACTCGATCAGCGACCCATTCGCCGCCAGCACGGCCGCGGCGAGGTAAAGAGAGCCAGCAATGAGCACGCGGGGCGCAGGAGCGAGGCGGCGCGCCGCAAGCAGCTTGAGCGCCTCCTCGACATTGGCGGCGGCGGCCGCCTCGGGGATGCCCTCGGCCCGGGCGATCGACGCCACCTCCTCGGGCGGCCAGCTCTTATGCTCGCCTTCGACCGGCACGGCGACAACCTCGCGCGCGAGGCCGGCGAAGCAGCGCAGCAAGGCGCGCACGTCCTTCGTCGTTTGTGCGCCGCAGATCGAGCACGAGCGGGCGCGGCGCGCGATCCTCGAAATTCGGCCATGGCCTCGGCGAGCGACGCGCCCGCCATCCTCATTATGGCCGCCGTCGAGCCAGATCTCGGCGCTCGGGGGTGCGAGATCGACGATCCGCCCGCGCGACAAGATGCTGGAGCCGGGCCGGCCATTCGGCCCGGGTCAGGCCGGCTCTCGATGGCGCGCGGCGGCAGATCTCGGCGCGACCGCGCGCAACGCGGCGATGGCGCCCGCGGCGTTCTCGATGCTGATGGCGTCCCGGCAGGCGCGGCAGCGGCAGATCGAGCAGGCCGCGCTCGTCCTCGAAGACGAGGCGGCCATTTTCCTCGCGGATGTGGAAATCGCGCCCCGGCGATGACAGCGGCGCGCCGACGCGCCGCGCTTCGCGCTCGAGCACCCGCGCGCCGCGTCCGACTGGAAGCCGATGATCGCCGGGGCGCCGCGCTTGAAAATGCCGGCCTTCTCGTAGGCGATTTTTTCGACCGTATCGCCCAGGAACTCCGTGATGGTCGAGCGAGACCGAAGTGACGATCGTCGCCTTCGGACGCGCGACACGTTGGTCGCGTCGTAGCGGCCGCCGAGTCCGGTCTCGAGCAGCAGCCAATCGGCGGGCGTCTCGGCGAAAAGCGTGAAAGGCCGCGGCCGTCGTGATCTCGAAAAAGGTGATCGGCTGCGCCGCCATTGGCCGCGTTCGCAGAGCTCGAGCGCCGCGTCGAGCGCGCGCGTCGTCGACAAGCTTGCCGCCGCCCTGCGCAGCGAGGCGGATGCGCTCGTTGAAGCGCATGAGATGCGGCGACGTGTAGACATGAACGCGCTGCGCCCGCCGCCTCCAGCATCGCGCGCAGAAAGGCGATGGTCGAGCCTTTGCCGTTGGTGCCGGCGACATGAATGGTCGGCGGCAGGCGCAGGTCGGGCCGGCCGAGCGCGTCGAGCAGGCGTTCGATGCGCCCGAGCGAGAGATCGATCTTCTTGGGATGTAGCCCGAGCAGTCGCGACAGGATCGCATCATGCTGATCCATTGCGGCGCGCCTTCCGTCTCAGGCTGCCGACGGCGCGGCGCGGCGACTTGGTCAGAAGCGCCGCACAAGCGCGCCAGCGTTTCGCGCATCTCGCTGGCGCGGCACGACCATGTCGACCATGCCGTGGTCTCGCAGATATTCCGCGCGCTGGAAACCCTCGGGCAGCTTCTCGCGGATGGTCTGCTCGATGACGCGCGCGCCCGCGAATCCGATGATCGCGCCGGGCTCCGCGATCTGAACGTCGCCGAGCATGGCGTAGGAAGCGGTGACGCCGCCCGTCGTCGGATTGGTCAGCACGACGATATAGGGCAGGCGCGCCTCGCGCAGCCGCTGCACCGCGATCGTCGTGCGCGGCATCTGCATCAGCGAGAACATGCCCTCCTGCATGCGCGCGCCGCCGGAGGCCGTGAAGATGATGAAGGGCGTGCGCTTGCTCGAGCGCATGGTTCGCGCCGGCGACGATCGCCTCGCCCGCGGCCATGCCGAGCGAACCGCCCAAGAAAATCGAAATCCTGCACGGCGACGGTGACGGGCGATGCCGTCGCAGCCTGCCAGTGGCGAGGGTCACGGCGTCGGGCGCGCCGGTCTTGACGCGATATTCCTTGAGCTTGTCGACATAGCGCTTGATGTCGCGAAATTTCAACGGGTCGAGCGGCGCCTCCGGCGTCGGCAGCAGCTCGCAACTCGCCATCGTCGAACAGAGCTCGTCAAGCCGCGCCTCGACGGGACAGCGCATGTGATAGCCGGAGCCCGGCACGACATAGAGATTGGCCTCGATGTCCTTGTGGAAGACGAGCTGGCCGCTCTCGGGGCATTTCACCCAGAGATTCTCGGGCGCCTCGCGCTTGATGAGCGCTTTGATCTTCGGCGGGACGACGTTGGAATACCAGTTCATGACCCAAAGCCTCTGTCAGAGCCAGGAGACGAGCGCCTGCCGGCGACTCGTGCCGACCGCGTCCGCGTGCGTCGCGCACGCCCGCCGCAAGGCTCGCGACCAGCGCCGTCACCGCCTCGACGCTGCTCGCGCTCGCCTTGTCGCCTTCGCCCAGCGACTTTTTCAGCGCCTCGACGAGCGCCGAACCGACCACGACGCCGTCGGCGTTGCGCGCGATCTGCGCCGCATTGTCGGCGTTTTTCACGCCAAACCCCACCGCGATCGGCAGATTCGTATGCCTCTTGATGCGCTGCACGGCGTCGCTCACGCCAGCGAAATCGGCGAGCGCCGCGCCGGTGATGCCCGTCAGCGAGACATAATAGACGAAGCCGGAGGTGTTTTCGAGCACCTTGGGCAGGCGCTTGTCGTCGGTCGTCGGCGTCGCGAGGCGAATGAAATTGAGACCCGCCGCGCGCGCGGGGAGGCAAAGCTCCTCATCTTCTTCGGGCGGCAGGTCGACGACGATCAACCCATCGACCCCGGCGGCCGTCGCGTCGCGAAGAAAGTCTATCGACGCCATAGACATAGATCGGATTGTAATAGCCCATCAGGACGATCGGCGTCGTCGCATCCGCTGGCGCGGAAATCGGCGACGAGCTTCAGCGTTTTCTTCAGCGTCATGCCGGCTTTGAGCGCCCGCAGCCCCGCCGCCTGGATCGCCGGGCCGTCGGCCATCGGATCGGTGAAGGGCATGCCGACTTCGATGACGTCGGCGCCGGCCGCCGGCAACGCCTTGACGATGTCGAGAGAGGTCTCGAGATCGGGGTCTCCCGCCATCACGAAGGTCACGAGGGCGGCGCGACCCTCGGCCGCGAGGGCTTTGAAACGGTCATCGATACGGGTGGCCATAAGAGTTTGAGGTCTTTCGAGTTGAACGGCTGTTCCCGGACCCCCGGCTTGCCGCCTTGTTTTGAGCCGCAGGCTTAGTCCCTGGCCCGGCTTCCGTCCACCCCTTTCGGGCGCCTCAGATCGTCACCTGCGCCCCGAGCTCGACCACGCGATCCGACGGGATGGAGAAGAAGTCCGTCGCGTTGGCGGACTGCTTGGTGAGGGCGACATAAAGCTTGTCCTGCCATGCGGGCATTTCGGAGGTGGGGCTTTCCTTGATCGAGCGGCGCCCGAGGAAGAAGCTTGTGGTCATGATATCATATTTGAACCCCGCCTTGCGCATCAAAGCGAGGGCCGCCGGAACCCGCGGACTCTCCATGAAGCCGTAATGCAGCGTCGCGCTGTAGAAATCGTCCGAGAGCTTGTCGATCTCGAAGCGCTTCTCGCGCGCGACGCGGGGCCTGTCCTCCGTTCGCACGCAAATGATCAGCACGCGTTCGTGCAGAACCTTGTTGTGCTTGATGTTGTGCATCAGCGCGGTTGGCGCGACTTTGGGGTCGCTGGTCAGAAATACTGCCGTGCCGGGCACCCGCGTCGGCTTCGATTTCTGGAGCATGGCGATAAGCTGTGCGATCGGGATGGAGTCGCGGTGCGTCTTCTCGGCAAGAAGACGCGTGCCGCGCACCCATGTCCACATCACGATCATGGAGCAGGCGCCGAGCGCGAGCGGAACCCAGCCGCCTTCGACGACTTTCATCAGATTGGCGGCGAGGAACGTCAGATCGACCGCGAGAAAGGCCGCGACGACGATCACCGACAACCAGAGCGGCCAGCCCCATTTCCGCCAGACGACAACGAAGGCGAGGGCGGTGGTGACGACCATCGTGCCGGTCACCGCGATGCCATAGGCCGAGGCGAGCGCGGATGAGCTGCGGAAGGCGACGACAAGCAGAAGGACGCCAACGAGCAGAAGGCGATTGACGCGGCCGATGTAGATCTGCCCCTCCTGGCTGGCCGAGGTATGCGTGATTTCGAGCCGCGGGAGCAGACCAAGCTGGATCGCCTGGCGAACGATCGAAAAGGCGCCGGTGATCACCGCCTGGCTCGCGATGACGGTCGCGATCGTCGAAAGGACGACGAGCGGCAGCACCAGCCATTCCGGCGCGAGCAGGAAAAACGGATTGTCGATCGCCTCCGGCCGCGAGAGGATCAGCGCGCCCTGTCCGAGATAATTGAGGAGCAGGGCGGGCAGGATGAAGGTCATCCAGGCGACGCGGATGGGCTTGCGTCCGAAATGGCCCATGTCGGCATAGAGGGCCTCTGCGCCGGTGACGCCCAGAAAGACTGAACCAAGCACGCTGAAGCCGAGCCAGCCGTGATGGAGAAGAAAATCGACGCCGACAACCGGATTGAACGCCGTCAGGACTTGCGGCGCGTCTGGAATATGCATGGCGCCGAGGATCGCAATAACGATGAAGAAGAGGATCATGACCGGGCCGAAAAAGGCCGCGACGCGCGCCGTGCCGTGGCTTTGAACCCAAAACAGCGTGACGAGAATGAAAATCGTCGCCGGCATTACAAATTCGCTGAATCGGTGGGTGACGAGCTCGAGTCCCTCGATGGCGGACATCACCGAGATTGCCGGTGTGATGATCGCGTCGCCCGAAAACAGCGCCGCGCCGGCGACGCCAAGGAGGAAGACATAAATCGATCGCCCGCCGATGGCGGATTGAGCCAGCGCCATCAGGGAAAGCGTCCCGCCCTCGCCACGGTTGTCGGCGCGCATGAAGAACACGACGTATTTGATGGTCACGGTGAAAATCAGCGCGAAGATAAGGAGGGACAGGGCTCCGATGACCGCATCCTCGGTGAGGAGGTCGGCTTTGACCGTGTGCGAGACAGATTCGCGCAACGCATAAAGCGGGCTGGTGCCAATGTCGCCGTAGACGACGCCGATGGAGCCGACCACGAGGCCGAAGATTCCGCCCTTGGCGTGCTCTTCGCCATGACCCGCAGCCGGCCCGGCGGTCTGCGGCTCTGCGCCCGATTGCTGCGTCATGCGGCGTTCCTTTCGCGGAAGCGGTTCGACGCGCGGCGCGGCGCGTAAGGGGCGAGTTGCGGCGCGAACGGGAAGTTGCGGGCAGACAAGGGTTAGGCCCTCTCCGGCGCAAAAGGTTTTTCGCCGCCGGCGCGGCGATATACGCCCTTTTCTCGCCGATGAGAAGGCTAAGTTTCGCGCTGCAAAAAATCCCGCTCTGACGCTTGCGGCCGTGTGCGGCTGCGCGCAAGTTGCGCCAATAGAGGCGCCGGCGGGACCGAGAAGCTCGATGACCAACACGAACGACCCTGGATTCGCCGCCGCGGCCGGCGCGCCGTCCATCCATGTCATCCGCACAAGCGCCGAGGGCCTCGAGACGGGCATGGCGTCGCTGCGAGGCGGAGCGCCGGCCTATTACGCGCGGCCAGAGCGAGGGGGGCATCTACCCATTATCCTCGTGGCCCAAGAGATCTTCGGGTTGCACGAACACATTCGGGACGTGACGCGCCGTTTCGCCAAACTCGGCCTTTTCGCGGTGGCGCCCGATTATCTCATTCGCTACGGCGACCCCATGACCGCGCCGGACATTGACGCGATCCGCGCCATCGTCGCGACGGTTCCCGACGTCGAGACGATGGGTGTCTTCGACGAGGCGCTCGCTTTTGCCGTGGCCAAAGGCGGGGACGCGTCGCGCGCCGCCGTCACCGGCTTTTGCTGGGGCGGCCGCATCGCCTGGCTCTACGCGGCGCATAACCCGTCGCTTGCGGCCTGCATCCCCTGGTATGGCCGACTCGACGGGCCGCGCACGCCACAACAGCCGCATTGGCCGATCGACGTCGCCGACGCCCTCAAGGCGCCGACGCTCGCGCTCTATGGCGGCGACGATCCGAGCATACCTCTCGACCTCGTCGACCGCATGAAAGCGCGCCTCGCCGCGGCGCAGGCGCCTGCCGACGTCATCGTCTACGATCACGCGCCGCATGGGTTCTTCGCTGATTACAGACCGAGTTATCGGCAAAGGGAGGCCCATGACGCCTGGGGCCGCGCCGTCGCTTTCTTGCGGGCTCAGGGCGTGGGCTGAACCGCGTCAGAAGTCGCTCGCGAGGCCTTTCACCTCCCAGTCGCCATAGCGGGCTGGATCGAGGCCGCCGCGACCGCCGCGCTCCTCAGGAGGCGGTTGGCGCCGCATGGCCTCTCGGCGCGCCTGCGCCTCGGCGAGGGCCCGCTGTGCCTGGGCAGAGAGAGGCGCTTTTATTTCAAGCGCTTGCGCGGGCTTATCGGTCTTGGGCTCGATCATTTCTTACCGCAGCTTTCTTCGGCCCCTTGTGGTATGATTCGCAACATGGGGCAGGAGAGGCCGTTTGAGCGATAGTAAATCATTCGTCGGGCGGCCGAAGCAAGCACGTCAGGCGACTCGGCAAGGCTTCGTCCCGGCGGAAGCGGCGCGCGAGGCTGAAGCGGCGAGGATCCCAGGGCTGCCGGCGCGGCTCGCAGCGGCGGCCATTATTGCCGATGTCGTTCAGGGCGGCCATCGGCTTGATGAATGTTTCTCTCCGCAGGCCGTGCCTAATCGACTGAGCGGGCTCGAGCCCCGCGACGTCGCGCTCGCCCGTTCCATCGCCACAGTCTCGCTCCGACGTCTGGGGGTTATACGTCACGTATTGAGCGAACTCCTGGAAAAGGGCCTGCCGCGGCAGGCGGGGCGGCTCGAATACACCTTGATTGCAGCCGCCGCGCAGCTCCTCTTTCTGGACGCGGCCGATCACGCCGCCGTCGACCTCGCGGTCCGATCGACGCGCCTCGAACCCAAGACCAGCGCCTTCGCGAGCCTTGTCAACGGCGCGCTGCGCACTCTCCTGCGCCGCCGCGACGAATTTCTCGCGCTCGCGGCGAGCGGGGAGTTTGACACCCCGCCGTGGCTCGCCCAGCGCTGGCGCAAGACCTATGGAGACGCGGCCGCCCGCGCCATCAGCGCCATGCATATGCTGGAGCCGCCGCTCGATCTGTCGGTCGCCTCCGACTCTGAATCCTGGGCTGAACGCATCGACGGCGTGGTTCTGCCGACCGGCTCCGTCCGGTTGAGAAACCGCGCGCCCATTGCGGAGCTCCCCGGCTACGCCGAGGGCGAATGGTGGGTCCAGGACGCCGCCGCCGCGCTGCCCGCGCGATTGCTCGCCGCCAAGCCCGACGAGCGCGTGCTCGACATGTGCGCGGCGCCCGGGGGCAAGACGGCGCAGCTCGCGCTCGCGCGCGCGAATGTCGTGGCGCTCGATCGCTCGGCCGAGCGATTGAAATTGCTCGCGGCCAATCTCTCGCGCCTTGGCTTGCGCGCCCATGTCGCGGTCGGCGACGCCACCGGCTATCAGGCGCAGCCCTTCGACGCGATCCTCGTCGACGCGCCATGTTCCGCGACGGGCACGGCGCGCCGGCACCCCGACGTGCCCTGGACGAAAAAGCCGGGCGACATCGACGCGCTCGCCGCCTTGCAGGCGAAAATGCTCGCGCGCGCCGCATTGCTGACGAAAGCTGGCGGACGCATCGTCTATTGCACATGTTCGCTCGAACCCGAGGAGGGCGAGCAGCAGATCGCCGCGTTTTTGCGCCGCAACCCCGACTTCCGGCGTGAGCCGGTGACGGCGGCGGATGGCGTGCCGGCGGAATTTATCAATCGCGAAGGCGATTTGCGCACGTTACCCAGCATGTGGCCAAATCTGGAGCCGCGATTGGCGGGCATAGACGGTTTTTTCGCCGCGCGTCTCCTGCGGCAGGCCTGAGGCCAAATATCGGCGGTCGGCCTTGCGTCAGGGCGCCGCAAAGGGCGCGAAAGCCTCCACCACCTCCAGATAGACTTGCCGCTTGAACGGCACGATCAGATCGGGAAGCCTGGCCAGCTTCTCCCAGCGCCAGGCGTCGAATTCCGGCTTGTGCTTGCCGCCGCCCGGCGCGTGGATGTCAATTTCATCGTCCTCGCCAAGAAAGCGCAGCGCAAACCACCGCTGGGTCTGGCCGATATATTTGCCGCTCCAGCGCTTATTCGCCTCCGGCGGCAGGTCGTAGGAGAGCCAGGTCGGCGCTTCGGCGAGAAAATCGACGCGCGTCACATTCGTCTCTTCGTGAAGTTCGCGCAGCGCAGCGTCGTAGGGAGTCTCGCCGTCGTCGATGCCGCCTTGCGGCATCTGCCACATATGCGGTTCGGCGACCTGATCGAAAGGGCCTTTCGCTCTCCGATGGCCGATAAAGACAAGGCCCTGCGCATTGAAGAGCACGACCCCGACGCAGGGGCGATAGCATCCCCCCGCGCTCATTTGCGCGCCGCCTCGGCCGCGACGCCCGAGTTGCGCGGCGCGAGCGCCGCCGAGACGGGCGCGAGCGCAACGCCGCGTCGTTCGAGGTCGCGCGCGAAACGCGCGACGCGCGCGATGGCCGTCGAGGTCGCGTTGAAGAAGCCGATGGCGACGCCCTTCTGCCGGGCGGTTGCCTCGAGCTGCGACAGTGCGGCGTCGAGCGATTGCGGCGTCGCGCGCTGGTCGAGGATGACGTCGACCCTGGCGTGAGGCAGGGAGAGCTTCGTGGCGACGGCGTCGGCGACCGACTGCGGGGCGGCGCCGTCGTCGAGGAAGAAAAGGCCGCGCTGCGAAATTTCGCTCAATGCGCCATACATTGCGGTTTCATCCGCGGTGAATTTGCCGCCCATGTAATTCATCACGCCGGCGTAACCGGCGAAGCGGCTCATCAGCCATTGCAGATCGTCGACTCCCCCGTCCTGCGCGCCCGTGACGAGCGTGTGCGGCCCGGGATTGTTTTGCGGGTAATCGAACGGCTCCATGGGCGCCTGCAAGAGCGCTTCATGACCCCGCGCGCGGGCCTGCGCCGCCAGCCGGTCAATATCCGCGCCATAGGGCGCGAAGGCGAGGGTGACGCCTTCGGGCAACTGATCGATCGCCTCAAGCGACGACAGCGGATTGAGGCCGACGCCGCCGACGACGAGCGCGATGCGCGGCGCGTCGGCCTTGATCGTCGTCGGCGTGACGAAGGGGCGGCTATAGACGTCCATCGGGCGGGCGCCCTCTGCGCCGATCTTCGGCAGCAGGCCATAGCGACCTTTTTCGACGACCCGGCGGTCGGGCGCGGGCGTCAGGCGCACGCCAGAGGCGGGCTCGACGCGAATGATCCGGGCGGTCGCCCCTTCGCCGCCGCGCCGCGTGACTTTCACGCCCGAGAGGCGCTCGATCTCGGCTGCGCCCGAATTCTTCGGACGCCTGGCCCGGCTCGGCGGCGGCCTGCTGCGGCGGGGCCGGGGCGAGGACAGGGGGCGGCTCAGCGGGCTTGGGCGGCTCGATCCTGGCGACGGCGTAGGGCTCGCCGCCGAAAGGATCGCGCGGGGCGAAATAAAGCGCGGCCAGGCTCGCCGCCGCGATTCCCCCCGCGAGGGCGACGAGCGGTCGCCGCAATCGGCCCCGCCCGCGCCCGTTGGTCGGCGCAGTGCGGGGAGCGTCGCTCCCAAGGGGTTCATGCAATTCGTCGGTCATTGGAGCGGGCGCTTGTCCTCGGGCATGAAACTCCCACGAATCATGTTCGGCGCATTGTGCCGGTTGCGCCCTGGGCCGTCGAGCGGCAATGGTCTCAAACCAGTCCGTTGAGGACCCCGTCGGCCTCCATCAGTTCGAGGAGCATGCCTTCGCGCAGGCCGCGATCCGCGATACGGGTGCGGGTGGCCGGGAAGGTCTCGCGGATCGCGTCGAAGATTGCGCAACCGGCGAGAACGAGATCGGCGCGTTGCGGGCCGATGCAGCCGTTGGCGACCCGCGCCTCGAAATCCATGCCGCGCAGACGGTCGACCGCGCGCGTGGCTTCGGCGTCCGTCATCCAGAGCCCGTCGACTCGCCAGCGGTCGTAGCGCTCGAGCCCGAGATGAACGCCCGCAAGGGTGGTCACCGTGCCGGATGTGCCGAGCAGGTGGAATCGCGCGCAGCGGCGCACCTCGGCCGTCTCCACGACGAACTTGCCAATTGACTCAAGCGCATGGCGTTTCATCGCCGCAAAGGTCTGCGCGTCGACGATGCGGCCGCCGAAGTGTTCGGCGAGCGTCACCACGCCCAATTCGAGGGACGTCCAGCGGTGCATGTCGCGATTCTCGCGCGCCTGCGCCGATTGCGTCAGCCAGACGAGCTCGGTCGAGCCGCCGCCGATGTCGAAGAGAAGGACGCTGGCGGCGTGGGGATCGGCGAGCGATCCGCAGCCGCGCGCTGCGAAGCGCGCCTCGGTTTCGCGGTCGATGACGTCGAGTTCGAGACCGGTGCGCGCGCGAACCCGTTCGACGAATTCCTCGCCGTTGGCGGCGCCGCGGCAGGCCTGCGTCGCGACGAGCCGCGCGCGGGTGACGCCGCGCGCCTCCATTTTATCCCGACAGATTTCCAGCGCGTCGATGGTCCGTTCAATCGCGGCTTCGCTGATGCGGCCGGCCCGGCCGAGGCCTTCGCCAAGACGCACGATCCGGGAGAATGCGTCGACGACGCGCAAAAAATCCGAATTGCGCCGGCGTGGCCGGCGTTCGGGTCGGGCGATGAGCAGCCGACAATTATTCGTGCCCAGGTCGAGCGCCGCATAGGTGTGTCCGCTGGCGTGCGCGGGAGGCGCCTGGCGGGCGTCACCGACCCCGGCCGCAACCGCTGGCCGCGCCTGCACGGGCCCGGCAGCCGCCTCCTGAAGACCGGACCCGCATGGGCGGGGTGATCTGTTCCTGCCAAGATCATGCTCCCGCGATGGATGCATTGTCGCATTTTATTTTGAGCGCGACATTTTCCACATCAAAAGCCTTACATGCAGGAATGCGAACCGGCCCGCAAGAGGGCGCCGCCGCGGGGTCTTCTCGGGTCAGCCGAACGGTTGACAGTTCCCGCCGCGCTCTCTAAGTCACCTGCGCCACGTGTATGCCTTCAGCGACGCGTTGGGGGATAGTTCAACGGTAGAACAGCGGACTCTGACTCCGTTAATCTTGGTTCGAATCCAGGTCCCCAGC